>NZ_JAHUWD010000030.1:0-289 GCF_019219165.1 Enterobacter sp. ENT02
CTCACAACCCGAAGATGTTTCTTTCGATTCATCATCAAATTGCGAAAATTTGAGAGACTCGAACACACATAACATGTGTGTCGTTTCAATTTTCAGCTTGATCCAGATTTTTAAAGAGCAAAACTTCTTAATGCACTCAAAAGTACATTCAGAAGTTCATCATTCATCAGACAATCTGTGTGAGCACTACAAAGGCAGGTTCTTTAAGGTAAGGAGGTGATCCAACCGCAGGTTCCCCTACGGTTACCTTGTTACGACTTCACCCCAGTCATGAATCACAAAGTGGTAA
>NZ_JAHUWD010000031.1:0-278 GCF_019219165.1 Enterobacter sp. ENT02
TACCTGACCACCTGTGTCGGTTTGGGGTACGATTTGATGTTACCTGATGCTTAGAGGCTTTTCCTGGAAGCAGGGCATTTGTTACTTCAGCACCGTAGTGCCTCGTCATCACACCTCAGCGTTAAAAAGAGTCCGGATTTACCTAAACTCTCCGCCTACATGCTTAAACCGGGACAACCGTCGCCCGGCTAACATAGCCTTCTCCGTCCCCCCTTCGCAGTAACACCAAGTACAGGAATATTAACCTGTTTCCCATCGACTACGCCTTTCGGCCTCGC
>NZ_JAHUWD010000032.1:0-267 GCF_019219165.1 Enterobacter sp. ENT02
AAGGCAGGCGCTCTCCCAGCTGAGCTATAACCCCATCGTATACACTAATCTCTGTACCGGTAATGCTTTCTGAGACAAGGCGTGGAATAACGAAGCATACTGAAGTATGCGAGTTGTTCCGCAACGCGGAATCAGGAAGCATTTGGTAGGCCTGAGTGGACTTGAACCACCGACCTCACCCTTATCAGGGGTGCGCTCTAACCACCTGAGCTACAAGCCTGCAGAGATTTTTACTGCTATTTTCATCAGACAATCTGTGTGAGCACT
>NZ_JAHUWD010000033.1:0-267 GCF_019219165.1 Enterobacter sp. ENT02
AGTGCTCACACAGATTGTCTGATGAAAATAGCAGTAAAAATCTCTGCAGGCTTGTAGCTCAGGTGGTTAGAGCGCACCCCTGATAAGGGTGAGGTCGGTGGTTCAAGTCCACTCAGGCCTACCAAATACTTTCTGATACTGCGTTGCGGAACAACTCGCATACTTCAGTATGCTTCGTTATTCCACGCCTTGTCTCAGAAAGCATTACCGGTACAGAGATTAGTGTATACGATGGGGTTATAGCTCAGCTGGGAGAGCGCCTGCCTT
>NZ_JAHUWD010000034.1:0-262 GCF_019219165.1 Enterobacter sp. ENT02
ACAGACAGCCAGGATGTTGGCTTAGAAGCAGCCATCATTTAAAGAAAGCGTAATAGCTCACTGGTCGAGTCGGCCTGCGCGGAAGATGTAACGGGGCTAAACCATGCACCGAAGCTGCGGCAGCGACGCTTATGCGTTGTTGGGTAGGGGAGCGTTCTGTAAGCCGTTGAAGGTGGCCTGTGAGGGTTGCTGGAGGTATCAGAAGTGCGAATGCTGACATAAGTAACGATAATGCGGGTGAAAAGCCCGCACGCCGGAAGAC
>NZ_JAHUWD010000035.1:0-257 GCF_019219165.1 Enterobacter sp. ENT02
TTGCGATTGAGACTTCAGTGTCCCCTTCGTCTAGAGGCCCAGGACACCGCCCTTTCACGGCGGTAACAGGGGTTCGAATCCCCTAGGGGACGCCACTTGCTGGTTCGTGAGTGAAAGTCACCTGCCTTAATATCTCAAAACTCATCTTCGGGTGACGTTTGAGATATTTGCTCTTTAAAAATCTGGATCAAGCTGAAAATTGAAACGACACACATGTTATGTGTGTTCGAGTCTCTCAAATTTTCGCAATTTGATGA
>NZ_JAHUWD010000036.1:0-255 GCF_019219165.1 Enterobacter sp. ENT02
GCAGTGTACCCGCGGCAAGACGGAAAGACCCCGTGAACCTTTACTATAGCTTGACACTGAACACTGGTCCTTGATGTGTAGGATAGGTGGGAGGCTTTGAAGCGTGGACGCCAGTCTGCGTGGAGCCGACCTTGAAATACCACCCTTTAATGGCTGGTGTTCTAACGTAGACCCGTAATCCGGGTTGCGGACAGTGTCTGGTGGGTAGTTTGACTGGGGCGGTCTCCTCCCAAAGAGTAACGGAGGAGCACGAAG
>NZ_JAHUWD010000037.1:0-255 GCF_019219165.1 Enterobacter sp. ENT02
CTTCGTGCTCCTCCGTTACTCTTTGGGAGGAGACCGCCCCAGTCAAACTACCCACCAGACACTGTCCGCAACCCGGATTACGGGTCTACGTTAGAACACCAGCCATTAAAGGGTGGTATTTCAAGGTTGGCTCCACGCAGACTGGCGTCCACGCTTCAAAGCCTCCCACCTATCCTACACATCAAGGACCAGTGTTCAGTGTCAAGCTATAGTAAAGGTTCACGGGGTCTTTCCGTCTTGCCGCGGGTACACTGC
>NZ_JAHUWD010000038.1:0-255 GCF_019219165.1 Enterobacter sp. ENT02
CTTTTCGCCTTTCCCTCACGGTACTGGTTCACTATCGGTCAGTCAGGAGTATTTAGCCTTGGAGGATGGTCCCCCCATATTCAGACAGGATACCACGTGTCCCGCCCTACTCTTCGAGTTCACAGCAAGTGTGCTTTCGTGTACGGGACTATCACCCTGTACCGTGCGACTTTCCAGACGCTTCCACTAACACACAAGCTGATTCAGACTCTGGGCTGCTCCCCGTTCGCTCGCCGCTACTGGGGGAATCTCGGT
>NZ_JAHUWD010000039.1:0-255 GCF_019219165.1 Enterobacter sp. ENT02
TGTGTTAGGCCTGCCGCCAGCGTTCAATCTGAGCCATGATCAAACTCTTCAATTTAAGTTTGATGCTCGTGAATTAAACTTCGTAATGAATTACGTATGTTCACTCAGAGACTTGGTATTCATTTTTCGTCTTGCGACGTTAAGAATCCATGTCACTTTGAGTGCCCACACAGATTGTCTGATAAATTGTTAAAGAGCAGTGCAACGCGGCTTTCGCTCACCGTTGCGAGGTGGCGTATATTACGCTTTCCTCTT
>NZ_JAHUWD010000003.1:0-747464 GCF_019219165.1 Enterobacter sp. ENT02
AATTTGCCTGGCGGCTTTAGCGCGGTGGTCCCACCTGACCCCATGCCGAACTCAGAAGTGAAACGCCGTAGCGCCGATGGTAGTGTGGGGTCTCCCCATGTGAGAGTAGGGAACTGCCAGGCATCAAATTTAGCGTGCTGATATGGCTCAGTTGGTAGAGCGCACCCTTGGTAAGGGTGAGGTCCCCAGTTCGACTCTGGGTATCAGCACCACTTTATACTTAGGTTAAAGTTCGGCAAGAAGTAAAAGAATTTGTCTGGCGGCTTTAGCGCGGTGGTCCCACCTGACCCCATGCCGAACTCAGAAGTGAAACGCCGTAGCGCCGATGGTAGTGTGGGGTCTCCCCATGTGAGAGTAGGGAACTGCCAGACATCAAATAAGTGAGAAGGCCATCCGAAAGGATGGCCTTTTTGCGTTTCTACGCTACACAAACTGTAGGCCGGGTAAGGCGAAGCCGCCACCCGGCATAACAAACAATTAATGAATCACCTGCGATAAAAATGCCCGCGTGCGTTCTGACTTCGGATGCGCAAAGAACTCATCCGGGGGTGCCTGTTCGACAATCTCTCCACGATCCATAAAGATCACCCTGTCAGCGACAGTTCTGGCAAACCCCATCTCATGCGTCACGCACAGCATCGTCATCCCGGATTGCGCCAGCCCAATCATGGTATCCAGCACCTCTTTCACCATTTCTGGATCCAAGGCTGATGTAGGCTCATCAAATAACATTATCTTAGGTTTCATGCACAGGGAACGGGCGATGGCCACACGCTGCTGCTGACCGCCGGATATCTGCCCAGGGAATTTATTGGCATGTTCAGCAATGCGCACACGCTCCAGATAATGCATTGCCAACGCTTCGGCCTCTTTTTTCGGCATCTTTTGAACCCAAATGGGGGCCAGCGTGCAGTTTTGCAAAACGGTCAGATGCGGGAACAGATTGAAGTGCTGGAACACCATCCCCACTTCCTGTCGTACACGGTCGATATTGCGAATATCTTCATTCAACTCGATACCATCAACCACAATACGCCCCTGCTGATGTTCTTCAAGATGGTTAATACAGCGAATAGTTGTGGATTTCCCTGAACCGGAAGGACCACAAAGTACGATACGTTCGCCCTGCTTCACCTTGAGATTGATATCCTTCAGGACATGAAATTGTCCGTACCATTTATTGACGTTTTCCAGCGTAATCATCGCGTCGGCAGGTGTCATAGTAATCTGGCTCATAATTTCCTCAGTGCGGTGTACGCCCGGTGTTAAAGCGCTTTTCCAGATGCTGGCTATAGCGCGACATGCTAAAACAGAAGATCCAGTAGATCAGAGCAGCGAAGACATATCCCTCGGTGGACATACCCAGCCAGACAGGGTCAACGGTAGCCTGCTGCACGCTGCTAAAGAGATCGAACAATCCGATGATGATCACCAGGCTGGTATCTTTGAAGAGGGCAATGATCGTGTTGACCAGACCAGGAATGACCAGCTTGAGTGCTTGCGGGAGAATGACCAGACCCTGCGTTTTCCAGTAACCGAGTGCCAGGGATTCAGCGGCTTCGTACTGGCCTTTAGGCAATGCCTGCAGACCACCACGCACAACCTCAGCAACGTAGGCTGACTGAAACAGAATCACCCCGACCAGGGCGCGGATCAGTTTGTCTATCGTTGTGCCTTCTGCCATAAACAGCGGCAGCATGACCGACGACATAAACAGAACGGTGATAAGCGGTACGCCACGCCAGAACTCTATGAAAATAACGGAGAGAACGCGTACGACCGGCATTTTTGAACGCCGTCCCAGAGCCAGTAAAATCCCCCACGGCAGAGCGCCAGCGATCCCCACAGAAGCAATAATGAGCGTCAGCGTCAGTCCGCCCCACTGACGGGTTTCAACACGCTCGAGCCCCAGAAAACCGCCATACAACAACACCCAAACAATAATCGGATAAACAACAGCCCAGCTCGCAATGTATCGGCCACGGTGAGGAAGCTTTTTCCAGAACATTACGGCGATGGAGAGCAGACCGATAACCAGCGCCAGATTAATCCGCCAGCGCTGTTCATGTGGGTACAATCCATACATGAACTGACCAAAACGTTCGTGGATAAAGACCCAGCATGCACCCGCTTTCGTACAATCCGCGCGTGTGGAGCCCACCCAGTTCGCCTGCAGGAAAGCCCAGTTAAGCAGCGGCGGGATCAGTTCCCAGATTAACCACAGGCACACAATGGTCAGCAGGCTGTTACTCCAGCTGGAGAACAGGTTCTTACGTGCCCAGATAATGAAGCGCCCACCTGTTGTGCTGGCAGGACGCGAGGAGTGCGACAATATCGCTTTTGTCATCATGGATCCTTAGCGCTCAACCAGTGCTATACGGCGGTTATAAAGGTTCATCAATAATGAAATCATCAGACTGATGATCAGATAAACAGACATGGTAATGGCAATGGTTTCAATCGCTTGCCCGGTTTGGTTAAGCACGGTCCCAGCGAACAGTGACACCATATCGGGGTAGCCGATGGCTGCGGCCAGTGATGAGTTTTTGACAATATTGAGGTACTGGCTGGTCAGTGGCGGGATGATGACCCGTAAAGCCTGCGGAATAATGACCTGGCGAAGCGTCACGGTATTTGGCAAGCCCAGTGAGCGCGCCGCCTCGTGCTGTCCGTAAGGGACAGCCTGGATCCCGGAGCGGATGATTTCCGCAATAAATGCGGAGGTATAAATCGAGAGCGCCAGCGTCAGTGCGGCCAGTTCCGGAATTAACACCATACCGCCCTGGAAGTTAAAACCACGCAGATGCGGAATATCCCAGTGCAAGGCTGCGCCAAATAACCAGTGGGCGACTGACGGCAGGCCAATAATCAGTGCAGCGCCAACCGGCCATGTTTTACGCAACTGCCCGGTTTTGATCTGATGCTTACGGTTATAGCGGAACACGCCGACAGAAATCGCGAGTGCGATAATTATTGCGATGATGAAGGCATAAAGCCCTTCGGCGACCTGCGGAGAGGGTATGTATAACCCGCGGTTGCTCAGAAAAAGAAGATCGAAAGCATCCACGGCCTGGCGTGGACCGGGAAGGTTACGCAGGACAGCGAAATACCAGAAGAAAATCTGCAGCAGTGGCGGGATATTACGAAAGGTTTCGATATAAATGGTCGACAGTTTCCGCAGCAGCCAGTTTTCAGAAAGTCGGGCCAGACCAAGGAAAAAGCCGAGTACGGAAGCGAACACAATACAGAGCGCTGACACCAGCAGCGTATTCAGCAGACCTACGATGAATACGCGTCCATACGTATCGCCTTCCTGATAATCAACAAGATGCTGAACAATGCCAAAACCCGCGCTGCGATCCAGAAACGCAAAACCCGAGGTGATGCCTCGGTTATTCAGGTTGGTAACGGTGTTGTGGATTAAATAAATGGCGATAACCACAACCACGACAACAGCAATAATCTGGAAAAGCCAGGCGCGGACCGCGGGATGAGAAAAGGACAGCGATCCTTTTACGGCTAAGCGGCGATGGGACATAAAAAACCTCGGTAACCATGACTCTGGACTGGGCACTGCGCTTGCAGTGCCCGTTACAGCAAAGACTTAACGTACAGGCGGTGCGTACTGAATACCGCCGTTATTCCAGAGATTGTTCTGGCCGCGTTTGATCTTCAGCGGGCTTTCCGAACCCACGTTGCGCTCAAAGATCTCGGCATAGTTACCGACCTGTTTAATGATGTTATAAGCCCACTTGTTATCCAGCTTCAGGTCCTTGCCGAAATCACCCTCTTTGCCCAGAAGATGTGCCATATCCGGCGTGGACGGATTAGCGGTTTTCTCATCGACGTTTTTCGAGCTGATGCCCATCTCTTCGGCGTTCAGCATGGCAAACAATGTCCAGCGAACGATGGAGAACCAGTCCTCATCGCCGCGGCGAACGACGGGGCCAAGAGGCTCTTTGGAGATCACTTCAGGCAGGACAATCCACTCGGCAGGGTTGCTCAATTTGATGCGTAATGCGTAGAGCTGTGACTGGTCAGACGCCAGGGTATCGCAACGGCCCGACTCCAGCGCCTTAGCCGACTCATCGGAGCGATCAAAGGTGACTGGGGTGTACTTCATTTTATTGGATTTGAAGTAGTCCGCGACGTTAAGCTCTGTGTCAGTACCCGCCTGGATGCACACGGTCGCACCATCCAGCTCTTTAGCGCTTTTCAGACCGGCTTTATTGTGAGTAAGGAAGCCGATGCCGTCGTAATAGGTGACGCCGGTAAATGACATGCCCATTCCCGCGTCGCGCGAGGAGGTCCAGGTCGTATTGCGGGAGAGCATATCAACTTCGCCAGACTGTAGCGCAGTGAAACGTTCTTTCGCCGTCAGTGGGGTATATTTTACTTTGCTGTCATCACCGAAAACCGCTGCGGCAACGCCACGGCAGACATCAACGTCAATACCGGTAAACTTGCCGTTCGCGTCGGCATAGGAAAAGCCTGGCAAACCGTCACTGATACCACATTGTACAAAACCTTTCTTTTTAACGGCATCAAGCGTCGTGCCCGCCTGCGCCTGTCCGGCTACAGCAAACAACACGCTCGCGGCGGCCAGGCTGGCTATCATCGTCTTTTTCATAATGGATCCTGTGTGGCGAAATTTATCGTTATAGAGGCGTTTTAAAACGCTTTTACCTGTCTGTGGCTTTGGCCAACGTTTATAAAGCAAACGTAATGCCAGGTTTTGCGCTCAATTAAATAAAGACAAGTGAACGCATAATGCTGAGTGTAGACAGGCTTAAATAAATCGAATGCCCCGAAACGGTGCGAAATTCCAACCTGCGCCACAAATTAGAGCAAAAGTTGGTTGAAGGATAAGGTTAAAGCCAGAGGTAGTTTCAGCCGTGAATATTGGCAGGGTATTAAATGGATTTAATATGTGAATATCATCACGATGGAATTGATAATTCGTCAGGATAAGCAATAAAGATGTGACGTAAATCTTATAAAAAATACCAGGCGTGAATAAAAGAGGGCTCTTTTTTTACTTATATGAAATTAGTGCACTATTTAAAAGCAAAAGCGCGGACAGAGCCGCGCTTTCAGGAATGAGTCATGCCCCAGTGGTTATTTGGTCAGAGCCACGATACCCAGCGTCAGACCCGCTATTGCGGCAGCACCGCCAGCGATAGCACCGGCTGTTTCCCAGTTATCCTGGGTGGTGCCTTTCATGCAGGTGTTGGTATGAACCAGTCGGCCTTGATCGTCGTATACCGGTACACATGGAGAATCGTGCGCGCAACCAGCAAGCAGCGCAGCGAGAAGTGCAACGGAAATGAATCTTTTCATGATGTTACCTCAGTGTTTTCTCACATTCGCCATAAAGCCAAAGCGGCAATTAACGAATTAGTGGCTATTTTACCACCGGTAGAAGTTCGCGTTGCAGGGGGAATAATCTCAAATTATGTGAATTGTAAAAATCATGGAGAAAACTGAGCGACAAAAAGAATTAATGGAGAAAATATGAAGCTGTAAAAATTTAAAACTGTTGTTTACCTTAAATAAAAAGGCACCAGAGGTGCCTTTTAGTAATGGTTATTGTTTATGGTTTGTGAATCGCCGACGGACAACTACAAAGAATACGGGTACGAAGAAGATAGCCAAAAGCGTTGCAGATAGCATGCCTCCCATTACACCCGTCCCGACAGCGTTTTGCGCGCCGCTCCCGGCACCGCTGCTCATTACCAACGGCATGACACCCAAAATAAAGGCCAGAGAAGTCATCAGGATAGGACGAAGGCGCATCCGGGAGGCTTCCAGCGTCGCTTCAATTATCCCTTTGCCCTCCTTCTCCATCAGGTCTTTGGCAAACTCGACAATCAGGATGGCATTTTTGGCCGATAATCCAATTGTTGTCAGAAGGCCGACCTGGAAATAGACGTCATTGTTCAGTCCTCGCAATGATGCTGCGAGAAGCGCACCAATTACCCCCAATGGCACAACCAGCATGACGGAGAATGGAATAGACCAACTCTCATACAGCGCAGCCAGGCATAAGAACACCACTATCAGTGAGATAGCATACAACGCTGGTGCCTGGTTGCCTGAAAGTCGTTCCTGAAATGACATACCCGTCCAGTCGTAGCCGATGCCAGAAGGCAGTTTTGAGGCGAGGCTCTCCATCATGACCATTGCTTCACCGGTACTTTTTCCCGGTGCGGATTCACCGAGGATCTCCATTGATGGCATGCCGTTGTAGCGTTCAAGGCGAGGAGAACCATACACCCAGTGGGCGTTGCTAAAGGCTGAGAACGGTACCATTTCGCCATTTGCGCTACGCACGTAAAGGTTGCTGATGTCTCCCGGCAACATGCGGAAGCGGGCATCGGCCTGAACGTACACTTTTTTCACGCGGCCATGATCGATAAAGTCATTTACGTAAGTGCCCCCTAATGCCGTCGAGATCGTCTGGTTGACATCAGAGAGGCTGATGCCCAGGGCCTGTGCTTTCTCCTGATCGACATCCAGTTTGAACTGAGGGGTATCTTCCAGACCGTTAGGTCGCACTCGAACCAGCAGGTCGGGGTGCTCCTTTACCATGCCGAGCAGTTTGTTACGCGCCTGAGTTAACTGCGCATGTCCCAGGTTGGCCTGATCGATCAGTTCGAAATCGAATCCCGTTGCAGTACCTAACTCGATAATTGCAGGCAGGTTAAAGGGAAATACGAGGCCATCTTTTATCTGGCTGAACGCTTTCGTCGCGCGACCCACAATGGCTTCAACGCTATTCTTCTCACCCGGGCGTTCTTCCCAGGGTTTCAGGCTGACGAAGGCGATACCGGAGTTTTGCCCCTGGCCGCTAAAGCTAAAACCATTAACGGTAAAGACGGACTCAACATTCGCTTTCTCTTTGGTCAGGTAGTAGTCCTGAACCTGATCGAGAACTTGCTGCGTACGTGTCTGGGTTGCTCCGGCAGGAAGCTGAACCATCGTCATAAACACCCCCTGATCCTCTTCAGGCAGAAAGGAGGTCGGCAAGCGCAGGAACAGTACCGCCATGCCGCCGACGATAAGCACGTACACCACCAGGTAGCGTCCGGTCTTGCGAAGAATACCGCTCACGCTGTTACTGTAGTGTTCCACACTCTTATCAAAGAGGGTATTGAACCAGCCAAAGAAGCCACCTTTCTTCTCGTGATGTTCACTGGACGCGGGCTTGAGCAATGTGGCGCAAAGGGCAGGGGTGAGGATCAGTGCAACCAGTACGGACAGCGCCATCGCAGAGACAATGGTGAGCGAGAACTGGCGATAGATGGCCCCCGTCGAGCCGCCAAAAAAGGCCATCGGGATGAATACTGCCGAAAGCACCATGGCGATACCGACCAGTGCGCCCTGGATCTGCTCCATCGACTTCTGTGTTGCCTCTTTTGGCGGCAGCTTGTCCTCAACCATGACGCGTTCGACGTTCTCAACAACCACAATCGCATCATCGACCAAAAGGCCTATCGCCAGCACCATCCCAAACATCGTCAGGGTATTGATGGAGAAACCGAATGCCGCCAGAACCGCGAAGGTCCCCAACAGAACGACCGGAACCGCAATCGTAGGAATGAGCGTTGCCCGCAGGTTTTGCAGGAACAAATACATGACGAGGAAGACGAGAACAATCGCCTCGAACAGGGTTTTCACCACTTCGTGAATGGAGATTTTCACGAACGGCGTGGTGTCATAGGGATAGACAACCTTCATTCCCTGCGGAAAGAATTGCTGCAGCTGTGCCAGCTTACTCTTAATTGCTGCCGCCGTATCCAGCGCGTTTGCCCCGGTTGCCAGCTTGATCCCGAGACCCGTAGCCGCCTGCCCGTTGATCCTGGTGACCATGTTGTAGTTTTCGCCGCCCAGCTCAATGCGAGCCACATCCTTCAGGTGCACCATGGAGCCGTCCTGGTTTACCTTCAGCGTCACGCGGCCAAACTCTTCCGGCGATTTTAGGCGGGTTTGCGCGATGATAGAGGCGTTCAATTGCTGGCCCGGAACAGATGGCGTTCCACCTAGCTGACCGGCCGCAATCTGGTCATTCTGCGTTTTCAGTTGATTGATAATATCCAGAGGCGTCAGCTGGTATTTATTCATCGCATTGCTGTCAAGCCAGATACGCATCGCATATTGCGCACCGAACAGCTGCACATCACCAACACCCGTTGTGCGACTAATCGCATCTTTCACATTCGAAGCGACGTAGTCAGAGATATCATCCTGAGTCAGGTTTTTATTGTCCGACACAAAGCCCGCAACCAGCAGGAAGCTACTGCTGGATTTTTCAACGCCAATCCCTTGCTGCTGTACTTCTTGTGGCAGCAGCGGCATGGCGAGCTGAAGTTTGTTTTGAACCTGAACCTGCGCGATGTCCGGGTCTGTACCCGACTCAAAGGTCAGAGTGATGGTGACGTTACCCGCAGAATCGCTGGTGGACGACATATACATCAGATTATCGATGCCGTTCATGTTCTGCTCGATAACCTGCGTCACGGTATCCTGCACCGTCTGGGCGTCAGCGCCAGGGTAGGTTGCTGTGATGGCAACAGCAGGAGGGGCGATGGTCGGATACTGCGCAACGGGCAGTTTCAGAATAGCCAGCCCGCCCGCAATCATCAAAATAATAGCGAGTACCCAGGCGAAAACCGGCCTTTGAATAAAGAAATTAGCCATGTCGTTGTCCTTAACTGGCTGGCGTGGCAGCGGTATCAGGTGTCGCCACGACGGTGACGCCAGGACGGACTTTTTGCAGGCCGCTGACAATCACGCGGTCGCCATTTTTCAGCCCTTCCGTCACCAGCCAGCGGTCGCCAATCGCCTGAGGTGCAACGACGGTACGCGATTCAACCTGGTTTTTATCGTTAACCACCATCACCGTTGCGTCACCGCGCGGTGTACGGGTGACGCCCTGCTGCGGAACCAAAATGGCATCCGGCTGTGTGCCTTCATCAATGCGCGCGCGGACAAACATACCGGGTAAGAGTTGATGCTGAGGATTCGGGAAGATCGCGCGCAGGGTAATCGAACCGGTGCTTTCGTCGACCGTCACATCCGAAAACTGCAGCATACCCTTCTGCGGGTATGGCTGACCGTTTTCCATCAACAGCTCAACGGTGCTGGTAGCGTCCCCTTTTTCCAGGCTGGTCTGTTTCAGGCGCATAAAATCATTGCTGGACTGAGTCACATCGACGTAGATGGGATCAAGCTGCTGTACCGTTGCCAGGGCGGTAGCCTGCCCGTTAGTGACGAGAGCCCCTTCGGTGACGCTGGATTTGCCGATACGTCCGTTGATGGGTGATGTTACTTTGGTATAGGCAAGATTGATGCGCGCGCTTTCAACACCGGCCTTCGCGGCAACGACGCTGGCATCGGCCTGTTGCGCCGTCGCCACTGCCTGATCGTATTCCTGCTTGCTGACATACTGGGTGCCGACCAGCGGGACATAGCGTTTCACCGTCAGATGCGCAATATTCGCTGCCGCCTGCGCTTTCGCCAGTTCGCCTTTCGCACTGTCATAGGCCGCCTGATACGTTGCAGGATCGATTTGATAAAGGGAGTCGCCTGCCTTCACATCACTGCCTTCTGTGAAGTTACGGCGCAGAATGATGCCGCTAACCTGAGGACGAACCTCCGCAACGCGATACGCATCTGTCCTGCCAGGAAGTTCCGTTGTGACTGCCAGTGGCGCGCTTTTCACAATGTGTACACTCACCTGAGGGGCTTGTGGATGTTGTTGCTGGTTTTCCTGCCCATCGCATCCGGTGAGCAGTGCGGCGCAGACAATAAAACCGGCTAAGGGTAAGAGTCTGAAATGATTCGTCATTACTGTTCCTTTAACTACCCATTAACCGATATTTGCCATAAATCGGTGACAGGGGTAGGGTACAAATACAAAAATGTAGCTGCATATAATAATGAGGGTATTTAATGTTTTTTAATTTATAAGTGCGAATGAAGAGGGGGGAAGACAAAAATCAGAATCAGACCGGGTCCATTAGACGATATACTTACTCATGAATAATCAAGTAAATGGGATTTAATGGTCTCATTCATATCTAGGGTGAATTTAATTGCTTTCATTCATTCACCTTAATTATAAATTAAGAGGATTGACTTTTTTTGTGCAAAATTAAAACCGTTTTTAGGGAATACTTTGTTACCTGACTCCAAAATTAAGTCTTCAACGTGTAAATAACGAGTAACTGTCTATGGCGCGTAAAAAGAAAGAAGATGCCCAGAAAACCCGGCAATTGCTGATCGAGGCGGCAATCGCTGAGTTTGCTACCCGTGGCGTAGCCAACACGACGCTTACGGACATCGCTGATGCCGCAAAGGTTACGCGCGGCGCAGTATACTGGCATTTTTCCAGTAAAGCCGAAATATTTAATGCCATTTGGGAGCAGCAGATCCCCCTGCGTGAAATTATTCGTGACAGGCTTTCTCTCACCGAAAATGATGACCCGTTGTTAATGCTCCGTGAGCAATTTATCACAGCGTTGCAATATATCGCGCGTGAACCACGGCAGTGTGCGCTTTTACAAATTCTGTATCATAAATGTGAATTTAAAAATGATATGATTTCAGAATGTGAAATTCGTAATCGTATTGGTTTTAACAATGATTATCTGCGCGCGACGCTGGAGAATTGCATTTCACGGAAAGTGATTTCACCGCAGGTTAATGTTGATTTGACGCTGATCGTTCTCCATGGCTTTTTTAGCGGGATAATTAAAAACTGGTTAATGAATAGCGACAGTTTTAATCTTTATCAGCAGGCCCCCGCTCTGGTCGACAACATCCTGGGGACACTCCCTGTGATACGGGTGTCGCCGCAGGATGACGTTTATACTTCCGCGCCGGGCAACATCTCCCCATGTTCACAAAGTGCCTCAATGGTTTGAGCACTGACCGGCTTACCTAACAGATAACCCTGGAGCGTGTGACAGCCCAGCTCTGTCAAAAACGTTTGCTGTGCTTCGGTTTCCACACCCTCCGCCACCACTTTTAGATTGAGCGTTTTTGCCAGCGCCACGATGGCTGAGACAATGGTGGCATCTTCACTTTCCCCACTCAATTCCTGCACAAAAGCACGATCAATTTTCAGTTCACTGGCGGGTAGGCGCTTAAGGTATAGCAGGCTTGAATACCCGGTTCCGAAGTCATCAATGGAGGCTTTCACCCCGGCATTGGTCAGTTCTGTCAGTACCCGCACGCTTTCGTCAGGGTTGCTCATCGCTGTGGTTTCGGTCACTTCGAGGATCAGCATTTCCGGAGGGACGTCGTGACGGGTCAGGCAGTCGAGCACCGTTTTTACCAGTGAAGGTTGTTCAAACTGCAGCGTCGACAGGTTCACCGCCATCGACCAGTTACGGTGCCCCTGTAGGTGCCACTCACGCAACTGGCGACAGGCTTCATTGATAACCCAGTTACCGATGGGAATAATCAGACCCGTTTTTTCTGCCAGCGGCAGGAAGAGTTCGGGCGTCAATAATCCCTGCTTCGGATGCTGCCAGCGTAGTAGTGCTTCAAAACCGAGGAGGGGGCCTGCAGGTGCATGGAACTTAGGCTGATAGAGCAAACGAAGCTCATCGCGATCGATGGCCAGCCACAGATCGTTCATCAACTGCAGATGGGTCTGCGCCAGCGTATTCATGGAGGGCTGGAAAAAATGATACCCGTTCCGGCCCATATGTTTTGTGTGGTACATCGCCGCATCGGCATTGAACATCAGCTCGCGATCGGTTTTGCCGTCATGCGGGTAAAGCGCGATCCCAATGCTGAGGGTCACCACCAGTTCATAAGGTTCCAGGTTGAACGGGTTATCTATAGCGCGAACCAGCGAATTGGCCAGCGAGGCCGCATCATCCGGGCCTTCACTCTCCGCCAGCAGAACAAATTCATCGCCACCGATACGGGCGAGAGTGAACTGGCCCTTCAGTGGCAGCAATAAACGCTCCGTCACGGCGACCAGGAGTTTATCGCCGACATCATGCCCGTAGGCGTCATTGATGGTTTTAAACCCGTCGAGATCCATGAACATCAGCGCAAAGTGCGTACCCTCGCGGTCTGCTTTACTGATAGCCTGATCGAGTCTGTCTTCCAGCAGGATACGGTTGGGCAAACGTGTCAGGGTATCGTGCAGCGCCAGTTGCGCGAGTTCCCGGTTCGCTTCTGCAAGCGACGAGGCCAGAAGGGCAGTACGTGCCTGAAGGCGGGCATCCAGCATCGACACCAGCAGGGTGATCCCAAGAATAGAGAGTGCGACGACGCTGACCAGCACCGCCAGCCAGCTCCCGTTGATACCTTCATGGTGAACCATTGTGGACATCGGAAACTGCGCCGCTTTCATGCCTGCATAGTGCATCCCGGCAATTGCAATTCCCATCGTGATGGCGGCCCCCATGCGCATCAGCACGACCTGTGCGGCTTCGTGACGCAGGCGGAAGGTCAGCCATAATGCCGCGAGTGAAGCGGCAAGCGCAATCGCGACCGAAATGGCCACCCAGACCTTGTCCCAGATAATCCCGGGCATCACTTCCAGCGCCGCCATGCCGGTGTAATGCATGGCAACAATACCGCTTCCCATCACCAGCGCGCCGGGCAACAGTCGGCGCAAGCGTAATTGCTCGCAGCTCACGAGCCATAGCGCAAAAAGCGACGAACCCACGGCGATAATCATGGATAACACCGTCAGGGTGGCGTTGTAGCTCATGCTCATGGAGAGGTCCATCGCCAGCATGCCGATAAAATGCATGGCCCACACGCCAATACCCATTGCAATACCGCCGCCAGCCAGCCAGACGCGGGCAGCGACGCCCTGGCTCCCGGCAACGCGTGCAGCCATGTTCAGCGCGGTATACGCAGCAAGGATGGCAACAACAAAGGAGAGGACTACCAGGATATGATTGTATTGGCTGACCAGCATGGACGGTTCTACTCGAGTGTGAGGTTACGCAAGAGCGGTTGGGAAGGGCGAGACATTATCACCGTAAGGTAATGACTCAAAGGGATTTAAATCCCCGTTTTTACTGTGTGATTACCGTGTTTTTGGCGATGTTCGCAGGCTAGTCGAGCTCAGAGCAATTGACCAGTTTTAGAGGATTCACGGAATTCATATTGCGACACTTATCGGTTTCGGTGCTCATCAGTTCAATCCACTGCATCAGCAGCGCATCGAAAATGAAAACAGAGACAGCAAAAACAACCAGCCACCAGTATTTACGAATCATTGTGCCATTCCGCAGGAAAGAACCAGTAAGGTGCTGGAAATATACACGAAAAGTCGCGCTTTAAAAGCGGGAGAGGTGAAGGTTTACAAAGCGTTGACGGTTGCCATTATGGGCAATAAAAAAGGCGCTTCCCCATGCCGAAGAGCGCCTTTTTAAACAAGCATTTAACTGATTAGTATCAGTTCATGCCGTATTTTTTCAATTTCTTACGCAGAGTACCACGGTTGATACCCATCATCAGCGCAGCGCGGGTCTGGTTACCGCGGGTGTATTGCATCACCATGTCCAACAGTGGCTGTTCAACTTCAGCCAGTACCAGCTCATACAGGTCATTAACATCCTGACCGTTCAGTTGAGCAAAATAGTTCTTCAGTGCCTGTTTAACCGAGTCACGCAGGGGCTTTTGAGTTACCTGGTCCTGGGAGTTAACGGTAGATACGGTCAGTACGTCAGAATTTACGCGTTGTTCGAACATAGTTCTGTCAGCTCTTTATTTCATTACGCAAGATTTTCGAAGTATGCCTCCAACGCCTCCAGCTGTACGCTGGCATCCTCTATGGCGTTGAATGTGCGCCGAAACTGGTCATTAGGAGCGTGCTCCTGGAGATACCAGGAGACGTGTTTACGCGCAATTCGGTACCCTTTTGCCTGACCGTAGTGGTCATGCAATTCCCGAACATGCGAACAAAGCAAGCGCTTGACCTCTGCCAGTGGCAGCGGAGCAAGCAGCTCCCCAGTGTCCAGATAATGCTGGATTTCCCGAAAGATCCAGGGTCTTCCCTGAGCGGCACGTCCTATCATCAGAGCATCAGCTCCCGTATAGTCGAGCACAGCTCTGGCTTTAAGCGGGTCAGTAATGTCACCATTCGCGATAATCGGAATGGAAACTTTCTGCTTAACTGCCCGAATGCTGTCGTATTCAGCTTCACCGTTGAACAAACAGGCGCGAGTGCGTCCATGAATGGTCAGGGCCTGAATGCCACAGTCTTCGGCCAGTTGGGCAATCTCTACACAGTTACGGTGTTCCGGCGACCAACCCGTGCGAATCTTTAACGTAACAGGAACGTCCACTGCGCTGACAACCGCCGTCAGGATTGACTTCACCTGGTCGGGGTATTGCAGAAGGGCTGAACCTGCAAGCTTGCGATTCACTTTCTTGGCCGGGCAACCCATATTGATATCAATAATTTGGGCTCCACTTTCCACGTTGATACGCGCGGCGTCTGCCATCTCTTCAGGCACGCTTCCGGCAATTTGCACGGTGCGAATACCTGGCTCATCCACATGTACCATCCGCAAACGGGACTTATCGCTTTCCCACACTTGTGGGTTAGACGACATCATCTCGGAAACGGTTAATCCTGCTCCCATCTCGTAGCACAACGTCCTGAACGGCCGGTCGGTAATACCTGCCATTGGCGCTGCGATCAGGCGATTTCTGAGCTGGTGGTGTCCGATGCGCATGAGTTAAGAAATGACCATACTGTGACTGCAAGGCGGCGTATATTACGCATTTTTTGCACGAGATGAAAGGCCAAACTTTGAACAATCCACTGCTGTAGATCAAGGAATCGCCGCTAAGACTATTCGGTGAAAATTATTCACCATTTAAATCATTATGTTATGCATTAATGGTTATTTTATGGGCGCTTACAATTTCCCGTAACTTATCATCATTTCTGAATAAATGAATCACATCAGCGGGATAATCTGCTGTTTTTAACAGCAGATTATCCCGCTTCTTTGCGATCTGCGTCGCATTTTAGAACATCATCTCAGCGCGAAAAATGCACATTATTCAACGACGACGCGGCCATGAAGTGACTGTACCGGACGGTTATTATCGTGATGCATCGTGTGGGTGAATTTACCCAACTGTTCTGCTGAGACCGTCAGCGGATGTTTGAGCACAATCCAGGTGACGCCCTCGGAGCACGGTGGGGTGGTGAGTGACCCGCTAAAGCGCCAGTACGTCTTATCTTTTGGCAGCAGCTGGTTCATGTCGAGGTTTGGCTTGATGCTGACGTTCTGGTCAACCTGGCCCGGCATCACGCCCCAGAGTTTATCCAGCTCAGCGTTAGCGGCACCTTGATTAAACATCACGGCAACCACCACCAGCTCACCCTTCTCGTTCTTATGCACCAGATGCATTTCCATTGCGAACGCCTTACCGTGCACCGTGTTTTCACTCGGCGCGTGGAAGTGGAACTGCTGTAAGGTCCAGGTTTGGTTATCGAGGGTGATGCTGTCGCGGGTGTCCGCCTTTTCAACGGCCTGAATAGTATGTCCGTTGTTTGTCAGCGTAACGGGGCCGTCAATATAGTGTGTTTCCAGTGGGGATAGGTGTGCTTTCGCGGTGGAATCGATGTTAATGGGAGACTGGTTCAACCCGCTTTTACAGGTCTTGTACGCCTCGTCCAGCTCGCCCCAGTGCTCCGGTGCGCCTTCACCTTGATAACTCCAGTGTGATGCAATAGCGGAAGCCGAGACCATGCTCAGCGCCAGCAGTGCTGCCTTGCCATAAACGTGTTTCATTACATTCTTCCTGTGAATTTTATTATTCAAATCAAAATTAAAACGCATGATTTGTGTGGTTATTTTAGCGGAGACAGGTGAAAGGCGGGAGAAATATCAGAGGGAAAAAGGCGTGGTCAGAGGACCACGCCAAAGGCTTATTTTTTACGACCGGTAATGCGGCACCACTCTTCTTTCTCAACCACCGGGTCGAGCGCGAAGAGATCGGCATAGGCTTCACAAACGCTGTCAGCCTGGCTTGCCAGAATACCAGAAAGCCCCAGCAGACCGCCCTCAACGGGCAGCACGCTGATTAATGGTGCCAGTTCACGTAATGGGCCAGCCAGGATGTTTGCCACTACCACGTCGGCTTTCATGGCCTCAGGTTGAGCATCAGGCAGATACAGCTCCAGACGGTCGGAAACGCCGTTACGCTCGGCATTATCGCGGCTGGCCTGAATCGCCTGCGGATCGATATCGATCCCGATGGCTTTTGCCGCACCCAGTTTCAGGGCAGCAATCGCAAGGATCCCTGAACCGCAGCCGAAGTCGATCACCGTCTTGCCTTCCAGATCCAGTCCGTCCAGCCACTGCAAACAGAGTGAGGTTGTTGGATGGGTGCCAGTTCCAAACGCCAGACCCGGATCGAGCATCACGTTGACCGCATTCGCGTCCGGTACGTCGCGCCAGCTTGGGCAAATCCATAGACGCTTGCCGAACTGCATCGGGTGGAAGTTATCCATCCACTCGCGTTCCCAGTCTTTGTCTTCCAGCTGTTCGATTTTATGCACAAAGCCTGCGCCCAGCAGCGGATGGTTTTCCAGAAGGGCAACCACCTCTTTCATATCGGTTTCCGCATCGAACAGGCCGATAACGTCGGTATCACCCCACAGGCGGGTTTCGCCCGGCAGCGGCTCAAAGACCGGCGTGTCATGCGTGTCCTGGAAGGTGATTGAGACCGAACCGGCCTCCATCAGCGCATCGCTCAGTTCCTCGGCGTTAGCGCCGGTTGTGTTCAGTTTTAGTTGGATCCACGGCATGGCAAAACTCTTTATTTATCAGTAGAAATCATAGCGGGTTGTGGAACGGGCTGACCGAAACGGTTTCCCACCACAAACGCCAGTAAACTTAGCAGTAACGAAGGCACAATCGGATGGAAGCCCAGATACTGAATTTTAAATGTTGCGAGCACGGCGTAAAGCACGCCGCCGACAATCATGGCGCTCAGCGCGCCTGCAGCATTCGCGCGCTTCCAGTAGAGTCCCAATACCAACGGCCACAGGAAGACGGCTTCAAGGCCGCCAAACGCGAGCAGGTTCAGCCAGATGATCATCTCCGGTGGGCGCCATGCGGCTAACAGCAGCAATGCGCCTAACACCAGGGTAATAACGGCCGACATGCGCTTCAGGCGTCGCTCATTTTTGACCTGCTCCGGGCGCAGGTTCAGATAAAGATCTTTAATGATCGTAGCGGAACTTTGCAGCAGCTGAGCGTTGATTGTCGACATGATGGCGGCCATCGGTGCGGCAAGGAAAATTCCGGCAGCGAACGGCGGAAGCACTTTGACCATCAGCGTTGGGATCACGAGATCCGGCACGGTGAGATCGGGGATCACCGCGCGCCCTAATGCGCCCGCCAGGTGCATACCAAACATCAGGATCGCGACAACGATAGTGCCGATAATGATACCTCGGTGCACGGCTTTGCTGTCTTTATAAGAGATACAGCGCACAGCCGTATGCGGCAGACCGATAACCCCAAAGCACACTAATACCCAGAACGAGGTCATAAATGTTGGAGAAAGGATGTCATCGGCGCCCTGTGGCGAAACCAGTTTTGGATCGATCGCCTCGAGCGTTTCAACCGCATGGCTCAGGCCGCCCGCGGCGTGGACGATGCCGACCAGCAGGACGATAGTGCCGATAAGCATAACCATGCCCTGCATCGTGTCGTTCAGCACGCTGGCGCGGAATCCACCAAACGCGGTATACAGCGCAATGCTTACTCCGAAGATGATCAGACCTGTCTCGTAGGGGATCCCGGCAGCCGTTTCCAGCAGGCGTGCCCCACCGATAAACTGTACCGTCATCGCGCCAATGAAGGCCACCAGCAGGCTTAAGCTGGCCAGCCACACCAGTAAACGGCTCTGGTAACGTGCAAACAGCATATCGTTGAGCGTCACGGCATTATAACGGCGCGCCAGAATGGCAAATTTTTTGCCCAGTATGCCGAGCGAGAGCCAGACGGCAGGAAGCTGGATCATTGCCAGCAGTACCCAGCCTAACCCGTATTTATAGGCGGCACCGGGTCCACCGATAAATGAACTGGCGCTGATGTAGGTCGCGGTCAGCGTCATGGCCAGCACGACGCCGCCCATCGAGCGGCTACCGAGGAAATACTCGTTCAGGAAGCTACCTGTCGTGCGTTTCCGCATGGCGTAAACGGACAAACCAAACACCACTAACAAGTAAGCGATAAGCGGCAGAATGACTTCAAGCTGCATCATCGTCCTCCAGCGGAATATCACGATAAATGAATTTCACCATTGCCCAGCACAGCAGGATAAAGACCAGCGGTACCAGCAGGCAGGCCATTTCAAACCAGTGTGGCAGGCCGGTGATGCCAATAGCGGAGTCAGGTAAGTAAGCGGTTACTAACCAGGCGGCAAGATAGAGAAGGGTCAGCCACAGCGCCCAGCGCGCTTCTTTATGGGCCTGAACAAAACGCTTGTCCATTTTATGTCCCTTGTGGATGAAGAAAGCGGGGATTGTACATGATGGGGCCTGGCGATCCCCAGAAATAAAAAAGGCCGGATAATCCGGCCTTTTCGCGTTGCTGCAGTCTTACTTCTCGTGCAGACCGAGTTTCTTCTCAAGATAGTGGATGTTAGTCCCACCATTCTGGAAGTGCTCGTCGCTCATGATGCGCATCTGCAGATCGACGTTGGTTTTGATACCGTCGATGATCAGCTCCTGCAGGGCGTTCTTCATGCGGGCAATCGCCACGTCACGGTTTTCGCCGTAGCAGATAAGCTTACCGATCATTGAGTCATAGTACGGCGGTACGGTGTAACCGGCGTAGATATGAGACTCCCAACGCACACCAAAGCCACCCGGCGCGTGGAAACGCGTGATTTTACCCGGGCTTGGCAGGAAGGTATTCGGGTCCTCGGCGTTGATACGGCATTCCACCGCATGGCCTTTCACCACAACTTCTTCCTGTTTGATGGACAGAGGCTGACCGGCTGCGATACGCAGCTGTTCTTTGATCAGGTCAACGCCGGTGATCATTTCTGTCACAGGGTGTTCAACCTGAATACGGGTGTTCATTTCGATGAAATAGAACTCGCCGTTTTCGAACAGGAACTCGAAGGTACCCGCACCGCGATAGCCGATATCGACACACGCTTTGGAGCAACGCTCGCCGATGTAGCGACGCAGTTCCGGGGTAATGCCCGGTGCTGGCGCTTCTTCGACCACTTTCTGGTGACGACGCTGCATGGAGCAGTCACGTTCTGCCAGATAGATGGCGTTACCCTGACCGTCAGCCAGCACCTGAATTTCGATGTGGCGTGGGTTTTCCAGGTATTTTTCCATGTACACCATGTCATTGCTGAAAGCGGCTTTCGCTTCTGCTTTGGTCATGGAGATGGACTGAGCCAGTTCAGCATCGCTGCGCACAACGCGCATACCGCGACCGCCGCCGCCGCCGGACGCCTTGATGATAACCGGGTAGCCAATGCGTTTAGCATGAGCACGGTTAGCATCCATGTCGTCGGTCAGAGGGCCGTCAGAGCCGGGTACGGTTGGAACACCGGCTTTTTTCATGGCGGTGATTGCAGACACTTTGTCGCCCATCAGGCGAATGGTGTCGGCTTTCGGGCCGATGAAGATAAAGCCAGAGCGTTCAACCTGCTCAGCAAAGTTGGCGTTCTCAGAGAGGAAGCCGTAACCCGGATGAATTGCCACCGCGCCGGTGATTTCAGCGGCGCTGATGATAGCCGGGATGTTCAAATAGCTTTTTACGGACGGAGCCGGGCCAATACAGACCGTCTCATCCGCCAGCAATACGTGTTTTAAATCGCGATCCGCGCTTGAGTGCACGGCCACGGTCTTGATGCCCAGTTCTTTACAGGCACGAAGAATACGCAGTGCAATCTCGCCACGGTTGGCGATAACAATTTTATCCAGCATGTTCGCCTCGTTACTCGATGACGACCAGCGGCTCGTCAAATTCTACCGGCTGACCACTTTCGACCAGAATCGCTTTCACAGTACCTGACTTGTCAGCTTCGATCTGGTTCATCATTTTCATCGCTTCAACGATGCACAGGGTATCGCCTACGTTGACTTTCTGACCCACTTCGATGAACGCCTTCGCGTCCGGGCTCGGGGTGCGGTAGAAAGTACCAACCATTGGGGAACGTACGATGTGACCACTGATTTCTGCAGCTGCTGCAGGTGCGGCTTCTGCGGCTGGCGCAACGGCTGCGGAAAGCGCAGGCTGCTGCACTGGCGCAGCATAAGCTTGCTGCATTACCGGGAAGCTAGCGGCTGGGGCTGCACGGCTGATGCGTACAGACTCTTCGCCTTCAGAAATTTCCAGTTCGGAGATGCCTGATTCTTCAACCAGCTCGATCAGTTTTTTAATCTTACGAATATCCATGAGTGGGTTCCGTACTCTTGTTTAGTTTGATTGTGACAAGCGTTTTACCGCTGTCTGTAAAGCGTATGAATAACCGTCTGCACCCAGACCACAGATCACGCCAGCAGCGATATCTGACAGATAGGAATGGTGGCGGAACGGCTCTCGGGCGTGCACGTTACTCAGGTGGATCTCGATAAACGGGATACTCACCGCGAGCAGTGCGTCGCGAATAGCTACACTGGTGTGCGTAAACGCGGCCGGATTGATCAGGATATAGTCCACATTGTCTTTAGCCTGATGAATACGGTCGATGATTGCGTACTCCGCATTTGACTGAAAATGGTCCAAATCGACATTCAGCGAAGCTGCTTCCGTCATCAGACGGTTAACAATTTCACTCAATGTTAGCGTGCCGTACTTCTCTGGCTCACGGGTGCCGAGCATGTTCAGGTTCGGTCCGTTCAAAACTAAGATCTGGAATTTATCCGCCATTGTGCCGCTATCTCCTGCGAATTTCCGGTAAAAAACAAAATATACCTTCGATGCGCGATTGTCACCTAATCAGAGTCTGAAAACTCCATCAGGAAAACCAAAGTCGCACATTATAACGATTTCGTAGCATTTGGCAGCTAAATACTGGTCTTATCAGGGAAGATTATCAACCGCTATCGGAAAAAGATTCGCGGTCGATAAGTAATCTGCGGGAAAACGCACAGTTTCACGAACTATCGCAACCACTGGCGGAACTTCTTGTAACGCCACGCTAAAAGCGCCAGTGCCAGCAGGGCATAGATGACCGGCTGCGGTGATAAAATCTTCACTGACCACAGGTAGTGGATGGGCGCGAGGATCGCGACAAGATAGACGAAGTTATGCAAGCGTTGCCAGCGCCTGCCCAGTTTTCGCTGGGCATATTGCGTGGAGGTCAGCGCTAATGCCAGCAACACCAGCCAGCTGACGATCCCCAGCGTCAAATACGGGCGCGTAACCAGTTCGCGGCCTAACAGTGCCAGATTATTAATGCCCAACTCCAGAAGCGCGTAGCTGGTGAGGTGCAGCGTCGCCCAGGCAAAACACCATAACCCCAGCAGCCGACGGGTGCGTATCAAAAGTGGCTGTTTAGCGTAGCGTGCCAGCGGCGATATCAGCAAGGTTGCCAGTAAAAATTTCAGAGCCATCCTACCGGTAAAATGTTGAATATCTTTCGCTGGATCGGCGCTGAATGCGCCGTGACTGACCGCCCAGAACAGCCAGATAAAAGGAAGCAGCCCGGCCAGGTGCAATAACACTTTGAGCCAGGTTATATGCTTAACGGTTAAACGCACTCAGAAGTTCTCCCGTAAATTCAGCCCGCGATAGAGCGACGCCACTTCATCCGCATAGCCGTTAAACAGCAGTGTAGGCTGACGCTTCACATCCAATGCGCCGCCAGAGCCGATAAACCGCTCGGTGGCCTGCGACCAGCGCGGATGGTCAACGTGGGGGTTCACGTTAGCAAAAAAACCGTACTCGCCGGGGGCCGCCAGGTTCCAGGTGGTCGGCGGACGTTCGCGGGTAAGCTTAATGCTGACGATAGATTTAATCCCCTTAAAACCGTATTTCCACGGTACGGTCAGGCGAACAGGCGCGCCGTTTTGCGGTGGAAGCGCTTTGCCGTAAACCCCAACGGTCAGCAGGGTGAGCGGATGCATGGCTTCGTCGAGGCGTAGCCCCTCCACATAAGGATACTCAAGCCCGCCGCCGATGAACCGATCCTTCTGGCCCGGCATCTCTTCCGGGGCGTAGCGCGTCTGGAAGGAGACGTATTTTGCATTGCTGGTGGGTTCAACCAGCGCCAGCAGCTTGTGCAGCGGGAAGCCGACCCAGGGCACCACCATCGACCAGGCCTCTACGCAGCGCATGCGATAGATACGTTCTTCGAGCGGAAAACGTGTGGTGAGGTCGTGATGATCCAGCGTGAGGGGCTTTGCTACCTCACCGTCGATTTTCAGGGTCCACGGATCGGTTTTCATGCTGCCTGCATTGGCGGCAGGATCGGCCTTATCCAGACCAAATTCGTAGAAGTTGTTATAGCCGGTAACTTTATCTTCCGGCGTGAGCGTCAGTTTGTTTTGCCATTCGGCCGGTTTCGTAAAGGTGAGTGGGGCACCGGAAGGGGCTTTCGGACGATCGTTGCCTTTAAACCAGTCGAGCAGATCGGCATGAGCCGCAGGAGTAAGGGTCAGCGCAGTGGCGCTGATGCCAAGCATTTTCAGGATCTGGCGGCGCTGTAACATAAAGACAGATTCTGACGTTACGTCGGCTTCCGTCAGTTTTCGGTTTTTCATGGCATCCTCCGTCATGCGTTTTTCTAAGCATGACGGAGGAGAAGCGTTAGCGCGAATATGTCACGAAAAATTGAAGATTAGGCAATTTTTACCAGCGCACGACCGTGGAACTGGTTATCCATGATTTTACTGGCATATTCAGGTGCCTGGCTGAGCGTAATCTCAGTGGCGCTCTGGGTATAGAATGATTCAGGGAGGTCGCGCGCCAGACGTTCCCAGGCTTCTGCACGACGGGCAAACGGAGTCATCACGGAATCTACACCCTGCAGGCGAACGTTACGCAGAATGAATGGCATCACGGTGGTTGGCAGGGCAAAACCGCCCGCCAGGCCACAGGCCGCCACGCAGCCGCCGTAGTTCATCTGCGCCAGCACTTTCGCCAGGACTTTGTCACCGACGGTATCCACTGCTCCCGCCCAGATCTGTTTTTCCAGCGGACGAGTTTCGGCAAACTCTTCGCGGCCCAGAATTCGGTTGGCACCGAGTTGACGCAGATAGTCATGGGTGCTTTCGCGGCCTGACACGGCAGCAACCTGATAACCCAACTGGTGCAGCAGCGTCACCGCCGTGCTACCCACGCCACCGCTGGCACCGGTCACGACAATCTCACCGGACTCTGGACGAATACCGGCATCTTCCAGCGCCATCACGCACAGCATGGCGGTAAACCCTGCGGTACCGATGATCATCGCTTTGCGACCATCCAGACCTTTTGGCAGCGGTACCAGCCAGTCACCTTTCACGCGGGCTTGTGAGGCCAGCCCGCCCCAGTGATTTTCTCCCACGCCCCAGCCCGTGAGCAGTACTTGCTGACCCGCATGGAAGCGAGGATCTTCGCTGGTATGCACGCGGCCCGCAAAATCGATCCCTGGCACCATCGGGAAATTTCGGATGATTTTACCCTTACCGGTAATTGCCAGTGCATCTTTGTAATTTAAACTGGACCAGTCGATATCGACGGTTACTTCGCCTTCGGGCAGTCGACTCTCTTCAATGGCTTGCACCGAGGCAAGCGTTTTGCCGTCCTGCTGTTCTAAGATCAAAGCCTGCATACAGGGTCCCCATTACGATTAAGATGATTGGAAAATAACGTCTGAAGACTATACTCGCTCAGTGCAACGCTATGCCGATTTAACGCAATAAATTGCCAGATACACCCGATTTGGTAGTATGCCGCATCTCAAATGCAAGTTAGCGCTTACTCGCTACCCCATCAACCCACGGAGTAATCTCAAGGATGCGATTAACGACGAAGTTCTCGGCTTTTATCACCCTGCTAACGGGGTTAACGATTTTTGTCACCCTGATTGGCTGCTCCTTAAGTTTTTATAATGCCATCCAGGACAAGTTGGTTAATCGGGTAGAGTCGGTTGCATCGGTTATTGATACGCGTTTGATTACAACTTCATTCCCGGCACTGTCGCCAGAGCTGGATGAGCTGATGGTGCCTGTTGATATTGTTCGGGTCGATATCGTCCAGGGAAAGCAGACCGTTTTCAGTCATACCCGGCGGGGGAGCTACCGTCCAGCCGGTACGGTCAGTCAGTATCGGGTCGTCACGGTCGATTCGCTTAAACATCCGGGTATGACCATTCGCATGGTCTATCAGGATCCGATGGCCAACTATTTTCACTCGTTGATGACCACCGCGCCTCTCACCATTGCTGTTGCTTTTATCGTGCTGCTTATTTTTCTGGCGGTTCGTTGGTTGCGCCGTCAGCTTGCCGGACAAGAATTGCTTGAAACACGCTCAGTAAGGATCCTGAACGGTGAGCGTGGCCCGCAGGTGCGGGGTTCGGTCTATGAATGGCCGACGCGCACCAGTAGCGCACTGGATGTGTTGCTCTCAGAAATCCAGTTCGCCAGCGACCAGCGTAGCCGCATGGACACGCTAATCCGCTCTTACGCGGCACAGGATAATAAAACCGGTCTGAATAACCGTCTCTTTTTTGATAATCAGCTGGCGACGTTGTTGGATGACTCCGAAAAGGTGGGTACCCACGGCGTAGTCATGATGGTCCGCTTGCCTGATTTCGATCTGCTGCGCGACACCTGGGGACAGCGTGTGGCGGAAGAGAACCTCTTTACGCTGATCAATCTCCTGTCTACTTTTATCATGCGCTACCCGGGGGCGCTGCTGGCACGGTATCACCGGAGCGACTTTGCCGTGTTATTGCCGCACCGCACGTTGAAAGAGGCGGAAAGTATCGCCAGCCAGCTACTGAAAGCCGTCGATGCGCTGCCGCAAAGCAAAATGCTCGACAGAGACGATATGGTCCATATGGGGATCTGT
This sequence comes from Enterobacter sp. ENT02, assembly GCF_019219165.1. Taxonomy (NCBI): domain Bacteria; kingdom Pseudomonadati; phylum Pseudomonadota; class Gammaproteobacteria; order Enterobacterales; family Enterobacteriaceae; genus Enterobacter; species Enterobacter sp. ENT02. The sequence goes on from NZ_JAHUWD010000003.1 coordinate 25,038, forward strand.
GCCTGGCGCGGTGGGCAATCGACTGAGCAGGTGATGGAGCATGCGGAAGCCGCTACCCGCAACGCCGTTTTGCAGGGCGCAAACGGATGGGCGGTTTACGACGATTCGCTGCCGGAAAAAGGACGCGGGAACGTGCGCTGGCGTACTTTGATTGAGCAAATGCTCAGTCGTGGCGGGCCACGGATCTATCAAAAACCGGCGGTCCTGAAAAATGGAAATGTGCACCACCGCGAGTTGATGTGCCGTATTTTTGACGGTTCGGAAGAGGTTATTTCTGCTGAATACCTGCCGATGGTACTGCAATTTGGATTATCTGAAGAGTATGACCGCCAGCAGATAACCCGGGTGATTCCGTTTTTATCGTTTTGGCCGGAAGAAAACCTGGCATTACAGGTTACCGTAGAGTCGTTAATACGCCCGCGTTTTCAACGCTGGCTGCGCGATACTTTAATGCAATGCGAAAAATCGCAACGCAAACGCATTATTTTTGAACTTGCTGAGGCGGATGTAGGTCAACACATCAGCCGGTTGCGTCCGGTGGTGCGTTTGATCAATGCGTTGGGTGCGCGAGTAGCGGTCACGCAGGCCGGTTTAACGCTGGTCAGTACCCGTTGGATCAAGGAGCTGGATGTTGAGTTATTAAAGTTACATCCAGGTCTGGTAAGGAATATCGAAAAGCGCACGGAAAACCAGCTGCTGGTACAGAGCCTGGTGGAAGCATGCAAAGGAACGCAAACACAAGTATTTGCCGCAGGCGTGCGTTCGCGAAGTGAATGGCAGATGTTGACAGAGCGCGGTGTAACAGGAGGTCAGGGGGATTTTTTTGCCGCCTCTCAGCCGCTTGACACCAATGTGAAAAAATATTTGCAAAGATACTCTGTTTGACCTGCCGTTTAATTTGTTTTCACGTAGAATATCGCGCCTGTAGCTTTGAGTATGACGAGCAAAACGCCAGTGAACGACCTTTAACGGGTTACAAATGAACATGAGGGACGCTGCTGTTTACTCAGCCCTGAGGGAATCCGGGGATGCATTTGTAACAAAGGAAACGTACTGCACAAATTTTCACCGCTGCAGATGATTTTTGCGCCTTGTCGCTGCTGCGTGTGGTTGGTAAAGTAAGCGGATTTTGTTTTCCGCCCCAGCTTTCAGGATTATCCCTTAGTATGTTGAAAAAATTTCGTGGCATGTTTTCCAATGACCTGTCCATTGACCTGGGTACCGCGAATACCCTTATTTATGTAAAAGGACAAGGCATCGTATTGAATGAGCCTTCTGTTGTGGCCATTCGTCAGGATCGTGCTGGCTCGCCAAAAAGCGTGGCCGCAGTGGGTCATGACGCGAAGCAGATGCTGGGTCGTACCCCTGGCAACATTGCCGCAATCCGCCCAATGAAAGACGGCGTTATCGCTGACTTCTTCGTGACTGAAAAAATGCTTCAGCACTTCATTAAGCAGGTTCACAGCAATAGCTTCATGCGTCCAAGCCCGCGTGTGCTGGTGTGTGTGCCCGTTGGCGCGACTCAGGTTGAACGTCGCGCAATCCGTGAATCAGCACAGGGTGCCGGTGCACGTGAAGTGTTCCTGATTGAAGAACCAATGGCTGCGGCAATCGGTGCGGGTCTGCCTGTTTCCGAAGCGACCGGCTCTATGGTGGTGGATATCGGTGGTGGTACCACTGAAGTGGCCGTTATCTCCCTGAACGGCGTGGTGTACTCCTCTTCCGTGCGTATCGGTGGTGACCGTTTCGACGAAGCCATCATTAATTACGTGCGCCGTAACTACGGCTCTCTGATTGGTGAAGCCACCGCAGAGCGTATTAAGCACGAAATCGGTTCTGCTTACCCAGGCGATGAAGTTCGCGAAATCGAAGTTCGCGGTCGTAACCTGGCTGAAGGCGTTCCACGCGGCTTTACCCTGAACTCCAACGAAATCCTGGAAGCGTTGCAAGAGCCGCTGACCGGTATTGTGAGCGCGGTAATGGTTGCGCTGGAACAGTGCCCGCCAGAACTGGCGTCCGATATCTCCGAGCGCGGTATGGTTCTGACCGGTGGTGGTGCGCTGCTGCGTAACCTCGACCGCCTGTTAATGGAAGAGACAGGAATTCCTGTCGTAGTTGCAGAAGATCCACTGACTTGCGTAGCCCGTGGTGGTGGCAAGGCGCTGGAAATGATCGACATGCACGGCGGCGACTTGTTCAGCGAAGAGTAGTCATTGTGAAAGGGTAGCGCATTGCTACCCTTTCTCTCTGACGCGAGAATACGCATAGCCTATGAAGCCAATTTTTAGCCGTGGCCCATCGCTACAGTTTCGCCTTATCCTGGCGGTTCTGGTTGCGCTTGGGGTCATTATTGCCGATAGCCGCCTCGGTACGTTCAGCCAGATCAGAACGTACATGGATACCGCCGTCAGTCCTTTCTACTTTGTATCAAATGGTCCCCGTGAACTGCTCGACTCCGTTTCTCAAACGCTGTCTTCACGCGACCAACTCGAACTCGAAAACCGGGCATTACGTCAGGAACTGCTGCTGAAAAACAGCGAACTGCTGATGCTGGGACAGTACAAGCAGGAAAACGCGCGTCTGCGCGAGCTGCTTGGCTCGCCGCTGCGTCAGGATGAGCAGAAAATGGTCACGCAGGTGATCTCTACCGTCAACGATCCTTACAGCGATCAGGTGGTGATCGACAAAGGCAGCGTCAACGGTGTATACGAAGGCCAGCCTGTTATCAGTGATAAAGGCGTTGTGGGTCAGGTCGTGGCGGTTGCCAAACTGACCAGCCGCGTGCTGCTGATTTGTGATGCCACCCATGCGCTGCCGATTCAGGTTCTGCGTAACGACATTCGCGTGATTGCGGCCGGTAACGGCTGTACGGACGATCTGCAACTCGAACATCTGCCTGCCAACACGGACATCCGTGTGGGTGACGTGCTGGTGACGTCAGGTCTGGGCGGACGCTTCCCTGAAGGTTATCCCGTTGCGGTTGTCTCTTCCGTGAAGCTGGATACGCAACGTGCGTATACCGTCATCCAGGCGCGTCCGACCGCCGGTTTACAGCGTCTGCGCTACCTCCTGCTGCTGTGGGGGGCCGATCGTAACGGCGCCAATCCGATGACGCCTGAAGATGTGCATCGCGTGGCAAATGAGCGTCTGATGCAGATGATGCCTCAGGTTCTTCCTGCGCCAGACGCGATGGGGCCGCCTGCGCCTGTACCGGCTCCTGCTACGGGATTAACGCAGCCGCCACCGCCACCTCAAGTGTCGGGTGGAGGGCAGTAGTGGCAAGTTATCGTAGCCAGGGACGCTGGGTTATCTGGCTCTCATTTCTTATCGCATTGTTGCTGCAAATCATGCCCTGGCCGGACGACATCCTCGTTTTCCGGCCAAACTGGGTATTGCTCATTTTGCTCTACTGGATCCTCGCCCTGCCGCATCGCGTAAATGTGGGCACAGGTTTTGTGATGGGTGCCATACTGGATCTCATTAGCGGCTCTACGCTTGGCGTACGCGCGTTATCCATGAGCATAATTGCGTACCTCGTCGCACTCAAATTCCAGCTCTTTCGTAACCTCGCGCTCTGGCAACAGGCGCTGGTGGTGATGTTGTTGTCACTTGCTGCGGATATCGTTGTTTTCTGGGCAGAGTTTTTAGTGATCAACGTCTCTTTCCGACCGGAAGTGTTCTGGAGTAGTGTAGTAAACGGTGTGCTCTGGCCATGGCTGTTCCTGCTGATGCGTAAAATTCGCCAGCAGTTTGCCGTGCAGTAAAAGGTTTCTATGACGTCTATCTATCTTGCCTCTGGTTCTCCGCGTCGTCAGGAGTTGCTCACTCAGTTGGGCGTCTCCTTTGAACGTATCGTTACGGGTATTGAAGAGAAACGTGCTGAGGGTGAAAGTGCTCAGCAGTATGTTTCCCGTCTGGCACGTGAAAAAGCGCAGGCTGGCGTGGTGCAAACGCCGCGTGACCTTCCGGTTCTGGGGGCGGATACCATCGTTATCCTTAACGGTGAAGTGCTGGAGAAACCGCATGACGCTGACCATGCAGCGCGAATGCTACGTAAAATGTCCGGGCAAACGCATCAGGTGATGACGGCCGTTGCGCTGGCGGACAGTCAAAACGTGCTGGATTGCCTGGTCGTGACGGACGTGACGTTCAGAGTGCTTACCGACGACGAGATCGCCGCTTACATTGCCAGCGGTGAACCGATGGATAAAGCAGGTGCATACGGTATTCAAGGGTTGGGTGGCTGTTTTGTCAGGAAGATTAATGGCAGCTATCACGCCGTAGTCGGCTTACCGCTGGTGGAAACGTATGAGTTGCTGAGCAATTTTAACTCACTGCGTGAGGGAAGGGATAATTATGACGGCTGAATTGTTGGTAAACGTAACGCCCTCGGAAACCCGTGTGGCCTACATTGATGGTGGCATTCTTCAGGAAATTCATATTGAGCGTGAAGCGCGACGCGGAATCGTAGGCAATATCTACAAAGGTCGTGTCAGTCGTGTACTACCGGGTATGCAGGCGGCTTTTGTAGATATTGGGCTCGATAAGGCGGCATTTCTTCATGCTTCCGACATCATGCCGCACACCGAATGTGTGGCAGGTGAAGAGCAAAAACAGTTTGCCGTCCGCGACATCTCCGAGCTGGTGCGTCAAGGCCAGGATCTGATGGTGCAGGTGGTGAAAGATCCGCTGGGTACTAAAGGTGCCCGCCTGACCACCGACATCACGTTACCTTCCCGTTACCTGGTCTTTATGCCGGGTGCATCGCACGTGGGGGTTTCCCAACGTATTGAGAGCGAAACCGAACGTGAACGTCTGAAAAAAGTCGTCAGCGCCTACTGCGACGAACAGGGCGGGTTTATCATCCGTACCGCCGCGGAAGGGATCAGCGAAGAAGACCTGGCATCCGATGCGGCCTACCTAAAGCGAGTCTGGACCAAAGTGATGGAGCGTAAAAAACGCAACCAGACCCGCTATCAGCTGTACGGTGAGCTGGCGCTCGCGCAGCGTGTTCTGCGTGATTTCGCCGACGCGCAACTTGACCGCATTCGCGTGGACTCTCGCTTGACCTATGAAGCCCTGCTGGAGTTTACCGCCGAGTACATCCCGGAAATGCCGGGCCTGCTGGAGCATTACTCTGGCCGCCAGCCGATTTTCGATCTCTATGATGTCGAAAACGAAATCCAGCGCGCGTTAGAGCGTAAGGTCGAGCTGAAATCCGGCGGCTATCTGATCATCGATCAGACCGAAGCGATGACGACCGTGGATATCAACACCGGGGCGTTTGTCGGCCATCGCAATCTGGATGACACCATCTTCAACACCAATATCGAAGCCACGCAGGCCATTGCTCGCCAGCTTCGTCTGCGCAATCTGGGCGGCATTATCATCATCGACTTTATCGATATGAGCAATGAAGACCATCGCCGTCGCGTGCTGCACTCGCTTGAGCAGGCGCTGAGTAAAGATCGCGTGAAAACCAGCATCAACGGCTTCTCTCAGCTGGGTCTGGTGGAAATGACCCGGAAGCGGACCCGCGAAAGCGTGGAACATGTGCTGTGTAACGAGTGTCCAACCTGCCACGGACGCGGTACGGTAAAGACGGTTGAGACCGTCTGTTATGAAATCATGCGAGAAATCGTGCGTGTCCATCATGCCTACGACTCAGACCGTTTTCTGGTCTATGCTTCCCCTGCGGTGGCGGAAGCCCTGAAAGGCGAAGAGTCGCACGCGCTGGCGGAAGTGGAAATCTTTGTCGGCAAGCAGGTAAAAGTACAAATCGAACCGCTCTATAACCAGGAGCAGTTTGACGTCGTGATGATGTAAACCGCAGTTCGCTGCGAGACCAAAGCTGACAAGGAGAGATGCGTGAGGCGATTGCCGGGGATTTTACTGCTTACAGGGGCAACGCTGGTCGTGATTGTCGCGTTGCTCGTGAGCGGGCTACGCCTCGTTCTGCCGCATCTGGATAGCTGGCGCCCGCAGGTGCTGGCGAAAATCGAATCCGCCACCGGCGTGCCGGTGGACGTAAGCCAGATCAGTGCGAGCTGGCAGAACTTCGGTCCAACGCTCGATGCGCGGGATATCAATGCCAGCCTGAAAGACGGCGGCCATCTGAAAATTAAACGCGTAACGCTGGCGCTGGATGTCTGGCAAAGCCTGCTGCATCTGCGCTGGCAGTTTCGCGATCTTACCTTCTGGCAACTCCAGTTCCTGACCAATACGCCGCTGCGCAGTGGCGATGGCGATCAGGGACTGGAAACCAACCGCATCAGCGATCTCTTCCTGCGCCAGTTCGATCACTTTGATCTCCGCGACAGCGAGGTGAGCTTTATTACCCTTTCGGGGCAGCGTGCCGAGCTGGCGATCCCACAGCTGACCTGGCTGAACGGTAAAGACCGTCATCGTGCCGAGGGACAGGTGAATCTCTCCAGCCTGAATGGGCAGCATGGCGTGATGCAGGTGCGTATGGATCTGCGTGACGACAATGGGTTACTGAACAACGGTAAGGTTTGGCTGCAGGCCGACGATGTGGATGTGAAACCCTGGCTGGGTGACTGGCTGCAGCAAAACATGCAGCTGGAAACCGCTCGTTTCAGCCTTGAAGGCTGGATGACGCTGACAAACGGGGAATTCGCCAGCGGCGACATCTGGCTGAAGCAGGGGGGCGCGAGCTGGAAAGCGGAGAACCAGCAGCATCAGCTTTCCGTGGATAATCTCACTGCGCACGTGACTCAGGAGAAAGAAGGCTGGCAGTTTGCTATTCCCGATACGCGCATCACCATGGACAACAAGCCGTGGCCACGCGGTGCGCTGACCCTGGCCTGGATGCCGGAACAGGATGTCGGCGGGGCAAGCAGCAAACGCAGTGACGAGCTACGTATTCGAGCCAGCAATCTGGATCTGACCGCCATCGAAGGGCTGCGCTCGATGGCCGCAAAACTCTCGCCTGACCTTGGTGAGATCTGGCTGGCCACGCAGCCGAGCGGAACGATCGACGCCCTGGGGCTGGACATCCCGCTTCAGGCGACGGAGAAAACGCGCTTCCAGGCCACATGGAAAGACCTTGCCTGGAAGCAGTGGAAACTACTGCCAGGCGCAGAACACTTCAGCGGCAAACTGGAAGGTAGCGTGGAAAACGGCAGGCTGACGGTCGATATGCACGACGCCAAAATGCCGTATGAAACCGTCTTCCGCGCCCCGCTGGAAATCGAGCATGGCAACGCTACGCTGAGCTGGCTTAAAAATGACAAAGGTTTTCAGCTTGATGGCCGCGATATTGATGTCAAAGCCAAAGCCGTACATGCACGCGGGGATTTCCGCTATCTGAAGCCCGAAGGCGATGAGCCGTGGCTGGGTATTCTTGCAGGGATCAGCACTAGCGACGGCTCGCAGGCCTGGCGCTACTTCCCGGAGAACCTGATGGGCAAAGCGCTGGTGGATTACCTGAGCGGCGCGATCCAGGGCGGGCAGGCGGATAACGCCACGCTGGCCTATGGCGGTAATCCGCATCTGTTCCCTTACAAGCATAATGAAGGCCAGTTCCAGGTGCTGGTGCCGCTGCACAACGCCACTTTCGCCTTCCAGCCGGGTTGGCCTGCGCTGAAAAATCTGGATATTGAACTCAACTTCCTCAATGACGGATTGTGGATGAAGTCAGACAGCGTTGCGCTGGGTGGCGTGACGGCCAGCAATCTGACGGCAAATATCCCGGACTATTCCAAAGAGAAGCTGCTTATTGATGCGGATATCAATGGCCCGGGCAAGGCGGTTGGGCCGTATTTTGAGGATACGCCGTTGGATGATTCACTGGGAGCCACCCTTCAGGAGCTACAGTTGGATGGCGATGTAAGTGCTCGCTTACATCTGGATATCCCGCTGGACGGTGAGATGACCACCGCGAAAGGCGATGTTCGTCTGAACAACAATAGCCTGTTCATCAAACCGCTCGACAGCACGCTGAAAAACCTCACGGGGCAGTTCAGCTTCGTGAACGGCAACCTGAAGAGTGAGCCACTTAAAGCGAACTGGTTCAATCAGCCCGTCAATATTGATTTCTCAACCACCGAAGGGGAGAAGGCCTATCAGGTGGCGGTTAATCTGGATGCTAACTGGCAGCCTACCAGAATGGATGTTTTGCCGAAGCCAATCGCGCAATCGGTGGATGGCGCCGTTTCCTGGAACGGTAAGGTAGCTATCGATCTGCCTTATCACGCTGGCGCCCGCTATAAGGTCGATATCACTGGCGACCTGAAAAACATCAGCAGCCAGCTTCCCGCGCCGCTGGATAAACACGCCGGGCAGGCGCTGCCAGTGAAGCTCAACGTTGATGGCAACCTCAATAGCTTCGCGCTGACCGGCAGCGTAGGCGAGACAAACCACTTCAACAGCCGCTGGCTGCTTAACCGCAAGCTTACGCTCGACAGGGCCATCTGGACGACTGACAGCCGCACCACACCGCCGCTGCCTGAACAGGCAGGCATAGAACTTAACCTTCCGGCGATGGATGGTGCCGAATGGCTGGCGCTCTTCCAGAAAGGCGTGGGGCAGAACGTAGACGAGACCGCTCAGTTCCCGCAGACCATTACCCTGCGCACGCCTGCGCTGACGCTGGGCGGACAGCGGTGGAACAACCTGAGCATTGTATCTCAGCCGACGAGCAACGGGACAAAGGTAGAGGCTCAGGGCAGGGAAATTAACGCCACGTTAAATATGCGCGATAACGCGCCGTGGCTGGCCGCGATCCGCTACCTCTACTACAACCCGACAGTCGCGAGCAGTCAAGACCAGGCCGCAGGCCCGTCGCCGTTCAGTAACGCTTCCCGCATTGATTTCAGCGGCTGGCCCGATCTGCAGCTACGCTGCGCGGAATGCTGGCTGTGGGGGCAAAAGTACGGACGCATTGACGGAGATGTTGCCATCAAAGGCAATACCTTGAGCCTGACCGGTGGGCTGGTCGATACCGGCTTTGGCCGCCTGACGGCTGCGGGCGAATGGGTCAATAACCCAGGCGAGCAGCGCACCTCGCTGAAAGGCGACATCAAAGGCAACAAGCTGGACGCAGCGGCTAACTTCTTTGGCATCAGCACACCGCTTCGCGGCTCGTCATTTGACGTCAATTACGATCTGCACTGGCGCGCGGCACCGTGGAAGCCAGATGAAGCGTCGCTAAACGGCATCTTGAAAACGCACTTCGGCAAAGGTGAAATTGCCGATGTGAGTACCGGGCGCGCCGGGCAGATCCTGCGCCTGCTGAGTTTTGATGCCCTGCTGCGCAAGCTGCGCTTCGATTTTAGCGACACCTTCAGCGAAGGTTTCTACTATGACTCCATTCGCAGTACGGCGTGGATCAAGGACGGCGTTCTGCACACTGACGACACGCTGGTCGATGGCCTGGAAGCGGATATCGCCATGAAAGGCTCGGTGAACCTCGTGCGTCGCGAGCTGGATATGGAAGCCGTGGTGGCGCCGGAAATTTCCGCAAGCGTGGGCGTTGCGGCGGCCTTTGTGGTGAACCCGATTGTCGGTGCGGCGGTGTTTGCCGCCAGTAAAGTGTTGGGGCCACTGTGGAGCAAGGTCTCGATTCTGCGCTACCGCATTACCGGTCCGATCGATAAACCGCAGATTAACGAGGTGCTGCGCCAGCCGCGCAAAGATGCACAGCAATGATTTGACGTGGGCAGGTAATTGCCTCACTCTCAATAAATACGATCTTTTTACCGCCACGGGCGGCAACGAACGAGTAGCAATACGATGAGTCTGAACCTGGTAAGTGAACATTTGCTCGCAGCGAACGGCCTGAGCCATCAGGACCTGTTCTCCATTCTTGGTCAACTGACCGAACGCCGTCTCGACTACGGCGATCTCTATTTCCAGTCGAGCTATCACGAATCCTGGGTTTTGGAAGACAGCATCATTAAAGATGGTTCTTATAACATCGATCAGGGCGTCGGCGTGCGTGCCGTCAGCGGCGAAAAAACCGGTTTTGCCTATGCCGATCAGATTAGCCTGGCTGCTCTGGAGCAGAGCGCGCAGGCCGCGCGTACTATCGTGCGTGATACGGGTGATGGCCGCGTGAAAACCCTGGGTGAAGTGCAGCACGCTGCGCTGTACACCAGCATCGATCCGCTGCAGAGCATGAGCCGCGAAGAGAAGCTGGATATCCTGCGTCGCGTGGACAAAGTGGCGCGCGCTGCGGATAAACGCGTGCAGGAAGTGTCTGCCAGCCTGAGCGGCGTCTATGAACTGATTCTGGTGGCAGCGACTGACGGAACCCTGGCCGCTGATGTGCGTCCGCTGGTGCGTCTCTCCATTAGCGTACAGGTCGAAGACGACGGCAAGCGCGAGCGTGGCTCAAGCGGCGGCGGCGGTCGTTTTGGTTATGACTGGTTCCTTGGCGACGTCGGCGGTGAAGCGCGCGCTGACGCGTGGGCAAAAGAAGCCGTGCGTATGGCAATGGTGAATCTCTCAGCTGTCGCGGCTCCCGCAGGATCATTCCCGGTTGTTCTGGGCGCTGGCTGGCCGGGCGTGCTGTTGCACGAGGCGGTGGGCCACGGTCTGGAAGGCGACTTTAACCGTCGCGGGACGTCCGTATTCAGCGGTCAGATTGGGCAGCTCGTCTCTTCTGAACTGTGTACCGTCGTGGATGATGGCACCATGCTCGATCGTCGCGGCTCGATTTCTATCGACGACGAAGGTACGCCAGGCCAGTACAACGTGCTGATTGAAAACGGCGTGCTGAAAGGCTACATGCAGGACAAACTCAACGCGCGCCTGATGGGCGTTGCGCCGACGGGCAACGGCCGTCGTGAATCCTACGCGCACCTGCCGATGCCGCGCATGACCAACACCTATATGCTGCCGGGCCAGTCCACACCGCAGGAGATTATCGAATCCGTCGATTACGGGATCTTCGCGCCAAACTTTGGCGGCGGCCAGGTGGACATCACCTCCGGTAAGTTTGTTTTCTCCACGTCAGAAGCGTATCTGATCGAGAAAGGCAAAGTGACCAAAGCGGTGAAAGGCGCGACGCTGATTGGCTCCGGTATTGAAGCCATGCAGCAGATCTCCATGGTCGGTAACGATCTGAAGCTGGATAACGGCGTGGGCGTCTGCGGTAAAGAGGGCCAGAGCCTGCCGGTTGGCGTGGGCCAGCCAACGCTGAAAGTGGACAACCTGACGGTGGGCGGCACAGCCTGACCTGACCATGCATAAAAAAAGGCGCTACTGATGTAGCGCCTTTTTTTTAACGTAAGTTACCCAGCGGTATCTCCGGATCCGGCTCGTGAGTGATGCGATTACGCAAATCACGGCGAATGATTTCGATCGACCAGAACCAGACCAGATGGCCCACGATCTCTGACACGTGTTCATACCACGGCAGCTCAAACAGCGGTGGCGTCAGCCCCATCAGCGGGAAGGAGATCATATGAACAAAAAGCTGAGCTAACGCACCCGCCAGCAAACCCTGCCAAAGTTTAATTTTCGGGAAGACTTCAGCAACTACGCAATAACCTACGGCGAACACGATTGAGAAAATAATATGTGTTACGCCGACCCAGTTAAATATATGTCCGGCAAATGTATAAACCGCCGCGTTAGGGTCGACGACGCCCAGCCAGTCACGTAAAAATACATAAGGTGGGTTTAAAAAATTGCGGGAACAGTCAATCTGACTTGCAGCCCGTAATAATTGCTCTGGCCCGCATGCGCCGGTAAATAAATCAGTCGGGCTGCGTGGCGGAAGCGGCACCTCGGCTCCCCATTTGACAAACGCGGAGACAATCCCGGCAATCAAACCAATGAACGCGGCGAGTCCATAGCGCCTGCGCGAAGGCGGTGTTTGTTCGAATATATTCATCTCTTTTCCTTGTTTAACGTCATCCTGCGAAATACATTTTATTATTCATGTTGGTAACAAATATATAACAGTCTGATGCTCAGACTGCTTATAAGGTAAAGGGCGGGTGGCGGGAGTGTCAATTAGCCATTCCTGAGAGGAGGGCGAAATTATTCCTGAATGAATGTGAGTATCATCCGGGAAATATTCATGCCAAATATTATTATGGCGATAACTTTATTACTCCTTTCTTCTGCCGCGCATCCCCTGAAACAGCTCCGCCACTTCGACAAAATACTCGGTCAGATAGTTAATACACACCTGTACTTTGAGCGGCAGTTTGTCCTTCTCGGTATACAGAGCGTAGACCGGACGCGGATCGGACTGGTAACGCGGGAAGAGGATCTCCAGTACGCCGCTGTTGATCTCGTTGATCACCCACATCAGCGGCACGTAAGCGATCCCGGCCCCGGCGACCAGCCAGCGGGAGATAGTCATCGGATCGTTGGTGACGAACCGGCCTTCCGGCAGCAGTTTAGTGGAGATCCCCTCCGGGGCAATCAGTTCGAATTCGTTGTCCGGGCGCACGCTGTATTCCAGCCACGAGTGGTTGCTGAGATCGGCAGGCTTCTCCGGAACGCCGTACTGCGCCAGATAGCTTTTTGAGGCGCAGACCACCATCGGCATGCTCCCCAGCCGACGCGAAAAGAGGCTTGAATCTTGTAACGCCCCGACGCGGATCACCACATCTAATCCGTCGGCGATCAGGTCCGGCGCAGGGATGCCCGTCACCAGATTCACCGTTAAACCCGGATACTCTTTCAGCATTTCCGCCGTCATGGCAGCGAGAACATTTTGTGCCATAGTTGAAGAACACCCAATGCGCAGCGTGCCGATGGGGGTGTTATTAAAGGCGTAGAGCTGTTCGTGCACATCCTGCACTTCGTGCATCATTCGGCGGCAGCCCTGGTAATAAATTTTACCGGCTTCCGTCAGGCCAATGCTGCGGGTACTGCGGTTGAGCAGCTTCACCTGCAACTCATCTTCCAGTTTTGACACCGTCTGGCTGATGGAAGAGACACTCATCTGCAATTGACGCGCAGCGGCGGTAAATGAGCCGAGCTCCACCACTTTGGCGAAGACGGACATGCGTTTTAAACGTTCCATTGTTCACTCTGGCTTAAAAGTGATTTAGATCACATATTATAGATAACAGCATAACAGTTACGTTAATATATTATTAATTACATAATGGCTGCGCCATTCTCGCCCGGCGTTTCTTGCTCTCCTGCGATGGCGTGCGCTAAAAAAAATCTGAAGCCTGCACTCTCTCTTATCAAGGTCAACATGAGTCTGTTTCCTGTAATCGTGGTGTTCGGTCTGTCGTTCCCACCGATATTTTTCGAGCTTCTTTTATCACTGGCGATCTTCTGGCTGGTGCGCAAGGTGCTGGTCCCTACCGGGATCTACGATTTCGTCTGGCACCCTGCATTGTTCAATACCGCGCTGTATTGCTGCCTGTTCTATCTGATATCGCGCATGTTTGTCTGAGGTTGATGTGAAAACGCTAATAAGAAAAGTCTCCCGCACTGCCATCACCATGGCGCTGGTCGTTCTGGCGTTTATTGCCATTTTCCGCGCCTGGGTTTATTACACTGAATCACCGTGGACGCGCGATGCGCGTTTCAGCGCCGATGTGGTGGCGATTGCCCCCGACGTGGCCGGTCTTATCACCGCGGTTAACGTCCACGATAACCAACTGGTGAAAAAAGATCAGGTTCTGTTCACTATTGACCAGCCCCGCTATCAAAAAGCGTTAGAAGAAGCGGAAGCGGACGTGGCCTATTACCAGGCGCTGGCTGCGGAGAAACGCCGTGAAGCCGGTCGCCGTAACCAACTGGGCGTTCAGGCAATGTCCCGCGAAGAGATTGACCAGTCCAACAACGTGCTGCAAACCGTGCTGCACCAGCTGGCGAAAGCGCAAGCAACGCGCGATCTGGCGAAGCTCGATCTCGAACGCACTGTGATCCGCGCGCCGTCCGATGGCTGGGTCACCAACCTGAACGTCTATGCCGGGGAATTCATTACCCGTGGCTCTACCGCCGTAGCGCTGGTTAAGCAGCACTCTTTCTACGTGCTCGCCTATATGGAAGAGACCAAGCTGGAAGGGGTACGTCCAGGGTATCGCGCAGAGATCACGCCGCTCGGCAGCAACCGTGTGTTTAAAGGCACCGTCGACAGCGTTGCCGCAGGGGTGACTAACTCCAGCAGCTCTAACGATACCAAAGGGATGGCGACGGTGGATTCTAACCTGGAATGGGTCCGTCTGGCGCAGCGCGTGCCGGTACGTATCCATCTTGATGAGCAGCAGGGAAACCTGTGGCCTGCGGGCACCACGGCAACGGTGGTCATCACCGGGGAAAAAGACCGCGATGCCAGCCAGGACTCTATTTTCCGTAAAATCGCCCACCGCCTGCGCGAGTTTGGTTAATCGTTATGGGTATCTTTTCCATCGCCAGCCAGCACATCCGCTTCGCCGTGAAGCTGGCATGTGCCATCGTGCTGGCGCTGTTTGTCGGTTTTCACTTCCAGCTGGAAACGCCCCGTTGGGCGGTGCTGACGGCAGCTATCGTTGCGGCTGGCCCCGCCTTTGCCGCGGGCGGTGAACCCTACTCTGGCGCGATCCGCTACCGCGGTATGCTGCGTATCGTCGGGACGTTTATCGGCTGTTTCGCCGCGCTCACCATCATTATTTTGATGATCCGCACCCCTCTGCTGATGATCATGGTGTGCTGTATCTGGGCAGGGTTCTGCACCTGGGTCTCGTCGCTGGTCAAAGTTGAAAACTCCTACGCATGGGGGCTGGCGGGCTATACTGCGCTGATCATTGTCATCACCATTCAGTCCGAACCGCTGCTTGCGCCGCAGTTTGCGGTTGAACGCTGCAGCGAGATTGTGATTGGTATCGTCTGCGCGATCGTTGCGGACCTGCTATTCTCCCCGCGCTCCATCAAGCAAGAAGTGGACCGTGAGCTCGACGCGCTGATTGTTGCCCAGTACCAGTTGATGCAGTTGTGCATCAAGCACGGTGACAGCGAAGAGGTCGATAAAGCGTGGAGCGGCCTGGTGCGCCGCACGCAGGCGCTGGAAGGGATGCGCAGCAACCTCAATATGGAATCTTCACGCTGGGAACGCGCAAACCGTCGCCTGAAAGCGATCAATACCGTTTCCTTAACGCTGATCACCCAGGCGTGCGAAACCTATCTGATTCAGAATACCCGCCCGGAGGTGGTAACGGACACGTTCCGTGAGCTCTTTGACGAGCCGGTCGAAACGGTGCAGGACGTGCACCGACAGCTCAAACGCATGCGTCGCGTTATCGCCTGGACGGGGGAGCGCGATACGCCGGTGACGATTTATACCTGGGTTGGGGCCGCGACGCGTTACCTGCTGCTTAAGCGTGGTGTGACGGGTAATACCAAAATCAGCGCGGCGGAAGAAGAGGTGCTGCGGGGCGAAGTGGTGATTAAGCCGGAATCCGCCGAGCGCCATCATGCCATGGTCAACTTCTGGCGTACCACGCTGGCCTGCATGCTCGGCACGCTGTTCTGGCTGTGGACCGGCTGGACGTCCGGTAGCGGTGCGATGGTCATGATTGCCGTCGTTACCGCACTGGCGATGCGTCTGCCCAACCCGCGCATGGTCGCTATCGATTTTCTCTACGGCACCATTGCCGCACTGCCCATTGGTGCGCTCTACTTCCTGGTGATTATCCCATCGACGCAGCAAAGCATGCTTCTGCTCTGCATTAGCCTGGCGGTAATGGCATTCTTTATTGGGATAGAAGTGCAGAAGCGCCGTCTGGGATCGCTGGGGGCGCTGGCCAGTACCATTAACATTATTGTGCTGGATAACCCGATGACCTTCCATTTCAGCCAGTTCCTCGACAGCGCGTTGGGTCAGCTGGTGGGCTGTTTCCTGGCGATGATGGTGATTCTGCTGGTGCGGGATAACTCTCAGGCGCGGACCGGTCGTGTGCTGTTGAATCAATTTGTGTCGGCTGCCGTATCATCCATGACAACCAACGCCGCACGCCGTAAAGAGAACCACCTTCCGGCGCTTTATCAGCAGCTGTTCCTGCTGCTCAATAAATTTCCGGGGGACGTTGCCAGGTTCCGTCTGGCGTTAACCATGATCATCGCGCACCAGCGCCTGCGGAATGCGCCTGTGCCGGTTAACGACGATCTGTCTGCCTTTCACCGCCAGTTGCGCCACACGGCCGACCATGTGATCGCGGCGTCCAGCGATGACAAACGACGTCGCTATTTTAAACAGCTGCTTGAAGAGTTAGACATCTACCAGGAGAAGCTTAAGGTCTGGAACGCGCCGCCTCAGGTAACCGAGCCGGTTGGGCGATTGGTCTTCATGCTGCATCGCTACCAGAGTGTCCTGACTGACAATTAAGTGAGCTTAAAAACCGACGCCAAAAGCGTCGGTTTTTTTGTGGCTATACTTAGTTCTGCAGGCTCTTACATTCAGGAAGGGAGGACACATGACTACCCAGGCTCTCCAGGACAACATTCTTTTTCAAAACGGATATCTTGTTAACGGCATCTGGAAAACACTCGACACCACGTTTGACGTGCTGAACCCGGCGACTGGTGAGGTGATCGCCAAAGTGGCGAAAGCCGGTAAAGCGGAAACCGAAGAAGCGATTGCCGCCGCGACCAAAGCCTTCCCCGCGTGGCGCGCCAAAACCGCGAAGGAGCGTTCGACGATCCTCTACCGCTGGTATGAGCTGATTATCGAAAACAAAAGCTGGCTTGGACGGCTAATGACCACCGAACAGGGCAAGCCCCTGAAAGAAGCCGAGGGCGAAGTGGAGTATGCCGCCAGCTTTATCCAGTGGTTTGCTGAGCAGGCCAAGCGCGCGAACGGTGAAATTATCCCTCCGGTTAAACCCGGCTCCCGCATTCTGGCGACCCGCGAACCTATCGGCGTGGTTGCCGCCATTACGCCGTGGAACTTCCCTATGGCGATGCTCACCCGCAAGCTCGGTCCGGCGTTGGCCGCAGGCTGTACCGGCGTGATCAAACCCGCCAACAATACTCCGCTGAGCGCTTTTGCACTGCTCACACTGGCGAAGCAGGCCGGTGTGCCAGACGGCGTACTCAATGCGGTGGCGGGCAATACGCATGAAATCAGCGACGCGATCATGGCCAGCCATGATGTGCGCAAAATCTCGTTCACCGGGTCAACCTCTGTGGGGAAAACCCTGGTGCGCAACGCTGCCGAGACGATGAAGAAAGTGTCAATGGAGCTGGGGGGCAATGCGCCCTATATCGTTTTTGAGGATGCGGATATTGATGCAGCCGTTAAGGGCGCGATTGCGAACAAGTTTCGCAATGCCGGGCAGGTCTGCGTCAGCGTAAACCGTTTTTATATTCAGGAAACGGTCTATGACAAGTTTGTGAACCAGCTCGCCGATGCGGTAAAGGCATTGAAAGTCGGCAACGGTCTGGAAGAGGGCGTCGTTGTTGGCCCGCTGATTGACGGTTCCGCCGTCGATAAAGTACGCGAACATGTGGAAGATGCCGTTGCAAAAGGCGCCACGGTGCTGGCAGGCGGCAAAGCGCATTCCCTCGGCGGCAACTTCTGGGTGCCCACGGTACTCGGTGATTGTCACGAAGGAATGAAGCTGGCGGAAGAGGAGACGTTTGGCCCGGTGGCAGCCTGCTTCCGGTTTACGTCGGAAGATGAAGTGATTATGCGCGCCAACAACACGCCTTACGGGCTGGCAGCCTATTTCTACACTCAGAATCTGTCGCGCCTGTTCCGTGTCTCACAGGCGATTGAAAGCGGGATGATTGGGATTAACGAGTGTGCCGTCTCCACCGAACTGGGACCGTTTGGCGGCGTAAAAGAGTCCGGGCTGGGGCGCGAAGGTTCCGTGCTGGGGCTGGAAGAGTTTCTGGAAGTCAAAACCCTGCATATCGGGGGATTATAATAGACAGGGCGGCATATTCCGCCCGCCTGTACCGGGTGGCTGGCAATGAAAACGTATACCTTTGATTTTGACGAAATCGACAGTCAGGACGACTTTTATCGAGAATTTACCCGGGTATTCAACCTGGAGCGGGAAAGTGTCACCAATCTGGATACGCTGTGGGATGTGGTTACCGGCAGTCAGTTGCCCTTACCGCTGGAGATCGAGTTCATTCATTTGCCCGACAAGCTGCGCAGACGCTTTGGCGCGCTGATCCTGCTGTTTGATGAAGCCGAAGAAGAGCTGGAAGGACAGTTGCGTTTTAATGCGCGACATTAAAAAAAAGCCCCTGACCGTGAGGCCAGGGGCAAGTCGTATGCGCAGATACGACGAGGGTTTATTTATACAGTTCAGCAGTTGCGTGCCAGGTGTCACCGCTACGCGCCTCGATGATGCGATAAGAGGATGCACCTTTTTCTTCCGCTTTCTTGTTCAGCATCTCATGCATATCCATCGGAGACGTACCGACCGCGCCAATAGACACCGTGCCGATTGCCTCACGGGATTGCGCCTGATCTGCGTTGATGGAATCAGCCGCAAAAGCGCCGAATGACAGGACAGACAGGATACTCAGAGCCGCTACAGTAGTTTTGATTTTCATGATTCTTTACCTCGTCGAATTTTTTAGTGGGGTCTTGCTTTGTGACCCTCATCACAAAATCAAGTATACACTAATAACGTGAAAAATTAATACCAGACTAATTGTTTCATGTGTTATTACGTGTTAACGGATAAGATTTATATAACCAAAATGCATAAAAATGGTTATTTTATCATCGGATTGTGAGGTGAAAACCAATAGAATCATAGGGATATAGCACTTTGATTTTTTGTGCGGTTTTGCGCCTTAGTATTCACCATGTGAATGTTAATGGCTGGTAAAAAGCACTATTTGTCAAAGTCAGAGGCAGTAGAAAAGAGGGGTTAACGCAGCGGGGGCAGAACAATCCCCGCAGCAGACCGCGGGGAGGAGGATTACAGTTCCTGTTCGAACAGGACCAGAATCGCTTCGTAGAGATCTTTCACCGAAAAACCGTTTGCCGGGGTGGTAAAGATAGTGTCATCACCGGCGATGGTGCCGAGGATACCTTCCGCTTTACCTAATGAGTCCAGCAGGCGAGCAATCAGTTGCGCCGCGCCCGGACTGGTGTGGATAACCACCACGGCATCGTTATAGTCGATGTCGAGGACCAGGTTCTTCAGCGGGCTGGAGGTGGTC
This sequence comes from Enterobacter sp. ENT02, assembly GCF_019219165.1. NCBI lineage: Bacteria > Pseudomonadati > Pseudomonadota > Gammaproteobacteria > Enterobacterales > Enterobacteriaceae > Enterobacter > Enterobacter sp. ENT02. The sequence continues at coordinate 44,142 of NZ_JAHUWD010000003.1, forward strand.
GGCACGCCAAGTTCAGCAGGCAGGCAATAGACCATTTCCATTTTGGCATTGCGGGTACGCACTGCGCCAAACTTGGTTAACATACGGGAGACTTTCGACTGATTGATGTTTTCGAAGCCTTGTTCCTGCAACGCCTGAACAATTTCTCCCTGAGAACTGAATTTCTCTTCTTTGAGTAGCGCTTTAAACGCCTTCACTAATTCTTCTTGCTTAGACGAGCTTCGCATAAGTCACCCGGAATATGACGATAGAAACAACATTATTATGCATGTGGATGAATTTTTATGCAAACTATCTACCTGGCGCCAGGCTGAAATAATGTTATGAAAGGGAGCGATTTTATCAGATTTCGTTATCGGAAAACATGCCTGGGTCACGCCGCGCAAATAAGCTTAAAAGTAAATTAAATGTTATCAAAATGATGTTGTTTTGGTGGCGTGGCAAGGTGTATTGTAACCACCTCTTATTTCGTTGCTGCCCGCTGCCCGATAGCATTCAGGCGAAGGTGAAAGACGCGCGACCTCAAATTCTTTAGCTACGAAAATTGTAATTATTTACTCGCTGAATTATGGTCGCCGCAACGGAGTTACAGATACTTAAAGTTAACCATAATAAGGAGTTTAGGATGAAAGTTGCAGTCCTCGGCGCTGCTGGTGGTATCGGCCAGGCGCTTGCCCTACTACTGAAAACCCAACTGCCTTCAGGCTCAGAACTCTCCCTGTACGATATTGCTCCGGTAACCCCAGGTGTGGCGGTTGACCTGAGCCACATCCCGACCGCTGTGAAAATCAAAGGCTTCTCCGGTGAAGATGCGCGCCCTGCGCTGCAGGGTGCTGACGTCGTACTGATCTCTGCGGGTGTGGCACGTAAACCTGGTATGGATCGTTCTGACCTGTTTAACGTCAACGCGGGCATCGTGAAAAACCTGGTTCAGCAGATCGCTGAAATCTGCCCGAAAGCCTGTATCGGTATCATCACTAACCCGGTGAACACCACCGTCGCTATCGCAGCAGAAGTGCTGAAGAAAGCGGGTGTTTACGACAAGAACAAACTGTTCGGCGTGACCACGCTGGATATCATCCGTTCAAACACCTTCGTCGCTGAGCTGAAAGGCAAGCAGCCAACGGAAGTGGAAGTGCCGGTTATCGGTGGTCACTCTGGCGTGACGATCCTGCCTCTGCTGTCGCAGATCCCAGGCGTGAGCTTCACCGAGCAGGAAGTGGCTGACCTGACTAAACGCATCCAGAACGCGGGCACCGAAGTGGTGGAAGCGAAGGCGGGTGGCGGATCAGCAACCCTGTCTATGGGTCAGGCGGCGGCGCGTTTCGGTCTGTCTCTGGTTCGTGCTCTGCAGGGCGAGAAAAATGTAGTTGAATGCGCTTACGTTGAAGGCGACGGCGAACACGCTCGCTTCTTCTCTCAGCCGCTGCTGCTGGGCAAAAACGGTATTGAAGAGCGTAAATCCATTGGTACGCTGAGCGCGTTTGAACAAAACGCGATGGAAGGCATGCTGGATACGCTGAAGAAAGATATCACTCTGGGCGAAGAGTTCGTTAACAAGTAAAACGTTCTCTCCCTTTGTAGTCCGGGTAAGCGTAAGCGCTACCCGGCAAAAAAAACCGAAGCCTGTGCTTCGGTTTTTTTATACACATCAGTTTGTCGCCGGGTATTCCTGAATCGTCACCTGAATCGTCAGCTTCTTATCATTCCGCATGACTTCAACAGGGATGATTGAGCCAGGTCGGATTTCCGCCACCTGATCCATCGTTTCGAGAGCAGAAACTGCTGGCGTGCCATTAACCGACACAATGACATCATTAACCTGAATACCCGCATTAGCGGCCGGGCCACCTGGCGACACTTCATTCACCACAATCCCCTGAATCTGGTCGATCCCACCGCCCTGGGTATGCATCGGCGCAATTTCACGTCCACCAATACCAATGTAGCCACGGATCACGCGCCCGTCGCGAATGAGCTTGTCCATGATCTTGGTTGCCAGCTGGAATGGAATCGCAAAACCAATCCCTTCCGGCGTCTCGCCATCGTTACTCTTATCGAACGAGAGGGTGTTGATGCCCATGAGCTCACCCAGTGAGTTCACCAGCGCGCCGCCGGAGTTACCGTGGTTGATAGAGGCATCGGTCTGAAGGAAATTCTGCCGCCCAGACGGGTTCAGGCCGATTCGACCGGTGGCGCTGATAATCCCCTGGGTAATGGTCTGGCCCAGGTTGTACGGGTTACCTATCGCCAACACGACGTCGCCAATATGTGGCGTGCGTTTACGGTTGATCGGAATGGTGGGCAGGCCGCCCGTGGCGTTGATCTTAAGAACCGCCAGGTCGGTGAGGCTGTCCGAGCCCACGAGTAACGCTTCAAATACGCGACCATCCTGCAAGGCGACGATAATCTGGTCGGCATCGTTAATCACGTGCTTGTTGGTAATGATGTAGCCACGTTCATCCATAATTACGCCGGAGCCGAGCGTGCGGATCTCCAGCTGGTTATGGGCCGAGGTATTCAGTCCTCGGTTATAAACGTTAACCACGGCGGGTGCGGCACGGCGAACAGCCTGATTGTAAGTGGCAGGCGTTTCATCCGTACTGTCAAACTGGGGGGCCGTCAGTTTGTTGAACTGACGCAAAGACGGCATAGCCACCAACAGCAGGCCAGCAACGATCAAACCGATAGCAATGGAACGAAAGAGCTTTAAAAGCATGATGCGCGTGTCGTTAAAAAATGAACGGTTTGCAGCATAACATGAGTTATCCGGACATCACATGCAGCGGTGATGTCCGGGGTCGCAAATGCTTAGCGCAATAAAATATAGATAGTCTCTTTGCCACGCATAACCTGCAGGGCAATGACTGTTGGCTTACTTTCCAGCACCTTGCGCATTTCTGCAATAGATTGCACGCGAGTGCGGTTCACGCCGATGATGACATCATCCTGATGCAATCCCGCCTGTGCGGCAGGGCTGCTCTTCTCGACGGTATCAATAGTAATGCCTTTCGTGCCGTCTTTTAGCTGGCCGTCGCTCAACGTCGCGCCTTGCAGGGCCGGGGCGATCAGCTCCGCGCTGGCGGAAGAGGAGGTGCTCTTATCCAGCGTGACTTCAACGTCCAGCGGTTTGCCGTCGCGAATCAAACCGAGTTTCACTTTGGCGCCAGGCTCGGTGGTGGCAATGCGAGAACGCAGTTCTGCGAAGCTGTTCAGTGGTTTATCGTTCAGGCTGACGATCACATCGCCGGATTTCACGCCTGCTTTCGCCGACCCGGAATTTGGCAGCACTTCGCTGACAAACGCGCCGCGCTGGACGTTGACGTTAAAGGCTTTGGCGATATCCGCGCTCATCTCCATCCCTTTGATGCCCAGCAGTCCACGTTTGACTTCACCAAACTGAATGAGCTGTTGAGACAGGGTTTTGGCCATATTGCTCGGTATGGCAAAGCCAATCCCGATACTGCCGCCGCCGGGCGCGAGGATCGCCGTGTTGATACCAATAAGCTCACCGTTCAGGTTGAGCAGGGCACCACCCGAGTTACCGCGGTTAATAGACGCGTCGGTTTGAATAAAGTTTTCCAGCCCTTCCAGGTTCAGGCCGCTGCGCCCAAGTGCGGAGACGATCCCGGAGGTGGCAGTCTGGCCCAGGCCGAAGGGGTTGCCGACGGCGACGGCAAAATCCCCCACGCGCAGCGTGTCGGAGTCCGCAATGGTAATCTGCGTCAGGTTGCTGGGTTTTAGGATCTGCAGCAGCGCAATATCGCTCTGGTCATCGCCGCCGATCAGTTTGGCGTCAAATTCGCGGCCATCATTGAGCTGGACGCTGATCTTATCCGCCTGACTGATCACGTGGTTGTTGGTCAGGATATATCCCTTGGCCGCATCAATGATCACCCCAGAACCCAATCCTTCAAATGGCTGCGCCTGCTGGTCGGGAGATTCATCACCGAAGTATTTCTTCAGTTCTTCCGGCACGCGCTGGCTTTGCCGCGCGGTGCCTTCGACCTGGACGCTGACCACGGCGGGCAGCACTTTTTCCAGCATCGGCGCGAGGCTAGGAATGGCTGCCTGTCCCGGCACCTGCGAAGGCAGTGCCGCGTGGGCAGGGAAGGACGCCGAGAGAGATAACCCGACACTTAACGCTAAAGCGCTCAACAGCTGGTTTTTTTTCTTCATTGATGCTGACTCTCGTATCCTGGAATGAAAGAAGAACGGCCTAAAAACATCTTGATGTTATTGAATTTTCAACCGCTGAACAATGAGGTGTTTGACTAAATAATAGCTGGGGACGGGAAGAAAGGACGGGCGCAAGAGATGCGCCCGTAAAATTTATTCATGTTTTGCGATTAATCGCGTTTTGCGCCACCGCGCAGCAGGCCGGACGCGCCGTCCGAATAGTCGCGTGGCATCTGAACCGGAGCCTGATCGTTACCCGCTTCAGAGTCTGCCAGACGGTTGCGGAACGGGTTCGTTTCTGCAGTCATTTCCGGCAGCAGGCTGCTGGAGCTTTTCGCCATGTGTTGATACAGCTGGCGATAGTCGGTCGCCATGTTGTCCAGCAGCTCGGCGCTACGGGCAAAGTGGCTGACCAGCTCTTCACGATACTCTTCCAGTTCGGCTTTGTTCTTTTCCAGTTCGTACTGCAGTGACTGCTGCTGACGCAATTTGCGATTACCGAAACGCATGGCCACAGCACCGATGACGATGCCGACGACTAAACCGATTAGCGCATATTCCCAGGTCATGAACTTCTCCCGTTGTCTTGTTGTTCCGTAGGGTGTTGGCTCGGCTCCTGCCTGTGCCTGATATTGCCACTATAACCGCTATTTCTTCAGAAGTGGAATCCTGACGTATCATCGCGTAGTGTAGAACGGCCTTTTTTTCATCAGTCGCGCCTGCTGATGAGTCATAACCGAAGGAATAACAATAAGATTATGCAAAGCCTGTCACCCTCATCGCGTTACCAACTGGCCCTGAACGAGGGCTCACATCAGCCGGATGACGTCCAGCGTGAAGCGGTTAATCGCCTGGATACGATTTATCAGGAGCTCACAGCGAAACCCGCAGAGGCGGTGCAAAGCGGTGGGCTGAAGGCGGCATTCGGTCGGTTGTTGGGAAAAAAAGAACTTCAGGTTAACGCGTCGGTACGTGGCTTATATATGTGGGGGGGCGTCGGGCGCGGTAAAACCTGGCTGATGGACATGTTCTACCAGAGCCTGCCGGGCACGCGTAAACAGCGCCTGCATTTTCACCGCTTCATGCTGCGGGTTCACGAAGAGCTGACGGCATTGCAGGGCAAAAGCGATCCGCTGGAGATTGTGGCCGACCGTTTTAAGGCGGAAACGGACGTACTTTGCTTTGACGAATTTTTTGTTTCCGATATTACGGATGCGATGCTGCTGGGCGGGTTGATGAAAGCGCTGTTTGCGCGTGGGATTACGCTCGTGGCGACCTCGAACATCCCGCCGGACGAGCTGTACCGCAATGGTTTGCAGCGCGCGCGCTTCCTGCCCGCTATCGATGCGATAAAACAGCATTGCGACATCATGAACGTCGACGCGGGCGTGGATTACCGCCTGCGCACGCTGACTCAGGCTCATTTGTGGCTTTCGCCGTTGAACGCAGAAACCACAAATCAGATGGATAAACTGTGGCTGGCGCTGGCGGGGGCAAAACGTGAGCGCGCCCCGGAACTCGAGATTAACCATCGTCCCTTACAAACTCAGGGCGTAGAAAATCAAACCCTGGCCGTCTCCTTTGCGACACTCTGCGTCGATGCCCGCAGCCAGCATGATTACATCGCGCTTTCGCGCCTGTTCCACACCGTGATGGTGCTGGATGTGCCGGTGATGACGCGCCTGATGGAAAGCGAAGCGCGACGCTTCATTGCGCTGGTGGACGAGTTTTACGAGCGCCACGTTAAGCTGGTTGTCAGCGCCGAGGTTCCTTTATATGAGATTTACCAGGGTGAGCGGCTGAAGTTTGAGTTCCAGCGCTGCCTGTCGCGCCTGCAGGAGATGCAGAGCGAGGAATACCTCAAGCTGGAGCATATGCCATAACAAACGCCACCCTCTCCCTGTGGGAGAGGGGCTGGGGGTGAGGGCACCAGACCGCACAATATCTAACCCCGAAAAACCCATTCCAAATCGCATTTAAGGGTCGATCTTTGACCTCAACTTCTCTATAATCTTGCGACCCCACGTTACGAGAAGGTTTTTTTCCCGAAACTTTCTATGTGTCGGCATGTGCTATTCGAAGGGGTAGGTTTGCCGGACTTTGTCGTGTGAGCCTCAACTGACTAAACGTTTGGGTGTTCACCAACGTGTAACTTATTATTTGGGTAAGCTTTTAATGAAAACTTTTACAGCTAAACCAGAAACCGTACAGCGCGACTGGTATGTTGTTGACGCGACCGGTAAAACTCTGGGCCGTCTGGCTACTGAACTGGCTCGTCGCCTGCGCGGTAAGCATAAAGCGGAATACACTCCGCACGTTGATACCGGTGATTACATCATCGTTCTGAACGCTGATAAAGTTGCTGTAACCGGCAACAAGCGTACTGACAAAGTGTACTATCACCACACTGGCCACATCGGTGGTATCAAAGAAGCGACCTTTGAAGAGATGATTGCTCGCCGTCCTGAGCGTGTGATTGAAATCGCGGTTAAAGGCATGCTGCCAAAAGGCCCGCTGGGTCGTGCTATGTTCCGTAAACTGAAAGTTTACGCAGGCAACGAGCACAACCACGCGGCACAGCAACCGCAAGTTCTTGACATCTAATCGGGATTATAGGCAATGGCTGAAAATCAATACTACGGCACTGGTCGCCGCAAAAGTTCCGCAGCTCGCGTGTTCATCAAACCGGGCAGCGGTAAAATCGTAATCAACCAACGTTCTCTGGAACAGTACTTCGGTCGTGAAACTGCCCGCATGGTAGTTCGCCAGCCGCTGGAACTGGTTGATATGGTAGAAAAACTGGATCTGTACATCACCGTTAAAGGTGGTGGTATCTCCGGTCAGGCAGGTGCGATCCGTCACGGTATCACCCGCGCTCTGATGGAGTACGACGAATCCCTGCGTTCTGAACTGCGTAAAGCTGGCTTCGTTACTCGTGACGCGCGTCAGGTTGAACGTAAGAAAGTGGGTCTGCGTAAAGCACGTCGTCGTCCACAGTTCTCCAAACGTTAATCCATTCTGCTTACGCAGAACGATTGGCGAAAAACCCGCTTCGGCGGGTTTTTTTATGGATAATGCGTAGGTTATCCACAACATGAGTTGATATATCTCCTCTTTTTCCACATTTCCAGAATCCCCTCACCACAAAGCCATCAAAATCTGGTAAACTATCATCCAATTTTCTGCCCAAATATCGGTGAATACTCGATTTTTGTTCGATTCTTGAACAATGTGTTTTCTCTGGGATGGGCAATACATCATCTGGCTGGCCCTGGTGGGCCGGTAGCAGTAAAATTCTGAATATACCTGGAGGTTTTCATGGCTGTCGCTGCCAACAAACGTTCGGTAATGACGCTGTTTTCTGGTCCTACTGACATTTATAGCCATCAGGTTCGTATCGTGCTGGCCGAGAAGGGTGTCAGTTTTGAGATCGAGCATGTGGAAAAGGATAACCCGCCTCAGGATCTGATCGATCTCAACCCGAGCCAGAGCGTACCAACGCTGGTGGATCGCGAGCTGACCCTGTGGGAATCCCGTATCATTATGGAATACCTGGATGAGCGTTTCCCGCATCCGCCACTGATGCCTGTTTACCCTGTTGCGCGTGGTGAAAGCCGCCTGTACATGCAGCGTATCGAAAAAGACTGGTATACGCTGATGAACGTTATCGTTAACGGTACGTCGTCTGAAGCGGATGCTGCACGTAAACAACTGCGTGAAGAGCTGCTGGCAATCGCGCCAGTCTTTGGTCAGAAGCCTTTCTTCCTGAGCGATGAGTTCAGCCTGGTCGATTGCTACCTTGCACCGCTGCTGTGGCGTCTGCCTACGCTGGGTGTTGAGTTCAGCGGTCCTGGTGCGAAAGAGCTGAAAGGCTACATGACGCGCGTATTTGAACGCGACTCTTTCCTGGCTTCTCTGACTGAGCCGGAACGTGAAATGCGTCTCGGCCGAGGCTAATGACTGTGGAAATGTCACAACTTTCCCCACGCCGTCCGTATCTGCTGCGCGCCTTCTATGAATGGCTGCTGGATAACCAGCTCACGCCGCACCTGGTTGTGGATGTGACGTTGCCGGACGTGCAGGTTCCTATGGAATATGCACGTGACGGACAGATCGTGTTGAACATTGCGCCGCGCGCGGTGGGTAACCTGGAGCTGGCAAACGACGAAGTGCGCTTTAACGCGCGTTTCGGCGGCGTGCCGCGTCAGGTTTCTGTGCCGCTGGCTGCCGTGCTGGCTATCTACGCGCGTGAAAACGGCGCGGGTACCATGTTCGAGCCGGAAGCGGCTTATGACGAAGACGTTGCCAGCCTGAATGATGACGATGCAACCGAAGAGCGCGAAAGCGACACGGTGATGTCCGTTATTGATGGTGACAAACCGGATCACCAGGATGATAACGATCCGGATGACGATCCGCCGCCGCGCGGGGGGCGCCCTGCCCTTAGAGTGGTAAAATAACGTATTCATCCGTTATAAAATCCAGCCCTCGTCAGTCGGCTGGATTTTTTTGTTATTGATGTAAATATTCTGTTGCTTGCCGGGAGAATATTTTTTTCCTGTATAGGTTTGTATGAAATTTAAACAATGCAATGCATTATTCCAAATGAAAGATATTTTGGAATAACGTTGTGTTCGTAATAACTTAACGCAAGCAATATTCATTGTGAATATAAATAGCCTGTAAAGGACTTGCATCACCTGTTTTATAAAACCCATCTATAGTTTGAGTAAATCTAAAAAGAATAATTAATAAACCTAAATTGCATGTATTTAGGATTTCTATATTATCGCCGCATGCTTTCTGCATACGGGGATGATAGCGACAAACATGGATTGTTTACGTCGATATTGTATTTGCTATGACTCATAAGTTAAGGATTAACTCATGAATAAAATTCTATTGGCTGCAACATTATTCCTTTGCGTAAATTCCACGTTTGCATCCGAAACCGCGATACTTAAAATTAGAGGAACGCTGACAAGCTCCGCCTGTACGCCTGAATTTAGCAATGGCGGTGTAGTGGACTACGGCAACATCCGCTTGGGTGAATTATCATCCACCGCCGTGAACCAGCTTGGGCAAAGGAATATCGATCTCACGATTACCTGTACGGCAGCAACAAAAGTTGCCTGGAATTTGATAGACGATCGCGCCGATTCTAACGCGGGTTTAACCGTCTCTACCGGGACGTTTACGGGTGGAGCGCAGAGTGCGACTAACCAGACTTACGGGGTTGGAAAAGCAGGCACGGTAAACATTGGCTCTTACGCCATGTTCATGAACGTAAACAACGTCACGGCTGACGGAAAATCGGTCGATCCTATATATCAACAGAATGGTTCAACAACCTGGGCTAAGAGCAATGATGGTTCAAGCCAGGGTGAGAATAATCGCAATATTACTGTCGCATTATCAGGAAGTGTCGATCCGCTTGCTTTCCAGACAGCAACATTTCCGCTGGTAACATCTTTGGCTATTCAAAATACCACGACGCTGGGTATTACCGATGATACCCGACTGGATGGTCAGTTGACGATCAGTCTTAAATATCTGTAATTTTTTTCAAATTTAAAGTGAGTTAAATTTAACCCCGAGAGGACACTATTTCTCTCACCAAGAAGCGCCATAAACACGGAGTGTTAGGTAGTGCTTTCAAGGAATATATATGACATGCTCTAAAACTGTTTTAATTAAAACGCTCGCTGCAGCTGCCTTGTTCACTGCACAGTTTGCTGTACATGCCGCAGGTATGGTGCCAGAAACCAGTCTGCTGGTGATTGATGAAGCGACCCACAGCGGGACCATCAACGTTAAAAACACCGATAGCCATCCGTCGCTGCTGTACACCGATGTGGTGGATCTCCCGGACGATCAAGGTCTGAAACTCGTCACCACTCAGCCAGTGGTTCGTCTTGAGCCCGGACAAACTCAGCAGCTGCGCTTTATTCTGCAAACCAGCAAACCGCTGGACGTTGAACATTACAAGCGCGTGACCTTTGAAGGCATCCCACCGAAAAGTGACGATAACAAAGTCAAAATTGGCATCAATATTCGTCAGGATCTGCCGGTGCTGATTCGCCCAGCGAAGCTGGCTGTGGTAACGGATGCCTGGAAGTACCTCGACTGGACCGCTTCAGGCACCTCCGTCACGGTGAAAAACCCGAGCAAATACGTGGTGCGCCTGGCACAGAACGTGGTGCTGCAGCCTTCAGGTATCAGCGGTTCGCTTGCCAAAACCTACATCTTACCCGGTGAAACCATGACGGTTTCGATGGGCAAATCCGTCAGTGGCAATAGCAACGTTAAATTCTTCCCCGCCAGCCGCTATGGCGTTGAAGTCCCAAGCTTTATCTCGGATCTCAATAAAAAATAAAGGATTATGGCAGTGCGTAAAAAAAGCCAACTTGCACTTTTTGTGCGCGCTGTGATTTATAGCGCTATTCCTCTTATGTTGCTGGAGTGCACTTCCCTGCATGCAAGGGAAGTGACGTTTGATACCGATATCCTCAAATCACGGGGGTTGGGTGCCGATCTCAACCGCTACTTTGCTGAAGCCCCCCGCTTTTTGCCGGGAACGCATTCGGTGTCGGTAAAAGTAAACGGCAGCGACCGCGGAACGGCAGCTATTCGCTTTAGCGAAGACGGGACGATGTGCGTTGATAATGACTTTCTGGAATTCGCAGGATTGATGCCGGTTCCCATCAAGGCGAATGAAACCTGTCACGATATTCGCAGCGATTATGCCCAGGCTGTCATCAACGCCCTGCCAAATCAGGAAGCGGTAGAGCTTTATTTACCCCAGGAAGCGATTAACAGCATCAGCGCTGACGTTAAAAATTTCCAGCATGGCGGCACAGCAGGCATGCTGAACTACTCATTATTCAGCACCAAAAGCGATTACAGCGGAAGTGACAGCAGCAGTAACCGCTACTCCCAGGCAAGTCTGGAGGCGAGGTTCAATGCCATGGATTGGTCTCTGCGTAGCCGTTATATCCTGACGGATGATGACGGTAACCGAAATGCAGAGAGCATTTATACCTACGCAGAGCATGTGTTTGTTCCCCAGCGCCTGACCATGCAGGTGGGGGAAATCAACGCCATGTCCGATGTGCTAAGCGGCGTGCCGATCACCGGTGTACAGCTGATGCCGACCAGCGGTTTGCAGAAAGATGGTTCCGGCGTGAGCGTGTCCGGTATCGCCCGGACATCACAGGCCCGCGTGGAGGTTCGTCAGAACGGCAGACTCATCTTTAACACCCTGGTTCCGGCGGGGCCGTTTACGCTGGATGATGTACCGATGGTGCGCAACAACGTCGACCTGGACGTGACCGTGGTTGAGTCTGACGGCTCGACGAACCGCTTTATTGTTCCCGCAGCCTCCGTGAAATCACGCAATCTTTCAAGACCCAATGGATTGACCGTTTCGGCAGGTCAGGTGCGCAGTATAGAGAGTGACTATAGCGATCCGCTGGTGTTCAACGTTTCCGATGGCTGGCGAATACTGCCATGGATGAACCTGCTTGCCTCCGGCGTGGTAGCCGAAGATTACCAGGCGGCAGGGGCGCGCACTGAGTTTATGCTCACCGATGGCTGGAACGTTTCCACCAGCATGGCTGCCAGCAAGGCGCAATTTGGTGACAGCGACAACGGTATCAAAAACGAATTACAGAGCGATTACTCGCTGACCGAGAGCGTCGGCCTCTCTGGCAGCGTTGCGCATTACAGCGGTGATTATCGCGAACTGGCGGATGCCATGGATGATGATTATCAGGGCTATGACAACAGTTATTCTGCCAATATCCGCTGGTCAACTCCGCTGGCAGGAGCATTCAGCGCAGGTTTAAGCTACAACCAGGCTGCGGGAGACGGTGAGGATTCTCGTTATTTACTGTTGTCATGGGGTAAAACCTTCAAATATGCCTCGGTCAACGTCAACTGGCAAAGCGCAGTGGGCAGCACGGATGACGACCAGGACGACGATTTGCTCTATATCAACCTCAGCATTCCGTTAGGCGGTTCGCAGAGCCTGAGTTCATATATGCGCAAGCAGGGTGACAGCACCAGCTATGGCCTGGCAAACAGCGGCGCATTGGGTAATGACACCAACTACTATATTTCTGCCGATCGTGATGATGAATCGCAGGAAAACAGCTTCAACGGCAACATCAATACCAATCTGCACTATACCCAACTTAGTGTAGGTGGGGGGACAAGCGGCGATCACCAGCGCAACTACAATGCAACGCTGTCGGGCGGTATTGCGATGCATAAGGACGGCGTGACCTTCTCGCCATATTCCATCAAGGATACCTTTGCGATTGCCAAACTCAGCGAACCGAAGGCGGGGGTCGAAATCACCACGCCACAAGGTACCGTCTGGACTGACCGCTGGGGGCAGGCTGTCATCCCTGGACTGACCGAGTGGCGTAACTCACGCATCGAAGTGGATGCAAACAAACTCCCGCAAAGCATGACGCTGGCAAACGGTACCAAATATATCGCTGCTGCACATGGTTCGGTAAGCGAAGTGAGCTTTAAGGTACTGAACAGCCGTCGCGTGATGTTGCGTATTAAGCAGGCCGACGGTAAGCCGCTCGCGAAAGGCCTGTCCGTGGTGGATGCGAAAGATAACTACGTGGTGACGGTGGTTGATGATGGGCATGTCTTCCTGAACGATGCCGACCAGGTTACCGCACTTTATGCCATCAATGATGAAAATCAACGTTTGTGTAAGCTTGTTTTCACGCTTCCTGAAAAGCATGACGAAGACGCGTTTTATGAGGAAGTAAACGGAGTATGTCGATGAACATTCAACGTCTGGCAGCGCTCCTGCTGCTTGCTTTACCCTGCATTTTGTATGCGGAAGATTGCCAGTTAACGCTCTCTCAGCAGGTGGTCGATTATCATCAGATGCGACGCGATAACATTGTTTCGAGCCAGCAGAGCTGGAACAAAATGCCGGATAAAGACATTAACGTCAGCGTCTATTGCCCGGAAAAGCAGCAGATGGCAACCCTTATACAAGGCGCTTCCGGCCAGAAAGGGCGTTTCCAGTTTGGTCAGAATGGCGGTGTGGCGATTAAAGTCAGCAACCTGACGCTTGACGGTAAAAGCTATAACGTGGGGAAAACAACCGATCAGGTGAACTTTACGCCGGAAAACGATAATGGTGCATCGCTCTATATTCGTAATAACGAGGCGGTCATTGCGGTGGAAAATGGCAAAGTACCCAGTGGCCAGCAAATGAATTTTACCGTCACGATTTTCCCGGTACTGAATGACAGCGCGTTCGACCATATTTCAGATCAAACCGCTCTGGAGAGTGATTTGTCCTGGCAGCTTCTCAAGAAATAATAATGGCCCGGTGTATGCCGGGCCATTCTCGTTACACTTCCAGGTAATTCATAATCCCGTCGGCCGCTTTACGCCCTTCGGCAATGGCGGTGACCACCAGGTCAGAGCCGCGAACAATATCGCCACCGGCGAAGATTTTCGGGTTGCTGGTCTGGAATGCGTTGTCGCTGCCTTCAGGTGCAATCACGCGGCCCTGTGAATCCAGCTCAACGCTGTGTTTCGCAAGCCATTCCATACTATGAGGACGGAAACCAAACGCCATGACGACGGCATCGGCCGGGATCACATGTTCGGAGCCTGCCACGATCTCAGCGCGACGACGACCCTTGGCATCTGGTGCACCCATCTCGGTGCGCGCCATCTTCACGCCACTCACTTTACCGTTGGCATTCACTTCAATGCCCAGAGGCTGGATGTTGAACTGGAACTCTACGCCCTCTTCACGCGCATTTTTCACTTCGCGTTTAGAACCAGGCATGTTCTCTTCGTCACGACGATAGGCGCAGATCACATGCGCCGCATTCTGACGAATAGACGTACGCACGCAGTCCATCGCGGTATCACCGCCGCCCAGCACCACCACGCGTTTGCCTTCCATGCTGACGAACGGCTCGTCGGCAGTTTCGCCGTAGCCCATGATCTGCTTGGTGTTGGCAATCAGGAACGGCAGGGCATCATAAACGCCTGGTGCCTCTTCGTTCTCCAGACCGCCGCGCATGGACTGATAGGTGCCCACGCCGAGGAACACGGCGTCGTAATCCTTCAGCAGGTCGTCGAGCTGCACGTCGCGGCCCACTTCCACATTCAGTTTGAACTCAATGCCCATGCCAGTGAAGATTTCACGGCGACGGGTCATGACCTCTTTTTCCAGCTTGAAGGCCGGGATGCCGAAGGTCAGCAGACCGCCGATCTCCGGATGGCGGTCAAAGACCACCGCCTTCACGCCGTTACGGGTCAGGACGTCCGCACAGGCAAGGCCCGCCGGGCCCGCGCCGATGATTGCCACGCGCTTGTCGGTTTGACGCACGCCGGTCATATCCGGACGCCAGCCCATCTCGAACGCTTTATCGTTGATATAGCGCTCAATGTTGCCGATGGTCACCGCGCCGAACTCGTCGTTCAGCGTACAGGAGCCTTCACACAGGCGGTCCTGAGGGCACACGCGGCCGCACACTTCCGGCAGGGTGTTGGTCTGGTGAGACAGCTCGGCGGCTTCAAAAATACGTCCTTCGTTGGCCAGTTTCAGCCAGTTCGGGATGTAGTTGTGGACCGGGCATTTCCATTCGCAGTAAGGGTTACCGCAGGACAGGCAGCGGTCTGCCTGCGCTTTGGCCTGGCCTTCTGAAAACGGCTCGTAGATTTCTACAAATTCAATTTTGCGGATCTTCAGCGGTTTCTTTGGCGGATCAACACGCTGCAGGTCGATAAACTGGTATACGTTCTGGCTCATCTGAATTCCTTACTGCGCCTGCACGCGCAGCTCTGCTGCGCTACGACTACGGTGACCCAACAGGGCTTTAACATCGCTGGACTTCGGTTTAACCAGCGCGAATTTCGCTGAGAACGCAGGCCAGTTCGCCAGGATCTCTTCTCCGCGCGAAGAACCGGTATGCTGCACGTGTTCGGTAATCAAACCGCGCAAGTGTTCTTCGTGGATGGCCTGCGTATCAACGTCCAGCACTTCCACCAGCTCCGGGTTCACGCGTTTGCGGAACTCACCGTCTTCGTCCAGGACGTACGCAAAACCGCCCGTCATGCCCGCGCCGAAGTTCACGCCGGTTTTACCCATTACGCAAACAATCCCGCCCGTCATGTATTCACAACCGTTATCGCCAATGCCTTCCACCACGGTGATAGCACCAGAGTTACGCACCGCAAAACGCTCGCCCGCACGACCTGCTGCGAACAGACGACCGCCGGTCGCGCCGTACAGGCAGGTGTTACCGATGATGCTCGCTTCATGGCTGCGGAAGGCTGAGCCGACCGGAGGACGCACCGCCAGCAGACCGCCCGCCATGCCTTTACCGACGTAGTCGTTGGCATCACCAGTCAGGTACAGCTCAACGCCGCCTGCGTTCCACACGCCGAAGCTCTGACCCGCGGTACCGCTGAAGTGCGCAGTAATCGGATCCGCCGCCAGCCCCTGGTCACCGTGCGTTTGCGCGATATAACCGGAGAGGGAGGCACCCACGGAGCGGTCGGTGTTGCGGATATCAAACCAGAACGTTTTGCTCTGCTTCTCGTCCACGTACGGTTTCGCCTGCTGCAGCAGCTGCGCGTTCAGCACGCCGTTATCGAACGGCGGGTTGTTCTCGGTGCAGTAAACCGCTTTGCCAGGATGCGGCTGCGCGGTTTCCAGCAGCTTGCTCAGCTCTAGTTTCTGCTGCTTGGCGGTGAAACCTTCCAGCTCTTTCAGCAGGTCGGTACGGCCAATCAGGTCGACCAGGCGCTTCACGCCCAGCTGCGCCATCAGCTCGCGGGTTTCACGGGCGATGAAGTCAAAGTAGTTGGTCACTTTGAACGGCAGGCCGTGATAGTGGTTCTTACGCAGCTTCTCGTCCTGGGTAGCAACACCGGTTGCGCAGTTGTTCAGGTGGCAAATACGCAGGTATTTACAGCCCAGCGCAACCATCGGGCCGGTACCGAAGCCGAAGCTTTCCGCACCGAGGATTGCCGCCTTGATAATGTCGAGGCCAGTTTTCAGACCACCGTCCACCTGCAGACGGATCTTGTGACGCAGGCCGTTCGCCACCAGCGCCTGCTGGGTTTCCACCAGGCCAAGCTCCCACGGGCAACCCGCGTATTTCACGGAGGAGAGCGGGCTTGCGCCGGTACCGCCATCGTAGCCGGCGATGGTGATGAGATCCGCATAGGCTTTCGCCACACCGGTGGCGATGGTGCCGACGCCCGGTTCGGAAACCAGCTTCACGGAGATCATCGCTTTCGGGTTGACCTGTTTCAGGTCGAAAATCAGCTGCGCTAAGTCCTCGATAGAGTAGATATCGTGGTGTGGCGGCGGGGAGATCAGCGTCACGCCCGGTACGGAATAGCGCAGTTTGGCGATGTATGGGGTAACTTTATCACCCGGCAACTGACCGCCTTCGCCCGGTTTAGCACCCTGAGCGACTTTAATCTGAATCACGTCGGCGTTGACCAGGTACGCAGGCGTCACGCCAAAGCGACCGGATGCCACCTGCTTGATACGGGAGACCTTGTTAGTGCCGTAACGCGCTGGGTCTTCACCGCCTTCGCCGGAGTTGGAGTTGCCGCCGATGCTGTTCATGGCTTCCGCCAGCGCTTCGTGGGCTTCCGGGCTCAGCGCGCCGATGGACATCGCCGCGGTATCGAAGCGTTTGAACAGCTCGGTTGCAGGCTCTACGTCGTCGATGCTGACGGCTTCGTCACCTGGGTTCAGGGCAATGAGGTCGCGCAGCGTTGCCGCCGGACGGTTGTTTACCAGCTCAGCGTACTGCTGATAATCGCTGTATTCACCGCTCTGAACCGCCTGTTGCAGCGTGCGCACCACGTCCGGGTTATAGGCGTGGTATTCGCCGCCGTGAACGTATTTCAGCAGACCGCCCTGATCCAGCGGCTTACGTGCCAGCCAGGCGCGTTTTGACAGGTTCACCAGATCCTGCTGGAAGTCAGCAAAACCGGCGCCGCCGATACGGCTGATCACACCCTGGAAGCAGAGATTTGCGACATCGTCATGCAGGCCGACCGCTTCAAACAGCTTCGAACAGCGGTAAGAGGCGATAGTCGAGATGCCCATTTTGGACATGATCTTATACAGGCCTTTATTGATGCCGTTGCGGTAGTTCAGCATTACCGCGCGGTAATCTTTGTCGATCGCGCGGGTATCGACCAGACGAGCCAGCGTTTCGTAGGCCAGATACGGGTAGATCGCCGTCGCGCCAAAGCCTAACAGCACGGCAAAGTGATGCGGGTCGCGGGCGCTGGCGGTTTCAACAATGATGTTGGCGTCGCAGCGCAGGCTCTTATCGACAAGACGCGTCTGGATAGCACCCACCGCCATTGGTGCGGGTAACGGCAGACGGTTTTTCGCGATATTGCGGTCAGACAGCACCAGCAGAACGGTACCGTTACGCACCATCTGTTCAGCTTTATCACACAGCGCATTCACCGTCTTTTCGAGGGTCGCCTCGGTCACGTCGAACGTAATATCGAGCGTGTCGGCGCGGTAGTGATCCTCTTTCAGCGTAGTGAGCTGTTTGAAATCGGAGTACAGCAGGATCGGCGATTTAAAGGTCAGACGGTGCGCCTGGCCTTCGGCTTCGCAGAAGACGTTCATCTCGCGGCCGATGCTGGTTGCCAGCGACATCACGTGCGCTTCACGCAGCGGATCGATCGGCGGGTTGGTGACCTGCGCGAACTGCTGACGGAAGTAGTCGTAAATAATGCGCGGCTGGCTGGAGAGCACGGCAAACGGGGTATCGTCACCCATGGAGCCGACCGCTTCCTGACCGTTTTCACCCAGTACGCGGATGACGGAGTCCAGCTCTTCCGCGCTGTAGTTAAACTGCTTCTGGAAGCTTGCGAGGGTATCGTCGTCCAGCTCGCGGCTGCCCACTTCTTCGTCCGGCAGATCTTCGAACGGCACCAGACGACGGACATTTTTCTCCATCCACTCTTTGTACGGATGGCGACTTTTCAGATCGTTGTCGGTTTCGGCGGAGTGCAGGATGCGCCCACCACGGGTGTCGATAACCATCAGCTCGCCCGGACCGACGCGGCCCTTCTCGACCACTTCGTCAGGCTGGTAATCCCAGATCCCAACCTCAGACGCGCAGGTGATGAGCTTATCTTTGGTGATGACGTAGCGCGCCGGACGCAGACCGTTACGGTCCAGGTTACAGGCGGCAAAACGGCCGTCGGACATCACGATGCCCGCCGGGCCGTCCCACGGCTCCATGTGCATGGAGTTAAAGTCGAAGAACGCGCGCAGCTCAGGGTCCATATCCGGGTTGTTCTGCCATGCTGGTGGCACAAGCAGACGCATGGCGCGCACGATGTCCATCCCGCCTGCCAGCAGCAGTTCCAGCATGTTATCCATGGAGCTGGAGTCAGAGCCGGTTTCGTTCACGAACGGCGCGGCATCATGCAGGTCAGGGATCAGTGGCGTCTGGAACTTATAGGTACGGGCGCGGGCCCACTGGCGGTTACCGGTAATGGTGTTGATTTCGCCGTTGTGCGCCAGGTAGCGGAACGGCTGAGCCAGCGGCCAGCGTGGAACGGTGTTGGTGGAGAAGCGCTGGTGGAACAGGCAAATGGCCGATTCCAGACGCAGATCCGCCAGGTCCAGGTAGAAGCGCGGCAGGTCAGCCGGCATACACAGACCTTTATAGATGTTCACCAGGTTAGAGAGGCTACAGACGTAGAACTCTTTATCGTCCTGGAGACGTTTTTCAATGCGACGGCGGGCGATAAACAGACGGCGTTCCATATCACGCGGACGCCAGCCCGCAGGCGCGTTAACGAAAATCTGTTCAATACGAGGCAGCGAGGAGAGGGCGATTTCACCGAGCACCCCTTCGTTGGTTGGCACATCGCGCCAGCCGACAATCGACAGGGTTTCACGCTGAAGTTCTTCTTCGACGATGCGGCGTGAGGCGGCAGCCTTTTCAGGATCCTGATTCAGGAACAGCATGCCGACAGCGTAGTTTTTGGCTAAACGCCAGCCGCGCTCTTCCGCCACGATGCGGAAGAAACGATCCGGTTTTTGCAGCAGCAGGCCGCAACCGTCGCCGGTTTTACCATCGGCAAGGATGGCGCCACGGTGCTGCATTCGGGCCAGTGCGTGAATAGCAGTACGCACTACCTTGTGGCTAGGTTCGCCTTCTATGTGGGCGATCAGGCCGAAACCACAGTTATCCTTCTCAAGGGATTTATCGTACAACATATCAGTGAACCTCCCCAGGCTCGTCGGGCTTCCCACTGAACTTTACCGTGGCGCACAGGCACAGAAAGAGCATGGCGACGGGGTTTGCGTTTCATACGCGGACCTCGCATTCGCCCTCTTTTTCATCCTTTCGCGCAGGTAAACAAGTTTGAGGACTTGCTTCAGAGGGAATCTCAATTACTGCATAAATATGATGAGCAGGCCGCTCATCCAGAAAGCTTCCAGCGGATTTCCAACTTATCGGGAATTGGTACACAGGTCAAATGGCAATCTTATTTATACAAAAATGTGCTAAAGAGGGTTTATCTGATTGTAATTAAAGGGTATTTAACTATTTTTACATTGATTGTATGCCCTGACAGAACGCAGCGGAGTGTGATCTGACTCACTATATGAAAGCGGTATTATCAATGTAGCGTGCTGAATAGCCGTTTTATAGCAGAATAATAATCTGGCATTGACTGCAAACCCGCATAAACCCACTGTTTTTCAGTGGTGGCGCTATAAATGAAAAAAACAATCAGAACATAAGGAAAAGTAATTACGAGTGGCGTGAATGAAATTGCAGTAATCTTGAGTATTTATTCATATGGATAAAGGCCGTCCAGGGCGATTGATCCAGGTCATCGCCGACAGAGGCTAAAAATGGCAGGCTTGTCCCCTTTCTCCGGGACGGTCTATCAGATTATGCAGTTACAGAAATTAGTCAATATGTTTGGTGGGGATCTTTTGCAGCGATACGGACAAAAGGTTCATAAGCTGACGCTGCACGGCGGGTTTAGCTGCCCGAATCGCGATGGCACCATCGGGCGCGGCGGCTGCACCTTCTGTAACGTTGCGTCCTTTGCTGACGAAGCTCAGCAGCATCACTCTATCGCGGAACAGCTCGCGCACCAGGCGAGCCTGGTGAACCGCGCGAAGCAGTATCTGGCCTATTTCCAGGCCTACACCAGCACGTGGGGGGAGGTGCAGGTGCTGCGCTCGATGTATCAGCAGGCGGTCAGCCAGGCTAGCATCGTAGGGCTATGCGTGGGGACGCGCCCGGACTGCGTACCGGACGCGGTGCAGGACCTGCTCAGCGAGTACAAAGAACAAGGCTACGAGATCTGGCTGGAGCTGGGCTTGCAAACCGCGCACGACAAAACCCTGCACCGCATCAATCGCGGTCATGATTTCGCCTGCTACCAGCGCACCACGCGGCTGGCCCGTGAGCGTGGGCTGAAAGTCTGTTCGCATCTGATTGTTGGGTTACCCGGCGAAGGTCAACAGCATGGTCTTGAAACGCTGGAAAAGGTGGTTGAGACCGGCGTGGACGGCATTAAGCTGCATCCGCTGCATATCGTTACGGGAAGCATTATGGCGAAAGCCTGGGAAGCAGGGCGGTTAAGCGGTATTGAGCTCGACGACTATACGGTGACGGCAGGGGAGATGATTCGCCACACACCGCCAGAAATTGTCTACCACCGCATCTCCGCCAGCGCCCGCCGTCCAACGCTTCTGGCACCGCTATGGTGTGAGAACCGCTGGACGGGGATGGTGGAAATCGACCGCTATCTACAGGAGAACGGTGTACAGGGGTCGGCGCTTGGCCGCCCGTGGGTTCCCCGTCTACCGGCGACGGCCGCCTAACAGGCTTCCCAGCATACCGCGCACTATCTGATTAGTGACCTGTCGTGCGGCACTTTTCGCCATGGTTTGTACCACGCCGTCGCGCTTGCCGCCGCGCGGCCCGGTGCTGCCGAAGAGGATGTCTTTGAGCCCCCCGAGAATACCGTCATCCACGGCGACAGACTGCCCTTTTGCGGCAGGCGCATCCTGCGATTCCGTTGTCGCCTGAACCCCTTTTTGCAGCATCTCGAACGCGGACTCCCGGTCCACTTCGTCTTCGTACTTTCCGTAAACCGGAGAGTGGTTAATCAGGCCGTTGCGTTCATCGTCGGTAACCGGCCCCATGCGCGAGCGGGGCGCGATCACCATAGTGCGTTCCACCACGGATGGGCTGCCCTTCGCATCCAGGAACGAGATCAGCGCTTCACCGGTGCCTAACGCCTGAATCGCCGCTTCGGTATCAAAGGCCGGATTGGCGCGCATGGTTTGCGCGGCGGCTTTTACTGCTTTCTGATCTTTTGGCGTAAAGGCGCGCAGGGCGTGCTGCACGCGGTTACCAAGCTGACCGAGCACGTTATCCGGGATATCCGACGGGTTTTGCGACACAAACCAGACGCCAACGCCTTTGGAGCGGATCAGGCGAATGACCTGTTCAATTTTATCCAGCAATACCTGCGGCGCGTCGTTAAACAGCAGGTGCGCTTCGTCAAAGAAGAAGACCAGCTTCGGTTTTTCCAGATCGCCCGCTTCAGGTAACTGTTCGTACAGTTCGGAGAGCATCCACAGCAGGCTGGCGGCGTAGAGCTTTGGCATCTGGTAGAGCTTTTCTGAACTCAGAATGTTGATGATGCCTTTGCCGCTGCTGTCGGTGCGCATCCAGTCTTTGATATCCAGCATCGGCTCGCCGAAGAAGTGTTCGGCCCCCTGTTGCTCCAGGGTCAGCAACCCACGCTGAATGGCCCCTACCGAGGCGCTGCTGATGTTGCCGTACTGGTTCTGGAAAGATTTGGCGTTATCGCCGATGTACTGGGTAATGGCGCGCAGATCTTTGAAATCAAGCAGAAGCAGTCCCTGATCGTCGGCAATACGGAAGATAATGTTTAGCACGCCGGACTGTACGTCGTTGAGGTTAAGCAGACGGGCCAGCAGCAGCGGGCCGAGATCGGAGACGGTGGCGCGCACCGGGTGGCCTTTCTCACCAAAGATATCCCACACCACCACCGGATTGCTATGCGGCGTCCAGTCCGTGATGCCAATATTCTTCAGCCGTTCCAGCAGTTTCTCAGAGGCCGTCCCTTCCTGAGCTACACCGGTTAAATCGCCTTTCACGTCAGCCATAAAGACCGGTACGCCAATCTCCGAAAGCGACTCCGCCAGCTTTTGCAGGGTGACGGTTTTCCCCGTCCCGGTCGCTCCGGTGATCAGACCATGGCGGTTCGCCATCGCGGGCAGTAAATACAGCTCTTTTTCCAGCGTCCGGGCAATTAACAATGGTGTACTCATGATGCGCTTCCTCTCTTTGTCCTGGGTGGAGTATAGGCAACCTGGCCGCAATTTGGTTGAGTAAATTCCTGACTTTGCGGCGCATTATCCAGCGCGGACTATGCTTTTGCATACGGTTCACAACATTTTGGGAATGTATGTCCAGATTCTTTTTTAATGATCGCAAACAACTGGTTAACGATGCTATTGAAGGCATTCTGATTTCTGCTCCGCACGGAAACCTCGTCAAGCTTGATGTTGATCCTGCCATTCGAATTGTTGCGCGCGGCGACTGGGATAAAAGCCGCGTAGCGGTGATCTCCGGTGGGGGTTCCGGCCACGAACCGGCGCACGCTGGGTTTGTCGGAAAAGGGATGCTCACGGCGGCGGTATGTGGCGACCTGTTTGCCTCGCCGAGTGTGGATGCGGTGTTGAATGCCATTGTGGCGGTCACGGGCGATCGCGGCTGCCTGCTGATCGTCAAAAATTACACCGGTGACCGCCTGAATTTTGGTCTGGCGGCAGAAAAGGCCAAACGCTACGGCCTGAAGGTGGAGATGGTGATTGTGGCGGACGATATCGCGCTGCCGGACAACAAGCAGCCGCGCGGTATTGCCGGTACGGCGCTGGTGCATAAGATTGCGGGCTATGCGGCGGAGCACGGGAAATCGTTGAGTGAGGTGCGGGATATTGCGCAACAGGCCTGCGACAACCTCTGGAGCCTGGGCGTTGCGATGCAAACCTGTAACCTGCCCGGCAGCGACGAGGAAGAGGGGCGGATAAAGCAAGGCCACGTCGAGCTGGGTCTGGGCATTCACGGTGAGCCGGGGGCGTCCGTGGTGGATACGCAAAACAGCAAAGCGATTATCGACACGCTGGTGACGCCGCTCAAAACGCAGGCGGGCGAAGGGCGCTTTGCCGTGCTGATTAACAACCTCGGCGGCGTCTCGGCGCTCGAAATGGCGTTACTGACCAAAGAGCTGGCGCATTCGGCGCTGAAAGAGAACATTGCGTACCTGATTGGTCCGGCGCCGCTGGTGAGCGCGCTGGACATGAAAGGCTTTTCTCTGACGCTGCTGAAGCTCAACGATTTCTTCGAAAAGGCGATTCACGCCGAGGTCGAGACGCTGGGCTGGCAGAAGCCCGTGCCGTTCGCACCTTTACGTACCGTTGCGCATAGCGCCCTTCACGATCGCGTGGAATACACCCCGTCGGAAAACCCGCGGGTGAGTGAGTATGTCTCCTCGGTAACCGGGACGCTGATCGAACTTGAAAATCGCCTGAACGCGCTGGATGCGAAAGTGGGCGACGGGGATACGGGCTCCACCTTTGCGCAAGGTGCGCGGGATATTGCGCAGCGTCTGGAGGAGCACAAACTTCCGCTGAACGACGTGTCGACGCTGCTGCTGCTGGTGGGCGAGCGGCTGGCGACGGTGATGGGCGGATCGAGCGGGGTGCTGATGTCGATCTTCTTCACGGCGGCCGGACAAAAGCTTCACTATGGACAGCCTCTACCGGAGGCATTGCTCAGCGGACTGGCGCAGATGAAGCAGTATGGCGGCGCAGATCTTGGCGATCGCACGCTGATCGACGCGCTACAACCGGCGCTGGAGGCCTTGCAGAAAAAAGATCTTCAGTCAGCGGCGCAGGCGGCACAGCAGGGGGCAGAGGCAACGGCGAAAATGGAGAAAGCCGGAGCGGGGCGCTCGTCGTATGTGAATAAAGAGAATCTGGACGGGGTGATGGATCCGGGAGCGGTCGCGGTGGCAGAGGTGTTTAAAGCCATGGTAGAAGCAAAACGGTAACGGCTGTTACCGTTTTTAGTGTTTGCGCCCTCTCCCCGTGGGAGAGGGTTGGGGTGAGGGCATCAGGCCTCACATTTCCCGGCAATGTCACATCAAAAATCCGCTTTCAACACTACGCGGTAGCGGGCTTTGCCGTCACGCACGTGCTGGATCGCTTCGTTGATTTTCGACATCGGATACAGTTCGGTGGTCGGGGCCACTTTGGTGCGTCCGGCAAACTTCATCAGCTTGCGCAACTCAAACGGCGTACCGGTCGCGGAGCCTGACACGCTGCGATCCCCGCCGATCAGGGTAAACGCCGGCACCGGCAGCGGCTTCATTACCGCACCCACGGTGTGGAAGTTACCACCGTAGGCCAGCGCTTCAAAGTACGGCTGCCAGTCGAGATCGACATTCACGGTGTTGATGATCAGATCAAACTGACCCGCCAGCGCGTTCAGTGCTTCCGGATCGCGGCTGTTCACCACTTTATCCGCACCCATCGCCAGCACTTCTTTCTCTTTCGCCGGGTTAGAACTGAATGCCGTCACTTCGCAGCCCATCGCGTGCAGCAGCTTGATGGCGATATGGCCCAGGCCGCCAATACCGATCACGCCCACACGACTGGTGGCGGTGATATGGTGCATCAGCAGCGGTTTGAAGACGGTGATACCGCCACACAGCAGCGGACCGGCGGATTCGATATCAATGCTGTCCGGCAGCGGGATGACCCATTGCCAGTCGGCGCGCAGCTTATCGGCAAAACCGCCTTTATTCAGGATGGTGGGAACGGCGCCTTCGAGGCAGTTGATCTGGTTGCCGCTGATACAGGCGTCGCAGTGACCACAGCTGCGTGCCGTCCAGCCAATGCCCACGCGCTGGCCTACCTTCAGTCCTTTGTCCTGCGCGGCGCTACCGAGCGCCACGACGCGGCCAATGACTTCGTGCCCGGCAACCAGCGGGTAGCTGGAGAAGCCCCATTCGTTGTCGATCATCGAGAGATCCGAGTGGCAGATCCCGCAGTAATCAACCTGTACTTCGACGTCTTCTGCTTTTAGTTCGCCCGCATCGTACTCGTACAGCTCAAGTTCTGCACCCGCCTGCGGTGCGGCGTAGCTTTTTATCTTCGACATCGTGTTTCCCCTGTTATGGTGTGAACTGTGAGTGTAGAGCATCCGGTTTACAGCCGCTTAACAGAAGAGGGCAGGAACGGAAGTTACAGACTTTTCAGCATTCTGACTTCGCAATCAACGTGGCCGGTACAGCCCAGCGGCGCATCGATATGCTCAAAGCCAAGATGCTCATACAGGCCGATGGCCTCTTTGAGGAAGGCGGTGGTTTCGAGGTAACAGCGTTTGAAACCCTGGGTGCGCGCGTGCTCCAGGGCGACCAGCGCCAGCTTTTTCGCCAGACCCTGTCCGCGAACCGACGGCAGAAAATACATTTTCTGCAGCTCACAAATATCCGGCTCGCTGCAGCTCAGTGGTGCCACGCCGCCGCCGCCCACGACCTTGCCATTCTGCTCGATAACCCAGTAGGCGTGACCCGGCTGGTTGTACAGATGGAAAAGCTCATCGAGATTAGGATCGGCCACGGTGTAGCCTTTATCGGCTGTCAGCCCATATTCGGCGGAAACCGTGCGGATAACAGCGGCAATGGCCGGGTTGTCCTGCTCAGTGATCCGACGCATTGTCGTCGCGACGGGGGTAATCACGCTCATAGCATTACTCATGACAAAAATTGACACACAACTGCTGTTAATAGCACCGCAGAAAGGGGAGTGCAAGCGAGGAGTTTTCAGGAAGGTTACCCCTTACGCCCTGAAGCGTAAGGGGTAAAAGCATTACAGAGCGGCAATAACCGCCTGCTGCTCAATCAGTTTGGTCTTCGCATCGGCGAAAGCAACCAGACGTTCACGCTCTTTGGCGATGACCGCTTCCGGCGCGCGGGCCACAAAGCCTTCGTTCGCCAGTTTGCTTTCGATTTTGCCAATTTCCACGTCGACTTTCGCCACTTCTTTCGCCAGACGCGCCAGTTCGGCGTCTTTGTCGATCAGGCCCGCCATCGGGATCAGCAGCTCGGCACCGTCGATGATTTTGGTCACGGAAACCGGACCTTTTTCATCAGCAGGCAGCACGGTGATGCTTTCCAGACGCGCCATGGTCTTGAGGAAGGTGTTGTTCTCGCTGACGCGACGCACAGCAGCCTCGCTGCAGCCACGCAGCAGCAGCTCCAGTGGTTTGCCCGGGGCAATGTTCATTTCAGCACGGATGTTACGTACCGCAACGATCGCCTGTTTCAGCCACTCGGTGTCCGCAGACGCCGCTTCATCAACCTTCGCCGCATCGAATTCCGGGAACGGCTGCAGCATGATGGTGTCAGCGTTGATGCCTGCAATCACCTTCACGCGCTGCCAGATGGTTTCGGTGATGAATGGAATGACCGGATGCGCCAGGCGCAGCAGACCTTCCAGAACGGTAATTAGCGTGTTGCGCGTGCCGCGCAGCTCCGCCTCAGAACCGCCGTTCATCACCGGCTTCGCCAGCTCCAGATACCAGTCACAGAACTGGTTCCAGGTGAATTCGTACAGGATGCCTGCGGCGATATCGAAGCGGTAGCTATCCAGCGCGTCGCGGAACGCTTTCACCGTCTGGTTGAATTCCGCCAGGATCCAGCGGTCCGCCAGCGACAGGGTCATTTCGCCGCCGTTGAAGCCGCAATCCTGATCTTCGGTGTTCATCAGCACGAAGCGGCTGGCGTTCCACAGCTTGTTACAGAAGTTACGGTAACCTTCCAGACGCTTCATGTCCCAATTGATGTCACGGCCGGTAGAGGCCAGCGCCGCCAGGGTGAAGCGCAGGGCGTCGGTACCGTGAGACTCGATCCCGTTCGGGAACTGCTTCTCGGTGCGCTTGCGGATTTTCTCAGCCAGCTGAGGCTGCATCATGTTGCCGGTACGTTTTTCCAGCAGGTCTTCCAGAGAGATACCGTCAACCATATCCAGCGGGTCAATAACGTTGCCCTTGGACTTGGACATTTTCTGCCCTTCGTCGTCGCGGATCAGACCGGTCATGTAGACGGTGTGGAACGGAACCTGCGGCTTGCCGTCTTCGTCTTTGATGAAGTGCATGGTCATCATGATCATGCGGGCAATCCAGAAGAAGATGATGTCGAAACCGGACACCATCACGCTGGTTGGGTGGAACTGACGCAGCGCGTCGGTGTTTTCCGGCCAGCCGAGCGTGGAGAAGGTCCACAGCGCGGAGGAGAACCAGGTGTCCAGCACGTCTTCGTCCTGACGCAGGGCAACATCCGCGCTCAGGTTGTTTTCCTGACGCACTTCGTCTTCGGTGCGGCCAACGTAGACATTGCCGTCGTTGTCGTACCATGCCGGGATGCGGTGACCCCACCACAGCTGACGGGAGATACACCAGTCCTGAATATCGCGCATCCAGGAGAAGTACATGTTTTCATACTGCTTCGGCACAAACTGGATGCTGCCGTTCTCAACCGCTTCCACAGCCGGTTTCGCCAGCACGTCGGCACGCACGTACCACTGGTCGGTCAGCATTGGCTCGATAACCACGCCACCACGGTCGCCGTACGGCACGGTCAGATCGTGAGGTTTTATCTCTTCCAGCAGGCCGAGCGCGTCGACGGCAGCCACAATCGCTTTACGCGCGGCAAAACGTTCCAGCTTCTGGAACTCAGCCGGGATGTCGCTGGAGTAAACGTCAGACTCTTCGCCTTTGGTGTCGTACACTTCTGCGCTTTCGCGGATATCGCCGTCGAAGGTCAGAATGTTGATCATCGGCAGGGCGTGACGACGGCCGACTTCGTAGTCGTTGAAGTCGTGCGCCGGGGTGATTTTTACGCAGCCGGTGCCTTTTTCCATGTCGGCGTGTTCGTCGCCCACAATCGGAATACGGCGGTTTACCAGCGGCAGCACCACGAATTTGCCGATCAGATCTTTATAACGTGGATCTTCCGGGTTAACGGCTACGCCGGTATCGCCCAGCAGAGTTTCCGGACGAGTCGTTGCGACCACCAGGTAATCTTTGCCGTCGGCGGTTTTCGCGCCGTCGGCCAGCGGATAGCGGATGTGCCACATGGAGCCTTTAGACTCGCGGTTTTCCACTTCCAGGTCAGAAATTGCGGTGCGCAGTTTCGGATCCCAGTTTACCAGGCGCTTGCCGCGGTAAATCAGGTCTTCTTTATACAGGCGCACGAAGACTTCTTTCACGGCGTTGGACAGGCCTTCGTCCATGGTGAAGCGCTCGCGCTCCCAGTCCACGGAGTTGCCGAGACGACGCATCTGGCGGGTAATGGTACCGCCGGATTCTGCCTTCCACTGCCAGATTTTGTCGATGAACGCGTCGCGACCGTAGTCGTGGCGGGTTTTACCTTCTTCAGCGGCAATTTTACGCTCAACCACCATCTGGGTTGCGATACCCGCGTGGTCAGTCCCCGCCTGCCACAGGGTGTTTTTACCCTGCATGCGCTGGTAACGGATCATGGTGTCCATGATGGTCTGCTGGAAAGCATGTCCCATATGCAAACTGCCGGTGACGTTCGGCGGCGGGATCATGATGCAGAAGGACTCTTTGCTTTCGTCGCCGTTAGGCTTGAAATAGCCCTGCTGTTCCCAGTGCTCGTAAAGCGGCTGTTCGATATCGCGTGGGTTATATGTCTTTTCCATTATTTCCAGGTTGCCGTATTCAGGTTAAAACCAGCCAGGCGGTACGCTTTATAGCGTTCGCGCGCCAGTTGTTTCAAAGATTCTTCGTAAGGGACAAAGTCTACCACTTCTGTGAAAGCGGTGGCAAAATCTGCAAAGTCTACCCGCAGGCTAATGAGAATATCGCGCGCGCTGCTGTTGCGCTTCTGCGGCCAGGCAATTTCAACCGGCGCTCCACCGCGCGGACCTTCGCCCGACAGGTTATGCGGCACAAAACTCTCCGGCGGGCGGGCCCACAGCGCTTCATCAAGGCGAATCGCCTGCTGCTCATCTTCACAGGCAATCAACACGCGTTTACCTGCGCGCCAACGTTCTGCGGCAATGTCACACACCAGCTGTTCGACGGCGCTGAGGCCATCCTGATGCGTGTCGTTGTCCAGAAGGTAGAACGTTGCATTCTTCATATATGGGGCTTCTTGTCGTGGATTTAAATGCAAAGCCGGGTGGCGCTACGCTTACCCGGCCTACGGTTGAGTGACGCTGCAGGCCGGGTAAGGCGAAGCCGCCACCCGGCGTTTTTCATCACTCGTCGCCGTTAAAACCCGCACGATTAAGCAGGAACTGCGACAGCAGCGCGACCGGACGACCGGTTGCGCCCTTGGCTTTACCGGAGCGCCATGCGGTGCCCGCGATGTCCAGGTGCGCCCAGTTGTACTTGCGGGTGAAGCGCGCCAGGAAGCAGCCCGCGGTGATCGCACCGCCAGGACGACCGCCGATGTTCGCCATATCCGCAAAGTTGGACTCCAGCTGCTCCTGGAACTCATCGCCCAGCGGCAGACGCCACGCGCGGTCACCGGCCTGTTCGGACGCGCCGATAAGCTCGTGTGCCAGCGGGTTGTGGTTCGACATCAGGCCGGTGATGTGGTGGCCCAGCGCAATCACGCAGGCGCCGGTCAGCGTTGCCACGTCGATTACCGCTTCAGGTTCGAAGCGCTCAACGTAGGTCAGCACATCGCACAGTACCAGACGGCCTTCGGCGTCGGTATTCAGCACTTCAACAGTCTGGCCGGACATGGTGGTCAGCACGTCTCCAGGACGGTAAGCGCGACCGCCAGGCATGTTTTCACAGCCCGCCAGCACGCCGATGACGTTAATCGGCAACTGAAGCTCAGCGACCATGCGCATGACGCCGTAAACCGCCGCCGCACCGCACATGTCGTACTTCATCTCGTCCATGCCTTCGGCAGGCTTGATGGAGATACCGCCGGAGTCGAAAGTCAGGCCTTTACCGACCAGTACGATCGGGCGCGCGTCTTCGGACGGGTTGCCCTTGTACTCAATCACCGACATCAGGGATTCGTTCTGCGAGCCGTTGCCGACCGCCAGATAAGAGTGCATTCCCAGCTCTTTCATCTGCTGTTCGCCGATGACGCGAGTGATGACATTCTTGCTGTAGGAATCCGCCAGCTGACGCGCCTGAGAGGCCAGGTACGCGGCGTTACAGATGTTTGGCGGCATGTTGCCGAGATCTTTAGCGGCTTTAATACCGGCGGCAATCGCCAGACCGTGCTGAATAGCGCGCTCGCCGCTGGTCAGCTCACGGCGTGTAGGCACGTTGAAGACCATTTTACGCAGCGGGCGGCGCGGCTCGCTTTTATTGGTCTTGAGCTGGTCGAAGCTGTACAGGCTCTCTTTTGCGGTTTCGACGGCCTGGCGCACTTTCCAGTAGGTGTTACGGCCTTTGACGTGCAGTTCCGTCAGGAAGCAGACGGCTTCCATTGAGCCGGTATCATTCAGGGTATTAATCGTTTTCTGAATCACCTGCTTATACTGACGCTCATCCAGCTCACGCTCTTTGCCGCAGCCAATCAGCAGAATGCGTTCGGACAGGACGTTCGGAACATGGTGCAGTAACAGCGTCTGCCCAGGTTTACCTTCCAGTTCGCCACGGCGCAGCAGGGCGCTGATGTAGCCGTCACTGATTTTATCGAGTTGTTCGGCGATCGGGGAGAGTCGGCGCGGTTCAAACACACCCACAACGATGCAGGCACTCCGCTGTTTCTCCGGGCTACCGCTTTTTACACTGAACTCCATGCACTACGCTCCTGAATCTTAAAGACAACGGCGGCAGCTACGGATAGAATTGAAACCTTTCGTAACTCATGTCCGCGGTTGTGGTGACTTCGTGTTAATCTTACGTTACTACGGTTTCGGCACGTCATTAAATGTTCTGAAGCGCGAATCCGCCGGGTTTTTTAATCTTAGCGATGATTTCGACGACTCAAGAGAATAAATGACGTTTAAGCCATGAAACAAGCTAAATTCCTGCAAAAGACGAGTTTTAACGGGCGTATTTAAAGTGATAATCATAAGATATCTGGTGCGGGAGACGCTGAAGAGCCAACTGGCGATCCTCTTTATCCTTCTTCTGATCTTTTTCTGTCAGAAGCTGGTCAAGATCCTCGGCGCGGCGGTTGACGGTGAAATCCCAACAAATCTGGTGCTTTCTCTGCTCGGATTAGGCGTGCCTGAAATGGCACAGCTCATTCTGCCGTTAAGCCTTTTCCTCGGTTTACTGATGACGCTCGGTAAGCTGTATACCGAAAGTGAAATCACGGTGATGCACGCCTGCGGCTTAAGCAAAGCCGTGTTGGTGAAAGCGGCTATGGTGCTGGCGTTGTTCACGGGGATCGTTGCTGCCGTAAACGTCATGTGGGCAGGCCCGGCGTCATCCCGTCATCAGGACGAAGTGCTGGCGGAAGCAAAAGCTAACCCGGGGTTGGCCGCACTGGCACAGGGTCAGTTCCAGCAGGCCACCGACGGTAACTCTGTTCTCTTTATCGAAAGCGTTGACGGCAGCCGCTTTAACGATGTGTTTCTTGCTCAGTTGCGTACTAAAGGTAACGCCCGTCCTTCCGTGGTGGTCGCCGATTCTGGTCAACTGGCGCAGCGTAAAGATGGTTCACAGGTTGTGACGCTGAACAAAGGGACGCGCTTTGAAGGCACAGCGATGCTGCGCGATTTCCGTATCACCGATTTCCAGAACTACCAGGCCATTATTGGTCATCAGGCCGTCGCGCTCGATCCGACTGACACCGAACAGATGGATATGCGTACCCTGATCAACACCGATACCGATCGTGCGCGTGCTGAACTGCACTGGCGCATCACGCTGGTATTCACCGTGTTTATGATGGCATTGATGGTTGTTCCGCTGAGCGTGGTGAACCCGCGTCAGGGACGCGTGCTGTCGATGCTTCCGGCCATGCTGTTGTATCTGGTGTTCTTCCTGCTCCAGACGTCAATTAAGTCCAACGGTGGCAAAGGGAAAATTGACCCGGTTGTCTGGACCTGGGTAGTGAATGGTCTGTATCTGCTGCTGGCGGTGGGCCTCAACTTGTGGGATACGGTGCCAATGCGTCGAATCCGTGCCCGGTTTACGCGTAAAGGAGCCATCTAATGCAGGCATTTGGCGTTCTTGACCGCTATATCGGTAAAACGATTTTTACCACCATCATGATGACCCTGTTCATGCTGGTGTCGCTCTCCGGCATTATCAAGTTTGTCGACCAGCTGAAAAAAGCCGGGCAGGGGAGCTATGATGCGCTGGGCGCGGGGATGTATACCCTGCTCAGCGTGCCAAAAGACGTGCAAATCTTCTTCCCGATGGCGGCCTTGCTCGGCGCGCTGCTGGGGCTGGGGATGCTGGCGCAGCGTAGCGAACTGGTGGTGATGCAGGCTTCCGGCTTTACCCGTATGCAGGTTGCGCTGTCCGTCATGAAAACCGCGATCCCACTGGTGCTGTTGACCATGGCGATTGGCGAGTGGGTGGCGCCGCAGGGCGAACAGATGGCGCGTAACTACCGCGCTCAGGCCATGTACGGCGGCTCACTGCTCTCAACGCAGCAAGGTCTGTGGGCGAAAGACGGTAATAGCTTCGTCTATATCGAGCGCGTGAAAGGTGATGACGAACTGGGCGGTGTGAGTATTTACACCTTTAACGATGAACGTCGTTTGAAGTCTGTGCGTCACGCCTCCTCTGCAAAATTTGATGCTGAACACAAACAGTGGCGTCTCTCTCAGGTGGATGAGTCTGACCTGAACGATCCGAAACAGATCACCGGGACGCAGACGGTTTCCGGTACCTGGAAGACCAACCTGACGCCGGACAAGCTGGGCGTGGTTGCGCTGGACCCTGATGCGCTCTCTATCAGCGGCCTGCATAACTACGTGAAGTATCTGAAGTCGAGTGGACAAGACGCCGGGCGTTATCAGCTCAATATGTGGAGCAAAATTTTCCAGCCGATGTCTGTCGCGGTAATGATGCTAATGGCGCTGTCGTTTATCTTCGGTCCATTGCGTAGCGTGCCGATGGGCGTGCGCGTCGTGACCGGGATCAGCTTCGGCTTTGTGTTCTACGTCCTCGACCAGATCTTCGGTCCGTTGACGCTGGTTTACGGTATCCCGCCGATTATCGGCGCGCTGCTGCCAAGCGCCAGCTTCTTCCTGATCAGCCTCTGGCTGCTGCTAAAACGTTCCTGATTGTTCTCTCCTCGCTTCCGGTTTGCCGGAAGCGAGGCTAATCACCTGTTTCACCCCGCACTTTTTCTCACAACCTTCAACGCCTCGCCGCGAATTTGAGTATTATTGAGCGATAACGTCGTGAAGGGATCCCCTATGAAGCAAATTCGAATGCTGGCCCAGTATTACGTCGACCTGATGATGAAGCTCGGGCTGGTGCGTTTCTCCTTACTGCTGGCACTGGCGCTGGTCGTTCTGGCGATTGTCGTGCAAATGGCCGTGACCATGGTTCTTCATGGTCAGGTTGAAAGCATCGACGTGATCCGCTCTATTTTCTTCGGCCTGTTGATCACGCCGTGGGCGGTCTATTTCCTGTCGGTGGTAGTGGAGCAACTGGAGGAGTCCCGTCAGCGTTTATCAAAACTGGTGGATAAGCTGGAAGAGATGCGCGAGCGCGATCTCAAGCTTAACGTCCAGCTCAAGGATAATATTGCGCAGTTGAATCAGGAGATTTCGGACCGCGAGAAGGCTGAAGCTGAACGTCAGGCTACGCTGGAGCAACTGAAAATCGAGATGAAAGAGCGCGAAGTGACGCAGATCCAGCTCGAACAACAATCCTCTTTCCTGCGCTCCTTCCTGGATGCCTCGCCGGATTTGGTTTTCTATCGTAACGAAGATAAAGAATTCTCCGGCTGTAACCGCGCAATGGAGCTGCTGACCGGCAAAAGTGAAAAACAGCTGGTTAACCTCAAACCGCAGGATGTCTATTCCGAAGAAGCGGCTGCCAAAGTGATGGAGACGGATGAAAAAGTCTTCCGCCACAACGTGTCGCTCACCTATGAACAGTGGCTGGATTATCCCGACGGGCGTAAAGCCTGCTTTGAGATCCGCAAAGTGCCGTATTACGACCGCGTGGGGAAACGCCACGGGCTGATGGGCTTTGGCCGCGATATCACCGAGCGCAAGCGCTATCAGGATGCGCTGGAACGCGCCAGTCGCGACAAGACCACCTTTATCTCAACCATCAGCCACGAGCTGCGTACGCCGCTGAACGGCATCGTTGGGCTGAGCCGTATTCTTCTCGACACCGACCTGACCGGCGAGCAGGAAAAATACCTCAAAACGATCCATGTCTCGGCGGTCACGCTGGGCAATATCTTTAACGATATTATCGACATGGATAAAATGGAGCGCCGTAAGGTGCAGCTTGATAACCAGCCGGTGGATTTCACCGGTTTCCTGGCAGACCTGGAGAACCTCTCCGGCCTGCAGGCCCAGCAAAAAGGGCTGAGCTTTGTGATGGAGCCAACCCTGCCGCTGCCGCATAAAGTGGTCACGGACGGCACGCGCCTGCGCCAGATCCTGTGGAACTTGATCAGCAACGCCGTGAAGTTTACCCAGAAGGGGCGGGTTGCGGTGCGTATTCGCTATGACGAAGGGGATATGCTGCACTTCGAGGTTGAGGACTCGGGTATCGGCATTCCGCAGGAAGAGCAGGATAAGATCTTTGCCATGTACTACCAGGTAAAAGACAGTAACGGCGGTAAACCGGCGACCGGGACCGGTATTGGTCTGGCGGTGTCGAAACGTCTGGCGAAAAGCATGGGCGGTGATATCACGGTTGCCAGCCATCCGGGCAAAGGTTCAACCTTTACCCTGACGGTGCATGCGCCTGCGGTGGCTGAAGAGGTGGAAGATACCTTTGAGAACGACGATATGCCGCTGCCCGCTCTGCATGTTCTGCTGGTGGAGGACATCGAACTGAACGTGATTGTGGCGCGTTCCGTACTGGAAAAACTCGGTAACAGCGTGGATGTGGCGATGACAGGTAAAGCGGCGCTGGAGATGTTTACGCCTGGCGAGTATGACCTGGTCCTGCTGGATATTCAGCTTCCTGACATGACCGGGCTGGATATCTCCCGTGAGCTTACGCGCAAATATGCTGCCGATGAGCTGCCGCCGCTGGTGGCGCTGACGGCGAACGTACTGAAAGACAAAAAAGAGTACCTCGATGCCGGTATGGATGATGTGCTCAGCAAGCCGCTGGCGGTGCCTGCCCTGACCGCCATGATCAAGAAGTTCTGGGATACCCGTGATGAAGAGGAGAGCACCATGACGTCTGTTGATAGCGCGAAAGCACATACCCTACTCGATACCGCAATGCTGGAGCAGTATATCGAACTGGTGGGGCCAAAACTGATTACCGATGGTCTGGCAGTATTCGAAAAAATGATGCCGGGCTACTTGAGTGTGCTTGAGTCCAACCTGACGGCGCGCGATCGGAAAGGTATCGTTGAAGAGGGGCACAAAATCAAAGGTGCGGCCGGCTCGGTGGGGCTACGCCATCTTCAGCAGTTGGGTCAACAGATTCAATCGCCTGATTTACCTGCGTGGGAAGATAATGTTGGTGAATGGGTTGAAGAGATGAAACAAGAGTGGCAAAACGATGTGGCGGTACTGAAAGCCTGGGTGGATGCCAGAAAAAAATGACCCCGGCTTAACCGGGGTGCGCGAATACTGCGCCAACACCAGGGAAATCGTGGCTGCGCCTGATTTTTCGTGTTGTTTTCGCTTGGACGCCGCCTGAATATTGAGGCCGCACGCAGATAAGATAGCAAATCTTAAATGGTTTGTTACATGAATCAGTGAAATGTGTGAAGCATAGCGGTTTAATCAGAATTTTTAATGTGCTTCAGCAGGTTGCAAAGAAGGAACGTCATAATGAAAAAGATTGGTGTCGTGCTGAGCGGTTGTGGTGTTTACGACGGTTCAGAGATACATGAAGCCGTATTAACGCTGCTGGCATTATCTCGTCAGGGCGCTGAAGCGATCTGCTTCGCGCCGGATAAAAGCCAGGCGGATGTAATCAACCATCTTACCGGCGAGCCGATGGCGGAAACGCGTAACGTCCTGATTGAAGCCGCGCGTATCGCCCGGGGCGCTGTCCAACCCCTGTCGCAGGCTGATGCCTCAACGCTGGATGCGTTGATCGTGCCGGGTGGCTTTGGCGCAGCTAAAAATCTCAGCACTTTTGCTTCGGAAGGGGCAGAGTGCCATGTCGATCCCGATTTAAAACGGCTTGCCCTGGCGCTGCATGCAGCAGGCAAGCCACTGGGTTTCATCTGTATTGCCCCGGCCATGCTGCCCCGGATCTTTGACTTCCCGCTGCGCCTGACCATCGGGACCGATATTGATACCGCAGAGATCGTCGAAAATATGGGCGGCGAGCATGTTCCTTGTCCGGTGGATGATATTGTGGTCGATGAAGACAACAAGATCGTCACCACGCCCGCCTATATGCTGGCGCAATCCATCGCTGAAGCTGCTACGGGCATTGATAAGCTGGTGGACAGAGTGCTGGTTCTCTCGCAATGAGCCGTAAATTTGTTGCGGGTACGTGGATAAAACGTACCCTGTTACGCGTTGTGCTTGTACTGGCCGTCTTCTGGGGCGGAGGGATCGCCTTATTCAGCATTCTGCCGGTACCCTTTTCCGCCGTGATGGTTGAGCGTCAGCTCAGCGCGTGGTTGACCGGTGATTTCGGCTATGTCGCCCATTCGGACTGGGTAAGCATGGATGAGATCTCACCGTTCATGGGGCTGGCCGTGATTGCGGCAGAAGATCAGAAATTCCCGGAGCACTGGGGTTTTGACATGGCGGCCATCGAGAAGGCGCTCGCCCACAACGTGCGTCATGAAAATCGCGTGCGCGGTGCGTCGACGTTGTCGCAGCAGACGGCCAAAAACCTGTTTTTATGGGATGGTCGAAGCTGGGTGCGAAAAGGGCTGGAAGCGGGGTTAACCCTGGGGATGGAAACGGTCTGGAGCAAAAAGCGCATTCTGACCGTCTATCTCAACGTCGCTGAATTTGGCGACGGCATATTCGGCGTGGAAGCTGCCGCGCAGCGTTATTTCAATAAGCCAGCCAGCCGTCTGAGTATGTCAGAAGCGGCGCTATTGGCCGCTGTTTTACCGAATCCCATCCGTTTTAAAGCGAGTGCGCCGTCAGGGTACGTGCGAAGCCGTCAGGCGTGGATCATGCGCCAGATGCGTCAGCTAGGTGGGGAAGGGTTTATGCAGCGAAATAATCTTATGTAGGGCGGATAAGCGCAGTGCCACCCGCCTGACTGGCAGACCTTAATCTTCGTCGAACCCTGCGTTGAACAGCGCAATCACCGCCGCCAGCGCTTCCTCTTCCTGGGGGCCGGTGGCCTCGACTTCAATCTGGCGACCTTTCGCTGAGTCCAGCATCAGCAGCGCAATGACGCTATTCGCTTCAGCTTCAGTGCCTTCGTCATTGCGCAGCAAAACGTCTGCATCAAAACCCTGCATCAGTTCAAACAATTTCATTGCCGGGCGTGCATGCATGCCCAGCTTGTTGGTGATCTCAACGGTTTGTTTTACGGTCATGTTTTACGTTTTTCCAGCGTGCGATGACGGGACTGAACGTTCTTTCCGCGTGAGCGGAAGTAGTCGGCCAGCTGTTCGGCGATATAAACCGAACGATGTTTACCGCCGGTACAGCCAATCGCTACCGTCAGATAGCTACGATTGTTTGTCTCCAGCATAGGTAACCATAGCTCAAGGTAGCTTCGCGTCTGGTAGATAAAATTGTGAACTTCTGTGTGTCTGTCGAGGAAGGCCGCCACGGGCTTATCCAGACCGGTCATTGGACGAAGTTTGGGATCCCAGTGCGGGTTCGGCAGGAAGCGCACGTCGAAAACATAATCCGCATCGATAGGGATACCGTGCTTAAAGCCGAAGGATTCAAACACCATCGTCAATTCACGCTCGCGTTTACCCAGCAGACGGGTTCGCAGCATTTCCGCCAGTTCGTGCACGGACATTTCGGAGGTGTCAACAATCAGGTCGGCCCGGGAGCGCAGCGGTTCCAGCAGATCGCTCTCTTCGTCGATGGCACTTTCCAGCGAAAGGTTTTTACTGGAAAGCGGGTGCAAACGACGGGTATCGCTGTAGCGACGGATCAGGGTGTTACGATCGGCATCAAGGAACAACAGCTGAGGCGAGAAGCACTCTGGCAGATTGCTCATGGCCTGTTCAAAGACCTCTGGTGATTCTGGCATGTTACGGACATCGATGCTGACGGCGGCAGAAATTTGTCTGTCCGCTAGCGTCCGCGCCAGATCGGGCAACAGCACCACCGGCAGGTTATCTACGCAGTAAAAACCCATATCTTCCAGCGCGCGCAGGGCGACGGATTTCCCCGACCCCGAGCGACCGCTGACGATCATCAGCACCATGTTCCGTTTCTCCTCAGGACAACAGATGTGAATGCCATCTCCCGGTTACGCATCATCCTGATTGCCTTCTGCTTCAGTGATAATCTGGAAGAGCTCTTCATCACTTTGCGCTGAACGCAGTCGACGGCAAATGGTTTTATCGGCCAGGCGTTTAGCGACCAGCGACAACGTATGCAGATGGGTCTTTGTCTGGTCTGCTGGCACCAGCAGCGCGAAGAGGAGATCGACGGGCTGGTTATCAATGGCATCAAAGGCGATGGGTGTTTCAAGCTGCACAAACACGCCGACGGCACGCAAGGTGTCTTCTTCGAGTTTGCCATGCGGGATCGCGATGCCGTTGCCGATGCCGGTACTGCCCATTTTTTCACGGGTCAGGATAGCTTCGAACACCACCTGTGGCGGCAGGCCCAGCTGTTTTGCGGCCAGTTCACTGATGATCTCCAGCGCACGTTTTTTGCTCTGGCAGTGAACCCCACTGCGGGTACATTCCTGGTTAAGGACATTGCTCAGTTGAAGAGCCGAATCGTTGTTCATCATAATTTCACCTAAGCGCTAACTGTACAAATGGCCTGTTGTGTCGCACAACAGGCCGTCCTGCACCCGTTAACTGCCCGGACAATTAGTGTTGTTTCAGTTTATCTTTATGTTTATTGAGCTGTCGCGCAAGCTTATCAATCAAGCCGTCGATAGCCGCGTACATGTCTTGCCCTTCCGCACTGGCATGGAGTTCACCCCCGTTAACGTGCAGGGTTGCATCCGAGATATGAGTCACTTTCTCCACTTTCAACACAATATAGACCTGATTGATCCTTTCGAAATACTGTTCGAGCTTCGCGAACTTCGTGTTCAGAAACTCGCGTAAAGCCTCAGTAATCTCGACGTTGTGTCCTGTGATATTGAGCTGCATAGTGTCTTCCTTATCGGTTGTGTCAAACCAGTTGTTTACGCTGGTTAGACGGCGGAATGGATAAAGACTCTCGATACTTCGCAACAGTACGACGTGCCACCATAATACCCTGGTCGGACAGCATGGTGGTTAACTTACTGTCACTCAGTGGCTTCGCGGGGTTCTCCGCGGCGATCAACTTCTTCACCAGTGCGCGAATGGCCGTTGACGAGGCTTCGCCGCCGCCTTCGGTATTCACATGACTGGAGAAGAAATACTTAAGCTCAAAAATACCGCGTGGACTGTGCAGATACTTCTGCGTGGTCACGCGAGAAATGGTTGATTCATGCATCTCGACGGCCTGGGCGATGTCCGCCAGTACCATCGGTTTCATAAACTCTTCGCCCTGCTCAAAAAAAGCCTGCTGTTGTTCAACAATACAGCGGCTCACGCGCAGCAGCGTGTCATTTCGACTCTCCAGACTTTTAATCAGCCAGCGTGCTTCCTGCAAATTGCTACGAATATATTGATTATCGGAGTCATTGCGCGCGCTGGTGCACATGGAGGCGTACTGCTGGTTGATTTGCAGGCGAGGAATGCTGTCTGAGTTCAGCTCGACCACCCAGCGACCGTTGTGTTTTCTGACTAACACATCCGGAATGACATATTCCGGTTCGCTGGTCTGGATCGACTGGCCGGGACGCGGATCGAGAGACTGGATCAGATTCACCGCTTCTTTCAGCACCTCTTCCTTCAGGCGCGTGACGCGCATCAGGGCGCGGAAATCGTGATTCGCCAGCAGATCCAGATGATCGCTGATGATTAAGCGGGCTTCTTCAATCCACGGCGTCTCTTTGGCGAACTGCGACAGTTGGATCAGCAGGCAATCGCGGAGATCTTTCGCGGCCACACCGACCGGGTCGAAACGCTGAATGCGCTTCAGAACCGCTTCGATCTCTTCGAGTTCGATCTCGTCGTCGCCGATACTTTCCAGGATGTCGTCCAGGGTTACGGTTAAATAACCCGTATCGTCAACGGCATCGACAATCGAGGTCGCAATGGCGCGGTCGGTATCAGAGAAGGGGGTCAACTCCACTTGCCACATCAGGTAATCCTGTAGTGACTGGGTGGTTTCACCCTGATAAACCGGTAGCTCGTCGTCCTGGTAGTCTGCACGCGTGCCGGAAGGGGTTCCGGCGGTGTAGATTTCATCCCAGCTAGCGTCCAGCGGCAGCTCGTCCGGCATCTCTTTTTGTTCGAGCGCATCAGCGGTGTCGAGCGTTTCAGTGTCCTGCGTTTGCTGGGTTTCTACCTCGTCATGAAGATCGGTTTGCTCCAGCAACGGATTACTGTCCAGCGCCTGCTGGAGCTCCTGCTGGAGTTCTAACGTGGACAGCTGCAACAGACGAATCGCCTGCTGTAGCTGCGGCGTCATCGCCAGTTGTTGGCTGAGCCTTAATTGCAAACCTTGCTTCATGTTCAGAGCATTTTTCTCCGGTTCGGCGTTACGTTACCTCTACCCTATCAGAGTCTGAAGTCTTCCCCAAGGTACACGCGCTTAACATGCTCATCTTCGAGGATTTGCTGCGGTGTACCGTGGGCAATCAGATGGCCCTGGCTCACAATGTAGGCGCGTTCACAGACGGCCAGCGTTTCACGGACGTTGTGGTCGGTGATCAGCACGCCAAGCCCGCTGTCGCGCAGGTGTTCGATAATGCGTTTGATATCAATAACGGAGATCGGGTCAACGCCCGCGAAGGGTTCATCCAGCAGGATGAATTTCGGGTTGGCGGCCAGAGCACGTGCAATCTCGACACGACGACGCTCACCCCCGGACAACGCCTGACCAAGACTGTCGCGAAGATGTTCGATATGAAACTCTTCCATCAGCTCGTTGGCGCGGTCGGTGCGCTGCTCGCTGGTCAGGTCATCACGGATCTGCAGCACGGCCATCAGGTTGTCGTAGACGCTCAAACGACGAAAGATTGAGGCTTCCTGCGGCAGGTAGCCGATACCACGGCGCGCGCGTGCGTGCAGCGGCAGCAGGCTAATGTCTTCGTCATCAATGATGATGTTGCCAGCATCTCGCGGCACAATGCCCACCACCATGTAGAAGGTGGTGGTTTTCCCTGCACCGTTAGGGCCAAGCAAACCCACAATTTCGCCGGAGTTGACGGTCAGGCTGACATCTTCGACGACACGGCGGCCCTTATACGCTTTCGCGAGGTTTTTTGCAGTTAATGTTGCCATAACGAATTAGTTACTCTTCTTTTGTGCCGGAGCCTGGCCTTTGCCTTTATCCTGCAGCTGCGATGGAACCAGCACGGTGGTGACGCGTTTGCCTTTCTCGCTGGAGGCCTGCATTTTCTGTTCTTTGACCAGATAGGTGATCTTGTCGCCGGTAATATTGCTGTCCAACTGTTCCAGATAGGCGTTACCGGTCAGGATGACCAGATCCTTCGCCAGCTCATAGTGCATATGCGACGCGCGGCCTTTCACCGGTTTGCCGTTGTCCTGCATCTGGTAGAACGTGGCCGGATTACCATAACCATCAATAATCTCTTTGCCCTGCTCGCCGCCCGGACGGGTAACGACCACTTTATCGGCGTTAATTTTGATGGTGCCCTGGGTCATCACGACGTTACCGGTGAAGGTGACGACGTTACCTTGCATATCAAGGGACTGAGTGTCGGATTCGATATGAATCGGCTGTTCGGTATCGCCAGTCACAGCAATCGCGGGAAGACTGGCCGCCAGCAGTGCGCTGGCGATAATGGCTTTAAGGCTGAGTTTGTTTGTTTTGAATTTCATAGGAGGTTCTAACCTTTTCAATCAGCTCGGCGTTTTTGCTGCGTAAGTTCCCGCGCATTCTTAAACCGCTGGAATTAAATGTTGTGCCATACAGTGTGACCAAATCCTGCGAAGTCACGTCCTGGGTCACCAGGTTGATCTGGGCGTTATCCGTCGTAATTTTGCGCAGCTGTGAGTCAGCGGTCAGGGCGTTGACTTCAACGTGGCCGTACAGATAAAGCATACGGTCATTTGTCAGTTTTGCCCGGTCTGACTTAATTGACCATGTCGGGGTTTTGTCAGTATCAAAAGTGGTCATCACCGGTTGGGTAAACCACGAGATACCGTCATCGGAAAAATATTCCACATGCTGGGCAATCAGGCGATAGTTCAGCGCACCTTCAGGGCTGTACACCACAGTATCACTGTGATCGCTTTTATAGGTTGGATCGCTCGTATTAACCACTTCTGTTTGTGCATCGTCACGGTCGGCAAGGTTCACGCCAATCAGTACCAATGCGACAAGCGAAAGCAGAATGATAACCCAACGTCTGGTTTTACTCATATCGATTGCCCTTTGGCCTCATCAAGCTTGCCCTGCGCGAGCAGAAGCAGATCGCAGACTTCACGGACCGCCCCACGTCCACCGTTGATCCGGGTGACGTAATCCGCGCGTGGGAGAAGCAGCGGATGCGCGTCAGCAACCGCTACGCTCAGACCCACTTCCGCCATCACCGGCCAGTCGATCAAATCATCGCCAACATAGGCCACGTTCTCAGGTGCGATTGCCAGCTTCGCCAGCAAATCGTTAAAGGCGACCATTTTGTCGGACTGCCCCTGATACAAATGGGTAATGCCCAGCGTTTCGCAGCGGTCTTCTAAAAGTTTAGCTTTCCGTCCGGTGATAATAGCAACTTCAATGCCGGACG
This sequence comes from Enterobacter sp. ENT02, assembly GCF_019219165.1. NCBI lineage: Bacteria > Pseudomonadati > Pseudomonadota > Gammaproteobacteria > Enterobacterales > Enterobacteriaceae > Enterobacter > Enterobacter sp. ENT02. The sequence continues at coordinate 87,536 of NZ_JAHUWD010000003.1, forward strand.
TGAGCGCGCAACGAATGCCGTACCCGTCGCGAACGTTAAATGCTTTCAGCTCTTCGCCGCTATTGCCCATATAAATCAGGCCATCGGAGAGCACGCCATCCACATCAAGGATCAACAGACGGATGTTTTCCGCCTTTGCCATCATGTGCGCGCTTACCGGACCATAACAGGTTGCAAGGGATGCACCCGCATTACTCATTGTCTCATCCTTCATTACACTACGCCTGCGCGCAGAAGATCATGCATATGTACCACACCCAGCAACTGGTCGCCATCGGCAACCATCACTGCGGTAACATGACGGGACTGCATCAGGTTCAGGACATCTACTGCAAGGATCCCCGGACGCACGCGAATTCCGCCTGGCGTCATGACGTCTGCGATACCCAATGTGCGAACGTCCACGCCCATATCGAACACCCGGCGTAAGTCGCCGTCGGTGAATATTCCCTGAATTTTCATCAGATCGTCGCACACCACCGTCATACCCAGATTTTTACGGGTAATTTCCAGTAACGCGTCGCGCAGGGAAGCCTCTTTGCTGACGTGAGGGATCTCATCGCCCGTGTGCATAATATCGTTGACCCTGAGCAGCAGCTTACGGCCAAGCGCACCGCCTGGGTGAGAAAGCGCAAAATCTTCAGGGGTAAAACCACGGGCTTCAAGCAGCGCAACGGCAAGGGCATCGCCCATCACCAGTGCTGCTGTCGTGCTGGACGTTGGCGCAAGACCAAGCGGGCAGGCTTCTTTGGGCACTTTTACGCACAGATGAATATCCGCTGCACGCGCCATGCTGCTTTCCGGGCGGCTGGTCATACAGATAAGGGGGACCTGTAGTCTCTTCAGTACCGGGATCAGGGCCAGGATCTCATTGGATTCACCGGAATTCGACAGTGCGATAACCACGTCCTGTGGGGTGACCATCCCGAGGTCGCCGTGCGCGGCTTCCCCTGGGTGCACGAAGAACGATGACGTTCCCGTGCTGGCAAAGGTCGCTGCCATTTTGCGTCCAATGTGGCCGGACTTGCCCATTCCCATTACCACGACTTTACCGGCACAGTAGAGTATTTTCTCACATGCCAGACTAAAATCCTGATTAATGTACTGATCTAACTGCGCCAGTCCTTCACGTTCAATCTCCAGAACCTCTTTCCCTGCTTTCTGAAAGTCAAAACCCGGCTGCAATTCTATTTGCGACATAATGCGTTTCCGTTTACCTAGAGAGAAGCGGCGAAAGCCAGTACAGCATCGCCATCCATACGATAAATCCACCTGTCAGCAGTGCACCTGCGCCTTTGCCTATTTGTCGTTGCCGCCGCCAGCAGAGCAGGGCAAAAATGACGCTGACAAGCAACATCACTCCGTAATCGCGCGTGAACGCCATCGGGTTAAACGGCCCCGGTGAGATCAGGGCTGGCAGGCCCGTCACGATCGCGATATTGAAAATATTCGAGCCGATGATATTACCAATGGCGATATCATCTTCACCTTTGCGCGCGCCCGCGATGGCGGTGGCCAGCTCAGGCAGACTGGTACCGATAGCAATCACCGTCAGGCCGATTGTCAGTTCGCTCATGGCGAAATAGTTTGCCAGCACCGTCGCGTTATCGACGACCATGCGCGTTGCCATCGGCATAATGATTAGCGCGACGCCCAGCCACAATAACGCCACAGGCAGCGTACCTTCACGCGGGAGTTCGGCAACCTGTTCTCGGGTCAGGCTGTCGTGCCCCTGTTTTTCTGCCTGACGGGCGATTTTAACACTATACAGCAGCCATATCCCGGCGAGGGCGAGCAAGAAAATGCCATCATCGTAGCTCAGCACCCCGTCATACAGCACATAGCCCGCCAGCAAACTTACGATTAACATTAGCGGCAATTCACGGCGCAGAACATCGGAATGCACGCGAAATGGGTGCAGCAATGCGGCTAAACCTAAAATCAGTAGGATATTGACGATGTTGGAGCCAATCGCGGTGCCAATAGCAAGGTCTGTCTGGTCATGCAGCGATGCCGTGACAGAGACGATGATTTCAGGGAGTGAGGTGCCGACGCTAACAACCGTCATTCCGATGACGAGAGGGGGGACGCCAATCAGTCGGCACAAAATTGATGCGGCAAACACTAAACGGTCAGCACTGTAGACCACCAAAAGTAAACCAATTATTAACAGTGCTGTTGCTAAAAGCATCAAAAGTCCTTTCTTCAGGTATACTTGCCGGTCCACCGCGCAGGAATTGTTGGCGCTGCATACAGCCTGAGTCGTAACGAATTCCTAATTTTGACTTTATGCGCCGGAAAAGTAAAACAAATGCCAGCTTTCGCTAACCTCTACAGGCAATATTCTGTAAAAATGTGGCGTTTAGGGCTGATTTAAGCCTCATGCTTAGCCTGAGGCAGGGTAAGAAAGGAACCATAAATGAGCCAAACGATGGCGAATTTAGTCGATGTCCGTGGTGTCAGTTTCTCTCGCGGCAACCGATTGATATTTGATGATATTTCGCTGACTGTGCCGCATGGCAAAATCACCGCCATTATGGGCCCGTCAGGGATCGGTAAAACGACGTTGCTGCGTCTTATTGGGGGGCAAATTCCCCCGGACGGCGGCGAAATCCTCTTCGACGGCGAGAACGTCCCGGAGATGTCGCGCTCGCGTCTGTATACCGTCCGCAAACGCATGAGCATGCTCTTTCAGTCGGGGGCTTTGTTCACGGATATGAACGTCTTTGACAACGTGGCGTACCCGCTGCGTGAACATACCCATCTGCCGCCCGAACTGCTGAAAAGCACCGTCATGATGAAGCTTGAAGCCGTTGGTCTGCGGGGCGCGGCGAAACTGATGCCGTCTGAACTCTCTGGCGGTATGGCGCGCCGTGCCGCGCTGGCGCGTGCCATTGCGCTTGAACCCGATTTAATCATGTTTGACGAACCGTTTGTGGGACAAGACCCTATCACCATGGGTGTGCTGGTGAAGTTAATTTCTGAATTAAACAGCGCGCTGGGCGTCACCTGCATTGTGGTATCTCACGATGTGCCGGAAGTGTTGAGCATTGCCGATTACGCCTACATCGTGGCGGACAAAAAGATCGTCGCACACGGTAGCGCCCAGGCGCTGCAGGAAAATTGCGATCCACGGGTGCGGCAGTTCCTCGACGGTATTGCCGATGGCCCTGTGCCATTCCGCTACCCGGCTGGCGACTATCGTGACGATTTACTGGGAATAGGGAGTTAAGCCACTCATGCTGTTAAATGCGTTGGCTGCGCTCGGACACCGTGGCATAAAAACCATCAGGACGTTCGGGCGTGCCGGATTGATGTTATTCAACGCGCTGGTCGGCAAACCGGAATTCCGCAAGCACGCGCCTTTACTGGTGCGGCAACTTTATAATGTCGGCGTGTTGTCGATGCTGATCATCATCGTGTCCGGTCTGTTTATTGGTATGGTGCTTGGGCTGCAAGGCTACCTGGTGCTGACAACCTACAGTGCGGAAACCAGCCTCGGAATGCTGGTGGCGCTCTCGCTACTGCGTGAGCTGGGGCCGGTTGTTGCTGCGCTGCTGTTCGCCGGACGCGCGGGCTCTGCCTTAACGGCAGAAATCGGATTGATGCGCGCCACCGAGCAACTTTCCAGTATGGAAATGATGGCGGTCGATCCGCTGCGTCGCGTCATCTCACCACGTTTTTGGGCGGGTGTGATTTCGTTACCGCTGCTGACTATCCTCTTTGTGGCGGTCGGTATCTGGGGTGGGTCGTTAGTCGGCGTGCACTGGAAAGGGATTGATGCCGGTTTCTTCTGGTCCGCGATGCAGGACGCCATCGACCTGCGGATGGATCTTGTGAACTGTCTAATCAAGAGCGTGGTCTTTGCCATTACGGTCACCTGGATTGCGTTATTCAACGGGTATGATGCTATTCCAACCTCGGCAGGCATCAGCCGTGCAACGACACGTACCGTCGTTCATTCGTCGCTGGCCGTACTGGGTCTGGATTTTGTGCTCACCGCACTGATGTTTGGGAATTGAGTTCATGCAAACGAGAAAAAATGAAATTTGGGTTGGCGTATTCCTGTTACTGGCGCTGCTGGCAGCCCTGTTTATCTGCCTGAGAGCGGCGGATATCACCTCTGTCCGCACCGAGCCGACGTATCGCGTTTATGCCACCTTCGATAACATCGGTGGCCTGAAGGCGCGCTCACCGGTCCGTATTGGCGGCGTGGTGATTGGACGCGTATCAGACATTACGCTGGATGAGAAAACCTATCTGCCGCGCGTAGCGATGGATATTGAAGAGCGTTATAACCACATTCCTGATACCAGCTCGCTCTCCATCCGTACCTCCGGTCTGCTTGGCGAACAATATCTGGCACTTAACGTTGGCTTTGAAGATCCTGAGCTGGGAACGACTATCCTTAAAGAGGGGAGCGTGATCCAGGATACGAAGTCTGCGATGGTGCTGGAAGATATGATTGGTCAGTTCCTTTACAACAGTAAAGGGGATGATAAAAAGTCTGACGCTGCCCCTGCGCAGAGTGAAGACCCTACCAATGTTGCGCCAACCCCTGGTGCTGCGAATTAATTTCAGGAGAAGTCATTCATGTTTAAACGACTGCTAATGGTTGCCATGCTGGTCATTGCCCCTCTCACTGCGGCACAGGCTGCAGATCAGAGCAACCCGTACAAACAGATGGACGCGGCCGCGAAGAAAACCTTCGATCGTCTTAAAAACGAACAGCCGAAGATTCGTGCTAATCCTGATTACCTGCGTGATGTGGTCGATCAGGAACTGTTGCCGTATGTGCAGATCAAATATGCAGGCGCGCTGGTGCTGGGCCGTTACTACAAAGATGCGACCCCTGCACAGCGTGAGGCTTACTTTGCTGCGTTCCGTGAATACCTGAAACAGGCTTACGGCCAGGCGCTGGCCATGTACCACGGCCAGACCTACCAGATTGCGCCTGAACAGCCGCTGGGCGATGCCACCATCGTGCCTATCCGCGTGACGATTAACGATCCTAACGGCCGTCCGCCGGTTCGTCTGGACTTCCAGTGGCGTAAAAACAGCCAGACTGGAAACTGGCAGGCGTATGACATGATTGCCGAAGGGGTGAGCATGATCACCACCAAACAGAATGAGTGGAGCGACCTGCTGCGCACGAAAGGCATTGATGGCCTGACCGCACAGCTGCAGTCTATCTCTCGTCAGAAAATTACCCTGGACGAGAAAAAGTAATGTCGCAGCAACTGAGCTGGTCGCGTGAAGGCGAGACGTTAAAGCTGTCTGGTGAGCTCGATCAGGATCTGCTGAACCCGCTGTGGGATAAACGCCACGAAGCCATGCAGGGCGTGACGCTGATTGATTTAAGCGATGTCTCGCGGGTCGATACGGCGGGTGTTGCGCTGCTCACCCATCTGATCGCAGTGGGTAAAACGCAGGGAGCAAGCGTCAGGCTTCACGGCGCGAGCGATAACGTCATGACCCTGGCGCAGCTTTATAACCTGCCTCAGGACGTTTTACCGCACTAATATTTTCAGTGCGTTACTTCTGAAAGCCCTGACAGTTTCATCGTCGGGGCTTTTTGCTTGTTTAAGACGACGCCACTTTGCTCTAAGATGTTGGGCTTGTTTTCACTATCAGATGATATAGACCCCATGGAAAATAATGAAATCCAGGCAGTGCTGATGAATGCACTCACCCTTCAGGAAGTCCACGTCTCAGGCGATGGCAGTCACTTCCAGGTTATTGCTGTGGGTGAGATCTTTGACGGGATGAGTCGTGTGAAGAAACAGCAGGCTGTCTATGCGCCGCTGATGGAATACATTGCGGATAACCGCATCCACGCCCTGTCGATTAAAGCGTTCACCCCGCAAGAGTGGGCACGCGATCGCAAACTAAACGGTTTTTGAGCTGAGGGCGAGACGCCCGCAGCACGGTTGAATTTATAAGAGAGCAATTACATGGACAAATTTCGTGTACAGGGGCCAACGCGTCTCCAGGGCGAAGTCACAATTTCTGGCGCAAAAAACGCTGCGCTGCCCATCCTCTTTGCTGCATTGCTCGCGGAAGAGCCGGTAGAAATTCAGAACGTACCTAAGCTGAAAGATATCGACACCACCATGAAGTTGCTCACCCAGTTGGGCACGAAAGTCGAGCGTAACGGCTCCGTCTGGATCGACGCCAGCAACGTGAACAACTTCTCTGCGCCATACGATCTGGTGAAAACCATGCGCGCATCCATCTGGGCGCTTGGCCCCCTGGTGGCGCGTTTTGGTCAGGGTCAGGTATCACTGCCGGGCGGCTGCGCCATTGGTGCGCGTCCGGTTGACCTGCACATCTTTGGCCTGGAGAAACTGGGCGCGGAGATCAAACTGGAAGAAGGTTACGTTAAGGCGTCCGTTAACGGTCGTCTGAAAGGTGCGCACATTGTCATGGACAAAGTGAGCGTGGGTGCTACCGTCACCATTATGTCTGCGGCGACGCTGGCAGAAGGCACGACCATCATCGAAAACGCCGCACGTGAACCGGAAATTGTGGATACCGCAAACTTCCTCGTGGCGCTGGGTGCGAAGATTTCCGGCCAGGGTACTGACCGCATCACCATCGAAGGCGTTGAACGCCTGGGCGGCGGTGTCTATCGCGTTCTGCCGGACCGTATCGAAACCGGTACCTTCCTGGTCGCTGCGGCAATCTCTGGCGGAAAGATTGTTTGTCGCAACGCACAGCCTGATACCCTGGATGCGGTGCTGGCTAAACTGCGCGATGCGGGTGCGGATATCGAAATCGGCGAAGACTGGATCAGCCTTGATATGCACGGCCAGCGTCCAAAAGCCGTCAATGTGCGTACTGCACCGCATCCTGCGTTCCCGACGGACATGCAGGCTCAGTTTACGCTGTTAAACCTGGTTGCTGAAGGCACTGGCTTCATCACTGAAACCATCTTCGAGAACCGCTTCATGCACGTACCGGAACTCATCCGTATGGGCGCACACGCTGAGATCGAAAGCAACACGGTCATTTGCCACGGCGTGGAAAAACTGTCTGGTGCGCAGGTGATGGCAACCGATCTTCGCGCGTCTGCAAGCCTGGTGCTGGCGGGGTGTATCGCGGAAGGGACGACCGTTGTTGACCGTATCTACCACATCGATCGTGGCTATGAGCGTATCGAAGACAAACTGCGCGCGCTGGGTGCAAATATCGAGCGTGTGAAAGGCGAGTAATCGTTCTTGCCCCCCCCTGGCCTGTAAAGGCCGGGGGATTGCTGATGCTGTCAAATGTGCAGTGTTACTTCGACTGCTCCTTCTGCAACTTCTTCTGGCGCATCGTGCGCGTTCTGTCGATAAATTCGTGAGTTATGGGGTCGTGATAGCGTGACGGCCAGATGATCCATGGGTGCGTTTCCAGCGCCGTCGCAATAATCAATTCTCCCTTCGGCCACGGGCGAGTCAGTGCGTTTGCCAGCGTCGATGAACTCAACCCGTTACGGCGCGATTCCGCCGCCAGTGATGTCCCTTTTTTGCGCAGCGCCGCAATAATATCCGCTGAGTGCCAGTCGATCAGTTTCATATCCATAAAGCTGTCCTTGTGTTCGTTTTCACCCACGCCATTTCTTCTGAAATGACAGGGCTACTATACCTTCTTCGAACATGTGTTCTAAAAAGTTCGCGTTACTGGAAGCGATATTCAGAATATGACATGGCTTTATTCATGCTGAACGTAAGTCGATGATTTAACGTGATTATGGAATTTGTTGGCGCTTATTGGAATCTCCCCGTGTGGCCACGGGGAGAAGGGGGAAGGATTAACGATCGCGTTGAACGGCGATATGGGCAAGGCCAATCAGCGCATCACGCCACGGGCTGTCCGGAATCACCTGAAGTGCTTCGATGGCTTTATCTGCCTCTTCTTCAGCACGCTGACGCGTCCATTCCAGCGATCCGCAGAATGCCATTGTTTCCAGTACAGGTTCCAGAAGATGGCGACCATTTCCGTGCTCGATCGCTTCACGGATCAGTTTCGCCTGCTCGGGGGTTCCGTGACGCATTGCATGGAGCAGCGGCAGCGTTGGTTTGCCTTCGTTCAGGTCATCTCCAACGTTTTTGCCGAGCGTTTCGCCATCGGCACTGTAGTCCAGCAAATCGTCGATCAGCTGGAAGGCAGTCCCCAGATAGCGACCATAATCCTGAAGCCCTTTTTCCTGGGCTTCAGTGCAGCCAGCAAGGATGCCAGAGCATTGCGCCGCCGCTTCAAACAGGCGCGCCGTCTTGCTGTAAATCACGCGCATGTAGTTTTCTTCGGTGATATCCGGGTCGTTAACGTTCATCAACTGCAGGACTTCACCTTCAGCGATAACGTTTACCGCTTCAGACATCACTTCCAGCACTTTCAGCGAGCCGAGGCTGGTCATCATCTGGAAAGCACGGGTATAGATGAAATCCCCCACCAGAACGCTGGCTGCGTTGCCAAATGCTGCGTTCGCGGTTGCTTTGCCACGGCGCATGTCTGATTCATCCACCACGTCATCATGCAGCAGCGTGGCTGTGTGGATAAATTCGATCAGGGCCGCAATCGTGACGTGGGCATTTCCCTGATAGCCAACAGCGCGAGCGGCCAGAATGGCAATCATCGGGCGAATGCGTTTACCGCCGCCGCTAACGATGTAATAGCCCAACTGATTGATCAGCTGAACATCAGAGTTGAGTTGCTCCAGGATTGCTGCATTTACACCCGCCATATCTTGCGCGGTTAACTCGTTGATTTTTTCTAAATTCATCGCAAAAGCCGGGCTTTTTATCCTGTTTATCCCACGGAGTGTGGGTTCACAAAGGGTTTCGGTTTATCAATAGTATCGCTGATTGTACTGAAAAAACGGCTCAGATAAACGTTACCGTACGTGTTGTGTTTTTTTTCTTCATGTATTGATGGTAGCACTTGTCAAAGGCTCGCGTTTTGCGTAATATTCGCGCCCTATTGTGAATATTTATAGCGCACTCTGATTCATACGAGGATGTGCGCGGAAGCGGAGTTTATATGTACGCGGTTTTCCAAAGTGGTGGTAAACAACACCGAGTAAGCGAAGGTCAGACCATTCGCCTGGAAAAGCTGGACATCGCAACTGGCGAATCTGTTGAATTCGCTGAAGTTCTGATGATCGCAAACGGTGAAGAAGTCAAAATCGGCGTTCCTTTCGTTGATGGCGGCGTGATCAAAGCTGAAGTTGTTGCACACGGTCGTGGCGAGAAAGTTAAAATCGTTAAGTTTCGTCGTCGTAAGCACTACCGTAAGCAGCAGGGCCACCGTCAGTGGTTCACTGATGTGAAAATTACTGGCATCAGCGCCTAAGACCTGAGGAGAGATTTAAATGGCACATAAAAAGGCTGGCGGCTCCACACGTAACGGTCGCGATTCAGAAGCTAAACGCCTTGGCGTTAAGCGTTTCGGTGGCGAATCCGTTCTGGCGGGTAGCATCATCGTTCGTCAACGTGGTACCAAATTCCACGCTGGCAACAACGTAGGTTGCGGTCGTGACCACACTCTGTTTGCTAAAGCAGACGGTAAAGTGAAATTTGAAGTTAAAGGCCCGAACAACCGTAAATACATCAGCATCGTTGCTGAGTAAGGTTTTCTCGGTCCGGTAACGGATTAAAGCCCCGCAACGTGTTGCGGGGCTTTTTACATTGGAAACCCGGAAAATTTTCTGTAGGGAAAACGGGCATGAAGCAGCAGGCCGGCATAGGTATTCTTTTGGCGCTCACCACCGCAATGTGCTGGGGTGCACTGCCAATTGCAATGAAGCAGGTACTGGACGTGATGGAGCCGCCGACGGTAGTGTTTTATCGCTTCCTGATGGCAAGCATAGGCCTCGGTGCCATTCTGGCGATCAAAGGTAAGCTTCCACCGCTGCGTCTCTTCCGAAAGCCGCGCTGGCTGGTTTTACTGGCTATTGCGACGGGCGGTCTGTTCGGTAACTTCATCCTGTTTAGCTCCTCCCTGCAATATCTCAGCCCCACGGCGTCGCAGGTGATCGGCCAGCTTTCACCGGTCGGCATGATGGTTGCCAGCGTCTTTATCCTCAAGGAGAAGATGCGCGGAACGCAGATTATCGGGGCGAGTATGCTGCTCTGTGGTCTGGTGATGTTTTTCAACACCAGCCTGGTTGAGATTTTCACCCGCCTGACGGATTACACCTGGGGTGTGATTTTCGGTGTCGGGGCAGCAACGGTCTGGGTGAGTTATGGCGTCGCGCAAAAGGTGTTATTGCGTCGTCTGGCCTCACAGCAGATCCTCCTTTTGTTGTACACTTTGTGTACAATAGCATTGCTGCCGTTAGCAAAGCCGGGTGTGATTACTCAGCTTAGCGACTGGCAACTGGCGTGCCTCATCTTTTGTGGGCTTAATACGCTGGTCGGTTATGGCGCGCTGGCTGAAGCAATGGCGCGCTGGCAGGCAGCGCAGGTAAGTGCGTTAATCACGCTGACTCCGCTGTTTACGCTGTTATTTTCAGATTTGTTATCAATGGCCTGGCCCGATGTCTTCGTCAAGCCGATGCTCAACTTGTTGGGTTATCTCGGTGCGTTTGTCGTGGTTGCGGGTGCGATGTATTCCGCCATTGGTCATCGTCTCTGGGGGCGTTGGCGCAAAAATGAAGCGGTCGTAGTAGTCCCCCGCTCAGGCGAATGAGTTACGGAGAGTAAAATGAAGTTTGTTGATGAAGCGACGATTCTGGTCGTGGCAGGTGATGGCGGTAACGGTTGTGTAAGCTTCCGCCGTGAAAAATATATTCCTCGTGGCGGCCCTGACGGCGGTGACGGTGGCGATGGTGGTGACGTGTGGCTGGAGGCGGATGAAAACCTCAACACGCTGATCGACTACCGTTTCGAAAAATCTTTCCGTGCCGAGCGCGGCCAGAACGGCCAGAGCCGTGACTGTACGGGTAAACGTGGTAAAGACGTCAACATCAAGGTTCCGGTTGGTACGCGAGTGATTGACCAGGGCACTGGTGAAACCATGGGTGATATGACCAAACACGGTCAGCGCCTGCTGGTTGCTAAAGGTGGCTGGCACGGTCTGGGTAACAGCCGTTTTAAATCATCGGTTAACCGTGCTCCGCGTCAGAAAACCATGGGGACACCGGGCGATACGCGCGAGCTGCAGCTGGAACTGATGCTGCTGGCTGACGTCGGTATGCTGGGTATGCCTAACGCCGGTAAATCGACGTTTATCCGTGCTGTATCAGCCGCTAAGCCAAAAGTGGCGGATTATCCGTTTACGACGCTGGTGCCAAGCCTGGGCGTTGTCCGTATGGACCACGAAAAGAGCTTTGTTGTCGCTGATATCCCTGGTTTGATCGAGGGCGCAGCAGAAGGCGCAGGACTGGGTATTCGCTTCCTGAAACACCTTGAGCGCTGCCGCGTATTGCTGCACATCGTTGATATTAACCCAATCGATGAGTCCGATCCGGTCGAAAACGCCCGTATCATCATTGGCGAGCTGGAAAAATACAGCGAAAAACTCGCAGGTAAGCCACGCTGGCTGGTCTTCAACAAGATCGACCTGATGGATAAAGCCGAAGCTGAAGCAAAAGCGAAAGCCATTGCTGAAGCGATGGGTTGGGAAGATAAATATTACCTGATCTCTGCGGCAAGCCAGGTTGGCGTGAAAGATCTCTGCTGGGATGTGATGACCTTTATCATCGAGAACCCAATCGTTCAGGCGGAAGAGGCGAAACAGCCTGAAAAAGTCGAATTCATGTGGGATGACTACCACCGTCAGCAGCTCGAAGAGCTGGAAGCGGAAGAAGATGATGAAGACTGGGACGATGACTGGGATGAAGACGACGAAGAAGGCGTTGAGTTCATCTACAAGCATTAATACCTGAAAGAAGCCCCGCTAAGGGGCTTTTTTTTATCCTAACGTCGACGGCAACCAGCAACTGGCGATTAAGCCGCCCTCAGCGCCGTTCTCCAGCATTAAATTACCATGGTGGAGTTGGACGATACGCTGAACAATACTCAGCCCCAGGCCGCTGCCACCGTAGCGCTGGTCGAGCCGACGGAAAGGCTCGGTAATGGACTGTCGATGTGCCTCATCGATTCCGGGGCCCTGATCCACCACGCTGACCTGCGTTCCGCCATCAATTTCCACTAATTTGACTTCGATGGTCGTCCCCGTTGGGCTATAGCGGGCGGCATTCTCCAGCAAATTTCTGAGCATCAGGCGCAGGAGTACGGCGTCTCCCTGCACGGTAAGAGTGCTTTTAGCGGGCCATATCACCGTATGGTCTTTGGCTTCGTGCTCAAGACCCAGCGGCGCAATAATATTCTCTGTCCAGTGGACGGTATCGTAGTGACCGCTTGCCATCGCCTGTCCGGCTCGCGCCAGCATGAGCAGTTGCTCAACGGTGTGCATCAACTGATCGATACGACTAATCAACGTGGTGGCTTGTGATGAGCCAGACTGGGCCATTAATTCCAGATGCAACCGAATCCCGGCTAGCGGTGTGCGTAGCTCGTGTGCGGCATCAGCGGTGAAAAGACGCTCCTGCTGTAAGGTGTGATCAAGACGCGCCAGCAGTTGGTTTAGCGATGTCGTCACTGCGCCAATTTCTTCCATATCGGAATACATGGGCAGCGGCGTTAGATTGTCGGCTGACCGGTTGGCCAGGCTGGCACGTAATTTGTTAAGCGGGCGGGTTATCCAGGTCACCGCCCAGAAGGAGAAGAGCAGGGTAAAACCGACCATCACCAGAGAAGGGACCAGCAGCGACGCAATCGCTTCACGGATCTCTTTCTCAACGTGCTTGTTACGTGCTTTCGCCGAGAGTGTTTCATTCACCAGAAAGCCAATCTGTTCACGGCTTTCATGCCATAACCAGATGACGCTTATTAACTGAAAAAACAGCAAGATAATCGCCAGCAAAACCATTAATCGCCGACGCATACTGTTCATTTCTGGCTCTCCAGGCGGTATCCAACGCCACGGACTGTTTTGATCCGTTCTTTGCCGAGCTTGCGGCGCAGATTGTGAATATGAACTTCAAGGGTATTTGAACCCGGATCGTCCTGCCAGGAGTAGATATCCTGCTGCAGCGTTTCGCGATGTACTGTTTGACCGCTCCGCATGATGAGACGCGTCAGGAGGGCAAATTCTTTTGGGGTCACTTCGACAGGCTGAGACTTACGCAACACCTGCTGCGTCTGGAGATTCAGCGTAATATCACCGTCAGTCAGCATGTTATCGCTGTGTCCCTGATAGCGGCGGATCAGTGCCCGCACGCGCGCCTGAAGTTCTGCGAGGGCAAAAGGTTTAACCAGATAATCATCCGCACCGGAGTCCAGACCGTGAATGCGGTCTTCAATGGCATCGCGCGCCGTGAGGATCAGCACTGGATTTTCAACGCCACGGCGGCGCCACTGGCTGAGCAGCGTCGCGCCGTCTTTATCCGGTAAACCTAAATCGAGGATCACCAGGCTATATTCACCGCTCTGGATCAGCGCATCGGCTTCTGCCGCCGTAGCGGCGCAATCGAGCGCGTATCCTTCATTCGCCAGCGCGAGCGCCAACCCTTCCTGCAATAACAAATCGTCTTCAACTATGAGTAGTTTCATCGCTAGTTATTCTGGTAGATGTCCTTGTATAGCCTGCTTTCGAAGCGCACCAGCGGAATACGGCGATTACGCTGATCGGTCGGTTCGACGGCATAGCCGGAAAGATACTGCACGAATGCCATGCGTTGTCCGCTGGCTGTGGTGATAAAGCCTGCAAGGTTATAAACCCCCTGCAGTGAACCTGTTTTCGCTGACACTTTGCCATCAACACCCGCAGCATGAAGCCCTGCCCGATACTGAAGCGAACCGTCATGCCCGGCAAGTGGCAGCATCGAAATAAAGTTTAGCTCAGTGTCATGTTGGGCAATGTACTGAAGCACTTGCATCATGGTGGCTGGGGAGATCAGATTGTGACGCGATAACCCGGAGCCATCGACGGCGATGGTATTACCAAGATCGATCCCCGCCTGCTGGCGCAGGATCTGACGAACGGCGTCTGACCCCGCACGCCAGGTACCGGGTACGCCGAAACGGGCGTGACCAATCATGCGGAACACGGTGTCAGCAATCATGTTATCTGACTTTTTCAGCATAATCCTAAGCAGGTCATGTAGCGGCGCAGACTGTTTGCTGGCGATGACGATACCCGGTTGATTAACCTGTGTCTGACGCATCAGTGAGCCAGAATAGGTGATGCCAGCCTGTTTCAGTTCGTCTTTCAATATCGCACCCGCATAACCCGCTCCGTCCTGAATGGCGAAGGCCAGCGGCAGCGGATCGGCACGCTGTGTCAGGCAGCCGGTGAGAGTGAAACGGTTAAGATCGCCCGGCACGACGTCCAGTTCGCAATACTGCGCATCCGGCGATCCTTTTGCTAATGTGCGTACCTGGCTGAACATCGTGACCGGGTAGTAGGACGCCACGCGGATAAAGGCTAAATCATCCGGCTTGGGGGCGCTGTAGAGCGACACGGAGAAGCAGTTACGGTCAACGATGGCCGCAGCAGGCGGGGCGCTAAAGCACTGCGTCATGTCATTCCACGGCCAGCCGGGCGCTTTATCGTGGCTGGCGAAAATGGAGGTATCGATCAGCACGTTGCCATCGATTTTTGTCACGCCGGATTTTTTCAGCACCGCCACCATATTGCGGATATCCTGGCGCTTGAAGGTTGGATCACCCCCAAAGCGGGCAATCAGATCGCCTTTCAGTTCGCCACCTTCTACGTTACCTTTGGTCTCAAGCGTGGTAGTAAACCGGAAGTCAGGGCCAAGCTGAAGCAGGGCGGCGAGCGCAGTGATCACCTTCTGGGTACTGGCAGGCAGCGCCATCTGTTGACTGTGAAAGTCAATGTCAGGGGCCTGGGCGCCAACCTTCTGCACCATTAGCGCAAGGTTAGCGCCTGCGGGCAGCTGATTAATGTACTCATCAACGTTCGCGGCCTGAGCGGCGAACGCCATACTGGTAGTCAATCCGATGATAAAACTGGAAAATCGCATAATCTCGCGCTAACAACCCGAAAACAAACCGTCATACTACGGTGCATAGCACTGCAAAGTAAACGATGACCCATAGTGAACTTCGCGGTAAAATGCGTATCAAATTGAAAAATTGCTGCTGACCTGGGGCGTTGCTCCCGGGTCGGTTTTCTTTTTGCTTCTTGCCCGCTTAGGGGGGCAGGAGCAGGGAACACTGCTCCCAACAGGAATGTTTAAGAGGTATAACAAATGCAAGCTATTCCGATGACCTTACGTGGTGCCGAAAAACTGCGCGAAGAGCTGGATTTCCTGAAATCCGTGCGTCGCCCTGAAATCATCGCCGCTATTGCGGATGCGCGCGAGCATGGCGACCTGAAAGAGAACGCTGAATACCATGCGGCGCGTGAGCAGCAGGGCTTCTGTGAAGGGCGTATTAAAGACATCGAAGCAAAGCTGTCTAATGCGCAGGTGATCGATATCACTAAGATGCCAAACAATGGCCGCGTGATCTTTGGTTCTACCGTGAGCGTCCTGAACCTGGACAATGACGAAGAGCAGACCTACCGCATCGTGGGTGACGATGAGGCTGACTTTAAGCAGAACCTCATTTCAGTGAACTCACCCATCGCGCGTGGCCTGATTGGCAAAGAGCAAGATGATGTAGTCGTGATCCGTACCCCAGGTGGTGAAGTGGAATACGAAATTATTAAGGTCGAGTACCTGTAATTCGCTTCTCCACTGAGATGTTGATACATTGTAAAGAAAAGAAAAAGGCCGCATAGCGGCCTTTTAACAACTCAAGGAGCGTGGCATTTTGCTCACCTGCTGACAGAAATCCCTCGTTTTACACAGAAAATGTGTTCGATTAGGGATATCCTTAACGTGGCAGCGAGATTTTGCGCTCTTTAGATGGGCGGTAGAGCACCAGCGTTTTACCGATGACCTGTACATTACAGGCGCCGGTTTCGCGCACGATGGCTTCCACGATCAGGTTTTTAGTGTCTCTGTCTTCAGAGGCGATTTTCACCTTGATCAGCTCGTGGTGTTCCAGCGCTTGTTCAATCTCGGCAAGCACCCCTTCGGTCAAACCATTGTTGCCAAGCATAACTACAGGCTTGAGCGGATGTGCCAGACCTTTAAGGTGCTGTTTTTGTTTAGTACTCAGATTCATCGTATATTTTTGCTTACGTTGGGATTGAAAACGGTTCATTCTACCGCCATCTCCCTAATATCGCCAAATAGCAGCGTAGAAATTTACGTCAAAGGTAAGCAACGATGAACCCGGACGGAAAAGTTAAATGACAGGTAAAAAGCGTTCTGCCAGTTCCAGCCGCTGGCTTCAGGAACACTTTAGCGATAAATATGTTCTGCAGGCGCAGAAAAAGGGGTTACGTTCCCGCGCCTGGTTTAAACTTGATGAAATACAGCAAAGTGACAAACTTTTTAAACCGGGGATGACGGTTGTTGACCTCGGTGCTGCCCCTGGCGGATGGTCCCAGTATGCGGTAACTCAGATCGGCGGAGCGGGTCGAATCATCGCATGCGATCTTTTACCAATGGATCCCATCGTCGGTGTCGACTTCCTTCAGGGCGATTTTCGTGATGAATTAGTGCTAAAAGCGTTACTTGAACGTGTGGGTGACAGTAAGGTCCAGGTTGTCATGTCTGATATGGCACCAAATATGTGCGGAACACCGGCGGTGGATATCCCCCGCGGCATGTATCTGGTGGAGCTAGCGTTAGAAATGTGTCGTGATGTACTAGCGCCTGGTGGTAGTTTTGTTGTGAAGGTGTTTCAGGGCGAAGGTTTCGAGGAGTACCTTAAGGAAATTCGCTCCCTGTTTGCGAAGGTTAAAGTTCGTAAGCCGGACTCTTCCCGGGCGCGTTCCCGTGAAGTGTATATTGTAGCGACCGGGCGAAAATGATAACCGGTAGATTTCAGGCGAAAGTTTGAATGAAACTGGATATAGAGTATCCTGACGCTGTTTTTAACACAGTTGTAATGTGAGGTTAATCCCTTGAGTGACATGGCGAAAAACCTAATTCTCTGGCTGGTCATTGCCGTCGTGCTGATGTCAGTATTCCAGAGCTTTGGGCCCAGCGAGTCGAATGGCCGCAAGGTGGATTATTCTACCTTCCTGCAGGAGGTCAATCAGGACCAGGTTCGCGAAGCGCGTATCAACGGACGTGAGATAAACGTTACCAAGAAAGATAGTAACCGTTACACGACCTACATCCCGGTGAACGATCCTAAGCTGCTCGATAACCTTCTGACTAAAAACGTCAAAGTGGTCGGCGAGCCGCCAGAAGAACCAAGCCTGCTGGCTTCTATCTTCATTTCCTGGTTCCCGATGCTGCTTCTTATCGGCGTCTGGATCTTCTTTATGCGTCAGATGCAGGGCGGCGGTGGCAAAGGTGCCATGTCGTTCGGTAAGAGCAAAGCGCGTATGCTGACGGAAGATCAGATCAAGACCACGTTTGCTGACGTTGCAGGTTGTGACGAAGCAAAAGAAGAAGTGGGCGAACTGGTTGAATACCTGCGTGAGCCGAGCCGTTTCCAGAAACTGGGCGGTAAGATCCC
The DNA here is from genome assembly GCF_019219165.1 of Enterobacter sp. ENT02. Classification (NCBI taxonomy): domain Bacteria; kingdom Pseudomonadati; phylum Pseudomonadota; class Gammaproteobacteria; order Enterobacterales; family Enterobacteriaceae; genus Enterobacter; species Enterobacter sp. ENT02. The sequence goes on from NZ_JAHUWD010000003.1 coordinate 105,133, forward strand.
GAAAGGCGTTCTGATGGTGGGTCCTCCGGGTACCGGTAAAACCCTGCTGGCGAAAGCTATCGCGGGTGAAGCGAAGGTGCCGTTCTTTACTATTTCAGGTTCTGACTTCGTAGAAATGTTCGTGGGTGTGGGTGCATCTCGTGTGCGTGACATGTTCGAACAGGCCAAGAAGGCAGCACCGTGCATCATCTTCATCGATGAAATCGACGCCGTAGGCCGCCAGCGTGGCGCAGGTCTGGGTGGTGGTCATGATGAACGTGAGCAGACGCTGAACCAGATGCTGGTTGAAATGGACGGCTTCGAAGGTAACGAAGGTATTATCGTTATCGCGGCGACTAACCGTCCGGACGTACTTGACCCAGCGCTGCTGCGTCCAGGCCGTTTCGACCGTCAGGTCGTGGTGGGTCTGCCGGATGTTCGCGGTCGTGAACAGATTCTGAAAGTCCACATGCGTCGTGTACCGCTGGCGCCAGATATCGACGCAGCAATTATTGCGCGCGGTACCCCGGGCTTCTCCGGTGCGGATCTGGCTAACCTGGTCAACGAAGCTGCCCTGTTTGCCGCTCGCGGTAACAAGCGCGTGGTGTCCATGGTGGAGTTCGAGAAAGCGAAAGACAAAATCATGATGGGTGCGGAACGTCGCTCCATGGTGATGACGGAAGCGCAGAAAGAGTCCACGGCATACCACGAAGCAGGTCACGCGATTATCGGTCGCCTGGTACCGGAACACGATCCGGTGCATAAAGTGACGATTATCCCACGTGGTCGCGCGCTGGGTGTGACCTTCTTCCTGCCTGAAGGCGACGCGATCAGCGCCAGCCGTCAGAAGCTGGAAAGCCAGATCTCGACCCTGTACGGCGGTCGTCTGGCAGAAGAGATTATCTATGGTGTGGAACATGTTTCTACCGGTGCGTCCAACGACATCAAAGTCGCGACAAACCTGGCACGTAACATGGTGACGCAGTGGGGCTTCTCCGACAAACTCGGTCCGCTGCTGTATGCAGAGGAAGAGGGTGAAGTGTTCCTGGGCCGTTCTGTGGCTAAAGCGAAACATATGTCCGATGAGACGGCACGTATCATCGACCAGGAAGTAAAATCTTTGGTAGAGCGTAACTATGCACGTGCTCGCCAGATCCTGAACGACAATATGGACATCCTGCATTCGATGAAAGATGCGCTCATGAAATATGAGACCATCGATGCACCGCAGATTGACGACCTGATGGCACGCCGTGAAGTGCGTCCGCCAGCTGGCTGGGAAGATCCTGGTGCTTCCAACAATTCTGACAACAATGGCACCCCGCGTGCGCCGCGCCCGGTTGATGAACCGCGTACGCCAAACCCGGGTAATACCATGTCAGAACAGTTGGGCGACAAGTAAGTCTCTTCTGTTGAAATGTTTGTCTGTACCTCAAACCCTGGAGCTTGCTCCGGGGTTTTTCTTATCCGTTAAACCTTATTAATACCAGGGATTTTAGCCATGAAACTCTTCGCCCAGGACTCGCATCTCGATCTCTCGCATCCGCATGTGATGGGGATCCTGAATGTTACCCCTGACTCCTTCTCTGACGGCGGCACGCATAACACGCTTATCGAGGCGGTTAAGCACGCAAATTTAATGATCAATGCAGGTGCCACCATCATTGATGTCGGTGGAGAATCGACGCGCCCGGGCGCGGCGGACGTTTCTGTGGAAGAAGAGCTGGCGCGCGTGGTGCCCGTGATTGAGGCTATTGCTCAGCGATTTGAGGTGTGGATCTCCGTTGACACGTCGAAACCTGAGGTGATTCGTGAAGTGGCGAGAGTAGGCGCTCACATTATCAATGACATTCGCTCACTGACTGAGCCTGGCGCGATTGAGGCGGCGGCGGAAACTGGCCTACCGGTCTGCCTGATGCACATGCAGGGGCAGCCGAAAACCATGCAGGAAGCGCCGAAGTACGACGATGTCTTTGCCGATGTGAATCGCTTCTTTATTGAGCATATTGCGCGCTGCGAGCGTGCGGGCATCGCAAAAGAGAAATTGCTGCTCGACCCGGGGTTCGGTTTCGGTAAAAATCTCTCTCACAATTATGCGCTGCTTGCGCGCTTATCAGAATTTCATCACTTCGGCCTGCCGTTGTTGGTGGGGATGTCGAGAAAGTCGATGATTGGGCAGTTGCTGAATGTGGGGCCGAGTGAACGCCTGAGTGGTAGCCTGGCCTGCGCGGTGATCGCGGCGATGCAAGGCGCGCACATTATTCGTGTCCATGACGTAAAAGAAACAGTAGAAGCCATGCGTGTGGTGGAAGCCACACTGGCAGCGAAGGAAAACAAACGCTATGAGTAATCGTAAATATTTTGGTACCGATGGTATCCGTGGGCGCGTAGGCGATGCTCCAATCACCCCTGATTTTGTCCTGAAGCTGGGCTGGGCTGCTGGCAAGGTGCTGGCACGTCATGGTTCCCGTAAGATCATCATCGGTAAAGACACCCGTATCTCAGGCTATATGCTGGAATCTGCGCTGGAAGCCGGTCTGGCAGCGGCGGGGCTTTCTGCCTCCTTTACAGGCCCAATGCCAACGCCTGCTGTGGCTTACCTGACGCGCACCTTCCGTGCGGAAGCGGGGATTGTTATCTCGGCTTCTCATAACCCGTTCTACGACAACGGCATCAAGTTCTTCTCCATTGACGGCACCAAGCTGCCGGATGATGTTGAAGAGGCCATTGAAGCGGAAATGGAAAAAGAGATCACCTGTGTCGACTCCGCTGAGCTGGGTAAAGCGAACCGTATCGTCGATGCCGCGGGTCGCTATATCGAATTCTGCAAAGGCACCTTCCCGAATGAGCTGAGTCTGGCCAATCTTAAAATTGTGGTGGACTGTGCAAACGGCGCGACCTACCACATTGCTCCGAATGTTTTCCGCGAGCTGGGTGCGAAAGTCATCACCATCGGCTGTGAGCCGGATGGTCTTAACATCAACGAAGAGGTGGGAGCGACGGACGTGCGTGCCCTGCAGGCGCGCGTGCTGGCGGAAAAAGCCGATCTGGGTATTGCTCTCGATGGCGACGGTGACCGTGTGATCATGGTCGACCACGAAGGTAACAAGGTCGACGGCGATCAGATCCTCTACATCATTGCACGTGAAGGTCTGCGTCAGGGGCAGCTGCGTGGCGGCGCGGTAGGTACGCTGATGAGCAACATGGGCCTGGAGCTGGCGCTGAAACAGCTCGGTATTCCGTTTGTCCGCGCGAAAGTGGGCGACCGCTATGTGCTGGAAAAATTGCAGGAGAAGGGCTGGCGAATCGGTGCGGAAAACTCCGGTCACGTGATCCTGCTCGATAAAACCACCACCGGTGACGGCATCGTGGCGGGTCTGCAGGTTGTTGCTGCCATGGCGCGCAACCATATGAGCCTGCACGATCTCTGCAGCGGTATGAAGATGTTCCCGCAAATCCTCGTTAACGTGCGTTTCACAGCAGGTAAAGGCGATCCGCTTGAAAATGACAACGTGAAAGCGGTGATGGCTGACGTTGAAGCGGCCTTGGGCAATCGTGGCCGTGTACTGCTGCGTAAATCGGGTACCGAGCCACTGATTCGCGTGATGGTTGAAGGCGAAGACGAAGCGCAGGTGACTGAATTCGCGCATCGCATTGCGGATGCGGTGAAAGCTGCATAACTTTTCACAGTAAGTGTTTAAAAAGGCGGCGCTTGCCGCCTTTGTTTTAAGCATTTAATGGCTTTTTGCTGTTTTTTTCCGCAGTTGATACAATGCGTCGAAAATGCCCTTGCGAAGGTCATTCGCTTTGGTTAGTATTCACACCCGCTTCAGTGGGAAACAAAAATCCTGCTAATTGGTCGAAGCATTGGTATGCGGCAAATCCGCAAGGAACAGGTTGATTATGTACGAAGCTCTTTTAGTTATTTTCCTTATTGTAGCCATCGCTCTTGTAGCGCTGATCATGCTGCAGCAAGGTAAAGGCGCTGATATGGGAGCCTCCTTCGGAGCAGGCGCTTCCGGTACGCTGTTTGGTTCAAGTGGTTCTGCGAACTTCATGACCCGTACAACGGCGATTCTGGCTACGCTGTTCTTCATCATCAGTCTGGTGCTGGGTAATATCAACAGCAACAAGACCAGTAAAGGAAGCGAGTGGGAAAATCTGAGCGCGCCAGCGAAAACTGAGCAAACTCAGCCAGCTGCACCGGCTAAGCCGACCAGCGATATCCCGCAGTAAGTATTCAGTACCGAGGTGGTGGAATTGGTAGACACGCTACCTTGAGGTGGTAGTGCCCTAACGGGCTTGTGGGTTCGAGTCCCATCCTCGGTACCAATATTCCAGAAGAAAGACGTCGCAAGACGTCTTTTTTTTCGTCTGTATATTGTGGTGGCGGCCAAAATGACGGGTGGCGCTGCGCTTACCCGCCCTAAAAATACCAAATAAAAAAGGCGCCTGTTGGGCGCCTTTTGCATGTCTTGCAGTCGATTACTTCTTATCGCTGTGTTCCAGGTTCTCAACCTGCGGCAGTCCGTTACCTGAGTTCGCGGAAAGCAAGCCATTCTCAATATAGTTGAACAGCTTCTCACGGGTATCGGTGATGTCCAGGTTACGCATGGTCAGTTGACCGATACGGTCATCCGGAGAGAAGACCGAATCACCTTTCTCCATGGTCAGACGTTCTGCTTTATAGGTCAGGTTGTCAGACACGGTATTCAGGATGGAGTAGTCATTGCCGCGACGCAGTTCCAGCGTTACTTCACCGGTGATCGCGCTTGCCACCCAACGCTGCAGTGCATCACGCAGCATCAGCGCCTGCGGATCGAACCAGCGGCCCTGGTACAGCAGTTTACCCAACTGACGACCATGAGAGTGATACTGTTCGATAGTGTCTTCGTTATGAATACCGGTCAGCAGGCGCTCGTAAGCGATGTGCAGCAGCGCCATTCCCGGGGCTTCATAGATGCCACGGCTTTTCGCTTCGATGATACGGTTTTCAATCTGATCGCTCATGCCCAGACCGTGACGACCGCCAATGCGGTTAGCTTCCAGCATCAGCTCAACGTCGTCTGAGAAAGTTTTACCGTTCAGAGCAACCGGATGGCCGCGCTCGAAGCGTACGGTGACTTCTTCAGCCTGAATTTTGACGTTCTCGTCCCAGAACTTCACGCCCATGATCGGGTTAACGATCTTCACGCTGGAGTTCAGGAATTCCAGGTCTTTCGCTTCGTGCGTTGCACCCAGCATATTGGAATCGGTGGAGTACGCTTTTTCGACGGACATCTTATAGTCAAAACCGCAGGCAATCATGAATTCAGACATCTCATGACGACCACCCAGTTCGTCGATGAAGTCGGTATCCAGCCACGGTTTGTAAATCTGCAGCTCGGCGTTGGTCAGCAGGCCATAACGATAGAAACGTTCGATATCGTTGCCTTTATAGGTACTGCCGTCACCCCAGATATTCACGCCATCTTCTTTCATGGCGGCAACCAGCATGGTGCCCGTCACGGCGCGGCCCAGCGGAGTGGTATTGAAATAGGTCAGGCCGCCAGTGGTGTTATGAAAAGCACCGCACTGAATCGCAGCGATACCTTCGGCTACCAGCTGTTTGCGGCAGTCAATCAGTCGTGCGTTCTCTGCGCCATACTCCATGGCACGACGAGGGATCGCGTCATAATCTTCCTCATCTGGCTGTCCCAGGTTCGCAGTATATGCATACGGAACCGCTCCCTTCTGGCGCATCCACAGCAGTGCAGCGCTGGTATCCAGGCCGCCTGAGAAAGCGATGCCAATACGTTGTCCTACCGGAAGATGCTTGAGAATCGTCGTCATATAATAAAACCCTGCTTGATTGACTGATTAGAGACCGCTTTCGCTCTCTTGTGCATTTTTATGCAAAATAAGTGAGTATTCATTTAATCATCTTTTGCCGAAGACCGGAAGAGACTCATGCGTTTTTTGTAAAAAATTTGGTCTAATCGATCTGGCGGAAGTCGCCTTGACAGGCGGGGTCAACTATCAATATACTGAACGCCGATTTTACGTCCCGTCTTCGGTACCAAATCCCAGCATTATTTGCATTTTCTACCTAAAACGCGTAGAATTTGCCACGTTTCAGGCGCGGGGTGGAGCAGCCTGGTAGCTCGTCGGGCTCATAACCCGAAGGTCGTCGGTTCAAATCCGGCCCCCGCAACCACTTTCCCATAAAGTTCTTTTTCAAATATACTGTGAAGACTTAGAGCCTTCGTAGCTGGATTTGAAAAAATTCTTTCGGAGAGTGCTCCAGGCCACAGTTGTGGCTATAGGGTTCAGTTATCTAAAGCCCCGATTTATCGGGGTTTTTTGTTATCTGACTACAGAATAACTGGGCTTTACGCCCTTTTTTTATGTCTTGGGGGTGGGCTTGTCCACATTAGAGCAAAAATTAACAGAGATGATTACTGCACCGGTCGAAGCACTGGGCTACGAACTGGTCGGCATCGAATTCGTTCGCGGCCGTACATCGACGCTGCGCATCTATATTGATAGTGAAGATGGCATCAATGTTGATGATTGTGCTGATGTTAGCCACCAGGTGAGTGCGGTTCTTGATGTTGAAGACCCGATTACCGTTGCGTACAACCTGGAAGTTTCCTCACCTGGCCTCGATCGCCCGATGTTCACGGCCGAGCACTATGTGCGCTTTACCGGTGAAGAAGTGGCTCTCGTTCTGCGTATGGCCGTACAGAACCGCCGTAAATGGCAGGGAATTATCAAAGCCGTTGATGGTGAAATGATCACGGTGACAGTCGACGGCAAAGATGAAGTGTTCGCGCTGAGTAATATCCAGAAGGCGAACCTGGTTCCCCACTTTTAACAGTCTGGATTGAGGTGAAAAGCCCGCGATGAACAAAGAAATTTTGGCTGTTGTTGAAGCCGTCTCCAACGAGAAATCACTGCCGCGTGAGAAGATTTTCGAAGCGCTGGAAAGTGCACTGGCTACAGCAACCAAGAAAAAATACGAACAAGAGATCGATGTTCGCGTAGAAATCGATCGTAAAAGCGGTGACTTCGATACATTCCGTCGTTGGGTAATCGTTGAAGAAGTGACCCAGCCGACCAAAGAGATCACGCTGGAAGCGGCGCGTTATGAAGACGAAAGTCTGAACGTGGGTGAGTACGTTGAAGATCAGATTGAATCTGTGACCTTCGACCGTATCACGACCCAGACCGCTAAACAGGTTATCGTGCAGAAAGTTCGCGAAGCCGAGCGCGCGCTGGTTGTCGATCAGTTCCGCGATCAGGAAGGCGAAATCATCACCGGCGTGGTGAAGAAAGTGAATCGCGACAACATCTCTCTGGAGATCAAATCCGAAGGGATGCCGGGTAACGCTGAAGCCGTAATCCTGCGCGAAGACATGCTGCCGCGTGAAAACTTCCGTCCAGGCGACCGTATCCGTGGTGTTCTGTACGCCGTGCGTCCTGAAGCGCGTGGTGCACAGCTGTTCGTGACCCGTTCTAAACCAGAAATGCTGGTTGAACTGTTCCGTATCGAAGTGCCGGAAATCGGTGAAGAAGTTATCGAGATCAAAGCGGCGGCTCGCGATCCGGGTTCCCGTGCGAAAATTGCGGTGAAAACCAACGACAAGCGTATCGACCCGGTCGGTGCTTGCGTCGGTATGCGCGGCGCGCGTGTTCAGGCGGTTTCGACCGAACTGGGCGGCGAGCGTATCGATATCGTTCTGTGGGACGACAACCCGGCGCAGTTCGTGATCAACGCAATGGCTCCGGCTGATGTAGCGTCTATCGTTGTTGACGAAGACAAACACACCATGGATATCGCTGTAGAAGCGGGCAACCTGGCGCAGGCGATTGGCCGTAACGGTCAGAACGTACGTCTGGCGTCACAGCTGAGCGGCTGGGAACTCAACGTGATGACCGTTGACGACCTGCAGGCTAAGCATCAGGCTGAAGCCCATGCGGCGATCGATACCTTCACTAAATACCTCGACATTGACGAAGATTTCGCCACTGTTCTGGTTGAAGAAGGTTTCTCTACGCTGGAAGAACTGGCCTATGTGCCAATGAAAGAGCTGCTTGAAATTGACGGTCTGGATGAACAGACTGTTGAAGCCCTGCGTGAACGCGCTAAAAACGCACTGACCACCCTGGCACTGGCTCAGGAAGAAAGCCTTGGCGATAAGAAGCCGGCTGATGACCTGCTGAATCTGGAAGGTCTTGATCGTGCGATTGCGTTCAAGCTGGCTGCCCGTGGTGTTTGTACGCTGGAAGATCTCGCTGAGCAAGGCGTTGATGACCTGGCTGATATCGAAGGTTTAACCGACGAGAAAGCCGGCGAGCTCATCATGGCCGCACGTAATATTTGCTGGTTCGGCGACGAAGCGTAATAAACTGTAGCAGGAAGGAACAGCATGACTGATGTAACTGTAAAATCGCTGGCTGCTGAGATTCAGACCTCCGTGGACCGCCTGGTACAGCAATTTGCTGATGCAGGGATCCCGAAGTCCGCTGATGACTCGGTGACCGCGCAAGAAAAACAAACCTTGTTAACGCACCTGAACCGTGAACACGGCTCTACGCCTGACAAGTTAACGCTGCAGCGCAAAACGCGTAGCACGTTAAACATCCCTGGTACCGGTGGCAAAAGTAAATCGGTACAAATTGAAGTCCGCAAGACGCGCACCTTTGTAAAACGTGATCCGCAAGAGGCAGAACGCCTTGCTGCGGAAGAGCAGGCACAGCGTGAAGCGGAAGAACAAGCTCAGCGTGCGGCGGAAGCAACCGCCAAACGTGAAGCAGAATTAAAAGCTGAACGTGAGGCCGCAGAAAAAGCGAAACGCGACGCAAGTGATAAAGTGAAGCGTGACGCTGCGGAAAAAGACAAAGTGAGCAATCAACAGACAGACGAAATGACCAAAACCGCCCAGGCTGAAAAAGCCCGCCGTGAAAATGAAGCTGCCGAGCTGAAGCGTAAAGCGGAAGAAGAAGCCCGCCGTAAGCTAGAAGAAGAAGCTCGCCGTGTTGCTGAAGAAGCGCGCCGTATGGCAGAAGAAAACGAGAAGAATGGCGTGAATACCGCTGAAACGACTGAAGACACCAGCGACTATCATGTAACCACTTCTCAGCACGCGCGTCAGGCTGAAGACGACAACGACCGTGAAGTTGAAGGCGGCCGTGGCCGTGGTCGCAACACCAAAGCCGCGCGTCCAGCGAAAAAAGGTAACAAGCACGCTGAATCTAAAGCTGACCGTGAAGAAGCGCGTGCAGCCGTTCGCGGTGGTAAAGGCGGCAAGCGTAAAGGTTCCGCTCTGCAGCAGGGCTTCCAGAAGCCAGCTCAGGCCGTTAACCGTGACGTTGTGATTGGTGAAACCATCACCGTTGGCGATCTGGCGAACAAGATGGCCGTTAAAGGCTCTCAGGTCATCAAAGCGATGATGAAGCTGGGTGCAATGGCGACCATCAACCAGGTCATCGACCAGGAAACCGCACAGCTGGTTGCTGAAGAGATGGGCCACAAAGTTATCCTGCGTCGTGAAAACGAGCTGGAAGAAGCAGTAATGAGCGACCGTGACACTGGCGCAGCGGCTGAACCGCGTGCACCTGTTGTGACCATCATGGGTCACGTTGACCACGGTAAAACCTCTCTGCTTGACTACATTCGCTCGACTAAAGTGGCATCCGGCGAAGCGGGTGGTATTACCCAGCACATCGGTGCTTACCATGTAGAAACCGAAAACGGCATGATCACCTTCCTGGATACCCCAGGCCACGCAGCGTTTACCTCAATGCGTGCTCGTGGTGCTCAGGCAACGGATATCGTTGTACTGGTTGTTGCGGCAGACGATGGCGTGATGCCACAGACCATTGAAGCTATCCAGCACGCAAAAGCGGCGCAGGTACCTCTGGTTGTTGCAGTCAACAAAATCGATAAGCCAGAAGCCGATATGGATCGCGTGAAGAACGAACTGTCTCAGTACGGCGTTATGCCGGAAGAGTGGGGCGGTGAAGCACAGTTCATCCCAGTATCTGCAAAAGCGGGTACCGGTATTGACGACCTGCTGAACGCTATCCTGCTGCAGGCTGAAGTTCTGGAGCTCAAAGCGGTTCGTAAAGGTATGGCAAGCGGCGCGGTTATCGAATCCTTCCTGGATAAAGGTCGTGGTCCGGTTGCAACCGTTCTGGTTCGCGAAGGTACTCTGAACAAAGGCGACATCGTTCTGTGTGGCTTCGAATACGGTCGCGTTCGTGCGATGCGTAACGAACTGGGTCAGGAAGTGCTGGAAGCGGGTCCGTCCATTCCAGTGGAAATCCTGGGCCTGTCCGGTGTTCCGGCTGCCGGTGACGAAGTGACCGTTGTGCGTGACGAGAAGAAAGCGCGTGAAGTTGCACTGTATCGTCAGGGTAAATTCCGTGAAGTTAAACTGGCTCGTCAGCAGAAATCTAAACTCGAGAACATGTTCGCGAACATGACCGAGGGCGAAGTTCACGAAGTGAACGTTGTTCTGAAAGCTGACGTTCAGGGTTCTGTGGAAGCGATCTCCGATTCCTTGCTGAAACTGTCTACCGACGAAGTGAAAGTGAAGATCATCGGTTCTGGCGTAGGTGGTATCACCGAAACCGACGCAACCCTGGCTGCTGCCTCTAACGCTATCCTGGTTGGCTTCAACGTTCGTGCGGATGCGTCTGCGCGTAAAGTGATTGAAGCTGAAAGCCTGGATCTGCGCTACTACTCCGTCATCTATAACCTGATCGACGAAGTGAAAGCAGCGATGAGCGGCATGCTGTCTCCTGAGCTGAAACAGCAGATCATCGGTCTGGCTGAAGTACGTGACGTGTTCAAATCACCGAAATTTGGTGCGATCGCGGGCTGTATGGTTACCGAAGGTAACATCAAGCGTCACAACCCAATCCGCGTACTGCGTGACAACGTGGTTATCTACGAAGGCGAGCTGGAATCCCTGCGCCGCTTCAAAGATGACGTTAACGAAGTCCGTAACGGCATGGAATGTGGTATCGGCGTGAAGAACTACAACGACGTTCGCGTTGGCGATATGATCGAAGTGTTCGAGATCATCGAAATTCAGCGTACCATCGCTTAATCTTCGTCGGCTTTTGGGCCGCCACTGCGTTGGCTGCGCTCGTTCACCCCGGTCACATAGTTATCTATGCTCCCGGGGATTCACGAGCTTGCCGCCTTGTTGCAACCCAAAATCCTTAGAAGATTAACTAGCGTAGGCCGGGTAAGCGAAGCGCCACCCGGCAATAATTTTAAAAGGGGCTTTTAGCCCCTTTTTTGTCTGGAGAATTTATTATGGCGAAAGAATTCGGTCGCCCTCAGCGCGTAGCGCAGGAAATGCAAAAAGAGATCGCACTCATTCTGCAACGTGAAATTAAAGACCCGCGTATTGGTATGATGACCACCGTGTCTGGCGTTGAGATGTCCCGCGATCTGGCTTATGCCAAAGTGTTCGTGACTTTCCTGAACGATCAGGACGAAGCCGCGGTGAAAAACGGCATTAAAGCGCTGCAGGAAGCATCTGGTTTCATCCGCTCTCTGCTCGGCAAAGCGATGCGTCTGCGTATCGTGCCTGAGCTGACCTTCTTCTACGATAACTCGCTGGTAGAAGGTATGCGCATGTCCAACCTGGTGACCAGCGTGGTGAAACATGACGATGAGCGTCGTGTGAACCCAGCGGACGACAGCAAGGAGGACTGATGAGTCGTCCTCGTCGTCGCGGTCGCGACGTGCATGGCGTACTGCTGCTGGATAAACCGCAGGGCGCATCCAGCAACGACGTACTGCAAAAAGTGAAGCGTATTTTTAACGCCAACCGTGCGGGCCATACGGGCGCGCTGGATCCGCTGGCGACCGGTATGCTGCCGGTCTGCCTGGGAGAGGCGACAAAGTTCTCCCAGTATCTGCTGGATTCCGATAAGCGTTATCGCGTTATCGCTAAGCTGGGCCAGCGCACGGATACCTCCGACGCGGATGGCCAGGTCGTGGAAGAGCGCCCGGTGACCTTCAGCGCAGAGCAGCTTGATGCGGCGCTGGAAAGCTTCCGTGGTGACACGATGCAGGTGCCGTCGATGTATTCGGCGCTGAAATATCAGGGCAAGAAGCTCTACGAATATGCGCGCCAGGGCATCGACGTTCCGCGTGAAGCCCGTCCGATTACCGTGTATGAACTGCTGTTCATTCGCCATGAAGGCGATGAGCTGGAGCTGGAAGTACACTGTTCGAAAGGCACCTATATTCGTACCATCATCGATGACCTCGGTGAAAAGCTGGGCTGCGGGGCGCATGTGATTTACTTGCGTCGTCTGGCTGTCAGCAAGTACCCGGTCGAACGCATGGTGACGCTTGAGCATCTTCGCGAGCTGGTTGAACAGGCGGAAGTGCAGGGAATAGCGCCAGCAGAATTGCTGGATCCCTTGCTGATGCCAATGGACAGTCCGGCGGCGGACTTCCCGATCGTTAATCTTCCTTTAACATCGTCCGTTTACTTTAAGAACGGCAACCCGGTTCGTACGGCGGATGCGCCGCTTGAAGGGCTGGTACGCGTGACGGAAGGTGACGACGGGAAATTCATCGGTATGGGCGAAATGGACGGTGAAGGGCGCGTTGCGCCGCGTCGTCTGGTCGTCGAGTATCCGATCGAAGCGTGACGGCGATAACACCTCACCTTGCGATAAGCAGGGGAGACGAGTAGAATATCGCCGCTTAACGATCTGCAAATTGTTTAACAATTTGTTGGTCGTATACTGGGATTGCTGAATTAGAGATCGGCATCCTTACATTCTTTATATTCTGGAGTTTGAAAATGTCTCTAAGCGTTGAAGCTAAAGCTAAAATCGTTTCTGAGTTTGGTCGTGGTACTAACGACAGCGGTTCTACCGAAGTTCAGGTTGCACTGCTGACTGCACAGATTAACCACCTGCAGGGTCACTTTGCAGAGCACAAAAAAGATCACCACAGCCGTCGTGGTCTGCTGCGTATGGTTTCTCAGCGTCGTAAACTGCTCGACTACCTGAAACGTAAAGATGTTGCACGTTACACCGCGCTGATCGAGCGTCTGGGTCTGCGTCGCTAAGTCTTGCGAGTTTCAGAAAAGGGGGCCTGATGGCCCCTTTTTTCAACCAGACGGCAGCAATTCACTGGAAACTATTGTATTGTTGCTATAAATGATCTTCATTGCAGAGGTTCGCGCGGCTAATGAGAGGCTTCACCCATGGGGGTGTCGGTTGTCATTAGTCGCGAGGATGCGAAGAAGGTCGGGTTAAATCGTCAGCACACCTGTGGTGTGCTGTCATACATTTAAGAAAGGACAGAACTTTGCTGAATCCGATCGTTCGTAAATTCCAGTATGGTCAACATACCGTCACGCTGGAAACCGGCATGATGGCACGTCAGGCTACTGCTGCCGTTATGGTAAGCATGGATGACACCGCGGTATTCGTTACCGTTGTAGGCCAGAAAAAAGCTAAACCAGGTCAGGACTTCTTCCCGCTGACTGTTAACTACCAGGAGCGTACCTACGCTGCCGGTAAAATCCCGGGTGGTTTCTTCCGTCGTGAAGGCCGTCCAAGCGAAGGCGAAACCCTGATCGCGCGTCTGATTGACCGCCCGGTTCGTCCACTGTTCCCGGAAGGCTTCGTTAACGAAGTACAGGTTATCGCGACCGTTGTTTCCGTTAACCCACAGGTTAACCCGGACATCGTTGCTATGATCGGCGCATCTGCTGCCCTGTCACTGTCTGGTATTCCATTCAATGGCCCAATCGGTGCCGCGCGCGTTGGCTACATCAACGACCAGTATGTGCTGAACCCAACCCAGGAAGAGCTGAAAGAAAGTAAGCTGGACCTGGTGGTTGCCGGTACTGAAGCAGCGGTTCTGATGGTTGAATCCGAAGCTGAACTGCTGAGCGAAGACCAGATGCTGGGCGCTGTGGTATTTGGCCACGACCAGCAGCAGATCGTTATCCAGAACATCAACGACCTGGTGAAAGAAGCCGGTAAACCACGTTGGGACTGGCAGCCAGAAGCGGTTAACGACGCGCTGAATGCACGCGTTGCTGCACTGGCAGGCGCACGTCTGAGCGATGCATACCGCATCACCGACAAACAAGAGCGTTACGCTCAGGTTGACGTCATCAAATCTGAAACCATCGCGACGCTGTTGGCTGAAGATGAATCCCTGGATGCTAACGAGCTGAGCGAAATTCTGCACGCTATCGAGAAAAACACCGTTCGTAGCCGCGTACTGGCAGGCGAACCGCGTATCGATGGCCGCGAAAAAGACATGATCCGTGGTCTGGACGTTCGTACTGGCGTACTGCCACGTACTCACGGTTCCGCACTGTTCACCCGTGGCGAAACGCAGGCGCTGGTTACCGCGACCCTGGGTACCGCACGTGACGCACAGAACATCGACGAACTGATGGGCGAGCGTACTGACAGCTTCCTGTTCCACTACAACTTCCCTCCGTACTCCGTAGGTGAGACCGGTATGGTTGGCTCGCCGAAGCGTCGTGAAATTGGTCACGGTCGTCTGGCGAAGCGCGGCGTACTGGCAGTGATGCCAGAAGCTGACAAATTCCCGTACACCGTGCGTGTGGTTTCTGAAATCACCGAATCTAACGGTTCTTCTTCCATGGCTTCCGTGTGTGGTGCCTCTCTGGCGCTGATGGATGCAGGCGTACCAATCAAAGCCGCTGTGGCTGGTATCGCTATGGGTCTGGTGAAAGAAGGCGACAACTTTGTTGTTCTGTCTGACATCCTGGGCGACGAAGACCACCTGGGCGATATGGACTTCAAAGTCGCGGGTTCCCGCGAAGGTATCTCTGCGCTGCAGATGGATATCAAAATTGAAGGTATCACCAAAGAGATCATGCAGGTTGCTCTGAACCAGGCTAAAGGTGCGCGTCTGCACATCCTGGGCGTGATGGAACAGGCGATTAACGCGCCACGTGGCGACATTTCTCAGTTCGCTCCGCGTATCCACACCATCAAGATCAATCCAGACAAGATCAAAGACGTTATCGGTAAGGGCGGTTCCGTAATCCGTGCGCTGACCGAAGAGACTGGCACCACGATCGAAATCGAAGATGACGGTACTGTGAAGATCGCAGCAACCGACGGCGAAAAAGCGAAATTCGCTATCCGCCGCATCGAAGAGATCACTGCAGAGATCGAAGTGGGCCGTATCTATGCCGGTAAAGTGACCCGTATCGTTGACTTTGGCGCATTCGTTGCCATCGGTGGCGGTAAAGAAGGTCTGGTTCACATCTCTCAGATCGCTGACAAGCGCGTTGAGAAAGTGACCGATTACCTGCAGATGGGTCAGGAAGTGCCGGTTAAGGTTCTGGAAGTTGACCGTCAGGGCCGTATCCGTCTGAGCATTAAAGAAGCAACCGAGCAGTCTCCTGCCGCTGCGCCAGAAGCGCCAGCCGCAGAACAGGGCGAGTAAGGTAGCATTTGCCCTCCGCTTCGGCGGAGGGTTTATTATCAGGCAGGACGCCTTGTTAAGCCGCCGGGGGACAGGACGTTCATCCAATAGTTGTCTTCGGGAGTGGGAAATGAAGCCTTTTTTGCGCTGGTGTTTCGTTGCGACAGCTTTAACGCTGGCAGGATGCAGCAACTCTGCCTGGCGTAAGAGCGAAGTCCTCGCAGTGCCATTGCAACCGACTTTGCAGCAGGAAGTGATTCTGGCACGCATGGAACAAATTCTTGCCAGTCGGGCTTTAACCGATGACGAACGCGCACAGCTTTTATATGAGCGCGGAGTGTTGTATGATAGTCTCGGTCTGAGGGCATTAGCGCGGAATGATTTTTCACAAGCGCTGGCAATTCGACCTGATATGCCTGAAGTATTCAATTACTTAGGCATTTACTTAACGCAGGCAGGCAATTTTGATGCTGCCTATGAAGCGTTTGATTCTGTACTTGAGCTTGATCCAACTTACAACTACGCGCACTTGAATCGCGGTATCGCATTGTATTACGGCGGTCGTGATAAGTTAGCGCAAGATGATCTGCTGGCGTTTTATCAAGACGATCCTAATGATCCTTTCCGCAGCCTGTGGCTTTACATCGTTGAGCAGAAGCTCGATGAGAAGCAGGCCAAAGAAGCACTGAAACAGCGCTTCGAGAAATCGGACAAGGAACAATGGGGATGGAACATTGTCGAGTTCTACCTGGGCAACATTAGCGAAGCAACGCTAATGGAACGCCTCAAGGCGGACGCAACGGATAACACCTCGCTCGCTGAGCATCTCAGTGAAACCAACTTCTATTTAGGTAAGTACTACCTAAGTCTGGGGGATATGGACAGCGCTACGGCACTGTTCAAATTAGCGGTTGCTAACAACGTACACAACTTCGTTGAGCACCGTTATGCATTGTTGGAATTATCGCTCTTGGGCCAGGAGCAAGACGACCTGGCAGAATCGGACCAGCAATAGCTGACGACATAAACATCAGCCCGTAATCTTTTGATTGCCATCACCTTAACTGGTGAGGGCGTTGTTGTTCGTCAATACACCTACTTTGAGCCGGTTCACACTTTCAATGAAAATTACCGAAAATTTTCACGATGAGTTATGTAGACTGGCCGCCATTAATATCGAGGCACTTGTACTACATGGCTGAATTCGAAACCACTTTTGCAGATCTGGGCCTGAAGGCTCCTATCCTTGAAGCCCTTAACGATCTGGGTTACGAAAAACCATCTCCGATCCAGGCAGAATGTATCCCACATCTGCTCTCTGGTCGTGACGTGCTGGGCATGGCCCAGACTGGTAGCGGTAAAACTGCAGCATTCTCGCTGCCGCTGCTGAACAACATCGATCCGGACCTGCGTGCGCCGCAGATCCTCGTCCTGGCTCCAACCCGTGAACTGGCTGTTCAGGTTGCTGAAGCAATGACGGAATTCTCTAAACATATGCGCGGCGTAAACGTGGTAGCCCTGTACGGCGGCCAGCGTTATGACGTGCAGTTACGCGCCCTGCGCCAGGGCCCACAGATTGTCGTCGGTACGCCGGGCCGTCTGCTGGATCACCTGAAGCGCGGTACTCTGGACCTCTCTAAACTGAGCGGCCTGGTACTGGATGAAGCAGATGAAATGCTGCGTATGGGCTTCATCGAAGACGTCGAAACCATCATGGCGCAGATCCCGGAAGGTCATCAGACCGCTCTGTTCTCTGCAACCATGCCGGAAGCTATCCGTCGCATTACCCGCCGCTTCATGAAAGAGCCGCAGGAAGTGCGTATTCAGTCCAGCGTGACCACTCGCCCGGACATCAGCCAGAGCTACTGGTCTGTGTACGGCATGCGCAAAAACGAAGCGCTGGTACGTTTCCTGGAAGCTGAAGATTTTGATGCGGCGATCATCTTCGTTCGTACCAAAAACGCGACCCTGGAAGTGGCTGAAGCCCTGGAGCGTAGCGGCTACAACAGCGCAGCGCTGAACGGTGACATGAACCAGGCCCTGCGTGAGCAGACTCTGGAGCGTCTGAAAGACGGTCGTCTGGATATCCTGATTGCAACCGACGTGGCAGCACGTGGTCTGGACGTTGAGCGTATCAGCCTGGTTGTTAACTACGACATCCCAATGGACTCTGAGTCTTACGTTCACCGTATCGGTCGTACCGGTCGTGCGGGTCGTGCGGGCCGTGCGCTGCTGTTCGTTGAGAACCGCGAGCGTCGTCTGCTGCGTAACATTGAACGCACCATGAAGCTGACCATTCCAGAAGCTGACCTGCCAAACGCAGAACTGCTGGGCAAACGCCGCCTGGAAAAATTCGCCGCGAAAGTCCAGCAGCAGCTGGAAAGCAGCGATCTGGATCAGTACCGTGCGCTGCTGTCGCAGATTCAGCCTGTTGCTGAAGGCGAAGAGCTGGACATGGAAACCCTGGCTGCAGCACTGCTGAAAATGGCTCAGGGCGAACGTAGCCTGATCGTGCCACCAGATGCGCCAATGCGTCCTAAGCGTGAATTCCGTGACCGTGACGATCGTTTCGAACGTCGTGGCGACCGTAATGACCGCAATGACCGTGGCCCACGCGGTGACCGTCCAGAGCGTGGTGGTGAAGACCGTCCACGTCGCGAGCGTCGTGACGCTGGCGAAATGGAACTGTACCGCATTGAAGTTGGCCGTGATGACGGTGTTGAAGTTCGTCATATCGTTGGCGCGATCGCAAACGAAGGCGACATCAGCAGCCGTTACATTGGTAACATCAAGCTGTTCGGTACTCACTCCACCATCGAACTGCCAAAAGGCATGCCGGGCGAAGTACTGCAGCACTTTACGCGTACTCGCATCCTGAACAAGCCGATGAACATGCAGCTGATGGGTGATGCACAGCCTCGCTCTGACCGCGGTGGCGAACGTCGTGGCGGTGGCCGCAGCTTCGGTGGCGAACGTCGTGAAGGCGGTCGTAGCGAAGGTCGTGGTGAACCACGTCGTTTCTCCGGCGAACGCCGTGAAAGCCGTGGCCCACGTCGTGACGACAGCTCAAGCCGTCGCCGTGACGCGTAAGCCTTACGCCACTGACGTAAAGTAATATATACAGCCCCGATAATTGTTATCGGGGCTTTTTTTATTCCCTTTGTACTCTTGTACTGGTACAGTGCTGCACATTAAACTGCATACCACATTTTTGACTGGAGTAATGGCTGTATGGCGACACTAACCACCACCCAAACGTCACCCTCGCTGCTTGGCGGCGTGGTGATCATCGGCGGTACCATCATTGGTGCTGGGATGTTCTCCCTGCCAGTGGTCATGTCCGGTGCGTGGTTCTTCTGGTCGCTGGCGGCGCTGGTGTTCACCTGGTTCTGCATGCTCCACTCCGGGCTGATGATCCTTGAGGCGAACCTGAACTATCGCATTGGCTCCAGCTTCGACACCATCACCAAAGATCTGCTGGGCAAAGGCTGGAACCTGGTGAACGGGCTGTCCATCGCGTTTGTGCTCTACATCCTGACCTATGCGTATATCTCCGCGAGTGGCTCGATTCTGCACCACACTTTTGCTGAGATGTCGTTGAACGTTCCGGCGCGTCTGGCGGGGCTCTGCTTTGCACTGGGCGTGGCGTTTATCGTCTGGATGAGTACCAGGGCGGTGAGCCGCATGACGGCGATCGTGTTGGGCGCTAAGGTCATCACCTTCTTCCTGACCTTCGGCAGCCTGCTGGGGCACGTGACGCCCGCCACGCTGTTTAACGTCGCCGAAGTGAATACCTCCTACACGCCGTACCTGCTGATGACGCTGCCGTTCTGTCTGGCGTCGTTTGGCTACCACGGCAACGTGCCGAGCCTGATGAAGTACTACGGCAAAGATCCGCGCACCATTGTGAAGTGTCTGGTCTACGGTACGCTGCTGGCGCTGGGGCTGTACGTGATTTGGCTGCTGGGGACGATGGGTAACATCCCACGTCCAGAATTTATCGGCATTGCACAGAAGGGCGGTAACATCGACGTGCTGGTGCAGGCCCTGAGCGGCGTACTGAACAGCCGCAGCCTGGATCTGCTGCTGGTGGTCTTCTCTAACTTTGCGGTGGCGAGTTCATTCCTCGGCGTGACGCTGGGCCTGTTTGACTACCTGGCGGATCTGTTTGGCTTTGATGATTCTGCGATGGGGCGCTTCAAAACCGCGCTGCTGACCTTCCTGCCGCCGATTGTGGGTGGTCTGCTGTGGCCGAACGGTTTCCTGTACGCCATCGGCTATGCCGGACTGGCGGCGACCATCTGGGCGGCAATTGTGCCGGCGCTGCTGGCTCGTAAATCACGTAAACGCTTCGGCAGCCCTAAATTCCGCGTCTGGGGCGGCAAGCCGATGATTGCACTGATCCTGGTGTTTGGCGTTGGCAACGCGCTGGTCCACGTGCTGTCGAGTTTTAACCTGTTGCCTGTTTACCATTAAACCGTGCGGCCTGATCCCCTCACCCCGACCCTCTCCCGAAGGGAGAGGGTGAAAACCGTAGGCCGGATAAGGCGAAGCCGCCATCCGGCAAAAAAACTATCCCACCAACTCTTCTTTCACCTGCATCGCCAGCTCAAACGAATGCAAACGCGCCTGGTGATCGAAAATCTGGCCGTTAACCATGATTTCATCCGCCTGCGTTTCGCGCAGCACCGCGTCCAGCCCGTGACGCACTTTCGCTTTATCACCCACCAGCGACATGCTCAACGCCTGCTGAACGCCATACTGTTCGGAGGCGGACCACAGCTGATGCATATTCTCCACCGGCGGCGGAAGCTGTCCCGTCTCACCGCGACGCAGCTTCACAAATGCCTGCTGCATGGAGGTAAACAGGAATTCCGCGTCGCGATTGCTGTCGGCGGCAATGATGTTGATACAGACCATCGCGTACGGCTTCTCCAGACGCTCGGACGGTTTGAAGTTCGTGCGGTAAAGATGCAACGCCTGATGCAGCATATCCGGTGCGAAGTGCGAGGCAAACGCGAACGGCAGCCCAAGCTGCGCGGCGAGCTGTGCGCTATACAGGCTTGATCCCAACAACCAAACCGGGATCTTCTCACCGTAGCCCGGGACCGGGCGCACGTGCGGGTTAGGATCGCGCGCGTCGAACCAGTCCACCAGCTCGGCCACATCGCGCGGGAAGTTATCGATATCGCCGCTCATATGGCGGCGCAGGGCGCGCATGGTCGGCTGGTCGCTGCCCGGCGCACGACCAAGGCCCAAATCAATACGCCCCGGATAGAGAGTGTTCAGGGTGCCAAACTGCTCGGCAATCACCAGCGGGGCGTGGTTTGGCAGCATTACGCCGCCGGAGCCCAGGTGCAGGGTAGTGGTATTGGCTGCCAGATAGCCTATCAGTACCGAGGTGGCGGCGCTGGCGATGCCCACCATGTTGTGGTGCTCGGCCAGCCAGTAGCGGTGATAGCCACGCTTTTCGGCCAGCTGAGCGAGATCGAGAGAGTGCGAAAAGGCTTCTCGAGCCGAGGAACCCTGAGGGATCGGCGCCAGATCCAGCACCGAAAACGGAATGGTTTTGTCAGTCATAACAGCTCACTTTGTCGACGGTGAATCTTTAATACTGCATTAAAAAATGATAACCGTTGTTAACAAAGTGAGCCTTTTTTACGCCTGAAGTTCCAGCCCGGCGAGACGTTTCCAGTAACCGTTGCAGTCGCTGTTTGCCATCAGCGGCAGCGGAGCGGCGCCGTTTTCATTGGCGCGGAAGGCGTCCAGCATCGCGAACACGCCGGTATCCAGCGGCGACAAACGCACCATATCCACCAGCCCGTCCATCGACGCCAGCTCGTTGCCGAGGTTATAGACATAGCCGCTCATGGTCTGAATGCCGTTGAGGACAAACACCTGCTGGTTTTCCTGCGACAGCATGCTGCGTCCGTTCGGGTACTTGATGCAGCAGGTTTCGCATTCGTCTTTCGGGCGGTCTTCCGAGCGCGCGGTAAAGCAGCGGGCGGAGTAGGCCAGCGGCAGATGCCCGTAGCTCAGCACTTCCACTTCAAACTGATTGCGAATACCCAGCTCGTCGCACTGATTCAGCAGGTTTGCCAGCCAGTCGCGGGAGAGTTCCACCGGCATGCACCAGCGCGTCATCCCCTGCTTAAGCAGCAGGCGCAGGGTCACGGCGTTATAGCAGTTCAGGGCATGGCCCGCGACAAACGGCAGCTTGCGTTCAGCGCACATGTTCACCACGCCGAGATCGCTCGCTTCCAGCAGGAATTCGCCGTTTTCGACATAGCGCTTCAGTTCGCCCAGTTCGGAAGACGCCTGCACCAGCGCAAGCGTCGAGAGCACTACCTGCTTGCCGCTTCCGGCCAGGCTTTTCGCCATATCCAGCCAGTCGCCCACTTTGGTGGCGCGGCGCTTGCTGCACACCGCTTCGCCGAGGTAAATCACATCGGCGCTGCTGGCGGCGGCCTGTTGGTAAAAATCTTCCAGCGTCTCTTTTGACCAGTAGTAGAGCACCGGTCCTAATGAATATTTCATGGTTATCTCACTGCCATTTACGGTGATACGCGCCAAGGGTGGTTTGCGTGCCTTCGGACATCGAACCGAGCGTCTCCATCCAGGTCGCCTGCGGAGCGTAGTTCTGCGGGTCCGCCATGCAACGGTCGATGGCCTGACGCCATACTTTCGCCACCTGGCTCACGTAGGCCGGGCTGCGTTGGCGACCCTCGATTTTCACCGAGGCAATATTGGCCGCCAGCAGTTCCGGCAGCAGTTCCAGCGTGTTGAGGCTGGTGGGCTCCTCCAGCGCGTGGTAGCGCTCGCCGTCGACCAGGTAGCGGCCTTTGCATAGGGTTGGATAACCGGCGTTTTCACCGTCCTGATAGCGGTCAATCAGCACCTCATTCAGGCGAGACTCGAGCCCCTGAGGGGTCTGCTGCCAGCGAACAAAGCGGGCAGGGGAGCACGCTCCGACGGTATTCGGCGATTCACCGGTTAAATAAGAGGAGAGATAGCAGCGGCCTTCGGCCATGATGCACAGGCTGCCAAAGGCAAAAACTTCCAGCGGCACTGGCGTGACGCGCGCGAGTTGCTTAACCTGATGAATAGAGAGCACGCGCGGCAGCACCACGCGGGCCACGTCGAAGTTTTGATGATAAAAACGCACGGCTTCTTCGTTGGTGGCGGATGCCTGAACAGAGACGTGGCGCTCAATATGCGGATAGCGTTCTGCTGCATACTCAAGCATGGCAAGGTCGGCCAGGATCAGTGCATCGGCACCCAGCTGTGCCGCCATGTCCACCGCGCGCTGCCAGCGGGCGTAGCCATCAGGATGGGCAAAGGTGTTGATGGCAATGTGCAGTTTGCGGCGGTGCTGATGAACGAAGTTAACGGCTTCCTGAAGCTTTTTCTCCGTAAAGTTGAGGCCAGCAAAATGGCGGGCATTGGTATCATCCTTTAGCCCGATATAGACCGCATCGGCCCCATTTTCGATGGCCGCCTTAAGCGCCGGAAGGTTTCCGGCAGGGCAGAGCAGCTCCATAATTTATCCTGATGTTCTCGATCGCAGGGATCGCAAAATTGTTAACGAGCTGGGATTTTAATTAACCCACAGGCGACAATTTTTGATTTAAGGCAGCTAATGGCGTATTGATGACACCAATAATGAGGTAAGCCGGACGACGGTTTGTTGATTTACGCCGCTATGTTCTGGCATGGATGTGGCAAAATAGCGGGATTACAGATATCAGGGAGTAAAGCTCGTGCTGGAGAAACTGCGTTCACGTCTCGTACAATTGGGTCCATCTATGCTGAGCGTGCCGGTCAAGCTGGCACCGTTCGCGCTTAAACGCCAGGTGCTGGAGCAGGTCCTGAGCTGGCAGTTCCGCCAGGCACTGCAGGACGGCGAGCTGGAGTTCCTGGAAGGCCGCTGGCTGAGCATTGAGGTACGCGACATCGGGCTGCGCTGGTTTACCTCCGTAGAGAACGGCCAGCTGATCGTGCGCGAATCCGCCGAGGCGGACGTGAGCTTTAGCGCTGATGCCAGCGATCTGCTGATGATTGCCGCACGTAAGCAGGATCCGGATACGCTCTTCTTCCAGCGTCGTCTGGTGATTGAAGGCGATACTGAACTTGGCCTGTACGTGAAGAATTTAATGGATGCCATTGAGCTGGAGCAGATGCCGAAAGCGCTGCGCGTGATGTTGATGCAAATGGCAGATTTTGTTGAGGCCGGGCTGAAAACCCCGCCGGACAGTAAACACACTTCAGTAGGTGAGCCATGCTGATTCGAGTCGAAATTGGGATTGATGCACCGGGTATCGATGCGTTATTGCGCCGCTCTTTTGAGAGCGATGCGGAAGCTCAACTGGTCCACGATCTCCGTGAAGACGGCCTGATCACGCTGGGTCTGGTTGCTACCGATGATGAAGGTCAGGTTGTCGGCTATGTCGCCTTCAGCCCGGTCATCGTTCAGGGCGACGATCTTCAGTGGGTAGGAATGGCACCGCTGGCGGTAGATGAAAACTATCGCGGGCAAGGTCTGGCGCGCCAGCTGGTCTATGAAGGGCTGGACTCGCTGAATGAGTTTGGCTATGCCGCTGTGGTCACGCTGGGCGATCCGGCGTTCTATGGTCGATTAGGCTTCGAGCAGGCCGCACATTACGACCTGCGTTGCCGCTGGCCGGGTACGGAATTCGCTTTCCAGGTGCACCGTCTGGCGGACGACGCCCTCAACGGCGTCAATGGCCTGGTGGACTACCACGACCATTTCAATCGCTTTTAATCAGGCTCTCGCGTAGCGCCTCAAAGGAGCCGTCTCCGGTGACGAGGCGCTCTTTCTGGCGCTTCGTGAGCTGCTTGATGCGGTATTCCAGCCTGAGCGCCAGCGATCTGTTGCCCACTGCGGCCGAAAATGCCAGCTGCAGTTCCCCTTTCCCCCGCAGCGCCTTTGCCCCTTTCCCCGTTTGATGTTGTAAAAAACGCCGCGCCACATCGGTGGTGATCCCGGTGTAGAGAGCGTTATCAGCGGTTCGGACAAGATAGAGAAACCAGCACACGGTAAACAGATTCAGTATGTTAAGGTGAACGCACCATAGCATGAGAGAGAACGAAAATGGAAACACTGGCCGCCATTAACCGTTGGCTAGCGAAGCAGCATGTTGTCACCTGGTGCGTCTGTGACGAGGGTGAGATGTGGTGCGCCAACGCGTTTTACTACTACGACCCTGAGCGCGTGGCTTTTTATGTCATGAGTGAAGACAACACGCGTCATGCGCAGATGACCGGCCAGCAGGCAAAGGTGGCAGGCACGGTGAATGGCCAGCCGAAAACGGTCGCGCTGATCCGCGGCGTGCAGTTCAAAGGTGAAATTCGTCGGCTGGATGGAGAAGAGAGCGACGCGCATCGTAGGCACTACACGCGCCGCTTTCCCGTTGCCGCTGCGCTAAAAGCCCCGGTGTGGGAAATCCGCCTCGATGAGCTGAAATTTACCGACAACACCCTGGGCTTTGGCAAGAAGCTGCACTGGCTACGCGCCGAGCAGGCGTAGCGCTTCGCGGTTAAACGCCGGGAGATCGTCCGGGGTTCGGCTGGTGATCAGCTGGTCTTTGTCGTTGACCACCTCCTGATCGTAGAACTCAGCGCCTGCGTTTTTCAGATCGATAACGATCGGCTTCACGGCGGTAAGCTTACGCCCGCGCACGACTTCGGCGCTGATTAGCAGCTGAGGGCCGTGGCAGATAGCAAATACCGGCTTACCGGTGCTCACAAAGTCACGGGTGAAGGTGACGAAGCGCTCATCTCCGCGCAGGGAGTCGGGTGAATGGCCGCCGGGTAACAGCAGGGCGTCGAAATCGGACGGGCTGACGTTATCAATTGACTCGTCAATCGTCACGCTGGCCTCGCCCTTATGGCCTGTCACCGTTTTGCCCGCCTCTTTCTCAATGGTGATGACCTCGTGTCCCGCCTTGCGGAACGCCTCTGCTGGAGAGGTGAATTCTGAATCTTCAAACTCGTCGGTAATCAAGACTGCGATTTTCTTGCCCATGCTTCCTCCGTTGTTTTGGCTTCAGACTGATTTTTCTCCGCTTGTGGTAAATACTTACCTGTAACAGACTTCTATACCCGTCATACTTCAAGTTGCATGTGCGTTGGCTGCACTCGTTCACCCCAGTCACTTACTTATGTAAGCTCCTGGGGATTCACTCCCTTGCCGCCTTCCTGCAACTCGAATTATTTAGGGTATAAGTGTGGTCGACCACGCTGAGTTCGCAAACGGACAATTCTGTAAAGGGGATACGATGAGTCAGGTACTGATTACGGGCGCCACCGGGCTGGTGGGGGATCATCTGCTGCGGTTGCTGATTCAGGATCGCCGCGTGAACTACATTGCAGCGCCTACGCGTCGGCCGCTGGCGGACGTCTCCGGCGTATTTAACCCGCACGATCCGCAGCTGACGGACGCGCTGGCGCAGGTCCAGGATCCCATTGATATCGCCTTTTGTTGTCTGGGTACCACGCGGCGTGAGGCGGGCAGCAAAGAGGCATTTATCCATGCCGACTACACGCTGGTGGTGGACACGGCGCTCACGGCGAAAAAACTGGGGGCCAAACATTTTCTGGTGGTCAGTGCGCTGGGTGCCAATGCCGGATCGCCTTTTTTCTACAACAAGGTGAAGGGTAAGATGGAGGATGCGCTGATCGCGCAGAAATGGGAGCAGCTAACGATTGTGCGCCCCTCGATGCTAAGCGGCCACAGGGACGAACGCCGATTTAACGAGTCGATCCTGGCCCCGCTGTTTAAGATCCTTCCCGGCAACTGGAAATCTATCGAGGCGCGGGACGTCGCCCTTGCGATGCTAAAAGAAGGGCTGGCACCGTTGAAAGCGGGGGTCAACATTATCCCTTCGGCAAAACTGCGTGAAATCGCCCAAGACGAGGCGTAAACTCCCCCGGCTAATAACCTAATACTCTCCGGGGAATGCTATGACTGGTCAGTCTTCATCTCAGGCGGCAACACCTGTTCAATGGTGGAAGCCTGCACTTTTCTTTCTCGTGGTCATTGTTGGCCTCTGGTATGTGAAATGGCAGCCGTACTACGGCAAAGCCTTCACCGCCGCCGAAACGCACAGCATCGGTAAATCTATTCTCGCTCAGGCTGATTCCAGCCCGCTTCAGGCGGCGTGGGATTACGCCATGGTCTACTTCCTTGCCGTCTGGAAAGCCGCTGTACTGGGCGTGATTCTGGGCTCGCTGATACAGGTGCTCATCCCGCGCAACTGGCTGGTGAAAACACTCGGCCAGCCGCGTTTTCAGGGCACGCTGCTGGGGACGATTTTCTCCCTGCCGGGCATGATGTGCTCCTGCTGCGCCGCACCGGTTGCGGCGGGTATGCGTCGTCAGCGCGTGTCGATGGGCGGCGCGCTGGCGTTCTGGATGGGTAACCCGCTGCTCAACCCGGCAACGCTGGTCTTTATGGGCTTTGTGCTTGGGTGGCATTTTGCTGCGATCCGCCTGGTTGCCGGGCTGGCGACGGTGCTGGTGGTGGCGACGCTGGTGCAAAAACTGGTGAAGGACAACGCGCCTGAGACCGCTGCCGTTGAGCTGGACATCAGCGAGCCGCAGGGTGGTTTTTTTGCTCGCTGGGGTATCGCGCTGTGGCAGCTTTTCTGGAGCACCATCCCGGTTTATATCCTGGCGGTGCTGGTATTGGGGGCGGCGCGCGTCTGGCTCTTCCCGCATGCGGATGGCGCTATCGACAACACGCTGATGTGGGTCATTGCGATGGCCGTTGCAGGCTGCCTCTTCGTGATCCCAACGGCGGCGGAAATTCCGATTGTCCAGACCATGATGCTGGCGGGCATGGGCACCGCGCCTGCACTGGCGCTGCTGATTACGCTGCCGGCGATCAGCCTGCCGTCGCTTATCATGCTGCGTAAGTCATTCCCCGCGAAAGCGCTGTGGTTGACGGCGGGGCTGGTGGCGTTGAGTGGGGTGATTGTGGGCAGTATTGCGTTGATGTAAAAAAAAGCCCGGTGGCGCTGGCGCTTACCGGGCTTACCGTCAGGTGTGAATTACTTGATATAAGTAAACGCGGTGGTGACGTGCTTCACGCCGCTCACACGGCTGGCGATATCCGCCGCCGCTTTCCCTTCACGCTCAGTCACCAGACCCAGCAGGAACACTTCGCCGTTCTCGGTGGTCACTTTCACGTTTGACGATTTCACCTGGTCCGATCCCAGCAGCTGAGAGCGCACTTTGGTGGTGATCCAGGTATCGGAAGACGCATCGCCCAAACCAATTGGCTGGCCCTGGCGCACTTCATTGAACACCTCTGTTGTACCTTCTACACCCATCGCGATCTGTTTAGCGCGGGAGGCTAATTCGGTATTAGGCGCCTGGCCTGCCAGCAGCACTTTGCCCTGATAAGCCGTTACGTTAATACGCGCTTCTTTCTTGATTTGTTCGTCTTTCGACAGCGCACTGTTGACGCGCAGCTCCAGCGTACCGTCATCAACCTGCGTCCCGACAGAACGCGGATCGGTCGCTGCTTTGGTGCCGACAGCTGCGGTACCGACAACAGCAGCGGCAATACATCCCTGAAGTAGAAGTGCAGACATAAGGACTGCAAGGGTCGATAAAGCCTTCATTAGAACTCCTTAATCATCCTGGTGAGGGAAAAGCGTGTTATCGATCAGATCGCATAAGCAGTTCACCGTGAGCATGTGCATCTCCTGAATACGCGCGCTACGGTGAGACGGAATGCGAATTTCCACATCCTGCGGCCCCAGTAAACCTGCCAGCTCGCCGCCGTCATAGCCGGTCAGCGCAACGATGGTCATATCGCGGGTGACCGCCGCTTCAACGGCTTTAACGATATCCCGGCTGTTACCGCGCGTGGAGATGGCCAGCAGCACGTCCCCGGCATGGCCTAAGGCGCGCACCTGCTTCGCGTAAATCTCGTCATGCAGACGATCGTTAGCAATCGCTGTTAAGACCACATTATCGGTATTAAGTGCAATGGCAGGTAAACTCGGGCGTTCTGTTTCAAAACGATTGATCATGCTGGCAGCAAAATGCTGTGCGTTGGCGGCTGAAGTGCCATTGCCACAACAGAGGATTTTGTTGCCGTTCAGAAGAGATTGCACCAGCGTCATTGCTGCGCGGGAGATCGCGTCCGGGAGGGCTTCCGCCGCGGCAATCTGTGTTTGAATGCTTTCTGTGAAGCACACTTTAATTCTTTCGAGCACGTTATCCCTTTAAATCTCAATTATGCGTCTTCGCCAAAAGCGTTTTTAAGCCATTCGATCTCATTTCCGGTGAAGGCTATCACATCGAACCGGCAATCCACAGTATCAAAGCTCCCATTATGGCGGGCAAGCCACAAGTGGGCAGTCTGTAATAATTTATGTTGTTTGGCGAGCGTCACGCTGGCGGCAGCACCGCCAAAACGGGAGGACTGTCGAAAACGCACTTCTACAAACACGGTGACCCGATCGTCTTTCATGATCAGGTCGATTTCGCCGCCGCGCCCGCGGACGTTGGCGGCGATAAAACGCAGTCCTTTGCCTTCAAGCCAGCGACGCGCTTTTAACTCCCACGCATCGCCGGTCGCTTTGCGGCTTAACTGGCCGGGACGATCTGCCCCTGCTGGTATTTGAGCCATGATAACTTCCTGTTAATCACACAGTCCTGAGTGGCGGTCAGATCGCCGGTGTTGCCGTTGAGCTCGAAGCCCGGCACCTGACGCATCTGGGTGAAGTGGTTTGCCAGCGCCCACGCATCCACGCCCATGGCGTACAGACGTGCCAGCGAGTAGTCGTTACGTACCGAGCTCAGCGCCTGCTGCATCAGCGGCGGGTTGCTGCCCGCGAGCATTGGGATTTCGCTGTACTGCAGGCCGTCCATTTCCAGACGGAAATCCGGGCCTGCGGTGCCCTGCGCGCTGCGCGAGCTGGCGTAGAGGGTTGCGCCGCTCTGGCTGCCGTTGCGCATCGCAATCATCGGCTTGATGAAGGCAATCTCTTCCGGCGTTGCGACAATGTAGGCCGCATCCACTTTGCCGCCACCGCTGATTTGTGCGTCGGTAGGAGGGGCCGGAATGGTCAGGCCGCCGATGGTCACGCTCTGCTGCTGCGGCAGGCTGGCGCTGACCGGGCTGCCGTTAAGGGCGATACCTGCGCCGCCGTTGACGCCAGCGCGCAGTTCTGAGGCGGAACCAAATTTCTGTTGCAGCACCACGCCACCGCCGATCTTCTGCCACTCATCGGCAAAGGCATTGGCGACGCGATCGCCCAACGCGCTGCGCGGGATCAGCAGCAGCGGCGCCTGTTTACCCTGTTCGTGAATATGTCGCGCCGCGTCGCGGGCTTCATCTTCTGGCGAGAGAGCAAAGTAGCAGATGTTGGCACGGTTCTGCACGTTCTCTGGCTGGTTAAGCGCCAGCACGTTCAGCGTGGTGTTGCTCTTTATCAGCGTTTCCACGTCGTTTTTCAGCAGGGGACCGACAACGATGCTCGCGCCATCTTTTTGCACCTGCGCCAGCACTTGATCGAGCGGCTGAGCGGTGGTGTCGTAGATTTTCAGCTCAGCACTCGGGTTGGCGCTGGTGGTTGCCACGGCCTGAGGCTGCGTGGCAGGTTGCTGTTCTGCTGGCGCGGCTTGCGGTTGTGGCTGTTCAGCCGTCACGGGAGCCTGAGTTTCCGCAGGAGCCTGTACTGCTTCAGGTGCAGGCGTTGCGGCTGGTGGCGTCGTCGGCGCGGTGACCGGGTTCTGCATTGTCCCCTGCGCTGGCGCTTGTGCTGCAGTCAGGTCGCTGGTTTCAGCGGCAGAAGGGCTGACAACGTCGTTCACGTTGGCTGCCTGTGCGGACTGAGCCGGTATGGCACTACCGCTTACGGCAGTTGTCCCGTTTTTCGCCGCTTCAAAGCCTTGCTGAATGGTGCGACCAAAGACCGCCGCCTGGCCGTTCAACGGCAGAAGCAGCGCGATTTTGCTGGTAGAGGCTGGCTTAAAGTTCTGCACATTCACCAGCTGCGTCGGCAGCATTTTCGCGCCCGGGTTTTGCGGGTAGCGGGTTTGCCAGTCGGTAATACCTGCTTTCAGCATCGTTGGGTCGCTGCGGTTGTTAAACCACATCTGCTGCAGATCCAGCCAGCCCTGCAAAACATTTTCGTCGGCGTTAATAACCAGCGTTTGCGCCTGTTCTTGGGTCATGGAGGCGAGTGCCTGCCATGTTGCATCGATATTTTTCTGTTTATCCGCACCGGCGAGCAGCGGCTCCTGGGCGATAAACGCGCGCAATAGCGTCAGGGAAGGTCGACCCTGCTCGGCGGTAATGCCCGCCTGCCAGAAGCGCGCCTGCTGGTTTTTGTCCAGCGCACCGACGTCGATGTCTCCAAGGATTTTCTTCGCAGCCGCATAATCTTTCTGCGCCACCTTCAGTTCAGCAGAGAGCAGACCCTGCTCGCGGCGCTGATCGTCGTTAAGATCCTGCGGTAGCTGATTGAACAGTTCGGCGGCCTGCTGGGTTTTACCCTCTTTCAGCAGTGCACGAATGGCGAGTAATTGCCAGTTGGTCTTGGTATCATTTGAGCTCTGCGACATTTGTTGCAGATAAAAGCCAGAATCAGCCTGAGCGGATCCCTGCATATGGGCAGCGGTCTGATCGGGTGCCTGGGTGCCACAGCCTGCAAAGATCAGGGCTGCGAGCAGAAGCGGCACGCTGCGCGTGGCTTTTTTTCGAAGAAACGTTAACGGTACCATACTGTATCCAGTGATTTTTTTTACGCAATGCTCAATATTAAATCGGCAATACGGACGAAACAATGAAACAACACGAAACGGCAGATAATTCTCAAGGCCAGCTTTATATTGTACCTACTCCTATCGGGAATTTGTCTGATATTACCCAACGTGCGCTCACCGTGTTGCAAGCTGTTGATTTAATTGCCGCTGAAGATACCCGCCACACCGGCTTACTGCTGCAACATTTCGCGATTAACGCCCGTTTGTTTGCCCTGCACGATCACAATGAGCAACAAAAAGCCGAAACGCTGGTGGCGAAACTTAAGGAAGGGCAGAACATTGCGCTGGTCTCCGACGCCGGTACGCCGCTGATCAACGATCCTGGCTATCACCTGGTGCGTACCTGTCGCGAAGCCGGTATTCGCGTTGTGCCGCTGCCGGGGCCGTGCGCGGCGATTGCTGCGTTAAGCGCCGCAGGTCTGCCGTCTGACCGCTTCTGCTATGAAGGCTTCCTGCCAGCTAAATCCAAAGGCCGTCGCGACGTATTGAAGGATCTGGAAGCCGAGCCGCGCACCCTGATTTTTTACGAATCCACACACCGCCTGCTGGAAAGTCTGGAAGATATGGTGACTGTCTGGGGTGAATCCCGCTACGTGGTGCTGGCGCGCGAGCTGACCAAAACCTGGGAAACGATCCACGGCGCGCCAGTGGGCGAACTGCTGGCGTGGGTGAAGGAAGACGAAAACCGCCGCAAGGGCGAAATGGTGCTGATTGTCGAAGGGCATAAAGCGCAGGAAGATGCTCTGCCTGCCGACGCGCTGCGCACGCTGGCGCTGCTGCAGGCGGAACTGCCGCTGAAGAAGGCCGCAGCGCTGGCGGCGGAAATTCACGGCGTGAAGAAAAATGCGCTGTATAAGTATGCGCTGGAGCAGCAGGGGGAGTAATCCATACTCCGCCTGTTTTTGCCGGGCGGCGCTGCGCTTGCCCGGCCTACAAATCTAAAGTGTCGGAATAAATGTCGGAATAAATGTCGGAAAAGAAAATTGCGCAGGTCATACGCTGACCTGCGTCGTTTGCTAAACCGTAATGATCTCGGTGCCCGTTTTACCCAACAGTTCTTTTTCGTGTTTTCCGATCCCATCATCCGTAATTACACAGTCGATTTTTTCCATCGGCAATACCTGGTTGAACCCGCGCCGGTTGAACTTGCTGGCGTCCAGCACGGCAATCACCTTATGCGCGGCGGCAGCCATCACGCTGCTGATCGAATAGCCTTCATTGAACGTTGTAATGCCGTTGGTGGCATCAATACCGTCCGCGCCGACAAACATCAGGTCCGCGCTTATCCCGGTCAGAGAGCGCTCGGCGATGGTGCCATGCATAGAGTGCGTTTTATGGCGCACGGTACCGCCGCAGACCACGAGCGTAATATCTTTATTTTCCGAGAGGGCAAACGCGGCAGGCAGGCTGTTGGTGATGACGGTGATATTGGCTTTTTTGGTGAGTGCTTCGGCGATGAGCATGGTGGTGCTACCGCTATCGAGAATGATCGTCATCCCTTCTTCAATCATGGCCGCTGCAGCCTGTGCGATGCGCTTTTTAGGGTCGCTTGCCAGCTTATAACGGTCTTCCAGCACCACTTCCTGATTTTCGCTTTCCGCCAGGCTGCTGCCGGGTCTTGCTGCGCCACCGTGAAAACGCGTGACCAATCCTTTTTCTTCCAGCAGGCGCAGATCTGTTCGAATCGTCACTTCTGAAATGCCAAACATATTCGACAGATCCAGCACCATGACACTGCCCTGAGCGTTGACGAGGTCAACGATTTTATTGCGTCGCTCAAATGAGTTCATATTGAAATGCCTGATAATTAACTGCCTCTATTCTAATCGAAGGTATGCGAAAGGGGTACGGTAATATTCGAAAGGAAATGTGAGCCAGCTCAGGTTGCTGGCTCGAAGCACTACGCGAAGCGCAGCATGATTTTGCCCTGCATTGGCGCACCGTTGAGTCCCTGCACGGCCTGAGCAAAGCTATCGCTATCGCCGGTATGAGCAATAAGGGGCTTTAGCTGCAGTTTTTTATCTGTGAGCAGGCGTGCCGCGGTTTCCCATTCTTCACCCGGCCACGGGGCCGAATAATTCATCCAGCTTCCCAGAAGCGTCAACTCCTTACGCAGTATCTTGCCAAATGTCGCCGCAGGTAAGTTCAGGTCATGATGCAGCGTACCCACCAGAGCGACCTGGGCCCGCGGCCCGGCGATATCAATGGCGAGCGTAACGGTTTGCGGTGTGCCAGCAGTCTCAAGAACCAACTGATCAAACGGGTTGTCGCTCAAGGCGTTGAGGATGTCGTCTGCGGCCAGAGCGCGGCTATTAAACACCTGAGTTGCCCCCAGTGTTGTTGCCAGCGCGAGCTTATCGTCGTTGATATCGATCGCGATAACGCTGTTGGCGCCCAATGCCAGTGCACACTGCATCGCCAGCAGGCCGATAGTGCCTGCGCCGACAATGATGACGTTCTTACCCTCGCAGCCGGAAGCAAGATGAAACGCGTGTAGCCCTACGGTTATAGGCTCAATAAATGCACCATCTTCAATTGCCATCTCTGCAGGAAGGCGGAACAGGTTTGCTCGCTTCACCACGATATATTCCGCGTTGCCGCCTTCGCTGCGAGATCCGACAAACTGATACTGCTTGCAGAGCGAGAAGTAGCCTTTTTCACACGCCGGACAGGAAAAGCAAGGCAGTAATGGCACGCAGGCAACCGGATCGCCTGCCTTGAGATCGTGCACTTCGGTACCACAGGCTTCGACATGACCGCTAAATTCATGCCCCAGGGTGATGGGATAATAATGTGCCCCTCCGGCAAAAATTCGCGGAATATCGGAGCCACATAATCCTGAGCAGGCAATACGCACCTGCACATCATCCGCAGCCTGAATGTGAGGGATTGGACGTTCTTCAACGCGCACGTTGCCCTCAGCGTGAATTACCACTGATTTCATATTCACTCCAGAAAAAGAGGGGAGCATGGCTCCCCGGATATCAAGACACCGTCTGGCTTTGCGGGGTAGCGGCGTTCTTTTCTGCCGCGTTAAACACGCGGGCACGTCGCCAGGTGAGCAGGATGCCGGTGACGTAAATTGCACCAATTACGATGAACCCCACCACGTTTTGCCAGGTGAACAACTGGATGAGCAGCCAGGTGACGGGTGAACCGCCCTGGTCCATGGAGGCCACCAGCCCGCCAGCTTTCAACGCGCCAGCATTTTGCGCAAGCTGGGTGTGCAGGCCGATGGTCTGGGTCGCAATCCACAGCGTAATGCCCATGATGATGACGCCAGAGATAAGCGTGCGGAACAGGTTGCCCTGATGCACCGCGACCGCCATCGCCACAAAAAAGCCGATAGTGGCAAGGTCACCGAACGGCAACACCTGGTTTCCTGGCACCAGAACAGCAATCAGGATAGTGAGCGGTATAAAAATCAGGCTGGCGGAGACGACGGACGTATGGCCCAGCAGCAGCGCCGGATCGAGGCCGATTAAGAACTCCTGACCACCAAACTTCGCCTGCAGACGTTTTCGGGCATGTTTAGCAATCGGCGTCAGGCCGTCCATGATCGGTTTGATAACGCGCGGCATCAGCAGCATCACGGCGGCGGTTTTCACGGCCAGCTGGAGAACGGATTTGGCGTCGTAGCCTGCCAGCAGGCCAATGGCCAGTCCCATCACAAACCCTACCGTGACCGGTTCCCCAAACGGGCCAAAGCGTTTTTGCACGTCGTCAGCGCTAAAATGAATACGCTTCAGGCCTGGGATTTTATCGATAATCGTATCGACCAGAACGGCGATTGGGCCGAGGTAAGCTGACGAGCCGTGAGGGATGGCGATCCCTTCCAGACCGAAGAAGTCCCGCGTGTCTTTGGCAAACCAGTCCCCCAGCTTGTAAACAAACGCGGCGTGCACCACAACGCCCAGGATCCCCAGCCAGTAAGAGCCGGTTGCCAGGTGCAGCATCGCACCGGTGAAGGTCATGTGCCAGATGTTCCAGATATCGACGTTCACCACCCGCGTCATCCGCGTCACCAGCATGATAACGTTGACGCCAATGGCAACAGGGATAGCGATAAGCGCAATCTGTGATGCCCAGGTCATTGGGGATGAACCTGGCCAGCCGACATCCACCACGTGCAGGTTAATCTGGAACTGCTCAGCCATCGCTTTGGCCGCCGGGCCGATGGAGTCAAGCATCAGGCCGATAACCAGCCCGATCCCGACGAAGCCAATGCCGATATGTAGGCCGGATTTAAAGCAATCGCCCAGCTTCATCCCCAACAGCTTCGAGAAGATGATGATGACGATGGGCAGCATTACGGTTGGCCCCAGATCGAGGATGTACCGCATGATTTCGGTAAACATGTTCTTACCCCTCGAGGATGGTCAGAATTTTTTGCTGCAGGGCTTCGATGCCGACGCCGGATACAAACGGCATGCCATGCACCACCGGGACGTCGCCAAAGGCTCTGTCAACTTTCGCCGTGGTACAAATCAGGTCTGCACCGTCCATATAGGTTTCGATTTCAGTCACCCTGCACTGGACCAGATCCAGCTCAATGTGGTGGGCTTCACACAGTTCTTTGATCTCTTCTGCTGCCATGGTTGAGGTGGCGACAGCACCGCCACAGGCAACAATAACTTTGCGTTTCATAGGGCACTCCTTTTTTATTATCAGTATGTTATGAAGCCTGGGCACAGACGACAGGCTCAAGGATCGTCTCCCGGAAACGATCGGCCAGGCGCTCTGCGGGCGCAGCCAGCAGCATATCCAGCGTATCCGGGTTTTGTAGCTCACTGAAAAGGCGGCGCAGCAATTTCATTTGCGCCGCAGGGTTTTCAACGATTAACGCGATGATGAGTGAGACGGCGACCTCGCCATCATCATCGGCCTGCTGAAAATGCACCGGTTTGTCCGGACGAATCAGGTAAATCGCGGGGTGTTTCGCATGTACGGCTTCGCAGTGCGGAATAGCGACCGCATGGCGTTCAAGGGCAATGCCGGTGGGGTAGTTCATCTCCCTTTCCTGAAGGGCGGCAGGGTAGGTGGCGTGTACAACACCGTTAGCCAGCATCTCCTCGCCAATATGCGCCAGCGCCTGCTGGCAGGTTTCAAACTCAATTCCGGTACGGACAAAAACGTGACTCATACACTCTCCGGCATCAGACGGGTTCAGGGGTGCAGCCAAATCGATAGGCGCGTAATACATCCTGTATTTTGTCGATGATGAGATTTTGCGGTGTTGCGGCGATCTCATTCATCGACAATCGTTCGAACTGGACGGGCATAAACTGGCTGATCAGCCCCAGAGGCAAGGAGGTTGCGCTCAGATTAGCGATTAGCCTCTCAACGCTTTGGCGGATGCGCGGGTGCGGCCAGTAGTAGCGAATGCGATCGGACAGGCTAAAGTGAATATCCACCATTGCCTGGCTCCAGGTGGGGCGGTAGTACTTTTTCCAGTAATCCGGCTCGTTCAGCATGACTTCGTCGATCACGTCAAGCACATGGCTGCGTTGCTCAGGGGCGATGAGGGCCTTCTCCATTTGTGCGAGGGCAAAAATGGCTTCTCGCAGGGCAAAGGTCAGCGCCGGACCGACTTTCAGGATCGCGAAGTGATCGCGAACCAAAGCGCGATAGGCCTGACGAGTCTGGTAGTCGGTGGAGTGTGCCTCATAGACCATAGGAGTCTGGCGGATCCAGCCGGAAAGCGCTTCTGCCGCGTGCGGCTGGTAGTGAATGATTTGCGTATGGTCGAACTCCACGCCGGGTTGCACAACCAACGCAATCACACGCGTCATCGCCTCGTTCAGGCCGAGCGCGGCAAAGGCCTCACGATGCGTTTCCAGCGTCTGCGCGGCATCTTCCACACGGGTAACATGAACGCTGTTAATACTGCTGGCTTCACCGCCGGGAACGGGAACCTCTGTACCAATCACGTAGGTTAGCGCCGCTTTTTGTTCTTCAGTGGCCGTCTCTTCTGCGGCTTTGCACAGTCGGGCAGCACGTTGTGCCACTACCCCTGGCGGGAGTGGAACAGGATCGTCGGCGCAGGACATTGAGGCGTCCAGGTGGATCTTGCTAAACCCTGCCGCGACATAGGCTTTGATCAATGCGAGGGATTTCTCCATCGCCGCGTCTGCCGGTTCGTTTTGCCAGCAGTTTGGCCCCAGATGATCGCCGCCCAGGATCAAACGTTCATGCGGAAAGCCCACCTCTTTAGCGATCTTCAGAACAAAATCACGGAAATCAGCGGGGTTCATACCGGTGTAACCGCCGAACTGGTTCACCTGATTTGAGGTGGCTTCAATCAGTACCTTGTTGTCGGTATGCAGATCGAACCGCAATGCGGCTTCGATAACCAGCGGGTGCGCTGAGCAAACTGAGCAAATACCGAGATCTTCTCCCGCTTTATGGCGGGTAATAATATCTTTCACGTTTCCTCCAGGTCAGGACTTCAGGCTTTCGTATTTAGAGCTTTCCTTCACAACCACAATCGTTAATAACTTTGCGCACCACCTCTTTCATGGCGCGTTTGGCGGGCACCATGTAATGTCGCGGGTCACTGGTTTCGGGATGTGAAGCGAGATAGGTTTTCAGGGCATTCGAGAAGGCGATTTTGAGTTCTGTGGCAACGTTGACCTTGCAGATACCGAGGCGAATGGCCTGAAGGATATCGGCCGCAGATAAACCGGAAGCGCCGTGCAGCACCAGCGGGATATCGACCTGATTGCGGATCTCTGCCAGACGTTCAAAATCAAGTTTCGGCGTGGCAGTGTAGAGGCCGTGCGCGGTACCGATGGCGACGGCCAATGAGTCGATACCCGTTAATTCAACAAACTCGCGTGCCTGTAGCGGATTGGTGTAAAGCGCATCTTTGCTGTCGACCACAAGGTCATCTTCCTGCCCGCCAAGACGGCCAAGTTCAGCCTCCACGCTCACATCGTAACGGTGGCAGTAGTCTGTCACTTTCTTCACCAGCGCGACATTTTCAGCGAATGGATGATGCGATCCGTCAATCATCGCCGAGCGGATCCCGCTCTGGACTTTCTGCGCGATATCGTCGAAATCTTCGTGATGATCGAGGTGGATCGCCAGTGGCTGGTTGTACGTTTTGGCCAGATCGCTGGCGATGGCGACCACGTTACCGGTTCCGGCATAGCTGAATGTGCCGGGCGTACCCGCCACGATCAGCGGAGAGCGCATCTCAGAGGCCGTTTCAACGACCACCTGCAGCGTTTCGAGATTATGAATATTGAATGCCGGTACGGCGTAACCTTCGCGCTGTGCTTTCAGCAGCATCGCTTTCGACGAGATGATGAACATCTTTCCTCCGAAACCTTTCGTTTTGTTTATGTGAAAGACAATATAGGGTTTCGGAATGTTATTTTGTGATTGGTATCTTAAAAATGAAAGAATCGAAATGAAAGGCAAGAATGCGAAAGGAATGAAAGCAAAAAAAAGCATGGCCGAAGCCATGCTAAGCGAGGTTTACAGCAAACTCACGTCACCGGTGCAGGATTAAACACCGCCAGCTGATTATGTAATCCCCATTGATCAGAGAACGTTTTCTTCCGGCCGCTGGCGACATCCAGAATGAAGTGGAACAACTTCCAGCCCACGTCCTCAATGCTCTCTTCCCCGGTGGCGATGGTGCCCGCGTTGATATCCATTAAGTCATACCAGCGGTTTGCCAACTCGGTGCGGGTCGCCATTTTAATCACCGGCACCGCCATCAGGCCGTACGGCGTGCCGCGCCCGGTGGTAAAGACCTGAACCGTAATGCCGGACGCCACCTGCTGCGTACCGCAGACGAAATCGCTGGCAGGCGTTGCCGCATAAATCAGGCCGCGTTTGGTCGGGCGCTGGCCCGGAGAGAGCACTTCGACAATTGCGCTCTGGCCGGATTTAGCAATCGAGCCAAGGGCTTTTTCCACCACGTTGGCCAGGCCGCCTTTTTTGTTGCCCGGCGACGGGTTAGCGCTGCGGTCGGTTTGCCCCATATCAAGATAGTTATCGTACCAGGCCATCTCTTCCAGCAGGCGCTTGCCCACCTCTTCGTTGACGGCGCGCGGCGTCAACAGATGGATGGCGTCACGCACTTCGGTCACTTCGGAGAACATCACCGTGGCGCCGCAGCGCACGAACAGATCGGACGCATAGCCCACCGCCGGGTTGGCGGTCACGCCGGAAAACGCATCGCTGCCGCCGCACTGGGTGCCCACCACCAGCTCAGAGGCCGGGCAGGTTTCGCGCTGGCGCTTGTTGAGCTTGTCCAGATGGCGTTCAGCCACCTGCAAAATATCGTCGACCATCGATCGGAAGCCGACGTGATGCTCGTCCTGCAGGCGCACGATGCTGGCCTCGTCGACCGGAATCGCTTTCACATCCTCGGTGCCCTGCAGCAGGCGCTCAGGCTGAAGTTTTTCACATCCCAGGCCGATGACCATCACCTCGCCGCCAAAGTTCGGGTTGAGGGCAATATTGTGAATGGTACGGATCGGCACCACGGCAGCGGGCGCGTTGATCGCCACGCCGCAGCCGTAGAGGTGGTTCAGGCCTACTACGCCATCCACGTTCGGGTATTTCGGCAGCAGGTCGCGCTCGATGATTTTGACCACGTAATCCACCACGCCCGCCACGCAGTGCACGCTGGTAGTAATGCCGAGCAGATTCTTGGTGCCGACGCTGCCGTCCGCGTTGCGGTAGCCTTCGAAGGTATAGCCCTCCAGCGGCGGAAGCGGTTCAGGCACGCGCGTCGCCAGCGGCAGGGTATTCAGCGGCGGCGCTTTTGGCAGTTCAACCAGCGACTCTTCAATCCAGCTCCCCTGCGGGATAGCGCGAACGGCATAGCCAATAATTTCACCGTAGCGCACGATTTCACCGTGCGCCGGGATATCCACCAGCGCCACCTTATGCCCCTGCGGAATATGCTCAATCAGTTCCAGCCCGTCCGGGAAACGGGTTCCCGCTTTTAAGCCGTTGTCGTTAACAATAATCGCCACGTTATCGGTGTCATGTACTTTTATATAAAACGCCGTCGGCGATGCCTGTCGAATTTCAATGTCGGCCATTGTTCACTATTCTCCAGCAAAGTGTCTGATCATTAATGCAGCCACACAGATAGTAATTTACTTATTTTCGAAATAAAGACGCTGCTTACTTAAATAAAGAATGTCAGGACTTGAGATATAAGAATGTGATCCAGGTCACCCCCTAAAGCGAGAGATAGCGCACTGTGGCTGTGAATACGTGATTCTGTGCAGCAGCGCCCAGTGCTTTGTGCATATGCTCAAAAACTTATTCATTTCAGGTGTGATAATTGAGCGTTAATCCAGTGCGATGCCATAAAGTGGTGATTATACTGAATCACATTGATATTGCGTCTGGTTAATTACCTGATATTGCCTGCTATCGATAAATAATCAGGAAATATGTTTTCTAAAATTATAAATATAAATTTCGCTGTGCCTGAGGAAATAAATATGATTCTGGATACCGTTGTAGAATCGAAAAAGGGTGTGCCCACTCGCTATTTAATATTACTGATTATTTTTATCGTCACGGCCATTAACTACGCTGACCGTGCGACGCTGTCGATTGCCGGTACGGAAGTGGCAAAAGAACTGCAGCTCAGTGCCGTCTCGATGGGGTATATCTTCTCTGCGTTCGGCTGGGCCTACCTGCTGATGCAAATTCCCGGCGGCTGGCTGTTGGATAAGTTCGGTTCCAAAAAGGTCTATACCTACAGCCTGTTCTTCTGGTCGCTGTTCACCTTCCTGCAGGGCTTTGTGGATGTCTTCCCGCTGGCCTGGGCGGGCGTGTCGATGTTCATCATGCGCTTTATGCTCGGCTTCTCGGAAGCGCCGTCTTTTCCGGCAAACGCCCGTATCGTGGCGGCCTGGTTCCCGACCAAAGAGCGCGGCACCGCGTCTGCGTTGTTTAACGCCGCGCAGTATTTCTCGCTGGCCATCTTCTCTCCGCTGCTGGGCTGGCTGACCTTCGCCTGGGGCTGGGAACACGTCTTTACCGTGATGGGCGTGATTGGCTTTGTGCTGACCGGCGTATGGGTGAAGTATATCCATAACCCGACCGATCACCCGCGCATGTCAGAGCAGGAGCTGAAGTTCATCTCCGAAGGCGGCGCGGTGGTGGATATGGACCATAAAAAGCCCGGAGCGCAGGTCGCAGGCGGTCCTAAACTCCATTACATCAAACAGTTGTTGACCAACCGCATGATGCTGGGCGTCTTTTTTGGTCAATACTTTATCAACACCATCACCTGGTTCTTCCTTACCTGGTTCCCGATTTATCTGGTGCAGGAAAAAGGGATGTCGATTCTGAAAGTGGGTCTGGTGGCCTCCATTCCGGCGCTGTGCGGTTTTGCTGGCGGCGTGCTGGGCGGCGTGTTCTCGGATTATCTGATTAAGCAAGGCAAGTCGATAACCCTGGCGCGCAAGCTGCCGATTGTGCTCGGCATGCTGCTGGCGTCGTCCATCATTCTGTGCAACTACACCAACAACACCACGCTGGTGGTAGCCCTGATGGCGCTGGCGTTCTTCGGAAAAGGCTTCGGCGCGCTGGGCTGGCCGGTGATTTCCGACACCGCGCCAAAAGAGATTGTTGGCCTGTGCGGCGGAGTATTTAACGTCTTTGGCAACGTGGCGTCCATCGCGACTCCACTGGTCATTGGTTATCTGGTCAGTGAGCTGCATTCGTTCAACGCGGCACTGGTATTTGTTGGCTGTTCAGCGTTGATGGCGATGTTCTGCTACCTGTTCGTGGTAGGCGACATCAAACGTATGGAATTGCAGAAATAAGCAAAGGTATAAGCGATGAGTAACGATATCTTCCCGAACAAGTTTAAAGCGGCCCTCGCGGCGCATCAGATCCAGATTGGCTGCTGGTCCGCGCTGGCAAGCCCGATCAGCACTGAAGTGCTTGGACTGGCCGGTTTCGACTGGCTGGTGCTGGACGGCGAACATGCGCCAAATGACATCAGCACCTTTATTCCGCAGCTGATGGCGCTGAAGGGCAGCCCGAGCGCGCCGGTGGTACGCGTACCGACGAACGAGCCGGTCATCATCAAGCGCCTGCTGGATATCGGTTTCTACAACTTCCTGATCCCGTTCGTGGAAACGGAAGAAGAGGCGGTGCTGGCCGTGGCCTCTACCCGCTACCCGCCGGAGGGCATTCGCGGCGTGTCCGTATCGCACCGCGCCAACATGTTTGGCACCGTGCCGGACTACTTCGCCCAGTCCAACAAGAACATCACCATCCTGGTGCAGATCGAGAGCCAGCAGGGCGTGGATAACGTCGATGCCATCGCCGCAACCGACGGCGTGGACGGCATCTTTGTCGGTCCAAGCGACCTGGCCGCTGCGTTCGGGCATCTGGGCAATGCGGGTCATCCTGACGTGCAGCGCGCCATTCAGCACATCTTTGCTCGCGCCAAAGCGCACGGCAAACCCTGCGGCATTCTGGCCCCGGTTGAAGCCGATGCCCGCCGCTATCTGGAGTGGGGGGCGACGTTCGTTGCCGTGGGTAGCGATCTCGGCGTGTTCCGCTCCGCCACGCAGAAATTAGCAGACGCTTTTAAAAAATAACCATCACTGAGGAAAAGATTATGACGCTGAAAGTGGGCTTTATTGGCTTAGGTATCATGGGTAAACCAATGAGTAAGAACCTCATCAAAGCGGGTTACTCACTGGTGGTGTTAGACCGTAATGCAGACGCCGTGGCGGAAGTGATTTCAGCCGGGGCAGAAGCGGCAACCACGGCCAAAGCGGTTGCCGAGCAGTGCGATGTGATCATCACCATGCTGCCAAACTCCCCGCATGTGAAAGAGGTCGCTCTGGGCGAGAACGGCATTATCGACGGCGCGAAGCCGGGCCTGGTGGTTATCGACATGAGCTCTATTGCCCCGCTGGCCAGCCGTGAAATCAGCGAGGCGCTGAAGGTGAAAGGCGTGGACATGCTGGACGCACCGGTCAGCGGCGGCGAGCCAAAAGCCATCGACGGCACGCTGTCGGTGATGGTGGGCGGCGACAAGGCAGTTTTCGACAAATATTACGACCTGATGAAAGCCATGGCCGGTTCCGTGGTGCACACCGGTGAAATCGGCGCGGGTAACGTCACCAAGCTGGCAAACCAGGTGATTGTGGCGCTGAATATCGCGGCGATGTCAGAAGCGTTGACGCTGGCCACCAAGGCGGGCGTCAACCCGGATTTGGTCTATCAGGCGATCCGCGGCGGCCTGGCGGGCAGCACCGTGCTGGATGCGAAAGCGCCGATGGTGATGGATCGTAACTTCAAGCCGGGTTTCCGCATTGACTTGCACATTAAAGATCTGGCTAACGCGCTGGATACCTCTCACGGCGTGGGCGCACAGCTGCCGCTGACCGCTGCGGTCATGGAGATGATGCAGGCGCTGCGCGCGGACGGTCTGGGCACCGCCGACCATAGCGCCATCGCGTGCTACTACGAGAAACTGGCGAAAGTGGAAGTTGCTCGCTAATGACGTCCTGCCCGGTGGCGCTTTGCTTACCGGGCCTACGGTCCAGGCCGGATCCGTGCTGTAACAGGCTACAACTATGAAAATCGTAATCGCGCCAGACTCTTATAAAGAAAGCCTTTCTGCCACCGAGGTAGCTCAGGCGATAGAAAAAGGATTTCGGGAAATCTTCCCCGACGCACTTTATGTTTCTGTTCCCGTCGCCGACGGCGGGGAAGGCACGGTTGAAGCGATGATCGCCGCCACCCGTGGTAGCGAACATCATGCCGTGGTGACGGGACCGCTGGGGGAGAAGGTGAATGCCTGCTGGGGAATGTCCGGCGACGGCAGTACGGCGTTTATCGAGATGGCGGCAGCCAGCGGTCTGGCATTGGTCCCTCCGGCACAGCGTAACCCGCTGGTTACCACTTCACGCGGCACCGGGGAGCTTATCCTCTGCGCGCTGGATAAAGGCGCGCGCAATATTATTATCGGCATCGGCGGCAGCGCGACCAACGACGGTGGCGCGGGAATGATGCAGGCGCTCGGGGCGAAGCTCAGCGATGCCAACGGCACGGAGATCGGCTACGGCGGCGGCAGCCTGATGGCGCTTAACAGTATTGATCTTTTGGGCCTTGATGCGCGTCTTCAGCATTGCGCGATCCGCGTCGCCTGCGACGTCACCAACCCGCTGGTGGGAGAGAAAGGCGCGTCGCGCGTCTTTGGCCCACAAAAAGGGGCGACCGAGGGGATGATCCTCGAGCTGGAC
The DNA here is from genome assembly GCF_019219165.1 of Enterobacter sp. ENT02. Taxonomy (NCBI): domain Bacteria; kingdom Pseudomonadati; phylum Pseudomonadota; class Gammaproteobacteria; order Enterobacterales; family Enterobacteriaceae; genus Enterobacter; species Enterobacter sp. ENT02. Next base: position 149,614 of record NZ_JAHUWD010000003.1, read on the forward strand.
GCCAATCTCAGCCACTTTGCCGACGTGATTAAAAAATCCCTGCGTATCGACGTAAAGCACGTACCGGGAGCCGGTGCTGCGGGCGGTATGGGTGCAGCGCTGATGGCCTTTCTCGGTGCGGAACTAAAGAGCGGGATTGAGATTGTCACCCAGGCGCTCAACCTTGAAGAGCATATCCACGACTGCACATGGGTGCTGACGGGGGAAGGGCGTATCGACAGCCAGAGCATTCACGGCAAAGTGCCCGTCGGTGTGGCGAACGTCGCCAAAAAATACCATAAGCCGGTGATTGGCATTGCCGGTAGCCTGACCCCGGATGTGGGCGTAGTGCACCAGTACGGCATCGACGCCGTGTTCAGCGTGCTGACCAGCATTGGTTCACTGGAAGAGGCGTTTCGTGGCGCCTATGACAACATTTACCGCGCCTCACGCAATATCGCCGCGACTTTGCAGGTGGGGATGCACACCCAAGGGTGACAGCGGCGCGCAAACCCTCTATACTGCGCGCCGAAGCTGACCAGACAGTCGCCGCTTCGTCGTCGTCCCTTTCGGGGGAGACGGGCGGAGGGGAGGAAAGTCCGGGCTCCATAGGGCAGGGTGCCAGGTAACGCCTGGGGGGGAAACCCACGACCAGTGCAACAGAGAGCAAACCGCCGATGGCCCGCGCAAGCGGGATCAGGTAAGGGTGAAAGGGTGCGGTAAGAGCGCACCGCGCGGCTGGTAACAGTCCGTGGCACGGTAAACTCCACCCGGAGCAAGGCCAAATAGGGGTTCACATGGTACGGCCCGTACTGAACCCGGGTAGGCTGCTTGAGCCAGTGAGCGATTGCTGGCCTAGATGAATGACTGTCCACGACAGAACCCGGCTTATCGGTCAGCTTCAACTTCTTAAAGAACCCCCGCTTTGGCGGGGTTTTTGCTTTCAGGTCATCCGGCCATGTGGGCAAATGATATCAATTATCAAAAATGCGACGCTAAGCACATTTCACTGTTTATGAGGTTAATGAATTCGTTCATTTACCCTATACGATCCCAATCACAAAATTTCCCGCTAAAAAAGAACGCTTTCTCAGTGTTGTTAATTTGTTGCTGATGTTGCGGTAATGGTGTTCATAGTTTTCACATTTGATATGTGAATATTGAATTCAAAAACATTCTCAGTGTGAATGTGTGATGTATTCGACCCTTTTGTATGCGCGGGCAACATCATTATTGTTCTATTTGATAAAACACAAAAATGTTTTAAATAGAAAATGGTTGTTTATTAGCCGTTAATTGTCTGAAAGATAGTCTTTATTGATATTTTAAAATACAAAAAATCCACCGTGGTTATCACCATAAAATAAAGTTATTACCGCCATTTTTGTTGATCAATATCAGCGTATTGGTGTTTTTTTATATTATTAACTCATTGATATATATGTGTTTTAGTGGTGTTTTTTCGAGGTTGATAATGATGCGAAAAGTCAAATTGTGAGTAACAGCACATACCCCCTGAAACACTATTAGGTAGAATTCGCTCCGTCATAGGGAAATAAGCGCAGAATATTATGAACACTATTATTCTACCGAAAACACAGCACCTCGTGGTATTTCAGGAAGTCATTAAAAGTGGCTCCATAGGTTCTGCGGCAAGACAACTGGGCCTGACGCAACCGGCCGTCAGCAAAATCATCAGCGATATCGAGTCCTACTTCGGTGTTGAAGTGATGATTCGTAAAAACACGGGCGTTAAGTTGACCGCAGCAGGCCAGGTTCTGCTCTCGTATTCAGAGTCGATCACCCGCGAAATGAAAAACATGGTGAGCGAGATCAACAGCCTCAGTTTTAGCACCGTTATGGACGTCTCCTTTGGCTATCCGTCGCTGATAGGCTTCACCTTCCTGTCTGAGATGATCAAAAAATTCAAGGAAGTGTTCCCGAAAGCGCGCGTCTCGATGTACGAAGCACAGCTCTCTTCGTTCCTGCCCGCTATCCGCGATGGCCGACTGGATTTTGCCATCGGTACGTTAAGCGATGAAATGCTGCTGCAGGACCTGCATGTCGAGCCGCTGTTTGAGTCCGAGTTTGTGCTGGTCGCCAGCAAATCACGAACGTGCACCGGCCCGACGACACTGGCATCGCTCACGCACGAGCAGTGGGTGATGCCGCAAACCGATATGGGCTACTACAAAGAACTTCTGACCACCCTGCAAGACAACCACATCAGCATTGAAAACATCGTCCAGACCGATTCCGTCGTTACCATTTATAACCTTGTCCTCAATGCCGATTATCTTACGGTGATTCCCCGCGATATGATTGCGCCGTTCGGTTCTGACCAGTTTATTGTCTTGCCGGTGGAAGATGAATTACCCGTGGCGCGTTACGCCGCGGTGTGGTCTAAAAATTACAGTATTAAAAAATCAGCGTCAGTATTAGTTGAATTGGCAAAACAATATTCGTCGATGAATATCGAAAGACGACGATAAATTAGCAGCATTCATTTTTAAAACACCCGGAGCTTAACGCTCTGATACCCTGACTTTGCCTGAAAACAATGAATTATTATAACGAGGATATTATGCACATTACCTACGATCTCCCGGTAACGATTGAAGATATTCAGGATGCCAGAAAACGACTGGCAGGAAAAATCTATAAAACCGGTATGCCGCGCTCGAATTATCTCAGCGAACGTTGTAAGGGTGAGATATTCCTGAAGTTTGAAAACATGCAGCGTACCGGTTCATTCAAAATTCGCGGCGCGTTTAATAAGTTAAGCTCGCTGACCGATGCTGAAAAACGCAAAGGCGTGGTCGCCTGTTCGGCGGGAAACCATGCGCAGGGCGTGTCGCTCTCCTGCGCCATGCTCGGTATCGACGGCAAAGTGGTGATGCCGATGGGCGCGCCGAAATCCAAGGTTGCCGCCACGCGCGACTACTCCGCCGAAGTGGTGCTCCACGGCGAGAACTTTAACGACACCATCGCCAAAGTCAGCGAAATCGTCGAGATGGAAGGGCGCATTTTTATTCCACCTTACGATGACCCAAAAGTGATCGCCGGGCAGGGAACCATCGGTCTGGAAATTCTTGAAGATTTATACGACGTGGATAACGTCATTGTGCCTATCGGCGGCGGCGGATTAATTGCCGGGATTGCCACGGCGATTAAATCCATCAACCCGACCATTAATATTATCGGTGTGCAGTCTGAGAACGTTCACGGTATGGCAGCGTCTTATCAGGCCGGGGAAATCGTCAACCATCGTGTCACCGGCACATTAGCGGACGGCTGCGATGTTTCTCGTCCCGGTAAATTAACCTTCGAAATTGTTCGTGAATTAGTTGACGACATTGTTCTGGTCAGCGAGGACGATATTCGCAACAGCATGATCGCGCTTATTCAGCGAAATAAAGTGGTGACAGAAGGTGCCGGCGCGCTGGCCTGCGCGGCGTTATTAAGCGGCAAACTTGACCATTATATTCAGGGGCGTAAAACCGTCTGCATTATTTCCGGCGGCAATATCGATCTCTCCCGTGTTTCCCAAATTACCGGCTTCGTTGACGCATAAAGGTGACCTATGAGCAACACAGAAAGCATTATCGTTGGCCAGACAAAAACGTCCTCCTGGCGTAAGTCTGATACCACCTGGACGCTTGGCCTGTTTGGTACCGCAATTGGCGCGGGCGTGCTGTTCTTCCCCATTCGCGCAGGCTTCGGTGGCCTGATCCCTATTCTGCTGATGCTGGTTCTCGCGTTCCCGATAGCGTTCTACTGCCACCGGGCGCTGGCGCGCCTGTGTCTGTCAGGCAGTAACGTCTCGGGCAACATCACCGAAACGGTAGAAGAGCACTTCGGTAAGACCGGCGGGGTGGTGATCACGTTCCTCTACTTCTTTGCGATTTGCCCGCTGTTGTGGATTTACGGTGTCACTATTACCAACACCTTCATGACCTTCTGGGAAAACCAGCTCCAGCTGCCCGCGCTGAACCGTGGCTTTGTGGCGCTGTTCCTGCTGCTGCTGATGGCCTTTGTTATCTGGTTTGGTAAAGACCTGATGGTGAAGGTCATGAGCTTCCTGGTGTTCCCGTTTATCGCCAGTCTGGTGCTGATTTCCCTGTCGCTGATCCCTTACTGGAACTCGGCGGTGATCGACCAGGTCAACCTGAGCGATATCGCCTTCACCGGTCATGACGGAATTCTGGTCACCGTATGGCTGGGGATCTCCATCATGGTCTTCTCCTTCAACTTCTCGCCTATCGTCTCCTCGTTTGTGGTCTCCAAGCGCGAAGAGTACGAACCTGAGTTCGGGAAAGAGTTCACCGAGCAGAAATGTTCCAAAATCATCGGCCGCGCCAGCCTGCTGATGGTGGCCGTGGTGATGTTCTTCGCCTTCAGCTGCCTGTTCACCCTCTCTCCGCAGAACATGGCGGACGCCAAAGCGCAGAACATTCCGGTGCTCTCTTATCTGGCGAACCACTTCGCGTCGCTGTCAGGCACTAAATCTACCTTCGCCACCGTGCTGGAATACGGCGCGTCCATCATTGCGCTGGTCGCTATCTTCAAATCCTTCTTTGGTCACTACCTCGGCACGCTGGAAGGGCTGAACGGTCTGGTCCTTAAGTTCGGCTATAAGGGCGATAAGAAGAAAGTTTCCGTCGGCAAGCTGAACACCATCAGTATGATCTTCATCATGGGCTCCACCTGGGTTGTGGCCTACGCCAACCCGAACATTCTGGACCTTATTGAAGCCATGGGCGCGCCAATCATCGCCTCTCTGCTGTGCCTGCTGCCGATGTACGCCATCCGCAAAGCACCGGCGCTGGCGAAATACAAAGGCCGTACCGAGAACATCTTCGTTACTGTGGTTGGCCTGCTGACCATTCTGAATATCGTTTACAAACTGTTCTAACCCATTGCTCAGGAAGAGCGGAGTCACATGATGATTGAGTTTCCGGTAGTACTGGTTATTAACTGCGGATCGTCCTCTGTTAAGTTTTCGGTGCTCGACGCCAGCAGCTGCGATGCCCTGATGACGGGGATTGCGGACGGGATCAACACCGAGAAGGCCTTTATTTCCGTGAACGGGGGTGAGCCGGTCCGACTGGCTCACCAGGACTACGAAGGGGCGCTGGCTGCCATCGCCCTGGAGCTGGAGAAGCGTAACCTGATGAGCAGCGTGGCCTTAATTGGCCACCGCATTGCGCACGGCGGCGACCTCTTCAGCGAGTCGACCCTGATCACGGAAGAGGTGATTGCGCAGATCCGCCAGGTCTCCCCGCTGGCGCCGCTGCATAACTACGCCAACCTGAGCGGCGTGGAAGCCGCAGAGCGCCTGTTCCCGGGCGTGCAGCAGGTGGCGGTATTTGATACCAGCTTCCACCAGACGCTGCCGCCGCAGGCGTATCTGTACGGTCTACCGTACCGCTATTTTGAAGCGCTGGGCGTGCGCCGCTACGGTTTCCACGGCACTTCTCACCGTTACGTGGCCGCGCAGGCGCATACGCTTCTCGGGCTGTCCCCCGATGACAGCGGGCTGGTGATTGCCCATCTCGGGAACGGGGCGTCCATCTGCGCGGTGCGCAACGGCGAAAGCGTCGATACCTCAATGGGGATGACGCCGCTGGAAGGGCTGGTGATGGGCACGCGCTGCGGAGACGTGGATTTTGGCGCAATGGCGTGGATTGCCCAGCAGACCGGCCAGTCGTTTGAAGATCTGGAGCGCGTGGTCAATAAAGAGTCCGGGCTGCTGGGGATCTCCGGCATCTCTTCAGACCTGCGCGCGCTGGAGAAAGCCTGGCACGAAGGCAATGAGCGGGCACAGCTGGCTATCCATACCTTCGTTCACCGCATTGCGCGGCACATTGCGGGTCACGCGGCGTCGCTGCACCGCCTGGATGGGGTGGTCTTTACCGGCGGCATTGGCGAAAACTCGAAGCTTGTCCGCGCGCTGGTGGCGGAACGCCTGAAGGTGTTTGGCATCATCCTCGACGATGCCAAAAATGCCCTGCCGGGCAGCGCGGGTGAGCGCGTCATTAGCACCGAGTCGTCCCGCGTGGCCTGCGCGGTTGTCCCTACCAACGAAGAAAAAATGATCGCGCTGGACGCCCTCCGTCTTGGGAAGGTTACCCCGGCTGCGGCTTACGCCTGATAAAGCGAGAATCACATGAAAGTTACAATCGATACGGGCGTCGCACCCTACAGCGACGCATGGGCCGGGTTTCGCGGTGAAGAATGGAAAAACGCCGTCAACGTCCGCGATTTTATTCAGCATAACTACACCCCTTATGAAGGCGATGAAGCTTTCCTCGCGCAGGCGACGCCAGCAACGACGGCGCTGTGGCAGAAGGTAATGGTCGGCATTCGCCAGGAGAATGCCACCCACGCCCCGGTGGATTTTGACACCAACATTGCCACCACCATTACGGCCCACGGGCCGGGCTACATCGACCAGGATCTGGAGACGATCGTTGGTCTGCAAACTGATAAGCCGCTCAAGCGCGCGCTGCACCCGTACGGTGGGATCAACATGATCCGCAGCTCGTTCGAAGCCTATGGTCGCGAGATGGATCCGCAGTTCGAATACCTGTTTACCGACCTGCGCAAAACCCACAACCAGGGCGTGTTTGACGTCTACTCGCCGGAGATGATGCGCTGTCGTAAATCCGGCGTACTGACCGGTTTGCCGGACGGCTACGGGCGCGGGCGCATCATCGGCGACTATCGCCGCGTGGCGCTGTACGGGATCGCTTATCTGGTGCGCGAGCGTGAACTGCAGTTTGCGGATCTGCAGGGGAAACTGGAGCGCGGTGAAGAGCTCGAGGCGACGATCCGCCTGCGTGAGGAGCTGGCGGAGCACAGACGCGCGCTGCTGCAGATCCAGCAGATGGCGGCGAACTACGGCTTTGATATCTCACGTCCGGCGATAAACGCCCAGGAAGCGGTGCAGTGGGTCTATTTTGCCTACCTTGCCGCGGTGAAATCCCAGAACGGCGGGGCGATGTCGCTGGGGCGCACGGCCTCGTTCCTCGATATCTACATTGAACGCGACATGCAGGCAGGAAGGCTGAATGAAGTCCAGGCGCAGGAGCTGATCGACCACTTCATCATGAAGATCCGCATGGTGCGCTTCCTGCGCACGCCGGAGTTCGACACGCTCTTCTCCGGCGATCCGATCTGGGCGACGGAAGTGATCGGCGGCATGGGGCTGGACGGCCGCACGCTGGTGACCAAAAACAGCTTCCGCTATCTGCATACGCTGCACACCATGGGGCCTGCACCGGAGCCGAACCTGACGATCCTCTGGTCTGAACAGCTGCCGATCGCGTTCAAGAAATACGCCGCGCAGGTGTCGATCGTCACCTCGTCATTGCAGTATGAGAACGACGATCTGATGCGCGCGGACTTCAACAGCGACGATTACGCCATTGCCTGCTGCGTCAGCCCGATGGTGATCGGCAAGCAGATGCAGTTCTTTGGCGCGCGCGCCAACCTCGCCAAAACGCTGCTGTACGCGATCAACGGCGGGGTGGACGAGAAGCTGAAGATTCAGGTCGGTCCGAAAACCGAGCCGCTGCTGGACGACGTGCTGGATTACGACACCGTGATGGCGAGCCTCGATCACTTTATGGACTGGCTGGCGGTGCAGTACATTAGCGCTCTGAACCTCATTCACTACATGCATGATAAGTACAGCTACGAAGCCTCGCTGATGGCGCTGCACGACCGGGACGTCTATCGCACCATGGCCTGCGGCATTGCCGGGCTGTCGGTGGCGGCGGATTCCCTGTCGGCCATTAAATACGCCACGGTGAAACCGGTGCGCGACCATACCGGTCTGGCGGTCGATTTCGTGATTGAAGGGGACTATCCGCAGTACGGCAACAACGACGACCGCGTGGACAGCATCGCCTGCGACCTGGTGGAGCGCTTTATGAAAAAAATTCAGGCGCTGCCAACCTACCGCAACGCGGTGCCAACCCAGTCTATCCTGACCATCACCTCAAACGTGGTGTACGGCCAGAAGACCGGGAACACGCCGGACGGACGCCGCGGCGGCACGCCGTTTGCGCCTGGCGCGAACCCGATGCACGGCCGCGACAGAAAAGGGGCGGTGGCCTCGCTAACGTCGGTTGCCAAGCTGCCTTTCACCTATGCCAAAGACGGGATCTCGTACACCTTCTCCATCGTGCCGCAGGCGCTGGGCAAGGACGAGCTGGTGCGCAAAACCAACCTGGTGGGGCTGCTGGACGGGTACTTCCACCACGAAGCGTCCATTGAGGGGGGGCAGCATCTGAACGTCAACGTCATGAACCGGGAGATGCTCCTCGATGCCATCGCGCATCCCGAGAATTACCCGAACCTGACGATCCGCGTCTCAGGCTATGCGGTGCGGTTTAACGCCCTGACGCGCGAGCAGCAGCAGGATGTGATTTCGCGAACATTTACGCAATCAATCTGACGACATTCAGGTCTCATGCCCCCTCAACGCAGGGGGCATTTTTTTGCCCGCTAAACATACAAAATTGTTTATATAATTACTCACACATATTCATCCGCTCTTGAAAAACAATGTTCCTGCTTTTCCCCATAACAAAATGTAAGGACAGTAAGATGATGAAAATAACCCGTATTGCTTTGGTTGCAGCGTCGTTGGCGGTGTGCAGTTTTACCGCGCAGGCCGCGAACGTTGAGGCAGCCCCGTCTCCATCGCAGGATCCGCTGGTACAGCACCTGAAGCTCAGCAATGAGCAGGTTAAAAAGATTGACGATCTGCATCAGCAGCTGGAACAAAATGTCAGCAAGATCCCAATGACGGGCGTGAAGGACGGTGCGCTGATCGACATGTTCCAGGCGGGTAAATGGGACGAAAGCACGGTAAAAAGCCAGCTTACCGCCTTCAGCAAAATTGAAGAGCAGACCCGTTATTACCGCGTGAAATATTACTTCGACGTCAGCCAGGTATTGACGCCGGAACAGCGTAAGCAGATCAGAACCGATATGGCTAACGCGCTGGCTGAGTGAGCTGGAATCAATCATTTAAAATGAAAACTCACAGAATCGCTTCAATTGGATTCTGTGAGAATGAATTCTAAACATCATGCCGACGCACGTTCATTCCATGCATCAGCAAACTGAATATTCCCGTCGCAATAGGTCCAGGTCGCTTTTTCGTAGCGCAATTGAACAGATTCAAGGTGGCCAGTACCAGGGCAGTTACGTGTATCGTTAACAATAGGGGAGATTGAGACAACTTTCACACCTTCCAGCTCAGTTCTAAAGTATTCAACCTCCCAACCTGCGTCATTAATTCGGTAATATCTAATCTCAACTTTCTTAAGGTTTTGCCCTGTCGCTACCGCCTTATAAAGATAAGGAGATGAGCTATCAATTTCCTTCTCGAACAGGAAAGGCGCGTGTTTCCTCGTTCCGGTTAATCTTCCGGAGAGTGGATCGGTTGGAATACTCAAATTATGGGTTAAACCTCTAATTTCAACACTCCCTTCACGATCCTGAACATCACATGAACCTTTAATGAGTGAGCCACCGTCGTCATAGAACCAAATGTGAACAGGTACGGCCATGATAAAAAACTCCTTCTATAAATCAATCGTGTATCCATTTTCCTGCTTTTACCGCTTCGGCAAACATTCTTACCGTCAATGGCTTTGATATTTGCTTTACCGGTTCTTTTGTAAACCATTTCCTGAAAAACCATGTTTGAATCCAGGGGAAATAATTTCCAGTGTTAACTTCGATAAGATACTCTTTTTCGAATCTCTCAATGGCATATACGATATCATCCAGATCCGTGTAATCCTGTAAAACATCATCTATCCCGAGGGGAATCCGTTTACCCGTAAATGTGCCTTGTTCTGGTAAATTATCCCTGAAGAATTTTAAAACATCAGCTTCACTGTTCATCTTCACCAAATCCGGTCTTTTGGGTGAGCAATCGTATTATATCTTGAAAGCGTTTTGTAACTTATCATTGCAACATCTGCAGCAAGTATGGTTATTCCTAGTGCAGGTATCCATCGGCCAATGAATGCACCTAAGTTTTTGGTATACATTGGTTTTCTGTATTTAAAGCTTGCAAGTGTAATTGTAGGTAGTCGGTGTGGTAGCTGTACATTCAGTAGATCTCGCAGGTACTTAGATGCCACAGATGTGCCTATTGTAGCCGTTTCTGGCTTTGTTCTGGTTTCAAGTATAGGTAAACCAAGAATCATAGTGGCCATCATTACTGCATCCTTTAATCCGCCGAACTGTTCATCGGTGGCATCCAAAAAAATCCAAAAAAATAACTCAGATGCGGAGATGTTACATACACCTTTATAAAAGTATGTTCCATTGAGTTCTTCAACGGTGTCCATAGTATAACCATAATCATCAGGTGGTTTGTTGAGATGTCATCCTATAAAAAACAAAGGGCTGATAGTAGGGCATCCATCTTTATAAATTCCGAAATATTCGTTTTTTCAAGAGGGGCTACTATTTTTAAAAGTACATCATTCTTAGAAAGTCTTGGTTATTTTTTTTACCAGTTCATGGGGATTTTTTCTCCCTTGCTCCGGTTAAGATTTTCTCACACCAACATTAAGTACCTGCTGCAATCTGAATCACAATCGCTGGAAATCGGCAACATAGTCGGCAACGCTAGCGGGACGATCTGCGACGGGGGCTAACAGGCAATGAGGGCATTGTGGCGCACGATGTGGAGCAGTCGATTGGCAACCTGTGCGCACTGGCGTGCCGTTCGATGCAGGCAACGGACCGGCAGATTATTGAGATTATGGCGAGTAAGGCGTAGCGAGTTCAGGGGCTCGATCGGTTCCCTCTCCCTGTGGGAGAGGGTTAGGGTGAGGGCGTTCTCTAAACCGGCAAATCAATCAGCAGCGCGCGTAGCGGCGTATCCGCCGCAAGGGTGATATTCGCTTCATCACGAATAAACGCCCCGTCACCGCAGGTGAGCGCTTCTTTCTCTTCCGTGTGCGTCACCGCATGCACCGTACCGTGAATCGACTGCAGATAGGCGCGCGGACCGTGAAGCTGGAAGCTCGCCTGTTCACCTTTCTTCAGTTCGATGTGGTGCAGCCACACCTGCTGACGCAGTTGCAAACTGCCTTTGCTGCCGTCCGGCGACGCAATCAGCTGCTGTTTATCGTCCGTTAAATCTATCTTCTGCACCAGCGGATTTTCCCGCTCAGGGCAGGCGTCCAGCCACAGCTGCATGCGGGTCAGCGTTTTGTCTTTGCTGAGGTTATGCTCGCTGTAGCTGATGCCCGGCTGCGTGGAAATTAACAACGCTTCGCCAGCCTTTGCCTGGACATGATTGCCCTCGCTATCGCGGTATTCTGCCTCGCCTTCCAGGATCAGGTTCAGGATATCGACTTTCGGATACGTACGTGGCTGGAAGGAGGCGCCCGGGGCGAGCACTTCCTGGTTCAACACGCGCAATGAAGCGTAACCGAGGAGTTTAGGGTCAAAGTAGTGTCCAAAGGAAAAGGTGTAGCGGGCCTGCAGCCAACCGAAATCGGCTTGTCCGCACTGTTTAGCTGTTCTTGTCGTAATCATAAACTTGACCTCTCTTTACACTAAAACAATGGTAAAGGTATGGACGCTGCATTGTTAGCCAGATATTCTGCCCGGTATGTTCAAATTTCCTGAATGAGAACGAGATGGCTAAAGAGAGAGCATTGACGCTTGAGGCGCTGCGCGTCATGGACGCGATTGACCGACGCGGCAGTTTTGCTGCGGCGGCAGATGAACTGGGGCGCGTTCCGTCTGCGCTGAGCTACACCATGCAGAAGCTGGAGGAAGAGCTGGACGTGGTGCTGTTTGACCGCTCCGGCCATCGAACAAAATTCACGAACGTTGGCCGCATGCTGCTGGAGCGCGGTCGTGTGCTGCTGGAAGCGGCGGATAAACTCACGACGGACGCCGAAGCGCTGGCGCGCGGCTGGGAAACCCATCTGACGTTAGTTACCGAAGCGCTGGTGCCGACTGAAGCGCTGTTCCCACTGGTGGACCGCCTGGCTGCGAAAGCCAATACGCAGCTGTCGATTATAACCGAGGTGCTGGCAGGGGCGTGGGAGCGTCTGGAAACGGGCAGGGCGGATATTGTTATTGCGCCGGACATGCACTTCCGTTCTTCGTCAGAAATTAACTCCCGCAAGCTCTATAGCGTGATGAACGTTTATGTCGCCGCGCCTGATCACCCGATCCATCAGGAGCCGGAGCCGCTTTCGGAGGTTACGCGCGTGAAGTATCGTGGCGTTGCGGTAGCGGATACCGCCCGTGAACGTCCGGTGTTAACGGTACAGCTGCTGGATAAACAGCCGCGTTTAACCGTCACGTCGCTGGAAGATAAACGTCAGGCATTGCTGGCCGGGCTGGGTGTGGCGACGATGCCTTATCCTTTTGTTGAAAAGGACATTGCGGAAGGGCGGCTGCGCGTTGTCAGCCCGGAATACACCAGCGAGGTGGATATCATTATGGCGTGGCGACGCGACAGCATGGGCGAAGCCAAATCCTGGTGCCTGCGCGAAATACCAAAGCTGTTTGCCCACCACAATAAATAAAATCGTAGGCCCGGTAAGCGAAAGCGCCACCGGGCTCTGATTTACATGCCAGCTTTCGGATCCGGACCAAAGCGGTTTTCACCCGGCGTGCCGTTCTGACAGTTAAAGACCAGGATCACAATCCAGCCCACGATCGGGATCAACAGCAGCAAGAGCCACCAGGCTGAACGATCGGTATCGTGCAGGCGTCGGAACTGAACCGCCCAGGAAGGCAGCATAATAAATACGCCATAAATCGTGGTGAGAATGCCTTCTCCCCCGGCACGCTCCCAGCCCAGAATTTTGTCCACAATACTCAACACCAGGGCGAGGATGAAGTTCACCAGAACGAACATCCAGTACTCTTTGCGGCGGGCGCGGCCACCAAATCCAATGTAGTTGCGCAGTACGTTTAAATACCAGTCCATTTTCCTTGCCTCATTAGTCAGTCAATCACTTGTTTTCTAAGCGATCGAGGTAAGGATAGATGGAGATTGTGAATTAAAAAAGGGCATCTATTGATGCCCTGAATATTTATCCGAAACGAACGTCGCGCCCGTGAGGTTCATCCAGATCCTGCCATGGCCCAATGGAGATGATGCCCGTTGGGTTAATCGTCTTGTGGCTGCGGAAATAGTGGGTGCGAATATGGTCGAAGTCGACCGTTTCGGCGATACCCGGCATCTGGTAGATATCGCGCAGGAAACCATACAGGTTCAGATAATCGCTGATGCGGTGTTTATCACACTTAAAGTGGGTGACGTACACCGGATCAAAACGCACCAGCGTCGTCCACAGGCGGATATCAGCTTCCGTCAGTTGGTCGCCCGTCAGGTAGCGATGCTGGCCGAGGATCTGCTCCAGGCGCTCAAGTGATTCAAACACCTTTCCAACCGCTTCGTCATACGCTTCCTGGCTGGTGGCAAAACCGGCCTTGTAGACGCCGTTGTTTACGTTGTCGTAGATCCAGCCGTTCAGCTCGTCAATTTTATCGCGCAGCTCGACCGGGTAATAATCACCGGCGCGGGCACCGTGGGCATCAAACGCGGTGTTGAACATGCGGATGATCTCCGCCGATTCGTTGCTGACGATCGTTTGGTTTTTCTTGTCCCACAATACCGGTACGGTGACGCGTCCGGTGTAGTGTGGATCGGCGCGCAGGTAAAGCTGGTAGAGAAAATCGTGGTGATAAAGGTCGTCACCGGTGGCGGCAGGGAAATCACTGTCGAACGTCCAGCCGTTTTCCAGCATCAGCGGGTTCACTACGGAAACCGGAATTAAAGATTCGAGACCTTTGAGTTTGCGCACAATCAGCGTGCGGTGTGCCCATGGGCAGGCAAGGGAAACATAGAGATGATAACGGTCTTTTTCTGCCGCGAAGCCGCCTTCGCCGCTCGGGCCAGGTGCGCCGTCGGCGGTCAGCCAGTTACGGAAGGCCGAAACAGAGCGCTTGAAGCGACCCCCGGTGGATTTGGTGTCATACCAGACATCCTGCCAGACGCCGTCTACGAGTTGTCCCATTTTTTTCTCCTCCGTCAGATAGCAAAAGCGAGGAGATATCTCCTCGCTTTGGGTTCAATCAGTATAGCGTGCTTACCACTTCTTATTCAGAAGGCGGTCGATGCTGTATGCGCCTGGGCCAGTGATGGCCAGCAGCAGGAAGCCACCCGCGATGGTCAGGTTTTTCATGAACATCAGAGAGTTCACGCCTTCCGCAAAGTTGCTGTGGAACAGGAAAGCCGTCAGCAGGGTGAAGCCTGCGGTGAACAGCGCGGTGGTACGGGTCAGGAAGCCGAACAGCACTGCCAGGCCGCCGCCGAACTCAAGCAGGATGGTCAGAGGCAGCAGGAACCCCGGCACGCCCATGGCTTCCATATATTGCTGGGTACCCGCGTAACCGGTGATTTTTCCCCAACCTGCCACGATGAACAGAATTGGCATCAGAATACGTGCTACCAGTACACCAACATCTTCTAATTTTTTCATTTTACTCTCCAGGAAACCACATAAGCGGCTGAACTTTATTTGTCTGCAATTCCGGGTAGATACCGCGGCTCTGCTGTCGATGGAGAGGATAATAAACGGGGCGGGGGACAATTGTTAGCAAGGAAAACTGTCAATCTTTATCAAAGATATTGAGTAAGAGGGCAAGCGCTCTGGTGCCCTCACCCACAGGGTTGAGGGATCCCCACAAATAATGCCGGCAAAGACGACTCCCTCTCCCTTGAGGGAGAGGGCTGGGGTGAGGGGGAACATACAGCTCTGGTGGTCATTCCGTTCACTTTACGTTCCTTGCTACTTTGTAACGTCATAACCTGTGAACGTGCCAGGGTGGCTCAATCGCCACCACCCTGGCAACCCGGGCTCCCGGCGGTAAATCGCCGCTGCGCGGTACCTTCGGCTAATTCCTTCCGGCTTGTCGGGGACGGGCGGAGGTAACATCCCTGTAAGGCCCGCCCTCTCGGCGCATCCATGCGCCTCGCCCCGGCCGGAAGGCAAACGCCTCAGCGATTTACAGCCGGACCAGGGCGGCGCTGTAAGTCATTAATTATCCTGAAACAACATTCATCGCTTCCGGTAAAAAAATTACTGGGGATTCCTCAGCCCACAGGGAGAGGGCGCAAAAACAAAAAACGGTAACCTGAGTTACCGTTTTGCTTTTATCACCGCAGCTGCTGCTGCCGCAACGTTGCTTTCACCAGACGCCAGGCGCTCCAGGCACCAAAGCCGCGACGTGCCCAGCGGATCAGCATATTAGGATGACGAACCGTCCAGATAGCCATCACGCTGCTGCCCACCAGCGCCCAGGAACGCAGGCTCAGGAAGGTGTTCCAGCCCCGGTCGAACGGACGTGTTGCCTCGATCCAGTCGCGACGACCGGCGGACAGATCCAACCGTTGCTGTTGGATCTGGCTTAGCAGATACGCTTTTCGCTTTTGACGTTCGGCTTTATCGCTCACGGCTTGTCATCCTCCAGCAGCGAACGATCGTTAGCCAGCTCCTGGCGCGTGTGGCGCAGGAAGGTGGACCTGCGTGCTTTACGCATTGTCCAGATGCCGCCAATCAATGCCGCAACCAGTAACACCACCGTGGTGGCGATCATCGCGTTAAGACGATACTGCGGGTCGATAGCCCAGATGATTAATACCATCAGGCTCATCAGACCGAACGCGGCGAAGAGCATGGTGAGCCCGAGCATGAGCAGCATCTGGAAGAGATTGGCTTTCTCCTCTTCCAGTTCAACCACTGCCAGCCGGACGCGCGTTTCGGCAATGCCGACCAGCGTGGTTAATATACGCTGGCCGATACCGAGGACGTTATTAGCAGGCCCTTGTGCGTGACGAGGATCTTCCATAATCAACGACGCGTCAGCAGGACACCCAGCACTACACCAACGGCAGCGCCAATACCCACACCCGTCCACGGATTGTCGCGAACATATTCGTCAGCGCGCGCGGCGGCTTCACGGGTCTGTTTAGCTAACGCATCGCCGGTTTCACCGAGGCGATAACGGCTCTCTTTCAGCGCCTGCTCTGCTTTGCTACGAAGTTTGCTGACCTCTTCTTTCGACTTATCGGCAGAAGAGCTAAGTACCTCTTCCAGGGTGTCCGCCAGTGATTTCAGTTCAGCGCGCAGGTTTTCTGACGTAGTATCTTTTGACATGATTCTCTCCTGTTGAGATTTCCGTTAACTCAATAATCGCGAGCTTCCAGCGCTTTCAGGTCGTCCTGCGCTTCTTTCAACTTCTTCTCGCGCTTGGCAATTTTTTCCGCATCCCCTTTCTCTTTCGCTTCCTGCAGGTCTTGACGGCGCTCGGCTATCTCGTCCTTCTGTTCAGCGATTTTTTTCTGGTGATCGGCACGCAGCTTACTGTCGGAACAGTTGGCTTTCACTTCGCTTAACGCTTTCTTCAGGCCATCAACGCGGTGCTGATTATTATGCTTTTCGGCATAACCGATCTCGCGCTGAATATCCTGTTCTTTCTCCTGACAGAGAGAGGTGGCGTATGAAGCTGTGCTTAAAGACAAAAGGGCCAGAGCCAGGGTAATGCGGAATTTCATTATCGAAACCTTCCATTGTGTTACGGCGTGAGCCGTGATCCAGAACTATGCGGAGAACATCTGAGGGGTGCTCCGCGTACTTAAGCATAGTAAGTAAACGGCGTAATCACCAAAGTGAGTGAAAAGATTCGGAATCCTGGTAATTAACCAAACCGATGCGACGTATCGCGTAGCAGCGACATCCAGGAGGCAACATGGCTGTCGTCTTCCTGCTGCGCAATGATATAACCCTGCGGCAGCGTTCTGTCGAGCACGGCTTTTGCCGCTGCACTCTGCGCGCTGGAGTCAAATTTTATCAGCAGCACGTCGTCTTGCGGCGTAATGCTTTTAAAGCGGATCCCGTTGGCGTCCAGATGATGCCAGATGGAAAAACCATCCGGCACGCTGGCACCCTGATTCACCGGACGTATTGCCAGCGTCGATTCCTGATGCTGCAGCGCAGCCCATGCCAGGATCAGGACGCTGAACATCATCAGCGCGATCATGGCGTAAGAGACGCGACGCAGGGCGAGCGGGGAGATAACCATGGTTAACCCCTGGCACCGTATTTCTTTTTCCACAGGACAACCAGCGAGCCCACCAGGCCAAAGACCAGCAGGACCACCGGTAACAACATCAGGCAGGACATCAACTGATCTTCATACTTCATGAAGACCGGGGTTTTACCCAGCGCGTAGCCCAACGTGGTGAGGATCAGTACCCATAACAGGCCGCTCATCCAGTTAAAGAACTGGAAGCGGGTACTGCTCAGACCGGACAGCCCGGCGATGGTGGGAAGCAGAGTACGGACAAAAGCGATAAAACGGCCCATCAGCAGCGCCGAAAGCCCGTGCTTATGGAAAAGATGGTGCGCGCGCTGGTGGTAATGCGCCGGAAGATGCGAAAGCCAGTTTTGTACGATCCGTGTGTTGCCCAGCCATCGCCCCTGAATGTAGCTCACCCAGCAGCCCAGGCTGGCCGCAATGGTTAACAGCAATACGGTTTGCGGGAAGGCCATCGCCCCTTTCGCACAGAGTACGCCTACCAGCACCAGCAGACTGTCGCCCGGTAAAAAGGCGGCAGGAAGCAGTCCGTTCTCAAGGAACAGAATCATAAACAGGACAAAATAAAGCATGCCAATCATGGAAGGGTTGGCCAGCGTTTCGAAATCCTGAGCCCACAGGGCATTCAGTAGTTGGGTCAAAAGTTCCATTCAGTGTTCCTGGAAATCGGTTAACGTCACGCCTGTAATCCGGGAAAAACAGCACGGCGACATTGTTGTGATTTCATTATGGTCGCTCGCGGACACATTGGTGTGTGGCCAACACTGTTCCCTGTTAATTGGCTGGTTAGCAAGCACTAACTTACAAAATAACGAAGTGAATCCAATTGTAACAAAGCCCGACGTTCTGCGTCACAGAATTTGCAGGGGTGAAGTGATTTTGGCGTAAGGCCTGGAAGGGAGCGAGGGATTTTACAAAGGCTGACACTATATATGTTTTGCTTACCCCTGTTCTCCATCAGGCGCAGCGAAGCGCCTGCCAGCAGAAAGGTAGACTATTTTGCCTGACTGGATGCGGTATCGAGATGAACCACGGGATTATCGGCAAAAAGATAGCGGTCAGCGTTAAATTCGAAGTCGTCGCTAGTCTCGTTGAACAACATCAGTTTGGTGTTTTCCAGATGCTGCCACATCGCCAGTTTTGCCGCATGCGGATCTTTGCGAATCAGTGCCTTAAGGATTTGATCGTGATCGTCGCACCAGTTATCCACGGTGCGCGAATCGATATGATCGTGCAGTTTCTTCCAGTACGGGTTATGAACGCGCTGAGTCCACATTTTTTCCACGATTGCGGCCAGCGCCGTATTCTGCGTGGCCAGCGCCACCTGGACGTGGAACTGAAGATCCCATTCTGAATCGCGGAAACATTTTTCTTTACGCGCGTTTTCCTGGATCTCCATCAGCTTCATGATGTCCTGCTTGGTGACCTGCGTAGCGGCGAATTCGGCAATATTACTCTCGATCAGCTGGCGAGCCTGGAGCAGCTCAAACGGACCGTAGCTGGCAAATTCCAGATTTTCGTCCGGTGCCGGGGAGTGTTTTGCCTGGTTGGAAATCACATGAATGCCGGAGCCTTTGCGTACCTCAACGTAGCCTTCCACTTCCAGCATGATAATGGCTTCGCGCACCACCGTGCGGCTCACGCTCTTTTCATCCGCAATAAAGCGCTCAGCGGGAAGTTTATCACCGACAAGATAGACGCCTTGCTCGATGCGATCTTTCAGCTCGGCAGCAAGTTGTTGATATAAACGACGTGGTTCGGTGATTTCCATATGCGCTCCAGGCAGGGTACGGCGGATGATTTGTTATACCACTTTTGCGAGCCAGTCTCCAGATTTCGCCATGAAAAAAGCCGCCCGGAGGCGGCTTTTGAGAAGATTTTGCCGGGTGGCGCTGCGCTTACCCGGCCTACGATTTTATTGGGTTTTGTAGGCCGGGTCAGGCGAAGCCGCCACCCGGCTCCAGGCACAATAATGCTAACTCTGCGTAGCGGGTTTCCCGAGGGACTCTTTCGCCAGTTCGTCTGCGGATTTACTTTTCAGCACCGTCCAGATAACCACCGCACCCATCAGGTCGAAGATAGCCAGCACCGCGAACAGCGGGCTAAAGCCAATGGTATCTGCCAGGGCACCGACCACCAGCGCAAACATGGTGCTAGCGGTCCATGCCGCCATACCGGTCAGGCCGTTGGCCGTTGCCACTTCGTTACGACCAAAGACGTCAGACGAAAGCGTAATCAGCGCGCCGGACAGGGACTGGTGCGCAAAGCCACCAATACACAGCAGGGCGATAGCCACATATGGGCTGGTGAACAGGCCGATCATGCCAGGGCCGATCATCAGCAGGGCGCCCATGGTGACGACCATTTTACGGGAAACAATCAGGTTCACCCCAAACCAGCGCTGGAACAGCGGTGGCAGGTAGCCGCCCACGATACAGCCCAGGTCTGCGAACAGCATTGGCATCCAGGCGAACATCGCGATCTCTTTCAGGTTAAAGCCGTACACTTTAAACATGAACAGCGGGATCCAGGCGTTGAAGGTACCCCAGGCCGGTTCTGCCAGGAAGCGCGGCAGGGCGATACCCCAGAACTGACGGGTGCCCAGGATCTGCCAGACGGTCATTTTTTTGCCGTTGTTGGTCTGATGCTGAGATTCCTGACCACCAATGATGTATTCACGTTCTTCTTCAGAGAGTTTTTTCTGGTCGCGCGGGTGTTTATAGAACACCAGCCACGCCATTGCCCATGCAAAGCTCAGTACGCCAGAGATGATGAACGCCATCTGCCAGCTGTGCATCACGATAGCCCAGACCACCAGCGGCGGCGCAATCATGGCACCAATCGACGAGCCGACGTTGAAGTAACCTACAGCGATGGAACGCTCTTTTGCCGGGAACCATTCGGAGCTTGCCTTCAGGCCCGCCGGGATCATGGCGGCTTCAGCCGCACCGACTGCACCACGCGCCAGCGCCAGGCCGCCCCAGCTGCCTGCCAGTGCGGTTGCACCGCAGAAAATCGCCCATGCTACGGCGAAGAAGGCATAGCCGATTTTGGTACCCAGAATATCCAGAACATAGCCTGCAACAGGCTGCATGATGGTATAAGCCGCGGAATAAGCCGCAATGATGTAGGAGTATTGCTGCGTGGTGATGTGCAACTCTTCCATCAACGTTGGAGCCGCTGCTGCCACTGTGTTACGCGTCAGGTAGCCCAGCACGGTGCCGAGCGTCACCAGTGCGATCATATACCAACGTAACCCTTTAATTTTACGCATGTAAAACCTCATCGTTATGTTATTTCCGTGCCAGAACACGGTAACAACTCAACCGTTGCCGGGAGTTGTTCAGTAACGGGAGGGGCATAACCGGGAGATGTCCCGGAACGGCCCGAACCTTGCCATAAGTCATCGTGCATAAGTCGGTTTCCGTACCGTTAAATCTGATGTTCTTGACACCAGCAATGCATTCCGTCGGCGTAGTGTTTGCGACGGCGAAACGATAACTTGTCATACAACTTTAAAAGGTGAGTGACATCACAAATGTGTGAATCTTTGTAGGGATATTCCGCGGTGCGAGCAAAGCCAGTATTGGCGCGGCTTGTGAGAGGGTTTACTCCATTTGGGGTAATTTTTTTGTCGACGTTTATTGATCTGACTCACGAAAAAAACTTCGGTGGGTGGAAATTGGTGTGATAACTTTGCAGCATATGAACATACGCTTTCTGACGCTCCCGTAATGAGGAAGACGATAATGACGCCGTTTATGACCGACGATTTTCTGTTAGATACTGAATTTGCTCGCCGCCTGTACCACGACTACGCAAAGGACCAGCCGATTTTCGACTACCACTGCCATTTACCGCCGCAGCAGGTTGCCGAAAATTACCGATTCAAAAACCTGTATGATATCTGGCTGAAGGGTGACCACTATAAATGGCGCGCGATGCGCACCAACGGCGTCGCTGAGCGCCTGTGCACCGGCGATGCCACCGATCGCGAGAAGTTTGACGCCTGGGCGGCCACCGTTCCGCATACCATCGGCAACCCGCTATACCACTGGACGCATCTTGAACTGCGTCGTCCGTTTGGCATCACCGGTAAACTGCTTTCTCCCGCTACTGCGGATGAAATCTGGGATCAATGCAACGCGCTGCTGGCGCAGGAACAGTTCTCCGCACGCGGCATCATGAAGCAGATGAACGTGAAGATGGTCGGCACCACCGACGATCCTGTCGATTCGCTCGAGCACCACGCCGTCGTTGCGAAAGACACCTCTTTCGACATTAAAGTGCTGCCAAGCTGGCGCCCGGATAAAGCCTTCAACATTGAGCAGGCCACCTTCACTGACTACATGGCGAAGCTGGCGGAAGTGTCCGATACCGATATTCGTCGTTTTACTGACCTGCAAACCGCGCTGACCAAACGCCTGGATCACTTTGCGGCGCACGGCTGTAAAGTCTCTGACCACGCGCTGGACGTGGTGCTGTTTGCCGAATCAAACGAAACCGAGCTGGACAGCATCCTGGCGCGTCGTCTCTCCGGCGAAACGCTGAGCGAACATGAAATTGCCCAGTTCAAAACGGCGGTGCTGGTGTTCCTCGGTGCGGAATACGCCCGTCGCGGCTGGGTACAGCAGTACCATATCGGCGCGCTGCGCAATAACAACCAGCGCCAGTTCAAACTGATCGGTGCGGATGTGGGCTTCGACTCCATCAACGACCGTCCGCTGGCGGAAGAGCTGTCCAAACTGCTGAGCAAACAGAACGAGCAAAATCTGCTGCCAAAAACCATCCTCTACTGCCTGAACCCGCGCGATAACGAAGTGCTGGGTACCATGGTCGGTAACTTCCAGGGCGAAGGGTTGCCGGGCAAGATGCAGTTCGGCTCCGGCTGGTGGTTCAACGATCAGAAAGACGGCATGGAGCGTCAAATGACGCAGCTGGCGCAGCTTGGCCTGCTGAGCCGCTTTGTCGGCATGCTGACCGACAGCCGCAGCTTCCTGTCCTATACCCGCCATGAATACTTCCGCCGCATTCTGTGCCAGATGATTGGCCGCTGGGTGCACGCGGGCGAAGCGCCAGCGGATATCCAGCTGCTGGGCGAAATGGTGAAAAACATCTGCTTTAACAATGCGCGTGACTACTTCGCCATTGAACTGAACTAAGGCCGTCTGAGGTTGATATGCAATACATCAAAATCCATTCGCTGGATAACGTGGCCGTCGCGCTGGCGGATTTGACCGAAGGAACGAACGTAACGTTCGACGGTCAGTCGGTCACGTTGCGCCAGGCCATTGGGCGTGGACACAAGTTTGCCCTGATCCCCATTGCGAAAGGGGAGAACGTGGTGAAGTACGGTTTGCCCATCGGTCATGCGCTGGCGGATATTGCACCGGGTGAATATATTCACTCCCACAATACTCGCACCAATCTGAGCGATCTGGACGAGTACAGCTATCAACCTGATTTCCAGGCGGAAGCCGGACAGGCGGCAGATCGTGACGTGCAGATCTACCGTCGCGCCAGCGGCGAGGTGGGGATCCGCAATGAACTGTGGATCCTCCCGACCGTCGGCTGCGTGAACGGGATTGCGCGTCAAATTCAGACGCGTTTCCTAAAAGAGACCAACGATGCCGAAGGCACTGACGGCGTGCATTTGTTTAGCCATACCTACGGCTGCTCCCAACTGGGCGACGACCACATCAATACCCGCACCATGCTGCAAAACATGGTGCGCCACCCGAACGCAGGCGCGGTGCTGGTGATTGGCCTTGGCTGCGAGAACAATCAGGTTGACGCTTTCCGCGATACGCTGGGGGAATTCGACCCTGAGCGCGTGCATTTTATGGTGTGCCAGCATCAGGACGACGAAGTGGAAGCGGGCGTGGAGCAGCTTCATCAGTTGTATGACGTCATGCGCCATGACAAGCGCGAGCCGGGCAAGCTGAGCGAGCTGAAGTTTGGTCTGGAATGCGGCGGGTCTGATGGTCTTTCCGGCATTACCGCTAACCCGATGCTCGGCCGTTTCTCCGACTATGTCATCGCTAACGGCGGCACCACGGTGCTGACCGAAGTGCCGGAAATGTTCGGCGCGGAGCGTATTCTGATGAGCCACTGCCGCGACGAAGAGACGTTTGAGAAAACCGTCACCATGGTGAACGACTTCAAACAGTACTTCATCGCCCATAATCAGCCGATTTATGAGAACCCGTCGCCGGGCAACAAAGCGGGCGGGATTACCACGCTGGAAGAGAAATCTCTCGGCTGCACACAGAAAGCGGGCGCGAGCCAGGTGGTGGACGTGCTGCGCTACGGCGAGCGCCTGAAAACGCACGGGCTGAACCTGCTCAGCGCACCGGGCAACGATGCGGTCGCCACCAGCGCGCTGGCGGGAGCGGGCTGTCATATGGTGCTGTTCAGTACCGGTCGCGGTACGCCGTACGGCGGGTTTGTGCCGACGGTGAAAATCGCCACCAACAGCGAGCTGGCGACAAAGAAAAAACACTGGATCGACTTTGATGCGGGCCAACTGATCCACGGCAAAGCGATGCCGCAGCTGCTGACGGAGTTTGTGGACACTATTGTGGAATTTGCGAACGGTAAGCAGACCTGTAACGAGAAGAATGACTTCCGCGAGCTGGCGATTTTTAAGAGTGGTGTGACGCTGTAAGCAGGGGGCGGGCTGGTGCCCTCACCCTGGCCCTCTCCCACGGGGAGAGGGGACAAACACTAAAAAACGGCAACCTCAAGGTTGCCGTTTTGCTGTTAACCTCGCAGGGCATTCTTCGCTAAACGCGCGTCTTCCGCCTGACAGGCCGCTGCGGTAAACAGCACGTCGGTAGAGGAGTTCAGCGCGGTTTCGCAGGAGTCCTGCAGCACGCCGATGATAAAGCCGACGGCCACAACCTGCATCGCGATCTCGTTCGGGATGCCAAACATATTACACGCCAGCGGGATCAGCAGCAGCGAACCGCCCGCCACGCCCGATGCGCCACAGGCACACAGCGACGCCACCACGCTCAGCAGCAGTGCGGTCGGCAGATCCACCGGAATACCCAGCGTATGCACCGCCGCAAGGGTCAGCACGGTAATAGTGATTGCTGCGCCCGCCATGTTCACGGTTGCACCCAGTGGGATCGACACGGAATACGTGTCGCGGTCCAGGTTCAGCTTCTCTGCAAGCGCCATGTTGACCGGAATGTTCGCCGCCGAACTGCGGGTGAAGAAGGCGTACACGCCGCTCTCGCGCAGGCAGGTCAGCACCAGCGGATACGGGTTGCGGCGGATCTGCCAGAACACCAGCAGTGGGTTAATGACCAGCGCGACCAACAGCATACAGCCAATCAGCACGATCAGAAGCTGTGCGTATCCCCACAGGGTTTCAAACCCTGTGGTTGCCAGCGTGGAGGAGACCAGACCGAAAATCCCGATTGGCGCAAAACGAATAACAATTTTTACCATAAAGGTCACGGCGTTCGACACGTCGTTAACCAGGTTTTTCGTGGTCTCGTTGCCGTGACGCAGCGCGAAGCCCAGGCCAATCGCCCAGACCAGGATGCCAATATAGTTTGCATTCAGCAGGGCATCAATCGGGTTAGTGACCATGCTCATCAGCAGGCCGCGAAGCACTTCGACAATGCCGGACGGCGGAGTGATATCACCGGCCGCGCTGGTCAGGTGCAGCGTGGACGGGAACAGGAAGCTAAACACGACGGCCGTTAAGGCCGCAGAGAAAGTTCCCAGCAGATACAGGAACAGAATAGGGCGAATGTTGGTTTTTTGTCCGTGCTGGTGGTTAGCGATTGACGCCATCACCAGCATCAGAACCAGTACCGGTGCGACGGCCTTCAGTGCACCAACAAACAGCGTTCCCAGCAGGCCGGTGGCGATAGCAGCAGGTTTTGACACCAGCGCCAGCAGGATCCCGAGTACCAGTCCTACCAGAATTTGTTTAACCAGGCTCCCCTGCGCCAGGCGCGCAAAAAGCCCCGTTGATTGTGTGCTCATACATTATTCCTGAGTGAAATTGCGTTCCATTCCGAATGTGCTCTAAGTCACATTTATGTCCGGATGTAAGTAAATGTTTGCCTGGTCGAGTATAGGGAATGCGCGAAAGGAGGGAAGCGTAAAATGCTGGATTTTACGTGGTACGTCATGTTTTTTAACTATTGCTTAACGAAAATGCCGGGTGGCGCTGCGCTTACCCGGCCTACGGGGTGACGTTGTAGGCCCGGTAAGCGCAGCGCCACCGGGCAAAACGCATTAAGCCTGCTGCTTCTTATCGTGCTGGCGGTTAACCCAGGTATTGATAATCAGCGTCACGATCAGAATGCCGAACACCACGCCGAGCGAAATGGCGATCGGGATATGGTAGAAATCGACGATCAGCATCTTGATACCGATAAACACCAGGATCACCGACAGACCGTATTTCAGCATGGAGAAGCGTTCTGCCGCGCCCGCCAGCAGGAAGTACATTGCACGCAGGCCGAGGATCGCAAACAGGTTAGAGGTCAGCACAATGAACGGGTCGGTGGTCACCGCGAAGATCGCCGGAATGCTGTCCACCGCGAAAATCACGTCGCTCAGCTCGACCAGAATCAGCACCAGCAGCAGCGGGGTGGCAAACAGCAGGCCGTTCTTGCGCACGAAGAAGTGCTCGCTCTCAATCTTGTCGGTCATGCGCAGGTGCCCACGGATCCACTTCACCAGCGGGCGATCGCCAATCGCGGAGCCGTCCTCTTTCGCCAGCGCCATTTTGACACCGGTGAACAGCAGGAAAGCGCCAAAGACGTACAGCAGCCATTCGAACTGGGTGATCAGCCAACTGCCGGCGAAGATCATGATGGTACGCAGGATAATCGCGCCCAGCACGCCGTAGACCAGCACGCGACGCTGCAGGGCAGCAGGTACGGCAAAGTAGCTGAACAGCATCAGCCAGACGAAAACGTTATCAACCGCCAGGGCTTTTTCAATCAGATAGCCGGTGAGGAAGGCGAGCGCCTGAGGATCGGCCACCGCACGGCCTTCGGTCGAGGCCAGATACCACCAGAAGGCGGCACAGAACAGCAGGGAGAGGGTAACCCACACCAGAGACCAGGCCGCAGCCTGTTTGATGCTCATGCCGTGCGCGCCGCGACGGCCCTGCAAAAAGAGGTCGATTGCCAGCATGATGAGCACGACAACCGCGAATCCGCCCCACAACATTGGAGTGCCGACAGAATGCATACTATTTTCCTTACACATAAAAAACAAAAACGGCCATGGTCAGAAGACGATAGCCGTTAGCTTTTTATGCATAGACCTCGCCTTCCGGCAAGGTCTCACTTACAACCACGAGGGTTGCCCGGCGACCGGATGCGTGTTTAACGCATCGTAATGACGATCCACCGGCGAAGAAGTTACTCCCCTTTGCAGGTAACAAAATATGTCAGACCATTGATTTCGTCAATGGTCTGCACGGTTTCATTACACAGTTTTACGCGATAGCTTCCGCGCTCACGTCGTCTGCCGGAAACACCACGCCGGTCTGACGGCGGATCTCCGTTTGCAGTTTCGCCGTGGTGCGGCTCACCGCGAGGCCCGGGTGATTCACTTCGTTGTCTTCCACCAGACGGGCGAAGACCTCTGCCTCATAGAGCATAGTGTTAATATGCTGAGGCTGCGTCAGCTCCTGCGCTTTACCGCCGCGCGGCACAAAGCTCACCTTCTGGCACTCGGAGATCTTCTCGATAACCAGCGAGCCCGCTTCGCCCTGAATTTCGCTCGGCAGCACGGAATCGCTCACCTTGGAGTGCTGCAGCGTGACGCTGAAATCGCCGTAGTCCAGCACCGCTAAACCGTGCGCATCCACGCCGCTCTCCAGCAGGCTGGCGGTGGCCGTTACGCCATGCGGCTCGCCCCACAGGGCCACGGCAGAGGCCAGGCAGTAGAAGCCGATATCCATAATCGAACCGTTAGAGAAGGCCGGGTTAAAGGTGTTCGGGTTCTCGCCGTCCAGGTAGCGCTGGTAGCGCGACGAGTACTGGCAGTAGTTGATAAAGGCTTTACGCACTTTGCCAATTTTCGGCAGGGACTGCTGCAGCAGCAGGAAATTCGGCAGGCTGGCGGTTTTAAACGCTTCGAACAGCACCACCTGGTTTTCGCGGGCAAGCGCAATGGCCGCTTCCACTTCCTGGATATTCGATGCCAGCGGCTTCTCGCAAATCACATGCTTTTTATGGCTGAGGAACAGCTTCGTTTGCGGGAAGTGCAGGGAGTTCGGGCTGGCGATATAGACCGCGTCAATGGCGTCGCTTTGCGCCATCTCGTCGAGCGAGGTGAAGAGATGCTCAACGAGGTAGTCGTTAGCAAAACTTTGCGCCTGCTCAAGGCTGCGGGAATAGACCGCGGTAAGCTTATATTTGCCGGTTTCGTGGGCGGCGTCGACGAACTGGCGCGTGATCCAGTTCGTTCCAATGACTGCGAAACGTATCATAAACGTTTACGTACTCCGTAGCGGGGAACCTTTAGCCACTGTAGCACGTCATCATGACAATTCGCGTGCGCTATTCCGCATTACTATTTAACGATAAATGCGTAAGCCATAGCCGGGTATCAAACTCCAGTTGGTGGTACTGCGGCTCCATGTGGCAGCACAGGGAATAGAACGCTTTGTCGTGCTCTTTCTCTTTCAGATGCGCTAGCTCATGGACGACGATCATCCGCAGAAAGGCTTCCGGCGCGTTACGGAAAACCGTCGCGACGCGGATTTCGGCCTTCGCCTTCAGCTTGCCGCCCTGCACGCGGGAGATGGCGGTGTGCAGGCCGAGCGCGTTTTTCAGCACGTGGATCTTGTTGTCGTACATCACCTTGTTGATCGGCGGCGCGCTCTTCAGATAACGGCTTTTCAGATCCTGCGTATACTGCCAGAGGGCTTTATCGGTCGCGAAATCGTGCGTGCCGGGGTAGCGTTTTTCCAGCACCGCCCCCAGTTTTTGCTCGGCAATTAACGTGCGTACCTGGGAAAGCAGATGCTCCGGGTAGCCCTGGAGATAAGTCAGCTGGTTCATCAAAACCCCAAAATAAGTTGAAAACGGGTATACTCACGCACCCTTTTCAGGGATAACGCCGAAATTTTACCATTCAGGAGGGCCGATGAGCCACTTAGACAACGGTTTCCGTTCACTCAACCTTAAACGTTTCCCGGAAACGGATGACGTCAACCCGCTTATGGCGTGGGAAGCGGCGGATGAATATCTGCTGCAGCAGTTGGATGAGACTGAAATCCGCGGCCCGGTTTTGATCCTGAATGACGCGTTTGGCGCGCTGGGCTGCGCGCTGGCTGAACACACCCCGTACAGCATCGGCGATTCTTACTTAAGCGAGCTGGCGACGCGTGAAAACCTGCGTCACAACGACATCGAAGAGTCCAGCGTGAAGTTCCTCGACAGCACCGCGGATTACCCGCAGGCGCCGGGCGTGGTGCTGATTAAGGTGCCAAAAACCATGGCGCTGCTGGAGCAGCAGCTGCGCGCGCTGCGTAAGGTCGTGACGCCAGAAACCCGCATTATCGCGGGTGCCAAAGCGCGCGATATTCACACCTCGACGCTGGAGCTGTTCGAGAAAGTCCTCGGCCCAACCACCACCACGCTGGCCTGGAAAAAAGCGCGCCTGATCAACTGCACCTTCAGCGCGCCGGAACTGGCCGACGCGCCCGAGACCCTGAGCTGGAAACTGGAAGGTACCGACTGGACCATCCACAACCATGCGAACGTTTTCTCCCGCACCGGTCTGGATATCGGCGCGCGTTTCTTTATGGAACATCTGCCGGAAAATCTGGAAGGTGAGATTGTCGATCTGGGCTGCGGTAACGGCGTGATTGGCCTGACGCTGCTGGCGAAGAACCCGGACGCCAGCGTGGTGTTCAGCGACGAGTCGCCAATGGCGGTGGCCTCCAGCCGTCTGAACGTGGAAACCAACATGCCGGAAGCGCAGGATCGCTGCGAGTTTATGATCAACAACGCGCTGTCGGGCGTAGAGCCGTTCCGCTTCAACGCTGTGTTCTGTAACCCGCCGTTCCACCAGAAGCATGCTCTGACGGATAATGTCGCCTGGGAGATGTTCCACCACGCGCGCCGCTGCCTGAAAATCAACGGCGAGCTGTACATCGTGGCAAACCGCCACCTGGACTATTTCCACAAGCTGAAGAAGATTTTCGGCAACTGCGTCACCATTGCGACCAATAACAAGTTCGTGGTGCTGAAGGCGGTGAAGCTGGGGCGTCGTCGTTAAGATTGGGTATGTGCGGCCTGATGCCCTCACCCCAACACTCTCCCACAGGGAGAGGGCGCAAACACTAAAAACGGCAACAGGGTTGCCGTTTTGCTTTTACCCTGCCGCCCGGCAATGCCCTAGATCGCCAGAGCCAACTTCGTCCCCTGCGCAATTGCCCGCCGCGCGTCCAGCTCCATCGCCACGTCGCACCCGCCAATCAAATGCACCGTTTTACCGGCTTCGCGCAGCGGATCCGCCAGATCGCGCTTCGGCTCCTGCCCGGCACATAAAATGACATGATCCACACGCAGCAGCTGCGGTTCGCCGCCGATCGTGACGTGCAGCCCCTCGTCGTCGATCTTCTGGTAGCTGACCGCCGGGATCATCTTCACCCCGCGTGAGAGCAGGGTGGCGCGGTGGATCCAGCCCGTGGTTTTGCCCAGCCCTTCGCCCGGCTTGCTGGTTTTACGCTGGAGCATCACGATCTGGCGCGGGCTTTTCGGTAGTTGCGGCCCTTCCGGGCGTAGCCCGCCGGACTGGCTCAGGCTGGTGTCGATCCCCCATTCCACGCAAAACTCGGCAATGTTCTGGCTGGTGGCCTCGCCCGGCTGGCTTAAATACATGGCGGTATCAAAGCCGATCCCGCCGCAGCCGATAATCGCCACCTTCTCGCCAACCGGCGTTTTGTCACGCAATACATCCAGATAGCTCAACACCTTCGGATGATCGATGCCCTCGATCGCCGGCATGCGCGGTACGATCCCGCTCGCCAGGATCACCTCGTCGAAACCGATCAGATCCGCCGCGCTGACAAACTGGTTAAGCCGCAGATCGATGCCTGTAAGCTCGATCATTCGGCGGTAGTAGCGCAGCGTTTCATAAAACTCCTCTTTGCCGGGGATCTGTTTGGCGATATTAAACTGGCCGCCAATCTCCGCCAGCGCATCAAACAGCGTCACGCTGTGCCCGCGCGAGGCGGCGTTGACTGCAAACGCCAGGCCCGCCGGCCCTGCACCCACCACGGCCAGGCGCTTTTTGTTTTGCGCCGGAACGATCGGCATTTTGGTTTCGTGACAGGCGCGCGGGTTAACCAGGCAAGAGGTGACCTTGCCGACGAAGATCTGATCCAGACAGGCCTGGTTACAGCCGATGCAGGTGTTGATCTCATCCGCGCGTCCGCTTTGCGCTTTGGAGAGCAGTTCGGCATCAGCCAGGAACGGACGCGCCATCGACACCATATCGGCGTCGCCTCGCGAAATCACATCGTCCGCCACCTGCGGATCGTTAATGCGGTTAGTGGTGACCAGCGGAACAGATACTTTGCCTTTCAGCCTGCGCGTCACCCAGCTGAACGCCGCGCGCGGTACCGGCGTGGCGATGGTCGGGATGCGCGCCTCGTGCCAGCCTATGCCGGTGTTGATAATGGTGGCGCCAGCGGCTTCAATCGCCTGCGCCAGCTGGACGGTTTCGTCGAAGGTGCCGCCGCCCTCTACCAGGTCGAGCATCGACAGACGGAAAACAATAATAAAATCAGCGCCCGCACGTTCGCGCACGGCGCGCACGACCTCCACGGCAAAACGCATGCGGCGGGCATAGTCGCCGCCCCATTCGTCGTCGCGCTGGTTGGTGCGGGCGGCGAGGAACTCGTTAATCAGGTAGCCTTCTGAGCCCATCACCTCAACGCCGTCGTAGCCCGCCTCGCGCGCCAGCGCCGCGCAGCGGGCGAAGTCGTCAATCAATGCCAGGATCTCGTCGTGGGTGAGAGCGTGAGGTTTAAAGCGGTTAATCGGCGCCTGAAGAGCCGACGGCGCGACCAGGTTCGGCTGATAACTGTAGCGTCCGGTGTGCAGGATTTGCAGGGCGATTTTACCGCCCTCGCAGTGGACCGCGTCGGTCACAATGCGGTGGTGCGCCAGCTGTGACGCATCGTTCAGGACCGCGCCGCCCTCCATGCCCACGCCGGAAGGAGCCGGGGCCACGCCGCCGGTGACAATCAGCGCCACCCCGTGGCGGGCGCGCTCGGCATAGAAGGCCGCCAGACGCTCGGCCCCGTCCGGATGCTCCTCCAGCCCGGTGTGCATTGAGCCCATCAACACGCGGTTTTTGAGTGTGGTGAACCCCAGATCGAGGGGGGCGAATAACGACGGGTAGCGGCTCATAGTCTCTTCCAGTGTAAAATTATTGTTATGTGGTCGGATGAGTTACTAATTTAGCCAGCACGAAGTAAAAGGGAAAAGGGGAATGCAGTGATTGTGATGGGATTCAAATATTAGTGTGGCCTGATGCCCTCACCCTAACCCTCTCCCACAGGGAGAGGGGACTTAATCTCCCTCTCCCTTAGGGGGATGCCCGCACCAGCCCCGGCGCCTGCCACATCGACGTCGTCAGCCCGCTGTCCACCAGCCCCAGCTGGTCGGCGTACACCGCCTGCCACTTCTGCATCATGCCGTCGTACAGCTCGCGGTGCTGCGGGTTCGGCGTGAACTCGCGGCTCCACTTCACCAGCCGCTCGCCCGTCGAGGCCATATCCGCAAACAGCCCCGCGCCCGCGCCTGCCGCAATTGCGCAGCCGAGCGCTGTCGCCTCTTTCACCTCCGGCACGCGCACCGCCAGCCCGGTGACATCGCTTAATATCTGGCTCCAGAGGGCGCCCTTAGCCCCGCCGCCCGCGAAGACCAGGCTCTCAAACGTCACGCCGGAGAAGCGCGAGATCTGCGCCAGGTTGCAGGCCGAAACAATCGCCGCATTCTCCTCCAGGGCGCGGAACAGCGTCGCTTTGTTGCACTTTTCCGGGTCGATGGAGAGGTTAATAAACGACGGTGCGGCGTGGTACCACTGCTTAAAATGCATCGCGTCGGAGAAGATCGGCATCACCCCGTGGGATCCTGCCGGTACGCGGCTCGCCATCTCTTCCAGCAGGGAATAGGTATCCATCCCCATCCGTTCGGCAATCAGCTTTTCCTCGGCGCAGAAGGCGTCGCGGAACCAGCGCATGGTCAGCCCGGTAAAGAAGCTGATCGACTCCGCCTGCGCCATGCCGGGGATAACGTGCGGGTTCACGCGGATGTTCATCTCGGGGTCGGTGCGCACCTGCGGCAGGTTTACGACCTGCTGCCAGAAGGTACCGCCCAGCACCGCGGTTTGTCCGGCGCGAACCACGCCCAGCCCCAGACAGCCCAGCTGCACGTCGCCGCCGCCCATCACCACCGGGGTGCCTTCGCGCAGGCCGCTCTGCTGCGCGGCCTCATTGGTGATAGCGCCCAGCACGGTGCCGGTCTCTTTCACCGGGGAGAGGATATCGGCGCGCAGGCCGGCCATGTCGAGCAGTGCCGGCCGCCAGTCGCGGGAGAAGAGATCCAGCATGCCGGTGGTGCCCGCGTTAGACGGGTCGACCGCCAGCTCGCCCGAGAGCTTCGCCGCCAGCCAGTCGCTGATCATGGTGATGGTGGCGGCCTTGCGGTAAATATCCGGGCGATGGTGTGCCAGCCACAGCAGGCGCGGCATGGCGCTCAGCGCCAGCGTCTGGCCGGAAACGTCATACACTTCGGATTCAAAACGGTCGTCGTGGATCTCTTTGAGTTCGGCGACCTCGCGGCTGGCGCGGGCGTCGACGTTGGCGCAGGCCCAGATGGCCTCGCCGTTGCGGTCATACAGCACTATCCCTTCGCGCATCGAGCAGCAGGCGACGGACTGAATATCCGCCGCGCTCAGGTGCGCACGTTCCAGCGCCTGATAAATACACTGGCAGGCCAGCCGCCAGTTGGTCTCCAGGTCGAACTCCATCGACCCCGGCACGTTCTCCACGCTCAGGTGCTTCCACTCGGCCTGACCGACGGCAATCTGGTTGCCCTGTAAATCGAAAATCACGGCGCGAATGCTGCCTGTCCCTGCATCTAACGCTAAAAGGTAACTCATGAGCTTGCCTCGTTGTTAGCGCAGGGCAACCCCGTTACGTCAGGGCCAGCACCACGCGGGCTGTCGTCTCCTCCGTCACCAGGCCATTGATACGGCGGCCCTTCAGTGCGGCATAAATCGCATCGGCTTTCTCTTCTCCTCCGGCCACGCCAACGATGGTGGGCAGCTGCGCCAGTTCATCGAGCGTGACGCCCAGCAGTTCTTTGTGGATCTCCAGCTCTTCAACGCACTCGCCCTCGGCATTGAGGAAATAGCCGAGAATGTCGCCGACCGCCCCTTTGCGGGCGTACATCAGCTGTTCACCTTCGCTGATATAGCCGGAGCGCAGTATCGTGGCATCGCGTCGCTGGTTCACCGAACCAATCCCGACCACCGCCACGTCGGCAGCGGTGGCGGCGAGGATCACGTCCCGCACGCTGGTTTCACGCTTTAAGATCCCGGCCACCTCGGCAGATGACACGCGAAGCGGGGCGGGGATCATGCTCACGCTGCAGGCCGCGTCCAGCTGGCCGATACCGGTCATATACGGCCCCACGCCGCCGGAGAGCGTCACCAGGCGGATCTGCTGTGAGCTGATAAAGCCGCTCAGGTGCTGCAGGCTGCTCATGGTGGTTTCACCAAACCCCACCGCCAGCAGCTGGCCGGGCTCCAGTACGCCCATCAGCGACTGCGCCGCGCCAATGCCGAGCCGCACGTTCATCGGCGGGGTATTCAGGGCGGGCATCACGCGCACCAGCTTCAGGCCAAAGCGCTGCTGGAGCTCGGTTTCCAGCGCCAGGCAGCCCTCGTAGCGGGAGTTGATCTGCACGCGGATCACCCCGGACTGACGGCCCTTCTCCAGCAGGCGGGAGATCTTCAGGCGCGGCAGCCCGAGCCGCTCGCCGATGTCGTTTTGGGTCAGCCCGTCGTGGTAGTAGCACCAGGCCACGCGCGCCACCAGCTCTTCTTCCGCCAGCGCCAGCCCGGCAAACCGTCCTTCTTCCGCAGTGCGTTTATCGCTCATAATTGAACTCTTATAAAAATTTAGATCATATGTTCGTGATGGCGCGAAGGGAAAATGTGAGCCACGCGACAAAACGGATCTTTTAGATCGTTTCTGGTTTATCTGTATCTCAATCGATAAAACTGTGATCCCTGCACGGTTGTAAATATAGTTCACCGTCTACGCTTTTGAACATTATTAAATGTAAAAATCATTTGTTCAATAGCGGAGCGATGATGACACCACTTCTCGACGCGCGAAATATCAGCAAGCAGTTCTCAGGGGTGCCGGTTCTGAAAGGCATTGATTTCACGCTGCTTGCGGGCCAGGTGCACGCCCTGATGGGCGGGAACGGCGCGGGAAAATCGACGCTAATGAAGATCATCGCCGGGGTGGAAACGCCGGACAACGGTGAACTTTCTGTCGAGGGGCAGTCATATGCGCGGCTCACGCCCGTGCAGGCGCACAGGTTAGGCATTTACCTGGTGCCGCAGGAGCCGCTGCTGTTCCCCAACCTGACGGTGCGGGAAAACATCCTGTTCCGCCTGCCGCGCGAACGCGATCTGGAAAAGCGGCTGGCGGAGAAGCTCCAGCAGCTGCAGTGCCCGCTTAACCTCGACGCCGCCGCCAGCACCCTGGAAGTGGCGGATCAGCAGATGGTGGAGATCCTGCGCGGCCTGATGCGCAACGCCAGGATCCTGATCCTCGACGAACCCACGGCCTCCCTCACGCCGGGCGAAACCGAGCGGCTGTTTCGCCAGATCCGCGCCCTGCAGGCACTCGGCGTCGGGATTGTTTTTATCTCGCACAAGCTGCCGGAAATTCGCCAGTTGGCGAGCCACGTCTCGGTGATGCGCGACGGTGCGGTCGTGCTGAGCGGCGAAACCGCGCAGTTTGACGACAGCGCCCTGATCGCCGCCATGACGCCGGTAAGCCGCGATAAATCTCTCAGCGATACGCAGAAGCTGTGGCTGGCGCTGCCGGGCAACCGCCGCACCCAGCCGCAGGATTTCCCGGTGCTGCGGGTGGACGATCTCACCGGGGAGGGGTTTATCGATCTCAGCCTTGAGATCTACGCCGGGGAGATCGTCGGCCTGGCCGGGTTGGTGGGATCCGGGCGCACCGAGTTTGCGGAAACGCTCTATGGTCTGCGGCCCGTGCGCGGCGGTCGCGTCTGGCTGGAGAACCAGGAGATTACCGGCGATCCGGTCAGTTCACGCCTGGAAAAAGGGCTGGTCTACCTGCCGGAAGACAGGCAGGTGTCAGGCCTGTTCCTCGACGCGCCGATCCGCTGGAACACCGTGGCGCTGAACGAGCCGTCTCTCTGGCAGCAGCGCAAGCGGGAGTCTGCGGTGGTGGAGCGTTACCACCGGGCGCTGGGGATCAAGCTTAACCATGCGGATCAAACCGTACGCACGCTCTCCGGCGGCAACCAGCAGAAGGTGCTGCTGGCGCGCTGTCTCGAGGCCAATCCTTTACTGCTGATCGTCGATGAACCGACGCGCGGGGTGGACGTCTCGGCCCGCGCCGACATCTACCAGCTGATAAAAAGCGTGGCAGCACAGAACGTGGCGGTGCTGATGATCTCAAGCGATCTCGACGAGTTCCCGGGCCTTGCGGACCGGGTGCTGGTGATGCATCAGGGCGTGCTCAGCGGCGAGCTGCCGCGTCACGCCGTCAGCCTCGACAAGATGATGGCGCTGGCGTTCGGAGGGCAATCATGAAGACCTTACTCAAAAACCGCGAGCTGAGCGCGTTTCTCGCCATTCTGGCGCTATTCGCCGTGCTGGTGGCGCTGAACCCGTCTTACTTCAGCCTGCAGACGCTGGGGATGATCTTCGCCAGCGCGCAGATCCTGATCCTGCTAGCCATCGGTGCCGCGCTTGTGATGCTGACCCGCAATATCGACGTGTCCGTTGGCTCCACCGTGGGGCTGTCCGCGATCGCCGTAGGTGTGGCGCTGAACAGCGGCTACAGCCTGCCCGTTTCCATTCTCTTCGCGCTGTCGACTGGTGCGCTGGCCGGGGCGTTCAACGGGTTTCTGGTGGTGGGGCTGCGCATTCCGGCGATTGTCGCCACCCTCGGAACGCTGGGGTTGTACCGCGGGGCGATGTTGCTCTGGACGGGCGGGAAGTGGATTGAAGGACTGCCGCCAGCGCTGAAATCCCTCTCTGAGCCTGCCGCCATCGGCATTTCACCGCTCGGAATAGTCGTGTTGATTATCGCGGCCACAGGCGCATGGACGCTGTCGCGCACCGCGTTCGGTCGTGATTTCTACGCGGTGGGGGATAACCTCGCCGCCGCGCGCCAGCT
Source organism: Enterobacter sp. ENT02 (assembly GCF_019219165.1). Taxonomy (NCBI): domain Bacteria; kingdom Pseudomonadati; phylum Pseudomonadota; class Gammaproteobacteria; order Enterobacterales; family Enterobacteriaceae; genus Enterobacter; species Enterobacter sp. ENT02. The sequence goes on from NZ_JAHUWD010000003.1 coordinate 186,224, forward strand.
GGGCGTGGCGGTGAACCGCACCCGCATGATTGCCTTTACCCTGAACGGCATGCTGGCGGCCTGCGCCGGAATTGTCTTTGCCGCGCAGATTGGCTTTGTGCCGAACCAGACCGGCAGCGGGCTGGAGATGAAGGCCATCGCCGCCTGCGTGCTCGGCGGCATTTCGCTGCTGGGCGGCACGGGCACGCTGATCGGCGCGCTGCTCGGGGCCTTCTTCCTGACGCAAATCGATACCGTGCTGGTGCTATTCAGGCTCCCGGCGTGGTGGAACGACTTTATCGCCGGGCTGGTGCTGCTGGGCGTGCTGGTGCTCGACGGACGTCTGCGCCAGGCGCTGGCGCGTCACCAGCGGGCGCTGAAGTATGGCCGCTTCCAGCCGGGCAACAGAGGGGGAAAGCACGTGACCCCTTTTCCAAAACGCAAAAAAGAGGTGGCGTAAATGAGGCTTAACTGGGAAAGCGCGCTGCTCATTTTACTGGTGCTGGAGATTCTGCTCTTTGGCGCCATCAACCCGCGCATGCTTGATATCAACATGCTGTTGTTCAGCACCAGCGACTTCATTTGTATTGGCATTGTGGCGCTACCGCTCACGCTGGTGATTATCAGCGGCGGGATCGACATCTCCCTCGGCTCGACCATCGGCCTGTGTGCCATTGCGCTGGGCGTCATGATGCAGGCGGGGTGGCCAATGGCGTTCGCCGTTCCATTGACGCTGCTGCTCGGCCTGCTGTGCGGATTATTTAATGCCGCGCTTATTCACTATACCGGCATCAGCCCGTTGGTTATTACTCTCGGCACCCTCTACCTCTACGGCGGCGGCGCGCTGCTGCTCTCCGGCATGGCGGGGGCGACGGGCTACGAGGGCATCGGCGGCTTCCCGGACAGCTTCACGGCGTTCGCTAACCTCACGGTGTTGGGCTTGCCGATCCCGCTGGTGCTGTTCGCGGTGATTACGTTTTTCTTCTGGCTGATTACCCATCGCGGGCGCTTTGGTCGTCACCTGTTTTTAATCGGCCAGAATCCTCGCGCGGCGCGCTATGCGGCGCTGTCGGTGAACGGCATGCCCTATGCGCTGTACGGCCTGGTGGGCGTGGCCTCGGCGGTTGCCGCGCTGGTGATGGTCTCCTATTTCGGCTCCGCGCGTTCGGATCTGGGGCGCGATTTACTGATGCCAGCGCTCACTGCCGCCGTGCTCGGCGGGGCCAATATCTACGGCGGGTCAGGTTCGGTTGTTGGTACGGCGCTGGCGGCGCTGCTGGTGGGCTACCTGCAGCAGGGTTTACAGATGGTCGGCATACCTAACCAGGTGTCGAGCGCGCTGTCAGGGGCGCTGCTGGTTGTGGTGGTGATGGGACGTTCGCTGAGTCTGCACCGTGAATGGGTGCGTTCTCTCTTTAGAAAACTATCCGGAGCGTAAGATGAAAACAAAACTGTTCGTCCTAGCAATGGCCCTCAGCTTCGCCTCGGCGCAGGCGGCGGACCGCATTGCCTTTATCCCGAAGCTGGTGGGCGTGGGCTTCTTCACCAGCGGCGGCAACGGCGCGAAAGAGGCGGGGAAAGATCTCGGCGTGGACGTCACCTACGACGGCCCGACCGAGCCGAGCGTCTCCGGCCAGGTGCAGCTCATCAATAACTTCGTCAACCAGGGCTATAACGCCATTATCGTCTCCGCCGTGTCGCCGGACGGCCTCTGCCCGGCACTGAAGCGCGCGATGCAGCGCGGGGTCAAGGTCCTGACCTGGGATTCCGACACCAAACCGGAGTGCCGCAGCATCTACATCAACCAGGGAACGCCGGAGCAGCTCGGCGGCCTGCTGGTGGAGATGGCGGGCAAACAGGTCACCAAACCGAACGCTAAAGTGGCGTTCTTCTACTCCAGCCCGACCGTTACCGACCAGAACCAGTGGGTGAAAGAGGCGAAGGCCAAAATCGAGAAAGATCATCCTCAGTGGCAGGTCGTCACCACCCAGTTTGGCTATAACGATGCCACTAAATCTCTGCAAACCGCCGAAGGGATCTTAAAAGCGTATCCGGATCTGGATGCGATCATCGCCCCGGACGCCAACGCGCTGCCAGCAGCGGCGCAGGCGGCGGAAAACCTGAGGCGCGAAGGGGTGGCGATTGTCGGCTTCAGCACGCCGAACGTGATGCGTCCGTACGTTGAGCGCGGCACGGTAAAAGCATTCGGCCTGTGGGATGTCGTACAACAGGGCAAAATTGCGGTCAATGTCGCCGATCGCCTGCTGAAAAAAGGCGATCTTAACGTCGGCGACAGCGTGGACGTAAAAGACATCGGCGCGCTGAAGGTCGAGCCGAACAGCGTGCAGGGCTACCAGTATGAGGCGAAGGGCAACGGCATCGTGCTGCTGCCGGAGCGCGTGGTGTTCACCAAAGAGAACATCAGCAAATACGATTTCTGACGGGGGAGCAAATGGCTGATTTAGACGACATCAAAGACGGCAAAGATTTTGGCATCGGCACGCCGCAGCAGAATGTGCCTTACACCCTGAAGGGCTGCGGCTCGCTGGACTGGGGTATGCAGTCCAGGCTTTCGCGCATCTTCAATCCGCAGAGCAACCGTACAGTGATGCTGGCCTTTGACCACGGCTACTTTCAGGGACCGACCACCGGCCTTGAGCGTATCGATCTCTCTATCGCGCCGCTGTTTGGCGAAACCGACGTGCTGATGTGCACCCGCGGCATCCTCAGGAGCCAGGTGCCTGCTGCGACGAACAAACCGGTGGTGCTGCGCGCCTCGGGGGGTAACTCGATTCTTGGCGAGCTGTCGAACGAGTGCGTGGCGGTGGCGATGGAGGACGCGCTGCGCCTGAACGTCTGCGCGGTGGCGGCACAGGTGTATATCGGCAGCGAGTTTGAGCATCAGTCAATCAACAACATCATCAAGCTGGTGGATGCGGGCGCGCGCTACGGCATGCCGACGCTGGCGGTGACGGGCGTGGGTAAAGAGATGGCGCGGGACGCGCGCTATTTCTCGCTGGCCAGCCGCATCGCCGCCGAAATGGGGGCGCAGTTCGTCAAAACCTACTATGTGGACGAGGGCTTTGAAAAAGTGACCGCCAGCTGCCCGGTGCCGATTGTGATCGCCGGAGGCAAAAAGCTGCCGGAGCACGAGGCGCTGGAGATGTGCTGGCGCGCGATTGACCAGGGCGCATCCGGCGTGGACATGGGACGCAACATCTTCCAGTCCAGCGCGCCGCTCGCCATGCTGAAGGCGGTGAAGAAAGTGGTTCACGAAAACTGGAATGCCCGCGATGCGTTCCAGTTCTGGCAGGAAGAGAAACAGGGAGAAGCATAATGAACGTGACGCTGGTTGAGATTAACATCAAGCCCGAGCGGGTGGACGAGTTTCTGGACGTGTTTCGCGCCAACCACGAGGGGGCAATCAAGGAGCCGGGGAATCTGCGCTTTGACGTATTGCAGGACCCGAGGGTGAAAACCCGGTTCTTTATCTACGAGGCCTATAAAGACGAAGAGGCAGTGCTGGCGCATAAGCAAACGCCGCACTATCTGGCGTGCGTGGATAAGCTTGAGGAATTGATGTCGGAGCCGCGTAAGAAACGCAGTTTTGTGGGGTTGTTGCCGGAGTAACGGACATGCCCGGTGGCGCTGCGCTTACCGGGCCTACGGGATGTGGAATAGTGCGGTAGGCCGGGTAAGCGTTAGCGCCACCCGGCATTGTTCAGGCCAGTTCCAGCAACTGCACCTGGGCCGTTGCCCCGGGCATCAGCCGCTGCAGATTATTAACCAGCGCCGCGCCTGCCTCTTCAAGCGCCGCCAGCGGCATCGATGGCAAACTTTCGAGAATAAACCACATAGACGTCGCCTGGCTGTCCAGACGGGTACGCACTCCCTGACGCCAGTTCCAGCGGCGGCAGGTGACGCCGAGGTCGTCGCGCCAGATAACCTCGCCAGCATCCGGGTATTCCACCACCGGCTGGCCCTCTTTAAAGGTATCAAACGGCTCGCTGCCGTCGGCCAGCGTCAGGCGAGGCGCACCCGAGTACGCCGCGAGATTTTCCCCGCCCACCGGAATGGCATAGCGAATGCTCACCGCGTTATAGATATCCACCACCGGATCCAGCGACGGCAGCGAACCGTCTTTCAGCACCCGCTTGCGCAGGGCCGCGGCGGAACAGGGCGTGCGTTTCGGTTTCGCGCCAAAGGCTTTAAACACCTCATCCCAGTCTGAAAGGTGTGCATCAGCCCACGGCACATCGTCATTCAACATCTGCTGGCAGGCCTGCGCCAGCGCGGCGGGCGCAACCTCCGGTTGGGTAATCGGCGCGGCTTCAACCAGAATGCTCAGCGCCCGAAAGCCGGGCGCAATGTCGGCAAGTCGCGAATCTATTGACGGCGTTACGAGAGACATAAATAATCCTGTATTGACTGTTTTATACCATGGTAGTGACCAATGACTGATAAAGTCAATATAATGACTGCGCAGGGTGCCGATGTTGTCCAGGTAAGCCTGGCCGTGGCGAACCGCATCCGCAGCTGGCGCAAAGAGAAAAAGCTGTCGCTGGACGAGCTGTCCCGCCGAGCCAGCGTCAGCAAAGGGATGCTGGTGGAGATCGAAAAGGGCGCAGCCAACCCCAGCATCGCCATTTTGTGCAAGCTGGCCGCCGCGCTCGGCATCTCGGTGGCGGATATCGTCAACGTCTCCAGCGAGCCGCTGGTGCACGTTATCGAAGAAGCGGCGATCCCGGTTCTGTGGCAGGGCGCACAGGGCGGTTACGCCAGGCTGCTGGCAGGCACCGCGGGCCCGGACATGATTGAGCTGTGGCAGTGGGAGATGCATCCGGGGGAGTATTTCACCTCGACAGGGCATCCGGCAGGAACCTTTGAGCTGGTGCACGTGAACGAAGGCGTGTTGACGCTGACGGTGGACGAGACGGTTACGCAGCTGAATGCTGGCGCGTCGGCGGTGGCGAAAACCGAAGCGGCGCACGGTTATGCGAACGAAGGGGAGAGCGTACTGCGCTTCACTATGACGGTGGCGGAGTTTCACCGTTAAAAAGCAGCCCGGTGGCGCTACGCTTACCGGGCCTACATATGCAGTATTTTGTCGGCCGGGTAAGCGTAGCGCCACCGGGCGTTGATTACGCCTCTTCCACACTCACCCTGAGCGCTGCCAGCGCTTTGCGCGCCGCTTTCAGCACCTGCTCACACTGCTCAATCGTCAGCGTCAGCGGAGGCTCAATGCGGATGGTTTTCGAGTTGTTGAGCGTCCCGGCCACCAGCACCCGCTGGCGGAACATCTCGCTCGCGAAGCTGTAGCCGATTTCGTTGTCGACAAACTCGATTGCCATAAGCATCCCTTTACCGCGCGCCTCCTGCACAAGGTCCGGGTATTCCCGGCCCAACTGGCGGAAGCCGTCCAGCAGCATGTCGCCTTTCTGCTCCGCCTGCGCGGGCAGGTTTTGCTCCAGCAGTACGTTGATGGTCGCCAGCGCCGCCGCACAGGCCAGCGGGTTGCCGCCAAAGGTGGTGGTATGCAGGAACGGGTTGTCGAACAGCACCGAGAACACCTCTTCCGTTGCTACCGTTGCGCCTATTGGCATCACGCCGCCGCCGAGCGCCTTCGCCAGGCACAGGATGTCCGGCTGAACGTTTTCATGCTCGCAGGCAAACATCTTGCCGGTGCGCCCCATGCCGGTTTGCACTTCGTCGAGGATCAGCAGCGCGCCAAACTCATCGCACAGCTGTCGCACGGCGGGCAGATAGCCTTGCGGAGGCAAGATCACGCCGCCTTCACCCTGGATAGGCTCCAGGATCACCGCTGCCACATCGTCGCCGGTTTTACGGCATTCACTCAGCACGGTACGCATGGCGTTAATGTCACCGAACGGCACGTGGCGGAAGCCCGGCAGCAGCGGCATAAACGGTTTGCGGAAGGTGGATTTGGCGGTCGCCGACAGTGCTCCCAGGGATTTCCCGTGGAACGCGCCGCTGGTGGCGATAAAGGTGAATTTTCCGCGCGGGGACTGGTACGCTTTGGCGAGTTTAATCGCCGCTTCGACCGATTCCGTGCCGCTGTTGCTAAAGAAGCTGTACTTCAGTTTGCCGGGCGTTAAGGCCGCCAGCGTTTTCGCGAGCATGGCGCGAAGCGGGTCGAGCAGTTCCTGGCTATGGAGAGGTTGTTTCGCAAGTTGATTCTGTACGGCGGAAACCACAACTGGATTACGGTGCCCCACGTTGAAAATACCAAAACCCCCCAGGCAATCGATAAATTCCTGTCCCTGGGTGTCGACAAGCGTGTTCAGACTTCCCGCTTGCCACTCTACGGCTCCGTAATCCCCGCCGGCGGTAACAGATTTGCGATACTCAAGAAAACCAGGATTCACATGCTCTTTAAAGTAATCGATGACCTCTCGGTTAAGTTGTTTCATCTCCTCATGATCGAGCGTTCGCTTCTCAATGAGATTCAGTGCGTGCGCGGTACAGGCAAGAGCCGAGGCGCTGGAAGGTAACCTGTTCAAAATGTGCTCCCGGGGATCGCGTATCACATGATACTGCGTTAAGTATTGCAGGGATTACGCCACTTCAGCGGACTTAACGAAAATCGGGATAAACACCAGGTTAAAATAATGTTGCGCAATATTTAATCATGCCGATACCAGCCTGATGGGATGAAGGCGGGAGGGGAAAGCGCGATGGATGGGGTCAATTGCACCGGAGTGGTGCGAAAGATGCCACTTAAGTGGGCGTTAATAGATCATGCTTTGCAGGTAATTTCTCTACGAAAGTATTTTAAATCAATCGATTAGAAAAGCGTACAGAAAGTGCGGTTTACCCGAAATTTGCGATCTCGATCGGATTTAACAACTAAAGATAAATTTGTAACCGCCGAAAAAACAATAAACCACAAAATTAACACTCGAATAACCTGCAAGGAATGCCCGCCATGTCCTCTCCATCCTTTGTCACCCAGAATGAATTCCCTCTGGATAGTGACACCACTCTTATGTCTACCACCGATCTCCAGAGCTACATGACCCATGCCAACGACACCTTTGTGCAGGTAAGTGGCTATACGCTCCAGGAACTGATGGGACAGCCTCACAATATGGTGCGTCACCCCGACATGCCGAAAGCGGCCTTCGCCGACATGTGGTACACGCTGCAACAGGGGGAACCGTGGAGCGGGATTGTCAAAAACCGCCGCAAAAACGGCGACCACTACTGGGTGCGAGCGAACGCCGTGCCGATGGTGCGCCACGGGAAAATGACCGGCTATATGTCGATTCGCACAAAAGCGACGGCTGAAGAGATTGCGACCGTGGAGCCTTTATATAAGGCGCTCAATGAAGGCCGTTGTAAAAAACGTATCCATAAAGGGCTGGTGGTGCGCAAAGGCTGGCTCGGGAAATTACCGGCTATGCCGCTGCGCTGGCGGGTTCGTAGCGTCATGGCGGCGCTGTTTGCGGTGATGGCTGCCACGCTGGCGTTAACCTCTGCGGGGTGGCCATCGCTGGTGGCTGCTGCCGTCGTGATGGTCGTCGGGACGATGCTGTTCGAGCAGCAGATTGTCCGACCGATGGAAAATGTCACGCGTCAGGCATTGAAGGTCGCGACCGGTGAGCGTAACAGCGTGCAGCACCTGAACCGCAGCGACGAGCTGGGGCTGACGCTGCGCGCGATCGGACAGCTGGGGCTGATGTGTCGCTGGTTAATCAATGATGTTTCAAGCCAGGTGGTGAGCGTGCGCGATGGCAGCGATAAGCTGGCGCAGGGGAATGACGATCTCAACGACCGCACGCGTCAGACCGTCACCAATGTGCAGCAGACCGTGGCGACGATGAATCAAATGGCCGCCTCGGTACAAAGCAACTCTGAAACCGCTGCCGAAGTCGATAAGCTCTCCGTGGCGGCCAGCAACGCGGCGACCAAAGGCGGAAATGCGATGCAGACGGTGGTGAAAACCATGGATGATATTGCTGACAGCACCCAGCGGATTGGCTCGATCACTTCGCTTATCAATGACATCGCTTTCCAGACCAATATTCTGGCGCTGAACGCGGCAGTGGAAGCGGCACGCGCAGGCGAACAGGGCAAAGGCTTTGCGGTCGTGGCCGGTGAGGTTCGTCATCTCGCCAGCCGCAGCGCCAGTGCGGCCAACGATATCCGTAAGCTGATTGACGCCAGCGCCAGCAAGGTACAGTCCGGCTCCGATCAAGTTCACGCGGCAGGCCGCACAATGGATGACATTGTTGAACAGGTGAAAAACGTCACGCAGCTTATTGCCCAGATTAGCCACGCTACGTCTGAACAGGCTACCGGGCTGTCCGAGTTAACCCGGGCCGTTGCCGAACTGGACAGTATTACCCAGAAAAATGCGGACCTGGTAGAGGAGAGCGCTCAGATCTCCGCCATGGTGAAGCACCGTGCGGGACGTCTCAAAGATGCCGTGACCGTGCTCCATTGAGCCAGTAATGTTCCAGAAAAGCCGTTTATGCTACCAGGTATAAACGGCGTTTTAATGTGATTATTTTTAATGTTTATTGTTAATGTGATATTAAATAACTAAAAAAATCCTCTCAGTTATTTATGCCTGCCTAAGTCAGTTTTCCCCGATGCTATTTCAGAAATGCCCTCTCTGGTGGTTACGCAACGATCGATGCGCCAAAATTAATAGACTGTACCTATCCATTGTGATGGTTATGAAATAAAAAAACGATCAAAGTCATAAAGTTAGCGCGTTCGTTACCGATAACGGTGATCGTCTGAGAAATAATCACATCGATGGAGTAAATATGTTCTTACATGACGTAAAGATCGGCACGAAATTATTTCTGGCGTTTGGGTTCTTTATTGTTCTGATGATCGTCAGTGCGAGTGTCTCATTGCTGAGCCTGAATCGGGCGAACAACGGGATGCAGACTATCATTACCCACGATTATCCAACCACGGTAAAAGCCAACCAGCTAATCGACAACTTCCAGGAATTTATAAGCACGCAGCAGCTTATGCTGCTGGACGAGCAGGGCACCTACACGGGTCAATCTCAGCAGCGTCTGAAAGAGATCAGCGAGCACATTACGGTGATCCTGGGCGAGCTGAACAACGCGTTGCAGGATCAGAAGTCTCAGCAGGTGCTGGCGGATATCCGCAGCGTGCGCCAGCAGTATCTGGACTCGCGCTACCGCATTTTACAGGCGGTACAGAACAACAACCGTGCGGGCGCTATCCAGGAGATGATGACCAACACCCTCACCGTGCAGCAGGCTTACAAAGCGAAGGTGCAGGCGCTGATCGCCATCCAAAACAACGAGATGCAGAGCGCGGGCGCGCAGGTGGACGGTGATTTCCGAACCAACCGCATGCTGCTGCTCCTGATCACGCTCTTCAGCGTGGCGGCGGGCAGCCTGATCGGCTGGTTTATCGTACGCTCCATTACCCGTCCGCTGGGCGAGGCGGTGAGCTTTGCAGAAGCCATTGCCGATGGCGATCTGACCGGCAGCATTACGTCTCACGGTAAAGACGAAACCGGCCTGTTGTTGCATGCGCTGATGGAGATGAAAACCCGTCTGCTGGAGATTGTGCAGCAGGTGCAAACCGGCTCGGAAAACATCTCCAGCGCCGCCGCGCAGATTGTCGCAGGCAACCAGGATCTGGCCGCGCGCACCGAAGAGCAGGCCAGCTCCGTCGAGCAGACGGCAGCCTCGATGGAGCAGATCACCGCGACGGTGAAAAACACCGCGTCGCACACCGGGGAAGCGACCACCCTCTCTGCCGATGCCGCCATGGTGGTGAAAAACAACGGTGAGATGATGAAACAGGTGACCAGCAAAATGCGCCTGATTAACGAAACATCCAACCGGATGTCCGACATTATCGACCTGATCGACGCCATTGCCTTCCAGACCAATATTCTGGCGCTGAACGCAGCAGTCGAGGCGGCACGTGCGGGAGAGCACGGGCGTGGCTTTGCGGTGGTCGCGGGCGAAGTGCGCCAGCTGGCGCAGAAGAGCGCCTCTTCGGCGAGTGAAATCCGCCAGCTGATTGAAAGCTCCACCAGCCAGACTCAGGACGGGATGAACCTGGTGGAAAAAGCCAGCGGGCTGATCAACGGGATGGTCGGCAACGTGGAGGAGATGGACGTGATCCTGCGCGAGATCCGTCAGGCCAGCCATGAGCAGACGGAAGGCATCTCGCAGATCAACAGTGCGATTGGCCTGATTGACGCCACCACCCAGCAGAACTCGGCGCTGGTGGAGGAGTCCGTTGCGGCGGCGGCATCGCTGAACGATCAGGCGATGCACCTGAAAGAGTTGGTAAAAGTGTTCCGCGTCAGCGAGCGCGCGCTCGCTTAATCCAGCTGGGAGATCTCCAGCGCCGCGCGGTCGATCACCCCGACGATCTGCTTGAGCTGCGCGTCGCTGAGCTCTCCCTGATTCACCTTCAGGTCCAGCACCGCTTTGAAGTTTTCCAGCGCCCGCTTCATCTGCGGGTTTTTGCGCAGCTGGAAGCCGACGCTGCGCGCTTTGATGCGCACCTGGATCTGTTCCAGCTGTTCCCGGTTTTCATCCAGCCAGTTTTGCCCTTCAGCAGTTATCGCAATTTTCTTACGACCGCTCTCTTCTTCCGTAATGGTGATAAACGTCTGATCCTGCAGATAATCCAGGGTTGGGTAGATCACGCCCGGGCTCGGCGTGTAGTTCCCCTGCGTCAGGTTCTCGATCTCTTTGATCAGCTCATAACCGTGACTGGCATTGCGGGTCAGAATATCCAGGATCACCAGCCGTAGATCGCCGTGGCCGAAAAAGCGCGGTCGGCGTCCACCGCCTTCATGTTCGTGTCGCATAGTGAACCTCTAAAATTGATATATCTAAACTATATCTTAGATATATTCAGATGCAATCTAAAAGATCTTGCATTCCTGGTTAATAGCAATCATTATCATTAAAAAAATCAATTTCGATATATCGTATTCACCTGAGAAGGGCATAAAAATGACATCAACCCGTTACCCTCAACGTGTCCGCAATGACCTGCGCTTTCGCGAGCTGAACGTGCTCCGCGTCGAGCGCGTCAGCGCTGGCTTCCAGCGCGTTGTCCTCGGCGGCGAGGCGCTGGAGGGCTTTAGCTCCCGCGGTTTCGACGACCATACCAAGGTCTTTTTCCCTGCACCGGGCGCGACCTTTGTTCCGCCCGTTGTCACCGATGAAGGCATCGAGTGGGGCGACGGCGTGCGCCCGCAGGCGCGTGACTATACGCCCCTGTTCGATGAGGAGAAAAATGAGCTGGTGCTGGATTTCTTCGTTCATGATGGCGGCGTTGCCAGCAGCTGGGCGGTAGCGGCCAAACCTGGCGACAAACTCACTATCGGTGGGCCGCGCGGATCGCTGGTGGTGCCGGAAGATTACGCCTGGCAGCTGTACGTGTGCGATGAATCCGGGATGCCCGCGCTGCGCCGCCGTTTAGAAGGCATCGCAAAACTGCCGGTACGCCCGGACATTCATGCGGTCGTGACCGTGGGTGACGGATCTTATAAGGACTATCTGGCGCACCTGAGTGAATTCAACCTCACCTGGATTGTGGGCCACAACCCGCAGGCGGTGGCCGATAATCTGGCGACGCTGGCCGTGCCCGAAGAGGATTACTTTATCTGGCTGACCGGGGAAGGGAAGGTGGTGAAAAACCTGAGCCGCCAGTTTGAAACCGACGCGATTGACCAACAGCTGGTGCGTGCCAGCGCATACTGGCACGCTAAATAGTCAGGCTGCGGACTCCAGCTGCGCTTCGCTCACCTGATGTTCGAGCGAGGCGCGGACCTCATGCAGCGCCTTCTCCTGCTGGGCAAAGTAGGCTTCCATATTGTTCAGCGACGACACCAGCAGCCAGGATTCTTCTTTCTCCAGCTCCGCCAGCTCGTTCACTAAGGTGTCGATTTGCTCGCGCACCTGCGCCATTTTTTTGCGGATACGCTCCAGATCGTTCAGCCTGTCGCTCGCCATCATTGGCTCAAAGCCCTGCTGCAGGCGTGCCACCAGTGAACGGATCGCTTTCACATCCCCGCGCTGTTTGGCCTGGTTAAGCTGCACCATCATGGTGTTAGCTTCTTCTTTCAGATCGTCTGCCACCAGATCCGGGTGGCACAGCTTGCTCGCCTGACGCCACAGGCGTTTCAGCTCGTTCCTATCCTCTTCTGAGAGATCTTTCCCTTTGCGCAGACGCACTTCGGCATCGTGATGCTGCTCGCGATACTTCTCGTACTCTTCGTTAGCCTCATCGCGCGCCTGGCGCGCGGGCTCTTCTTCACGCGTTAAGCCGCTCTCCAGTTCCAGCGCTTCGGCCAGAAGATTGGCAATCAGGTTGCTTTGCTGCTGCAGCTGTTTACGCGCCTCGGCAGCCTGTACGGAATCGGCCGGGAGATCGCGCCAGCTCTGGGTGAGCGTTGCCAGCACCTCTACCGCCTGCGCCATATAGCGCTGACAGCGGCGATAATCTTCTTCGCGACGACGCGCCTCCGCCTGCTGACGGCGCAGGTTTAGCTCCGCCAGCGTTTTACGCAGGGCGAGGATCTGCTGCATCAGCGGCCCGAGACGGGAGAAATAGAGATCGTTGAACTCATCAAGCTGCTGCACGCGGGCGTTGCGGCGGTCAATCAGATCGCGCAGACGCTCTTCCAGCGCCTTCAGCTCCAGCTTGCTGGCGGCCACCTGCGGGTCACGCCACGGGGTCACGGCGCGCTGGCCCTGCAGCCACGCGGTGATGGCCCTGATGGCTGCGGTGTAGTTCTTATTCTCAAGCGCCACGACGATTGCCTGTAGCTCCTCGTCAAACGCTTCATTTTTCAGCCGCGTCAGCTGGCTCTGGATGATGTCGTCATCTTCCAGTTCGATGGCATTTTTTATGATTTCTAGCCGTTTGATCGGTGTGCTCATGATGCCTTTCGCTTTGGCGCTTAAGTATTTGAGTTAAGGTTAGTTGTTGTAAAAGCTACAGGAAATAATACACACGGATGATGATCGGCGCGACAGGGGATTTCTTTAGCGATATGACGAGTCCATTTAGCACATTGTCTTGCACAGCCACGCTCTCTCTTTTTGCGGACGATCGGATAAACACACTGAAAACTCTGAAAGTATCTTTAAATAATCTGAATCTCATTTACATCTATTTACATCGGTTACCTTCCTGACATAAGTTGCTCATTTTTTAACAGTCAAGTTTGAAAACGGACTTTATGCAGGAGCGGCAGTGATGTTAGGGAAAACGGCGATAATCAACGCGCTGGCGGGTGTTACCCTGCTGGCATCCGGTGCTGCACTGGCTGCTCCATTGTCCCCGGCTGACCGTAATACCATTCAACAACAGCAGCAGCAGTTGCTCGATGAAAACCAGCGTCAGCGTGAAGAGCTTGAGCGCAGCGCGATCGTGCCGCGGCCCGTTACGCCAGACGACGCTTCCACGCCGCAAGGACCCTGTTTCGTCATTCGCCGCATTGAGCTGTCGGGCGCGACGCTGCTTTCACCTTCTGCCAAAAACCGTTTGACCGCCCCCTGGATTAACCAGTGCCTTGATATGGCTCGTCTCACCAGGCTGACTGATGCGGTTTCTGACTGGTACATCAGCCGGGGTTATATCACCAGCCGCGCGTTTTTAACCGAGCAGGATCTCTCCGGCGGCGTACTCCATCTTGCCGTGCTGGAAGGAAAGCTTCAGCACATTCGCCTCGAAGGTGTGCCGGACCGCACATTGAAAATGACCTTCCCCGGGCTTGAGGGGAAGATCCTTAACCTGCGCGATATCGAACAGGGCATGGAACAGCTCAACCGGGTACGTCAGCGGCCCGTTGAGATTGAAATTTTGCCCGGCGACAGGCAGGGCTACTCGGTGGTTAATCTGACCGCCACGCCACAGTTCCCCCTTAGCGGCTCCGTCAGTTTTGATAACAGCGGGCAAAAGAGCACCGGGACCGGGCAGCTTACTGGCGCGTTGTACGGAAATAACCTGCTGGGTCTGGCGGATAAGTGGTTTATCAGCGGCGGGCGCAGCAGTGATTTTTCCAACAGCAAGGATGCTCAAAATTTTGCAGCAGGCGTCAGCATCCCTTACGGCTACGGACTGCTGGACTACAGCTACAGCTGGAGCAACTACCTCAGCACTATTGATAATAACGGCTACCTCTGGCGGTCGACGGGGGATACCGAAACGCACCGTCTGACGGGCTCCTGGGTATTGTTCCGCAATGGCGAAATCAAAACCGGCGTGTCGGCGGGCATCACTCACCGCATCAACCGGAACTATCTCGATGATGTTTTGCTGGCCACCAGCAGCCGCAAACTCTCCAGTGTTTCATTGGGCATTAACCACACACAAAAAATCGCTTCGGGCGTGGCGACCCTGAACCCAACCTTTACGCAGGGCGTGCCGTGGTTGGGTGCAGAAGACGATAACGACAAACAGGGTGATGTGCCAAAAGCCGAATTCCGCAAATGGAGCCTGAACGGCAGCTTTCAGCGTCCCGTGGCGGACAAACTCTGGTGGCTCACCAGCGTCTATTTTCAGTGGTCGCCGGACAGGTTGTACGGCAGCGAGCGTCTGACGCTGGGCGGCGAAACGTCCGTTCGGGGCTTTAAGGAGCAGTACATCTCCGGGGATAACGGCGGCTACTGGCGAAACGAGCTGAACTGGTCGCTCTTTACGCTGCCGTGGGTCGGCGATGTTGGTGTACTTGCCGCAATTGACGGCGGCTGGCTGAAGAAGGACGGCCAGGATCGTTACGCCTCCGGCACGCTGTGGGGAACCGCGTTGGGGCTTACCGCGACGAATCGCGGGTATTCCAGCCAGTTTACCGTCGGCACACCGGTGGACTATCCGGACTGGCTGGCACCGGATCACCTCGTGATCTATTACCGTTTTTCAGTGGCTTTTTAAGGGACAGGGATGATGGAAAAGGATCAGGTTCGTTTTTCACAGCGTGCGCTCAGCGCGTTACTGAGCGTATTGCTGGCAACCCAGCCGCTGCTGCCTGCGGTAGCCGCCACGATTGCCCCGTCCGGAAATACGCAGATGGATAAGGCGGCCAACGGTGTTCCGGTCGTGAACATTGCCACGCCGAATCAGTCCGGTATTTCCCATAATAAATACCACGATTACAACGTCGGCAAAGAAGGGCTGATCCTGAATAACGCCACGGGACAGCTGAACCAGACCCAGCTTGGCGCGATTATCCAAAACAACCCCAACCTGAAAGCCGGGCAGGAAGCCAAAGGGATCATCAACGAAGTCACCGGCGCGAACCGCTCACATTTACAGGGCTACACCGAAGTGGCGGGCAAGGCAGCAAACGTTATTGTGGCGAACCCCTACGGTATCACCTGTAACGGCTGCGGGTTTATCAACACGCCGAATGCGACGCTCACCACGGGGAAACCGGTGCTCGACGCCAGCGGGAAGCTGCAATCGCTTGATGTGACTAAAGGTGCGGTCACCATTGAGGGTGCCGGGCTGGATGGCAGCCAGAGTGATGCCGTATCGATTATTTCCCGCGCGACCGAGATCAATGCCCAACTGCATGCGAAAGACGTACGTGTGGTCGCCGGGGCGAACCGCGTCGCAGCAGACGGCAGCGTCAGCGCGTTGAAAGGGGAAGGTGACGCGCCGAAGGTGGCGGTAGACACGGGTGCGCTGGGCGGGATGTACGCCAACCGTATTCGTCTGGTGTCCAGCGAAACAGGGCTGGGGGTAAACCTGGGGGATCTTAACGCGCGTCAGGGCGATATTACGCTCAGCAGCGCGGGGAAAGTGGTGCTGAAAAACACGCTTGCCAGCGGCAGCACCACGGTCAGCGCGGCGGACGTGACGTTAACCGGCGACCATAAAGCCGGGGGTAACTTCACTGTCTCCGGGCAGAGCGCCCTGACGCTCAACCAGGCCCATATCGCCGCCGAGAACAATCTTCAGTTAGCGACCAACGGTATCCTCACGCAAAACGGCGGCGCGTTCACTGCGGGAACCGACACCACGTTGACGGCAAACGCCCTCACCCAGAGTGCGGATGCCCAGGCCGGTGCCGGTCGTAACCTTGCCGTGAGCGTGGCAGAAAACGCGGCGCTTAAGGGGAAAAACATCGCCGGGCAGGATGCCACGGTTAACGCGAAAACGCTGGAAACCGGGACGCAGCTGACCGCATCACGCCATATTTCGCTGGAGGCGACGCAGCGTGCCGTGCTTAACGGCTCTGTCGTCGCGGGTCAGCAACTGTCGGTGAAAGGCGGTGAGCTGACGCAGCGCGGAAGCGTAAGCGCCTCAGATATCTCGCTCAGCGGTCAGGCGCTGACTCAGGAGAGCAGCAGCAGAACCAGTGCCAGCGGAAATATCGCGCTCTCCACGTCCGGGAACACCCTGCTGAGAGGCAGTACCACTGCCGGAAAATCTCTTGCCATAAACACGGGGAACCTGATCAACAGCGGGACGCTGTCCGCGGGGACGGATGCCTCGTTGAAGACCGGGATATTCAGCAATACCGGCACCGTTCAGGGCAACAGCCTGAACGTTTCAGGAACCGACATCACCAGTTCCGGCACCCTGAAAAGCGCCTCCACGCTGGGTATCAACGCGCGCAACGCCATGCTGTCTGGTGACACCGGCGCGAAAGGTAAAACGACCGTTATCGCGAGCGGTAAGCTGGATAACAGCGGCGCGCTCGTCAGCGATGACACGCTGACGCTGAAGGCTGCACAGGTGACAAACAGCGGCACGCTTTCCGGTGCCAGAGGGCTTGCTGGCTCATCAGACGCGTTCATCACCACCGAAAAGTCAGTGACCCACAGCGATGGCGATCTGGTGCTGAACAATACGGCTACCACCCTTGCAGGCGAAACCAGCGCGGGCGGCTCCGTGAGCATTCGGGGTCAAAGCCTGACGACCACGGCAACGGCACAGACGCAGGGTAACAGCGTCAGCGTGGACGTGCAGAATGCGCAGCTTGATGGGACGCAGGCTGCGAAAGATGGGCTTATCCTGACAGCCACTGACGCTCTCAGTCACGGGGGAAAATCTTCAGCGTCAGCCCTGAAGATTGAAACCAGTAATCTCAATAACAGGGGGACGCTGACGGCGTCATCGCTCGCCATCAGCAGCCCTGCCGTCGTAAACAGTGGTCTGATCCACGCGGGACAGACGCTGTCGCTGGTCACTCATCTGCTGGATAACCGCAGCAGCGGCGTGCTGTACAGCCCGGCGGTACTCACCCTTTCAGTTTCTGACGTGAAAAACAGCGGCATTATCACCAGCGATGCCGGGCTGTCCCTTTCCGGTTCGCGCCTGTCCAACAGCGGTGAGCTGAGTGGCGCGTCACTCCTTGTTGATTACGACACGCTGAATAACAGCACAGGAGGCCTGCTGCTGGCGCAGGGAGCAAACCGCATCACGGCACAATCGGTGTCCATCGCGGGCAGCATCGTAGGGAAGACGCTGACGCTGAATGCCGATCGTCTCGACAGTCGCGGTCTCTTGCAGGGGGATACCGCGTTATCCGTGACCGCCGGAGTGCTGGATTTAGCGGCAGGCTCGCGCACGCTTACGAGTGGGAACCTCACCTTTTCAGGTACCACGCTGACCACCGCTGGCCAGCTGCAGGGGCAGAGTGTCAGTCTCCGCGGCCGCGACTGGAATAACAGCGGAAGCTCGCTGGCGACCGGCTCCTTTAATGCCTTCACCACCGGGACATTCAGCAATACCGGTGAACTGATGAGCCAGGGCGACATCACGCTGAATGCGGGCAATACCGTTAACCACGGCAATCTGTTATCGGCTGGCACGCTCTCGCTCGCGGGGAATACGCTGCGCAACAGCGGAGCGGTTCAGGGGAACCGTGTCACCGCGCATCAGGACAGTATCACTAACAGCGGCACGCTGACCGGGATCGCCGCGCTGACGCTGGCTGCTCGTCTGGAGATGGCTGCACCGCTCCTCTCGCTGGTGAATGAAGCATCGGGAGCGCTGCTGACGGCGGGTGAGTTGACGGTGACGGCCGGTGACCTCAGTAACGCCGGGCAATGGCAGGGTAAACGGGTACTTATTCATGCGCAGGCGCTTACGAACGGCGGTGCGATCCAGGCGGCAGATGTACTGGATGCGCAGATTGTCAGCAATCTTATCAGTACGACGGGCAGCAAAGTCACCTCAAACGGAGAACTGGCGCTCTCAGCACTGACGCTTGCAAACAGCGGGCAGTGGATAGCCAAGGATCTGACGCTGAAGGCGAATACGCTGACAAACAGCGATGAAATCACCGGGGTTGATGCGCTTTCCGTTGCGCTGAACCAGACGCTGACCAACCAGGGCGGCGGGAAATTACTCACGGCTGGCGTCCTGTCGATGAATGCCGGTAATGCGACGAACGCCGGACAGATTCAGGGTAAAACGACCGCAATCACAGCCGGGCAACTGATCAACAGCGGACGGCTTCAGGGTGAAGCGCTGACGCTGGATGTTTCCGGGGTGCTGAACAACACCGCTGGTGGTGTTCTGTTGAGCCAGAACGCGCTGAAGGCGTCGTCCGCCACGCTGAATAATCAGGGGACGGTGCAGGGCGGTGGTGAATCCACGGTGAAAGCCACCACCCGTTTACAGAATGACGGCAAAATTCTCTCCGGTGGAAAGCTCACGCTGGCCACGCCAGAGCTGGTAAACGGTAGCGGCGGGCTGGTTCAGGCCGTCACGCTGCTGCTGGATGTGGTGAACGCCGTGAATGGTGGAAATGTCCTGGCGACGGGCAGCGCTGAGCTGCGTGGCAGCTCGCTCGATAACCGCGGCACGCTTCAGGGTGCGGATTTGGGGGTGAAATACCGGAACATCACTAACAGCGGCACGGTGCTGGGTACTGCCTCGCTGACGGTAGCGGGTGACGCTCTCACCGATACCGTCAGCGGTAAACTCTACAGCGGGGGCAATCTGCTGCTCGATGTCGCCAACTTCAGCGGTCATGGTCAGGTGGTTTCCCTGGGCGACGCGACGCTGAAGCTGGTTAATGCGCTCGTGAACACCGGTACGCTGGCCGCAGGTAAAACGCTGTCGGTCTCCTCGCAAAACGCCATCACCAATAGCGGAGTGATCCAGGGCAATGCCATCGCCCTCAGCGCGGGTGGAGCATTTACGAACAGCGGTACGCTTACCTCCGGTAACGGCAGCAGCACGTTTAATGCGCAAAGCCTGCTGCTGAATGCTTCCGGCTCGCTTCAGGCGGGCGGAGACGTGCAGCTTACCTCGCGGGAAAATATCACCATCAACGGCTTCACTGGTACCGCGGGCAGCCTGACGATGACGGCAGCAGGTACGCTGCTTAATACAGCGCTGATTTATGCGGGCAATAATCTCTCCCTGTTTGCTGCGCGTATTCACAATATTTACGGCGACATTCTTGCTGATAACAGCCTCTGGATGCAGAGGAATGCAGTCGGTGAGGCAAATGAAGACGTGATTAACCGCTCCGGTACGATTGAGACCACACGCGGCGATATCACCGTGAATACCCGCCATTTGCTCAATGAAGCCGATGGGCTGACTGTCAGCCAGTCAGAACGGGAATACCCTGATGCCATTCCTGCCGCAGATGAACACTACATCAGTTATGACCTCAACGGCAGACCTTCGGATTTTGTCCTCTTGCTTGAAGACTGGAAAAACGATGGCAGTAAGGTTGTTTTTGACAGGTATGAGCGTTGCGCCGGAAGTGGTGCAAACGGCAGTGGACAGTGCAGTGACAGGATTGATTACCGCCTCACAGGGGAAGATATCCGGCAATTCCTGCTGAGTGAGTCCGTTGTGTCCGTATCGGCCACCGGCAGTTCCGCCCGAATGGCTGCCGGACGCGACATCATAATTAATGCAGGAACGCTGGATAACCGTGCTAGCCATATTCTTGCGGGACGTAACGCCGTTCTTACGGGAGGGACACTGAATAACCTCTCTGCCGAAGGTGGACGTCGCGTTACCTACGTTCAGGCTGAATATCGTTGTGAGTGGTTTTATCAGGACTGCAACGACAGCAAATGGCAACCTCTGACGCACTATGCAGACGGAAGTTGGGGCTGGTTTGATGAGGACTATGGCTGGTATGGCTGGGTGCCTTATCTCCTCGGTGAACGAACGACAGAATTTGTGGCCGATGGCGGTGTATACCGCTCGGTTATCAGTGCTGCCGGTAACGTCAGTGCGAACTTTAAAAGTGACATCAGCAATACCAACGTCACTGCAAACGCGGGGGGATTCAATAACACTATTCATGCCCCAACGCTGAATACACTTACGCCTGAAGCTATCGGTGAGGGGTTGACCAGTGAGTCATTGACTCCAGGTAGCAGCACAAACATGAGTGCCCCCGATCTTCTGGATAATTTCACCGACGCCCTGAAAGACATCGCCGACGGTTCATCCCTTTCCGATCGGAACGGCAGCAGCGGTAACTATCCACTGCCGTCCGGTGATAACGGTTACTTCGTACCATCTACCGACCCCGATAGCCCGTATCTGATTACGGTGAGCCCTAAGCTTGATGGCCTCGGGAAGGTGGACAACAGCCTGTTTGATGGACTCTATGGCATGCTCGGCATCAAGCCTGGCGATGCACCGCGTGAGACCAACAGTGCCTACACCGATCGGAACCAGTTCCTTGGCTCGGCGTATTTCCTCGACCGTCTGGGGTTGAACCCGGATCGCGATTACCGTTTCCTCGGCGACGCGGCATTCGATACCCGTTACGTCAGCAACGCCATTCTGAACCAGACCGGCAGCCGGTATATCAACGGCATCGGTTCCGATCTCGATCAGATGCGCTACCTGATGGACAGCGCAGCCACGCAGCAGCAGGCGCTGGGGCTGACATTTGGTGTGGCGCTGACAGCAGCGCAGGTTGCCGCGCTTGATCACAGTCTGCTGTGGTGGGAAGCGGCGAGCATTAACGGCCAGACGGTGATGGTCCCGAAAGTCTACCTTTCACCGAAGGATGTCACCGTTCACAGCGGCAGCGTGATTAGCGGTAATAACGTGCAGCTGGCGGGCGGCAACGTCACCAACAGCGGCAGCACCATCACGGCGCAGAATGCCCTGTCCATCGACAGCAGCAACAGCATCAGCAACCTCAACGCCGGACTCGTCAGCTCGGGCGGTGGGCTGAACCTGAGCGCGCTGGGGGACATCAACAACATCGGCTCCACCATCAGTGGTAAAACGGTAGGGCTGGAAAGCGTCACGGGCAGTATTAACAACGTGACTCGCGCGCAGCAGTGGAATGTCGATGCGGGCAATGTGCGTTTTAGCGGCACGGATGTCGGCAAGACGGCATCCATCACTGCCACCGACGGGCTGGCAATGCGCGCCGGACAGGATATCAACGTGACGGGCGCAAACGTGTCGTCGGGCGGCAGCCTGGGGATGGCGGCGGGGAACGATATCAACATTACCGCCAACGAGATGGCGACGAGCGAGGGACGTTCCGGTCGCAACCGCACGACAACGGAGACGGCGTCCGTTACGCATCAGGGCAGTACCCTGAGTGCGGGCGGCGACCTCACCCTGCAGGCGGGTAACGACGTGAATGCCCGTGCGGCGGCGATGGCGGCAGAAGGGGATGTGGGCATTCAGGCCGGGCGGGACGTGAACCTGCTGGCGGAAGCCACCACCACGAGCAGCAGCCAGGGCGGTAAGAAAACCGTTATCGATGAGTCCGTACGCCAGCAGAGCACGGCAATCGCCAGCGGCGGTGACACGATCATTCTTGCCGGGCGGGACGTGACCGCACAGGCGGCAGAGGTGACAGCGCAAGGTGATATCGGCGTGGCGGCAGGTCGCGACGTGAACCTGGCAACGGCGACGGAGAGTGACTACCACTTTAAGGAAGAAACCAAAACCAAAAAGGGGTTCCTCAGCAAGAAGACCACCCACACCATTGAGGAAGACAGCGCGACGCGGGAGAAAGGCTCGCTGCTGAGCGGCGACAACGTGACGGTGTCGGCAGGGAACAACCTGCTGGTTAAAGGTTCGGCGGTCGCCGGAGACGGCGACGTTGCCCTGTCCGCAGGTCATAACGTGGACATCGTGGCGGCGACCAACACGGACACCTCCTGGCGCTTCAAGGAGACCAAAAAGTCGGGTCTGATGGGCACGGGCGGTATCGGCTTCACCATCGGCAGCAGCAAAACCACCCACGACCTGCGGGAGCAGGGCACGACGCAGAGTGAAAGCTTCAGCACGGTCGGCTCGACAGGCGGCAGCGTCAGCATCACGGCGGGCAAACAGGCGCATATCGGCGGGGCGGATATCATCGCGCAGAAGGATATCCATCTTACCGGCGACAGCGTGGTGATTGAGCCGGGGCACGATAAACGCACCCGCGATGAGAGGTTCGAGCAGAAGAGCAGCGGTCTGACGGTGGCGCTGTCGGGGGCGGCGGGGAGCGCGGTGAATAACGCGGTGACCACGGCGCAGAGCGCGAAGCAGAGCAGCGACTCGCGCCTGGCCGCATTGCAGGGCACGCAGGCGGCGCTTTCCGGCGTACAGGCTGGCCAGGCCGTGGCGCTGGACCAGGCGAAGGGCGATTCTGACAAACGCAATAACAACACTGTCGGCGTCAGCGCGTCGATTGGGTCACAGTCGTCCAAATCGTCATCGCATATGGAGAGCGAGACGACCACGGGCAGCACCCTAAGCGCGGGCAATAACGTCACGATAAAGGCCACCGGAAGCGACATCACCGTGGCGGGCAACCAGATTAAGGCCGGGAAGGACGTGACGCTGGACGCGGCGCGGGACGTCAACCTGATTGCCTCGCAGGACACGCAGCAGACGACGGGTAAAAACAGCAGCAGCGGCGGCAGCCTTGGCCTCGGGGTGGGTGTCGGCTCCGGCGGTGCGGGCATCAGCATCTCGGCAAACGCCAACAGCAGCAAGGGGCATGAGAAGGGCAACGGTGTCTGGCAGAACGAGACCACGGTGGATGCGGGTAACCGCGTGACCATCAACACCGGGCGCGACGCGACAATCGCCGGTGCGCAGGTGAGCGGCGAAACCGTGGTGGCGGATATCGGTCGTGACCTGACGATTGCCAGCACTCAGGACAGCGACCACTACAACAGCAAGCAGAACAGCGTCAGCGGCGGTGTGGGTTACACCTTTGGTGCAGGCACGGCATCTGGCAGCATCAACGTCAGCCGCGACAAAATGACCAGTGACTACGACTCGGTGCAGGAGCAGAGCGGGCTGTTCGCCGGCAGCGGCGGGTTTGACGTGACGGTGGGCAACCATACGCAGCTTGACGGCGGGGTGATTGCCTCGACGGCGACGGCGGATAAAAACCGCCTCGATACCGGGACACTGGGCTTCAGCGATATCCATAACCAGGCAGACTTTAAGACCGAACATCAGGGCGCGGGCATCAGCTCGGGCGGCAGCATCGGCGAACAGTTTGCCGGGAATATGGCGAATGCCCTGCTGGCCGGGGGCGGCAACAGCGGTCACGCGGAAGGGACTACACAGGCGGCGGTGAGCGAGGGCAGCCTCATCATCCGCGATAAGGAGAGCCAGAAGCAGGATGTGGCTGACCTGAGCCGCGATGCGGAGCATGCCAACGGCAGCATCAGCCCGATATTTGACAAGGAGAAGGAGCAGCAGCGCCTGCAGGAAGTGCAGCTGATTGGTGAGATTGGCTCGCAGGCGGTGGATATTGCGAATACGCAGGGCGAGATAAACGGGCTGAATGCAGGCAGAAAAGAGCTTGCAGATAAAGGGATAACCGAGCCGGGGGCGGATGCCAGCGACGCACTGAAAAAGGCCTATCAGGATGCGCTGCGCGGGACCGATGCGTACAAAACCACGACGGCGAAATATGGCACGGGCAGCGACCTGCAGAGGGGTATCCAGGCGGCGACGGCCGCGCTTCAGGGGCTGGCGGGAAGTGACCTTAAGGCAGCGCTGGCGGGGGCCTCGGCACCGGAGCTGGCATACCGTATTGGTCACGGCATGGGGATCGATGACAATACGGCAGCGAAAACCATTGCGCATGCCATCCTGGGCGGTGCGGTTGCGGCGCTGCAGGGAAACAGTGCGGCAGCGGGTGCGGCAGGCGCGGCGACGGGAGAGCTTGCGGCAAACGCGATAATGGCGTCGCTGTATCCGGGCAAGACCGCAGATGAGCTGGATGAGTCGCAGAAGCAGACGATCAGCGCACTGGCGACGATAGCATCGGGGATGGCCGGTGGGCTTGCGGGAGACAGTACGGGGTCAGCTATAGCGGGAGCGCAGGCTGGAAAATCGTCGACTGAGAATAACTCGCTGGCGCTGGTTGCCAGAGGTTGCGCGGTTGCTGCGCCGTGCCGGACGAAGGTTGCAGAGCAGGTGCTGGAAATCGGTGCAAAAGCGGGCGTTGCCGGACTTGCCGGGGCTGCGGTTAAGGATATGGCGGACAAGATGACCGCTGATGAACTGGATCATCTTGTTACCCTTGAAATGATGGGTAATGATGAGATCACCAGTAAGTATCTCAGTTCGTTGCAGGATAAGTACGATTCAGGGAGTGCTTCAAACCCGAATATTGGCAAGGATCTGACGGATGGTGAGAAAGCAGAATTGGGCGGTGCGGGTTCAGGCTCGCCGGGAGGCTGGGAGCCGCAGGATGAGGAGAATGCGCGGAACAATGAAGCCCATAGTTCAACGAATGGGAAGAATTTAAATTCTGAATTAGTCGGTAAAGAGATTGCGGGAGGGCATGCTTTTGAGAAACATGTCCTTCAGCAAGGGGAGTTTACTGGCTTGGGTATAAGAACAAGGGCTCAGTTTGCACAACACATTGAAAATGTTGTTAAGAATCCTACATCTACCAAAGAGTTGAGTAATGGTCGTTCGGCTTACTGGGATCAATCTACAGGTACTGTTGTAATTCGTAATCCAAAAGCATCTGATGGCGGAACGGCTTTTAGACCGGTAAACGGTAGGGCATACTTTGATAATTTGAGGTGATGAATGGACGTAATATCTGTTGCAGGTAAACAAGCTCAATTAACTATTGGTGAGAATGAGCTATTAATCCTGAATTCAGCTTTGAATGAGATTTGTAATGGTATCTCTGTTCCTGAGTTTGGAACCAGAATAGGGGCTTCTAAAGAAGAAGTCTGTACATTACTTAATGAAATAGGCCGTATTTTAGACAATATGATCGCTTAAAAAGGATCCCGGCCACCGGGCCGGGATCCTTTTATCCGTCAGCCAACCGGCTCGATCACTAGTCTTCCTTGTTCCATGCTGACTGTGGCCGGCGTGTCGGTGCTGAATCACGCCTCTGCCAGAAAGTTGCCGTTCAGGCGCAGGGCCAGAGCGAAAGTTTCAGCATTTTCTTCTCGACGGGCGATAACTTCAGTCTTGCTGCGGGCAAACAGGCGCATATCGGCGGGGCGGATAGGTTTACTAAAACACATTCTAACGGGGAAACGTTGTATTACAACCGAACAACAAATACTTTTGCTGTTAAAACGGCAGATGGAGTTCCTAAGACAATGTTTAAGCCGGACCCTGCTGATTATGGATGTAAATCGAACCTGGACTAGTTTAATGCACAATAATGAATTTTATGTATGTCGAGTATGTGGCGCTGAACAGTTAGATCCTCCTTGGGGGGAAGATAGTCAAATACCAAGTTATGACATATGTGACTGTTGTGGTGTTGAGTTTGGGTATGAAGATATGAATTTGGAGTCGATCAAACGCTACAGACAAAAATGGCTCGACAGTGGTGCTAACTGGTTCAGAAAGAAAAATATACCAGAAAATTGGTCCTTAGGTATGCAGTTACAAAATATTCCTGATCGGTATCGTTGAGTGAATGATCCCGGCCATTGAATCGGGAACGTTCTATCAGGCTTTACTCAGAATTCCAGTTTCTTCGCTTGAACACTGGCAAATTTTCGGCGTTTAACGGTAGTAGATATTGCAGGAAGCAGGGGGGAACGAATTAGGCCTGAACTAAGTACGAAAGAGCGGAAAGCGTAAGCAAGTAGAAGGATATTCTCCTTCGTAATTTTATATCAAGGAAAGAAAATGAAAGTAACAAAATTCACAGCAATTACTTTACTGTTCGTTGTAGCGCTAACGGGCTGTGCCAGCAAGATAAAACCTGAAAAAGTAACCTCTTCAAATGGTAGTTCAATTGAGATTACGGCTGTGTCAGCACTGGCAGAACTTAATGATAATCGTATCGCAGATAATTCACTACGCGTAGTTACCCCGACTCATAACGCTTTAGGAAAAGGGCTAGCCGTTTTGTCTGTGTTAACCGGAAATATAAAACCTAGCAGTTTTGATAAAGAAAATTATAAAGGGGAAATCATCGAGTCGATCAAAAATCCTACTGGTCCTTATCTCGTTCAAGGTGCAAAGAAAACTATCAGCAAGTGGATGGACTCCCAATCCAGCGGGTATGTTTATAAAGAGCAACTCTATATTGGCCATGCTACCTGGGCATTGATCTTTAAAGATGCTACGGCAACTACTCCCGTTTATCAGCTGAAATATAAGGTGCTTTTCTATAAGAAACCTGAGGGTGGAAATATGTTTTCCGCTTATACTGTAGCTGAATGTTCCCCAGTTCCTGTGGAAGCGAATCTGTCAGAATGGGAAAGTGAGAATTATAAGAAGGTGGTTGTTGAAACCCAGAAGTATATGGATGCCTGTATCCTTGAGTTAAATAATCAACTCCCGCGCTTGCTTAAAAAGTAGCATCTATATTAAGTTATCCAATCCCGGTTTTAACACCGGGATTTTATTTTTTTAAACGCCATTTACCCTCGTTTTATCACCGGCACATCATCCAAATCATTCAGCGCTCCCGGAAATGTCTTCAGCCACTGCGCCACTTTCTTTTTATTGATATTCACCACACTCATCCCTTCCAGACATCCCCATAATTCGCGTGTATGTTGTGGCGTAATGACAATACAATCCTTCATCACCCGGATTTTGACAGGCATGCCGTTGATAAAACCTGTATTTGAGAGCCACTTGCCGCTAAGGGGAAGGTATTGACAGCCCACCCGTGAATAAAGCTCGCAACATGCAGAACTGTCTTACTGCGTTTCCGCTCGAGGATGAACAGGGGCAGTATCAGTCCGGTTAGCGTGCAAACGGTGGATATTGTTTTTCGTATCAGATCGCGGAGAAAATAAAATTCAGTTGGTGATAAAAAGTTAATTATGGAAATATCGAGGCAGCTTCAGGAAATTTAATCGTCTACCGTTGCCTTACTCGATACCAATGACAGCTATTTCATACTGTCTATCCTTACGGCGCTCCCTAATCACCGGTAACTGATTGAAATAGAAAAAATAGAGTAAAAATCGAGACAAATCCCTACGTAAAATTACCAGGTAAAACGCGTATTCATCCTAATAGTTTGCCCTTTCGGGACTGCCTATGATTCGTCTCACTGAGTGTGTTTTCCTGGCATCGGCGAACGAGGGTTCGACGAGCGGAATAATTTTTCAACGGAGTGTAGATGAAGATGAAAGCTATTGTAGTCGCCCTGCCGATCGCGATAATCCCTATGACCGTTCTGGCGGCAAATACCGAGGAAGGGTATTACGGTTCGGCAAAATACCTGCAGATCGAGCAGCGAGCGAAAGAGATGGATACCAGCGCTCGCCCGGGTGTCGGGCAGTTCGTCGGCGGTAAAGAGAAAGAGCACTTTGGCGGCGCGGCGATTGCCGCAGGTTATCAGTTCGGTAACGGCTGGCGTACCGAAGGTGAATATACCTTTAAGCAGAAGACGGAATACACCAGCGGCTCCAGCACATTCGCTAATAGCTATAACCACCTGCAGACCGAAACCGAGCGTCTGATGCTCAACGTATATCGCGATTATGAGCTGGGTTACGGTGTTTCCGTGTACGGTACCGCAGGGGTGGGTGTGAGTAAGATCAAAGCGGGCGGCTGGCAGGGTAATGCAGGTCGTGAATATGCGTCTACCACCCAAAGCAATTTGACCTACGCGTTAGGTGCAGGAGTCAGCTATATGCCGGTTGAACGTCTGTATGTTGATTTGGGCTACCGTTATATCGATATGGGTAAGATCGAAAGCGGATATAACAACTTTACCAACGCGCGTGGCTTAAAAGACGAACAAATGAAAGCACACATCGTCTCTAATGAATTTACCCTTGGCATGCGTTATGTCTTTTAACTTGTTGTAAGCGTCACTGCCTTAAAAACAGGGCCAACGCCGCAGGAATGCGGGGGTTGGCTTTTTTTATTGCGAACATGCGGTTTTGATTACCCGCACGCCATCAGCTCACCTCGCTGTAAATCCCCACCACGCGACCCACCGTTTTGATCTCGTCGATACCGCATTCAAAGGGAACCTTGCCCCCCGCCACGTGGAGCTTTTTACCCGGCAGCAGCGTTAAGTCGCGGATGCTGGTGGTACCTTCAATCTCAACCAGCCACAGACCGTCGGTTAACGACGCCTCTTTCTCGATAAAGTGCAGCTTGCCCTCCGCCCGGACGGCGATGCCACGCGCCAGCGGTTTGCTAAAGACAGCAGAATCGATACTCAAAATAGTATTTTCTTCCAGTCTTCCATCACTAAGGGTGAACGCGGAAACCGAAACGGGATCACCCGTCGCGGGGTTACCTTCAAACTGCGCACCTTGTCCGGTCATTAGCCAGCGAAGGCTGGCGCCGGTGTCCAGCGCGCACTGAACCGCAAAGTCATAAGAGATGGTACCGCGCGCATAGCGGTTCTGAAGCGAGCTGGCGGCGATATTAAAGTGACGGGCCAGCTGGATTTTCTGCGTGAAACCATATACCTGACAGATTCTATCGAGTAACTCTTCATTATTCACTTGAGAATCCAATATCAAAATATATTCCTTTGGGTGTTTACTAATACTCATTTGGGTATTAGTATCATTACAAATTCGGGCAATCAGCGGCAGGCGTTGGCAAACAGAGGCTAATGATTGCAGACAGTATCAAAATGGGAATCATGCAGCATGGCTTCTGAAATCGCAATCCTCAAACGGCGGAAAAAGCCGTGCTGTGCCCGTTATCAGCGCATTAGCGTGCGTGAATTTACGCGAGGGGTGATATGGCGATAGAAGCTGCCCGTGCGAGGGTTCCACTTAGCGTGGGGGCTCGTCTTAGCGGGCTTAACCACGTCGCTGAACTGCGCGCCCGATACGGGAGCGATAGCGGAAAAGAGCTGGCGCGGTTTATGGCCGAGCTGCGCGATAAGCGCGATCCCTGTTTTGAGGAGAACTGCAGGGCGCTGGCCGCCATCTTTTTCCTGGCGAGATTGCCCGTCGCCCGCCACGAGTGCGATATCAGCGAGCTGACGACTGAGGAGAAACGGGCGCTGATTACCGCCATGAACCATTTTCGTGCTGTTGTGAGTTTATTTCCTGAACGGCTGACCATGCCGATGTAACCCAACCCAAAAACGAATGGCGTAAACCCGCGGGGCATTCTATTGCCTGAAATTAAGGAGAACGCGTGATGCGAAACAGTGAAAACCGCTCTTATCCACTCGGAAGTGAAGAACTGAAACGCCTGCTGAAGGAGGCAAAAACAGAGGAGCGATGCGCGCGAGCCCGCGCGGTCTCCCTGCGCCTGGAGGCGCTGGCAAGCCATATCTTTAAAACCGGCATGAGCGGAGAAGACGTTGCCGAACTGCTGTGCCTCGAAGCGGCCCGCTACGAGCGCGAATCACAGGAGCTGCACTGATGGCCGATTTTATCGATCTTGCGCAGGCGCGCGAGCAGGAAGACAGAGAGCGGCACATTAATCACGCCCGCAGACGGCCCGCATCACCTTCGCGTTTCCTCTGCGAGGACTGCGAGGCCCCGATACCCGAAGCGCGCCGCATGGCGGTGCCCGGCGTGGCGCTGTGCGTCACCTGCCAGGAGATCGCGGAGATGAAAAATAAACACGTCCGGGGAGGATGAGTTGGCTACGTCATTTGAGTATCCATGGAACGCTCCGCGGTCGGCCGTTGTCAGCCCCTACCTTACCCATGCCCAACTGCAGCGCCGCGATCGCCTTTTCGCGGCGCTGCAGCAGGCAAGAATTGCCCTCTCACAGCAGCCTGACTGCGTGCGCGTTGACGTCTGGCGCACGGTCGACGCTCTCGAACAGCGTCGGGGCAGCCCGCAGGCCAATGCCTTTTTGATCCGCTTCTGCAACAGGATACTGCCCCGCCTGCGGCAGGTTTCTGAACGCTATGCCTGCGCGGGCCTGCACGACGCGGTCTCCCGGGCCGTATTTGAAGGCCATTTCGACACCCGACTTCTGCAATACCTTGCCTCGCGGATGGTCGAGCTGGTTGCCCGCTATAACCGACTTCCCGATATGTCCCGCGCGGATATCGACCTGCTGGCCGCCGATATCGCCAGCTTTATTCGCGGCGAGCTGGCGAATATTAACGATGCTGACATGGGTGAATACCAGACGCTGTACGTCTGGTATCAGCGCGCCGGACTGATCGCACGGCAGTTTAACGTATCGCCCCCGCACTGGGAGCGGGTGTCGACGACGTTTTTCAACAAAGATGATGTTGCCGCGGCGGTGATCCGCCTGTTTTCCGAGGCGTGGTGGCGCGGGCGATTGCGTCGGATCGCGGCCGCCTGGCGCGAGCATGTGCAGATTGCCCTCGGCAACGTCAGCAAAAAGAGAACGGCGTATGCGAGCAAGCGCTGCGTGACGGAATGGCGCGAGCAGAAGCGCCGCACCCGCGAATTTCTCAAGGGCATGGAGCTGGAAGATGAAGAGGGCAATCGCATCAGCCTGATTGATAAATACGACAGCTCGGTAGCCAATCCGGCGATACGTCGCTGTGAACTGATGACCCGCATTCGCGGCTTCGAAAACATCTGCCAGGCGCTGGGCTATGTGGGCGAGTTCTATACGTTAACCGCGCCTGCGCGGTATCACGCGACCGTGAGCGCAGGCTACCCCAACGCGAAGTGGGACGGGGCGAGCCCGGCGGATACGCAGCGCTACTTCACGCGGCTGTGGGCGCGCATTCGCGCAAAGCTGCACCGGGAGGGGCGGCGCATTTTTGGTATCCGCGTTGCGGAACCCCATCACGACGGTACGCCCCACTGGCACATGTTGATGTTTATGCTGCCGGAAGATGTCGAATGTGTACGCCAGATTATAGGGGACTACGCGCGGGAGGAGGATGCCGCTGAGCTGCAGAGCGAAAGCGCCGCACGGGTGCGCTTTCACGCGGACGCCATCGATCCGCAAAAAGGCAGTGCCACCGGCTATATCGCCAAATACATCTCAAAGAACATCGACGGCTATGCGCTGGATGGCGAAACCGATAATGAAAGCGGCGGGCTGCTAAAGGAGACGGCGTGCGCCGTGTCGGCCTGGGCAGGGCGCTGGCACATTCGCCAGTTTCAGTTCATCGGCGGCGCGCCGGTAACGGTCTACCGCGAGCTGCGTCGACTGACGGACACCGAGGCCGCGCGCGGTCTGAGCGTGGAGTTTGCAGCCGTCCATGACGCGGCGGACGCCGGGGACTGGGCGGGTTACGTCACCGCACAGGGCGGGCCGTTTGTGCGTCGCGATGATTTGCAGGTGCGCACGCTGTATGAACCGCGCGCCGAATTTAACCAGTACGGCGAGGAGACCGTTCGCATCCGCGGCGTGTACGATTCCGCCGTCGGTGCGGGCAGCCCGGTGTTGACCCGGCTCACGCAGTGGAAAATTGTGCCGAAGCGGGCCGTGGACCTTCAGGTTGCGCCTGCACCTCCTCGGAGTTCTGTCATTAACTGTACGGTGAGCGATCCCTCTCAACCCCTTAACCGGCGTGCGCGACGGGCATTAACCGAGCGCATCAAACGCATCCGGCCCGGCGCATCGGCACCCTTTGTCTATGAGCGGGATCCGCAGAACGGGGTTCCGGAGAGGGTGATTGACGAGATCCGGCTCGCCACCGGAATCGCCATCAGCCGGGGAGAGGCCCTGCATCTTATGGCGGGCGGCGTCAGCCGCTTTAACGACAAATGGTGCAGAGGCGCCGCTGACGGTTCGCTCTTTCCGGCAGCGCGTTCTTATCAGGAAAAGGCGCGGAAAATCCTTGAACGTATTGGGCATTTAACGGGCCTGCTCACCCAACGGGAACGCTAATCTCCATCGATATCATGTACATACCGCAAGGCATTCTGATTTTTCGCTTCACTCTTTTTATGAATACGTGCTACTGTATGTTTATACAGTATCTCGTGGTGGAGGTTGTGTGGACAGAGAGTTGAATGAGCAAGTCATGATTGAACGAGTCGAGATGATTGCGCGACTGACGACAGAAGGAACCTGTCAGGAGAGAGATCGTGAGATTGCCCTGAATTTAATTGCTGAGATTGCGAGAGGGAATTTAATCAAAAACAATGCGTTTACCGTTGTTTTCTCGGCATCGCCTGTTCCAGAACGAATCAAAAAAGAAAGCAATGTGCGGGTGAATATCACGCTGGATAAAGATCAGCACGTTGGCCCGTCCATCGTGGCGGCATTCCAGTGCGAACTCACCCGCAGGATTAGGCCCCTGTTCCCGTCAACGCGGGTGACGGTGAAAGAAGGCTCCATGACCGGCGTTGAGCTGCTGGGCGTTGACGGCGAGGCCGAACGCGAAGCGCTGGACACCATTCTCCGCGAAGTCTGGGAAGACGAGAGCTGGCGCTAGCCTCAGCCTCTTATACCGGCACGACGCGCTTCATTCAGATTTTGTGCTCGCCAGGCGGCCGCTCGCGGCTCGCGGACGGCCTGTTGTGTCCGCGATTGTCCATCCGCCAGCGCTAGCGGAAAGGGCGCTGGCTCTGGAAACTCTACCGTACCTGGTAATCCGGATGTTGGAGCGTCTGATGAAGATCTATGCAATGCAGGGCGATACGCTTGATGCCATCTGTGCCCGTTATTACGGGCGCACGGCAGGCGTCGTCGAAACCGTTCTGAAAGCCAATCCTGGCCTCGCTGAGTACGGCGTTGTTCTGCCTCATGGCTGCGAAATAGACATGCCTGAGGTGGATAGCGCACCCAGAAAAGAAACCGTGAACCTATGGGACTGAGTCTGGAGAAAATCACCACGTTTATTGCCTACTGGCTGGCCGTGGCGTTGGCCTGGTTTGGGGCGATGTCTCCTGAGAAAGTCGCGCTCTACGTGGGAAGTCTCTGCGCCATTTTTACCGCGCTGACGAATTACTGGTTTAAGCGAAAAACCTGGCGCTATCTCAAATCGTTAGGCCTCGATAAGAAGAGCATTCGTGAACTCAATCATTAAGCGTTGCAGCATCGCCAGCGTGCTTACGCTGGCGGTGCTCATGCCGGACTTTCGGCTACTGAAAACCTCGCCCGAAGGGCTGGTGCTGATCGCCGATCTCGAAGGGTGTCGTCTGTCGCCCTACCGGTGTAGCGCGGGCGTATGGACGTCAGGCATTGGCCACACGGCCGGTGTCGTGCCGACGAGAGACATTACCGAACGTGACGCGGCGGCGAACCTGATTGCCGACGTCATGAAGGTTGAGAAACGGCTTGCCGCCTGCGCACCGGTGGAGATGCCGCCCCGTGTCTATGATGCGCTGGTCAGTTTTGCCTTTAACGTGGGAACCGGCGCCGCCTGCCGTTCGACGCTGGTGTCGTTGATAAATCGCAAGGAGTGGCCGCAGGCGTGCGGTGAGCTGACCCGCTGGGTGTACGTCAACGGGAACAAAAACGCTGGGCTTGAAAACCGTCGCGCCCGTGAAAAGGCCTGGTGTCTGAAGGAGGGCCGATGAGAACGCTTCTTCTGATGCTGGCCGCGCTGGTGGCCATGACCCTGTGGTATCGACATGACAATCAGAACCTGTCCCGCTCCCTGACCAAAACCAACCAGATCGTCCGCGAACAAAAAAGCGCGATCAACACGCTGAACCAACAGCTTAACGTCTCGCAGCGGCTGGCCAGAGAAAATGAAAACGCGCAGGTCAGGCTCCGCGATGAGCTTGCCGCTGCCGGAGAAACGTTGGCCAGACGCGAAGTGGCCATTGGGAAGTTGATAAATGAAAATGAAGAGTTACGCCGCTGGTATACCGCTCAGCTGCCTGATGCTGTCCGCAGGCTGCACGTCCGCGCCGCCTGCGCCTCCGCCGCACATTGTTTACCACGCTTGCCCGAAGGTGAGCCTCTGCCCGATGCCGGCAAGCGAGCCCACCACTAACGGCGATCTGAGTGCCGATATTCGCAGGCTTGAGCATGCCCTTACTGCCTGCGCGTTGCAGGTTGAAACCATTAAAGACTGTCAGGATACACGCGATGCACAAACTCAAGAGCCTGCGTCAGGCCTTAATTGACGCTGTTCCACAACTGCGCGCAAACCCGGAGCGCCTGGCGATGTCCGTCGGGAGCGGGAATATCGATGCACGCCTGGCGTCCTCGCTCTCGTTTGAAAAGAAATATGAGCTGAAGGCGAAAGTCAGCGGTTTTTCCGGCGACAGCGAGGGCATTTTTGTTCCGGTGCTGGCCTGGCTTCGGGAAAACCAGCCGGACATGTTTACCCTCGAACAGGGGCAAAAAAATGGCTTTCTCTTTCAGGTCGCCTTAAATGACGATGAAACGGCAGAGATCGGCTTTAGCCTGCAGCTGACCGAGCGCATTCTGGTTGCCCAGGAGGAGGGGACCTTGCTCGCCACCTATTCCCCGGAGCCGCCGCTGCCGAAACCCGTCACGCGCCCGATTGAGCTGTACATCAACGGTGAGCTGGTGAGCCGCTGGGAGGTGTGACTGCGCTGATGGCCAGCCCGCAGCCCTGTTGGCTGGCCAGTCGGCAATACTGCTTGTTGTTTCATCCCGCATCAAACCCCGTCTCGTTGCTGCCGATCGCCCTGCACGGCATTCTCTTCTTATGAATACATTAACCTCCATACACGGCATCGCTCGCGCGATCCGCAATCTTATTCGTGTCGGTGTTGTGACCGATGTTGACCTCAAAAGAGGGCTCTGTCGCGTCCAGTCCGGTGGGATGAACACCACCTGGCTGAACTGGATGACCTGCCGCGCTGGCCGTTCGCGCGTGTGGTGGGCACCGTCCGAGGGCGAACAGGTACTGCTGCTGGCCATCGGCGGAGAGCTGGATACCGCCTTTGTGTTGCCGGGCATTTTCTCTGACGAGCATCCGGCACCGTCGACGTCACCCGATGCGCTTTACGTTAGCTTTCCCGACGGGGCGGTTATCGAGTACGAGCCCGGGAGCGGGGCGCTGACGGCAACCGGCATCAAAACGGCAGCCATCACCGCATCGGAATCACTGAGCGCGACCGTACCGGTGGTGCTCGTGAAATCCGCGACCCGCATCACGCTTGATACACCCGAAGTAGTGTGTACCAACAAGTTAATTACCGCCTCGCTTGAGGTGCAAAAGGGCGGGGTGATGGCCGGAAATATCCAACACTCCGGCGGTCAATTCACCTCCAATGGGGTACAGGTGGACAACCATGCCCACGGCAGTGTGCAAAGCGGCGGAAGCTGGACTAAGGGGACACAATGACGGTGCGCTACACGGGAATGAACAGTCAAACCGGGCTCAGCATTTCAGAAGCTGAACATATCAGGCAAAGCGTGCGCGACATTCTGGTTACGCCCGTTGGCTCGCGGGTCATGCGTCGTGAGTACGGCTCCTTGCTGGCGGCGATGATCGACCGGCCCCAGAGTCCGGCGCTGCGCCTGCAAATTATGGCCGCCTGTTACTCCGCGATCCAGAAGTGGGAACCGCGGATGACCCTGACGGCAATCGCGTTCGAACGCTCGGAGAATGACGGGACGTTGTATGTCGATATCACCGGCACGCGACCAACGTCCGATCGCTCCTTTTCTATCACCATTTCACTGAGTTAAACCCTATGGCTATTGTTGATCTGAGCCAGCTCGCCGCGCCTGATGTCGTGGAGGAGGTGGATTATGAGACGCTGCTGGCAGAACGTAAGGCCACCTTTGTCTCGCTCTATCCTGAGGCGGAGCAAGAGGCGATCGCACGCACGCTGACGCTGGAGTCAGAGCCGATTGTGAAGCTCCTGCAGGAAAACGCGTATCGGGAAGTTATCTGGCGTCAGCGCGTAAATGAGGCCGCGCGAGCGGTCATGCTGGCCTACGCCGCGGGCAGCGATCTCGACCAGATTGGGGCAAACGCTAATCTTCAGCGTCTGGTGATTACGCCCGCCGACGACACCACGTTCCCGCCCACGCCAGCGGTCATGGAATCCGATACCGACTTTCGTCTGCGGATCCAGCAGGCGCCGGAAGGGCTAAGCGTGGCCGGTTCGACGGGCGCTTATCAGTTCCATGGCCGCAGCGCGGATGGGCGGGTGGCGGACATTTCCGTGATTAGCCCCCAGCCTGCGAACGTCACGGTTTCCGTGCTCTCCCGGGAGAATAACGGCGTGGCGTCCGAAGCGCTGCTCACCGCCGTTCGCAATGCGCTGAACGATGAGGATGTCAGGCCTGTCGCCGACCGCGTGACCGTCCAGTCAGCCAACATTGTCGACTACAGCATTGTGGCCTCGCTGTTCTTATTCCCTGGCCCTGAAAGTGAACCCGTGCTCAACGCGGCCAGAGCCCGGCTGCAGGCCTATATCACGGCACAGCACCGGCTGGGGCGCGATATCCGCAAGTCTGCTATTTACGCCGCACTTCATGTGGAAGGGGTGCAGCGCGTGGAGCTGACGGCGCCGGCAGCCGATATCGTGCTCGATGAGACGCAGGCCTCATGGTGCAGCCAGTACAGCGTGACCGTAGGGGGGAACGATGAGTGATACCCGTCTTCTGCCGGTTGGTTCGTCGCCTCTTGAGGTGGCGGCCGCGCGCGCCTGCGCGGAGATCGAAAAAACGCCGGTGCCGCTGCGCCATCTCTGGAGCGCAGATACCTGCCCGGCAAACTTGCTGCCGTGGCTGGCCTGGGCGTTCTCGGTCGACCGCTGGGATGAGAACTGGCCGGAGGCCACCAAGCGTGACGTGATCCGCGCGGCGTGGTTTATCCATGCCCACAAGGGAACGATAGGCGCCGTGCGTCGCGTAGTGGAGCCGCTGGGTTATCTGATTAACGTCACCGAGTGGTGGCAAACCAACGATCCGCCCGGCACCTTCCGCCTTGATATCGGCGTGTTAGACACGGGCATCACCGAGGAAATGTATTACGAGATGGAGAGGCTTATTGCTGATGCAAAGCCTGCCAGCCGTCACCTTATCGGCCTGAATATCATCCAGGACATCCCGGGTTATCTCTATACCGGCGCCCTGAGCTATGACGGCGACATCATCACGGTTTACCCCGGATAAGCGAGAGCACAATGACAGTGAAATATAAAACGGTTATCACCAAAGCCGGTGCGGAAAAACTGGCTGCAGCAACCGTCCCGAACGGGAAGAAAGTGAACTTTACAGCGATGGCGGTCGGCGACGGTGGCGGAGCGTTACCGGTGCCTGATGCCAGCCAGACAAAGCTGGTGAAGGAAGTCTGGCGCCACGCGCTGAATAAAATCAGCCAGGACAAGAAGAACAAAAACTACGTTGTGGCAGAGCTGCTGATCCCGCCTGAGGTTGGCGGTTTCTGGATGCGCGAGATGGGGCTGTATGACGATGCCGGAACGCTGATTGCCGTCGGGAACATGGCTGAAAGCTATAAACCCACGCTGGTGGAGGGCTCGGGGCGCGCGCAGACGTTGCGCATGGTCATCATGGTCAGCGATATCGCGTCCGTTGAGCTGACGATTGACACCTCAACGGTAATGGCGACGCAGGATTACGTTGACGGGAAGCTCGCGGAGCACGAGCAGTCGCGCCGCCATCCGGACGCGACCCTTGTTGCGAAGGGCTTTACACAGCTCAGCAGCGCCATTGATAGCGCCTCCGAAGTGCTCGCTGCAACGCCGAAAGCGGTGAAGGCGGCGTACGACCTGGCGAAAGGGAAATACGCGGCTCAGGACGCCACCACGGCGCAAAAGGGGATTGTCCAGCTTAGCAGCGCGACTGACAGTGTGTCTGAGGTGCAGGCGGCGACGCCGAAGGCGGTGAAGACGGCGTACGATCTGGCAAACGCCAAGTACACCGCGGTGGATGCCACTACGGCGCGCAAGGGGCTCGTTCAGCTCAGCAGCGCGATCGATAGTGCGTCTGAAACTCTCGCAGCGACGTTGAAAGCAGTTAAGGCTGCCAATGACAACGCTAATGGGCGCGTGCCGACCGAGCGTAAGGTAAACGGTCGGGCATTGACGAATGATATCGATGTAACCTCTCAGGATATTTTTAACAGTCAAGCTATCGGACTTTCGACAGAGGATTTGGATACGCTGAAAACGCCGGGAATTTATTATCAGCCAGCGAACGCCAATACCTCTGCCGCAAGGCACTATCCAGAAAATAACGCCGGGACGCTGCTTATCTATAAAAATGCTGGTGTCACGCAGGTTTTCCGCGTTTACAACAGTTCCCGTAGTTATACACGTAGCCAGTATTCTACGGGGGCATGGACTGTCTGGACGCCAGATGATGCGTTTCCTGTTGGCGCGCCAATTGCGTGGCCGTCGGACGTAGCGCCAGTCGGGTATGCCATTATGGCGGGACAAACCTTCGATAAATCGGCTTATCCCCTTCTGGCTTCGGCCTATCCGTCAGGTGTAATCCCGGATATGCGCGGATGGACGATTAAGGGGAAACCCGCAAGCGGTCGCGCAGTGCTGTCACAGGAGCAGGACGGAATAAAGTCGCACACTCACGGGGCATCTGCTTCATCAACCGATCTTGGGACGAAAAATACCAGCGCATTTGATTACGGGACGAAAACGACCAGTGCCTTTGATTATGGAACAAAGACATCAAACAGCACCGGTGCGCATACACACAGCATTTCCGGTACGGCCGAATCCGCAGGCGACCACAGCCACGCTCAGCGAGCATGGCGTGATGGCGGCGGCGGGAATGGCGTTTATATTGATCGAAATGTCTACAACAAAGCTGGCTATGCTGATACGTCCTCTTATACCGTCAATGCAGGAGCGCATACTCACAGTGTAAGCGGAACAGCGGCTAGCGCTGGCGCGCATGCGCATACGGTCACCGTAGGTGCCCACACGCATTCGGTGGCTGTAGGGTCGCACACTCACTCAGTTGTAATAGGGGCACACACCCACACCATCACCATTGCCAATGCCGGTAACGCAGAGAACACCATTAAAAATATTGCTTATAACTACATTGTGAGGCTTGCATAATGGCTTTTAAATTTTCAGGTAAAGACCGCACTATCCGAATTTATAACCTCTGCGTAGACACCAGAGAGTTTATTGGCGCGGGTGATGTCTACATACCAGCTAATACAGGTCTTCCGGCGGACTGCACCAATGTTGCGCCACCCAACACGCCAGAAGGAAAAGTCGCCGTATTTAACGGAACGAAGTGGGAGCTAATCGAGGACTTTAGAAATCAAACGCTCTACAGCAAAGAAACGGGCGAGCGCGTGTACATCACCAGGCTCGGGGCTTTGCCTGCAGATGTAACGACAATAGCCCCTGACGGAAACTATATGCGCTGGGATGGCGAAGGTTGGGAGAAAGACATGGAAGCAGAACGCACCGCAGCGGTGTCATTTGCCGAAAGTGAAAAAAAACGGCTGATGCAGGAAGCTACGCTTACCATTGAAACATTACAGGATGCAATAGTTTTAGGGGCGGCGACCGAGAACGAGGTCAGCATGTTGGCGGCGTGGAAAAAGTACCGTGTTTGCCTTAGCCGAGTTTCACCCAATGTCGCACCGAAGATTGAATGGCCTGTACTACCGATGTGACAGACTACTGAAAAGATAAAAAACCGCCTATAGAGGGCTTAATCGTAAGGATATTCTTCATGGCCCTCTTCTCTTCCATCACCGATAAATAACCTTAGCCAGCAAAGGCCGAATGGATACCATGCAGTCACTTCCCCAGTGATGCACAATCAAAGAAACATTGTTACTGCCTCGTTAATGGCGCAACGATAACTACAATAGCGCTACATGTTAGCAGCGTTCAATTTAACCAAATTGGACGCTCAAACCGATCAATTTCCCCTGTTAATAAACTCAACCGCTAACTGTGCGTTGTGCTGTTTTCTCTCCAACGTCATTACGTTTCATACCTCCTCCGCTCAAGAGAAAATAGCCTCACCACTAAACCACGGAGTTAAACAGATGGGCGACTATCACCACGGCGTGGAAGTCATCGAAATCAACGATGGCACGCGCACCATTTCCACCGTCTCGACGGCAATCATCGGTATGGTCTGTACGGCCAGCGATGCTGACGAACAGACATTCCCGCTTAACGAGCCTGTGCTCATTACCAATGTGCAATCCGCCATTGCGAAAGCCGGTAAACAGGGGACGCTGTCCGCTTCCCTTCAGGCTATCGCCGACCAGTGCAAGCCGGTCGTTGTGGTTGTCCGCGTTGCTGAAGGTATCGACGACCCGGAAAACCCTGAAGCCGCACAGAAAGAGACTATCTCTAACATCATCGGTACCACCGACGAAAACGGTAAATACACCGGCCTGAAGGCGCTTCTGACCGCAAAAACCGTCACCGGTGTTAAGCCGCGTATTCTCGGCGTTCCGGGGCTGGATTCGCTGGAAGTGGCCACCGCGCTGGCCGCGACGTGCCAGAGCCTGCGTGCGTTTGGCTATGTCAGCGCATGGGGCTGTAAAACCATTCCTGAGGCGATCGCCTACCGCAAAAACTTTAGCCAGCGTGAGCTGATGGTCATCCATCCGGACTTCCTGGCGTGGGATACCGCGACGAACGCCACTAAAATGGCCTGGGCAACCGCGCGCGCGCTTGGCCTGCGCGCCAAAATCGACCAGACCACCGGCTGGCATAAAACCCTGTCAAACGTGGGCGTCAACGGCGTCACCGGCGTGAGCGCTTCCGTATCCTGGGATCTGCAGGAACAGGCCACCGATGCCAACCTGCTTAACCAGGCTGGCGTGACGACGCTGATTCGCAATGACGGTTTCAAATTCTGGGGCAACCGCACCTGCTCTGACGACCCGTTATTCCTGTTTGAAAACTACACCCGTACCGCGCAGGTACTGGCCGACACCATGGCGGAAGCGCACGCATGGGCAATGGATAAGCCCATTACCCCAACGCTGATTCGCGACATCATTTCCGGCATTAACGCCAAATTCCGCGAACTGAAAACCAACGGCTACATCGTTGACGGCTCCTGCTGGTATGACCCGGAATCCAATGACGTGTCGACCCTGAAAGCGGGGAAACTGTATATCGATTACGACTACACCCCTGTTCCGCCGCTGGAGAATCTGACCCTGCGCCAGCGCATCACCGATACCTATCTGGCCGATCTGTCAGATTCGGTTAACAGCTAAGGAGCTGAAGCATGGCGTTACCACGCAAACTTAAATATCTGAATATGTTCAACGACGGCCTGAGCTACATGGGCGTGGTTGAGTCCGTCACCTTACCGAAGCTGACCCGCAAGCTGGAGAAGTATCGCGGCGGCGGTATGCCGGGCTCGGTCTCCGTCGACCTCGGCCTGGACGATGATGCCCTGGCGCTGGAGTGGACCATCGGCGGTCTCCCTGACGTCGCGCTGTGGGCGCAGTATGCCTCTCCGGGCGCGGACAGCGTGCCGCTGCGTTTTACAGGCTCTTTCCAGCGTGACGACACCGGTGAAATCTCAGCGGTCGAGATTGTGATGCGCGGCCGTCACAAAGAGTTTGACGGTGGTGAGAACAAGCAGGGTGAAAGCGGCACCACTAAGATGTCGACCGAGTGTGCTTAT
The DNA here is from genome assembly GCF_019219165.1 of Enterobacter sp. ENT02. NCBI lineage: Bacteria > Pseudomonadati > Pseudomonadota > Gammaproteobacteria > Enterobacterales > Enterobacteriaceae > Enterobacter > Enterobacter sp. ENT02. The sequence goes on from NZ_JAHUWD010000003.1 coordinate 228,035, forward strand.
TACCAGCTCACCATTGATGGCAAAGAGGTCATCGAGATTGACATCATCAACATGGTGCTGAAAGTCGACGGTGTCGATCGTCTGGCGGAACATCGTAAGGCCATCGGCCTGTAACTTCTTAACCGGCCAGAATTGCTGGCCGGTTACTCCCCTTTTTTTGAGAGTAACGAGATGGAAAATATCAACGAAAGCGAAAATCCTCACACCGTCATGCTTGATAGCCCCGTTCTGCGCGGTGAACAAAAAATCGAAAAAGTGACCGTCGTCAAACCCAATGCCGGCACCCTGCGTGGCGTCTCGCTGGCGTCGCTGGCGCAATCCGATGTGGATGCCCTGATTAAGGTACTGCCACGGATGACCTCTCCCGCATTAACCGAGCATGAGATTGCGCGTCTGGATGCCTCCGACCTTCTCTCTTTTGCCGGTAAGGTGGTCGGTTTTTTGTCACCGACTTCGGCTCGCTGAAATTTCCTGAAAACCTGTCGGTCGACGACCTGATGGCGGATATCGCGGTGATCTTTCACTGGCCGCTGTCAGAACTGTACTCCCTGAGCGTGACCGAACTCCTTATATGGCGCGAAAAGGCGCTGCAGCGAAGCGGAAACCACCATGAGCAATAATGTCAGACTTCAGGAGCTGCTGAGTGCCGTTGACCGGGCCACCCGACCGCTCAAGGCTATCCAACATGCCGGCCTCTCTCTCGAGGGCGAGATCCTTGATTCGCAGGCGGCGCTGCGCGCGCTCGATGAGCAGGCGGGGCGTATTGACGGCTTCAGGAAAGCAAACGCCCGGCTCGCCATGACGGAACAGTCGCTTGACCAGGCCGGACAGCAGGCCGCGGCCCTGGCGGTGCAATTTAAGAACACGCAAAACCCCACCCAGGCGCAGGCAGATGCGCTGTCCGCTGCCCGAAAATCAGCAGCCGACCTTAAGCTCGAGTACAACAACCTGCGCTACGCGGTACAACGCCAGCGCACTGAACTCGCTCAGGCGGGAATAAATACGCGCACGCTCTCGTCGGACGAGCGTCGTTTACGCACCCACATCAGCGAAAAAACGCAGCAGCTTAATCGACAGCGTGATGCGCTGGCCCGCGTCAATCAGCAGCAGGAGCGGCTTAATACCGTTCAGACTCGCTACGAGTCAGGCAAACGCGTGGCCTCGCGGGTGCATCAGTTGGCTAATGCGGGCGTGGGTATGGCAAAGGCAGGTTTTGACCAGACGTCCCGGTTTATGGCCCCTGGCATCAGTTTTGAGAAGCAGATGTCATCCATTCAGGCGAACCTTGGTCTGGCGAAGGGCGACGCCCGGCTTGAGGCCATCCGACAGCAGGCGCGGGAGGTCAGCGCCAGCACCGGCGTCCCTGTCGATACGATCGCGCTGGCGCAGCGCGAGCTGGCCCAATCCGGTTTTGACGCTGATGGGTTGCTTGCGGCCACCGCGCCAGCGGTCAACCTTAGCCTGGCGGGGAATGTCGACGCGGCAAGAGCGGCCGATATGATCGCCAGTACGCAGGCCGCGTATGGTCTGGCCGATCAGGATGCGGGGCGCATCGCAGACGTTCTGACGCGCGGTTTTACCTCTTCGAAAACCAGCCTCGCTGAGATGCAGGACGCCGTCACCTCCGCTGCGCCCGCTGCGGAGGCTTCCGGTCTGGGGCTTGAAGAGACCACCGCGCTGCTCGGCGTCCTGGCGGAAAAAGGGATGAAAGGTGCCGCCGCCGGGGACGCACTCAGCGCGATGCTGCGCCATGTTCAGACTCCGGATGCGATAAAAGCCGCAGGGGTGCTGGCTTCCGCGGCGGGTGATGGATCGCTTAATGAAAAACGTCAGCAGTTGCAGGGGGCGAAGGGCAGTGCCGCGCTCGCGGCTTCCGTACAGACCGATAATCTTGACGGCGATATCAACCGGTTCCAGGCCGCGTGGAGCGGGTTAAAGATAGATGTATTTGATAACGCGGACGGTACCCTGCGCACCCTGATCGCCACCGCAACCGGGTGGCTCGGTACGCTCTCTCTCTGGGCGAACGCTAACCCTGAGCTGACGCAAGTTCTGGTCGGCGTCGTTATCGGCGCGCAGGCGTTTGCAGGCGTACTGGGCGGGTTAGGCATGGTCGTCGCGCCGGTTTTGTCTGGCCTGAATATGATCATCACTGCGGCAGGAATGTTGGGTATGGGATTCAGCGTGGTGGGGGGCACCATCATGACGGTGCTGGGAGCCCTTAGCTGGCCGGTTATTGCCCTTGGCGCGGCGATTGCCGCCGGTGCCTTGCTGATCTTTAAATACTGGGAGCCCATCAGCGCCTTCTTTGGCGGCGTGATTGAGGGGCTTTCTGCGGCCTTCGCGCCGCTGGGCGAGCTGTTCTCCCCGCTGTTAAAGGCGTTTGATTTCATCGCAGAAAAACTGAGCGGGATCTGGCAATGGTTCACCGAGCTGATTGCGCCGATCAAGGCGACGCAGGAAACGCTCGACAGCTGCAAAAATGTTGGCGTGGCGTTCGGTCAGGCGCTGGGAAATGCGCTAATGGCTCCGCTTGATCTCTTTAACAGCCTGAGCGGCAAGGCCAGCTGGCTGCTGGAGAAACTCGGCGTCATAAAAAAAGAGTCGGGCAATATCGACCCGGTCGTGCCGAAAGAGGGTACCTCCTCTGCTGACGCTGGCAGTGCATGGGACCCGGCGTCACCGGTTTACGGCGGCTTCATGGGATACCAGCCAACGGCTGCCGCGGGAGGGCGTTCATACGTCGATCAGAGCAAAAGCGAATACAACATTACGCTGCAGGGAAGCGTGGCCTCCGGAACGGATCTGACTCGTCAAATCCAGGAGGCAATAGAGAACAGTGAACGTGAGAAAGCAAGAAAGCAGCAAACCAGCTTTACGTACGGTTGAGGAGAGAGAAAATGTTAATGGTGCTGGGTCTGTTTGTCTTTGAACGACGAACCTTACCGTATCAGACAATGCAGTTTACAAAGGGCTATCGTTGGGCATCCAACGATCGCATCGGGAAGCCTAAAGCCTGGCAGTATCTTGGCGAAGGTGAGACCTCCTTCAGCCTGTCCGGATTACTTTACCCGGAGCTCACGGGAGGGCGGCTTTCTCTTAAGTCGCTTGAGCTGATGGCAAATGAAGGGCGGGCATGGCCGCTGATAGACGGCACCGGCATCATTCACGGCATGTTTATCATTGAGAAAGTCACGCATACGCATTCGGATTTTTACAGTGATGGCACTGCGCGAAAAATTAATTTTACGCTGGAGCTGAAACGCGTGGACGAATCGCTAATGGCGATGTTTGGCGACCTGAGAACGCAGGCTGAAGAGCTGGTGACGAGCGCACGCAATAGCATTGGAGGGCTGGTGGGATGATCACCGAAATGAATATCCGGGCGGGTGGGAAAATCGCCCCTGATTTTATGCTCAAGCTTGACGATCGTGATATCACGCAAAACGTCAGTCCTCGTCTTATCAGCTTATCCATGACCGACAAACGCGGGCTGGAAGCCGATCAGCTGGATATTCAACTCGATGATTCCGACGGACTGCTAGATTTGCCTGCCCGGGGGGCTACGCTCTCGTTATGGCTGGGATGGGAGGGCGCCCCACTCCTACAAAAAGGGAACTTCACGATCGATACGATTGAATTTCAGGGCGCACCGGACAAGCTGACCATTCGGGGATGCAGCGCGGATTTCCGCGGGAAGCTAAACGTGCGGCGCGAGCAGTCGTGGCATGACACGACGATCGGCGCGATCGTTAATACTATCGCACAGCGTAACCAGTTGACCGCTAGCGTCGCGGCGGGACTTTCGTCTATCACCATTTCGCATATCGATCAGTCTCAGGAGACAGACGCGGCGTTTCTCACCCGCCTGGCCGAACGCAACGGCGCATTTGTTTCAATCAAAGCCGGCAAGGTTATTTTTATGAAGGCGGGCCAGGCCGTGACGGCCAGCGGCAAAACGATTCCCTTAATGGTGATTGAACGTGGGGATGGCGACCGGCATCTTTTTTCCGTCGCCGATCGTGAAAACTATTCTGGCGTGACGGCCAAATGGCTGCAAACGCGCGATCCTAAAAAACAAAATCCTCAATTGAGGATTAATCGATTGCCTGAGGGGCAGGTGCCAGAGGCATTAATGCACCCGGATGCCGCCGCGCCGACAGCGGGAGCAGTAGACAAGGCGCAGAAGCCGCAGGAGATGCTGGTGGGATCGGCGGAGAACGTGTTTGAGCTCACTACGGTCTACGCCTCTGAAGAGCAGGCGCTCAGAGCTGCAGAGGCAAAGTGGCGTGTGCTCCAGCGGGGGACCGTGAAATTTTCCATCCAGCTGGCGCTGGGGCGAGCCGATCTGTTTCCCGAAACGCCGGTGCTTGTAAACGGTTTTAAACGCGTCATTGACGAGCAGGCGTGGATCATCAGCGAGGTGGTTCATACCCTCAGCGAAAGCGGATTTACCACCAGGCTTAACCTCGAGTTGAACGCCACCGACGAAAAATTTTCTGTCGACAGTGAGTAATTGATTTGCCTTTACGTTGTTTTTGAGTATTATTAATTCACAAAATGTGAATTAAACGGAGGGGTACATGTTTCATTGTCCTAAGTGCAAGCATTCCGCGCATGCGCGTACCAGTCGCTATTTAAGTGAAAACACCAAAGAGCGCTATCACCAGTGCACCAATGTTGACTGCAGCTGTACGTTCGTGACGATGGAGTCCGTGGAGCGTCTGATCGCAACCCCTGGAGACGCTGGGAATGCGCGAACGGCTTCGCTGGCTCACGGTTAGCGGCTTCGCTTCCGGCCGTTGAAAAAAACCAATAAAAAAGCCACTCGTTAGAGTGGCTTAATAATTTGATTCTACAATTAAAATTTGGTGGCCCCTGCTGGACTTGAACCAGCGACCAAGCGATTATGAGAACCATTACAGCCTAAGCAAAAACAATTACTTAATTTAAAATCAATAAGTTAAAGACCCAATATCCACCAATATTAGCCAATAATCTGAAGTTTGCGCGACACTTTTGCGACACTATAGATACTGCATTGCACGTGCAGGGATGAGTCTCTCTATCCTGAGGCGTTCAAATCCTTCTAACTTCATCGCTTCGATTTTTAGTGTGACAATTACTGAGCGCAACCATTCTTTTTCACTAGCCAAAATATTTTTGGCAATGCCATTAGTATATCTATTTATTAGAATGTTTCTAATTCTGTCCCAGTCATTATAGGGTTTGCACAGCCATGTAAGTACGAAATCTTCAGGAGGTATGGTAGATAATATGTCAATTCTGGAATATTTTCCTAAAGTCGAACCTTCACCGATTAAAAGTAATTTGAACTCATTTAAATTATCATTTAAAGCCTGCATTATCTCCCTTGAAAATTCAGGGTAGTTATTAATTAATGCTTCCTTACGCTTTATTTTGATGTATTTTCTAATTTCATTAATATGTTGACTGTAAACTTCATATAACCAAAATCCGTGGCCGTGTGCACTCGACTCTAAAAAGCTATCAAATATACTTTCATTTGGATTATCAAATGGTAATTTATTGTTGTTAACAAGGTCATCTATGTATTTTTTGCAATCATTAAGAGTTTCCTCTAAGGACTTATCAATTACATTGATATATGACATTAAAAACATCAAGTGAAACATATGAAGCATAGTCCCGGTTTCAGTCACCTCTCTATTTTCAAATTGTTTAAGCATCTCGACTTTAGAATTGTTAACAACTTCATCATCCAAATAATCGAAACTTTGGATTTTCAGCCAAGCTGGCACTTCGATATTTGCTTTTTCTTGAAAATATCTTGATTGTTTGATTTTGTCTCTTATTTTACTTTTTGGATATATGCCTTCAACAAGCATCAAATAAATAAGCTCATCATTGAGGATTCCACCCGAAAAAATCTCTTGAGAATAACTTGAAAATAATCTTTTCAATCTTTTCTCTTTCGGGTCTGCTTCTTCATTTTCTTCATCGCCAGCTTCTAAACTTGGTAGTGAGTAGCTGTGATTATGGAATTCATTTTGTAAGCTCATAAGTTCAACAGAAAGGATATTACCTAGTCTGTACTCAATATTCAATGTTGAAAATGTATTAAATAATTCCTGCATAGCCTCATCGTTTTTGATTTTAATATATGTAAGGCAAGAGGTTAATCTTTCACAGTCCTTAATAACATGTCGAAGTATTCGCAGTGATTGGCACTGTGATTTTTTAAATGCAGAAACTATGAATGATTTGATATTGTTATGATGTTTTAATCTGACGGTTTCGGAAAAGAAACTATCGGCAGCAGAATCCACTTGAGGTTTTATTTTGATTGTATGACCAATTATTTTTTCTTTTGTAGTTATGAATTCTGATTCTACTTCTGAGTCGTGAGCAATTACAAGTACGCGACATTTATGATGTTCGGTGTATTTGTTTATAGCGCCAAGAATATCTTTTAATTTTACTGAGCATCTTTCAAGATCATCAAAAACTATGATTTTTGTATTATCTACTTTCTCCTTTATAAAGGCATCGGCAAGGCTACTAATAATATTTCCTGCTCCAAACGTTATATCATTCCATTCTGCGGTGGAATCTTTAACAGCTGTAGCAGATTTTTTTAAAAAATTTCTTGTTGGATACATTTCTGCGAAGACATTAGCGTATATCTCACTTGTGGAACTCAAGCCAAATAAACTGACATAGCATACTTTTTCTTTAGGCAATGAATTCATCACTTGATAAGTTTTACCTATTCCCCAATCCCCTGTTATGAGAACGGCGTAACTTGGTTCAGCTTGTTCAATGTAATAGTCAAGATACCTTTTTAAGCTTTCATCGATCATCTTCAGCATCCTTTTTAATAGATTTTGATAATGGATTGAACTTTAGAGCTTCAATTAAGTGAGATGGTGCAAAATGCGAGTATCGCATTGTCATTTTGATATCAGTATGTCCTAGTATTCTTTGCAGTACTAATATGTTTCCACCGTTCATCATGAAATAACTTGGTTTCATGAACGGTAACAGTTTACATCAGGCAACATACGGAAGGGAGATGCAAAACGCGTGAACTACCACAGCAAAGTGAGTCTCATGCGACACTTTTGCGACATTCATACTATTAGTGAAAAAAAAGCCACTCAGTAGAGTGGCTTAATTCTTTGATTTTAAAGCTAAAATTTGGTGGCCCCTGCTGGACTTGAACCAGCGACCAAGCGATTATGAGTCGCCTGCTCTAACCACTGAGCTAAGGGGCCGTGGCGGTGAATTATAAAGTAACTCCCCGCAGCAATCCAGCCATTCACTCCTGCCTGCTGTTTTTATAAACAATGCATAATCAATCCTTTATACTTCCATAACGATGTATCAGTGGGAGTAAAGATGATTAACGACATTCTGGCCCCTGGCCTGCGGGTAGTATTTTGCGGTATCAACCCGGGTAAATCCTCGGCGCACACCGGTTTTCACTTCGCTCATCCGGGAAATCGCTTCTGGAAGGTGATCTATCAGGCAGGTTTTACCGACAGGCTACTCAAGCCAGAAGAGGAGCAACACCTGCTGGATACGCGCTGTGGGATCACCATGCTGGTCGAGCGTCCTACGGTGCAGGCAACCGAGGTCAATCTGCATGAACTACGCAGCGGCGGGCGGGAACTGGTCAAGAAAATAGAGGATTATCAGCCCGCTGCGCTGGCTATCCTCGGCAAGCAGGCTTATGAGCAGGCATTCAGCCAGCGCGGGGCGCAGTGGGGTAAACAGAGCATTCGCATCGGCGTTACGCAGGTGTGGGTACTGCCAAACCCAAGCGGGTTAAACAGGGCAACGCTGGATAAGCTGGTTGAAGCCTATCGCGAACTGGATGAGGCGCTGATGGTGCGCGGGCTGTAGCTGCCGGAGCCAGAGGCTCCGGCACCACTGTCAGAACTCGAAGCGTGCGCCCATGTTGTAGCGGCGTCCTTCCAGCAGGGAAGACTGGTTATAGGACGTTTTGTAGATCGGGTTCACGTCGAACAGGTTGTAGACCCCCGCCATCAGCGTGATGCGCTTGTTGAAATGGTACCGTGCGCCTAAATCAACCAGCGCATAGGCCTCTGTGGATGTCGATTTCCCGGTGTTCGGCGTGTTGCTGCGCCAGCTGGCTTTGGTCCACAGCTCAAGATCGTTAAGCGCGTTCCACGTCAGGGAGAGGTTGGCCATGCTGCTCGGGAATTCGTTCAGCGCTTCCCCCTTGTACTGACCGCTCTTTTGCTCGCTGTGCGTATAGGTGTAGTTCGCGTTAGCCTTCAGCGCGGGCGTGACCTGCCAGTCACCGTTCAGCTCCAGACCATAAATTTCCGCGTCGCTGACGTTGAAGTACTGGGAGACCTCTTCCGCTTCATAGCCGTTGTACACACACTTCTGCGTAGCCGTTGCGGTACAGATGGTGTAGTCGCTGATCTTGTCTTTAAATTTGGTGAAGAACACGGTGGCATCCAGCGCCAGCGCGTCCTCTTGCCAGTAAACGCCCAGTTCGGTGTTGACGCTCTGCTCGGGCTTAAGGTCGTTGTTACCGATGCCAATATAGGAATAAGGATACGAACCGTAAACGCTGGTGAAGCCTTCGTTGTTCTGGCGCAGATCCGGTTTTTTATAGCCCGCAGAGACGCCACCTTTCAGCGCCCAGCTTTCATCAATCGTCCAGTTACCGTAGAGTTTTGGCGTCACGTGGTAGCCAAAATAGCTGTCGTGATCGAGACGTGCTGAGGTGGTGAGGGTGAAGTCCGGCACCATCATCCAGGCGTCTTCGGCGAAGACCGCCCAGCCGTTACGCGTGATTTTGCTGACTGGCGTGACGCCTGGCACTTCCTTGTCTGCAATACCGAAGGTGTCGTCCAGCTCGTTGCGGGTGAAGTTAATCCCCAGCGTCAGCTTGTGATCGCCAAGCGTAAAGGTGTTCGCGCTATTGGCCTCGTAGTTACGCTGTTTGATGAACTGCGAGCTCATCCCCGGAACGCGATATTCGGTTTTGGCGTTCTCGTAGCTGACGAAGTTCTTCGCTTCCAGCAAATCGTCACCGTACCAGGCGTGCTGAGAAAGCGACGCAGCATCGCGGTCAAAATCCCATTCCCAGGCTTTATCGTTGTGTGATTTTACCTGATGCCCTTTAACGACATTTAAATCCCACAGTTGGGTATCGGTCGGCGACATGTTGATGGTCGCGTCCAGATTTCCGGCCTGGTGCTTTACAAAGCGCTCATCGTTCTGGCTGTCGTCATCGCGACGGTCCAGATAATCCGCCGCCACGCTCACCCCGAGTTTGCCGGGAATAATCGGCCCCATCAGGAACGCGTTGGTCTGGTTGGTGTTGCCGTACTCGCTCTTCTCCTGCAGGAAGTAGTTATCTTCCAGTACGCCGGTCCATGCATCCAGGTTGTAGCCTTTTTTGGTGATGACGTTCACCACGCCGCCAATGGAGTCAGAGCCATACAGGGAGGACATCGGCCCACGGATCACCTCAATACGCTCGATAGCGGCAAGCGGAGGTAAAAAGGCCGCTTCGGTGCCGATGTGGTGCCCGTAAGGGCGGGATTCGCGGGTACCCTGTTTGATACCGTTCACCATGTAAGAGGTGTAGGTCGAGTCCATGCCGCGCATCTGCACATCACCCGTTGCCAGGCTTCCGTTACCGTTGCCCACTAATACACCGGGCATCTCACGAAGCGCCTCGGTGACGTTCTGGTTCGACCGGGTGTTAAGCTCTTTTTCACCGACGACAGAGATGGTGGCCGGTGCTTCGCGGCGTTCCTGCGCGAAACCGGTGGCGGTGACGACAAGCTGATCTTCATCTGCCGGGGTAGTTTCCTCGGCGAAAACTGCCGCAGGTAGGGTGGCGAGGGCGAGCGACATCGCCAGCGCCGTTCGTGTCTGGTTCATCACATCGCACTCCTCAGAATGGGGTTAAATCGAGTTTGAGCACATAGTCAGCCTTGTTGGCCTTTTCATCCTGTTTCACGCTGACGAACAGCGTTTTGTTGTCAGGGGAAAGCACCATGCTGTTTGGCATCGCCGCCGTTGTGACGGTGTGTTTCAGGCTGTAGGTGTTGGCATCGATAACGCTTATCTGACGGGCATTGCGATGGGTAACATACACTTCATCGCGCGCAGGGTTGTAGACCGCGGCAATAGAGTTCGGTGTTGGAACGCGATGAACAATTTTGCCGGAGTCGAGCTGGACAACCAGCACGTCACGGGTGTTGGTATCCGCAATAAAACCAACGCCTTTGGCGGTGTTCAACGCGATGTTCAGGAAGTAGTGTTTAGGTTCAGCGGGGTCAACCTTTACGCGGGAGAGAACCTGCGAGGTTTTGCCATCCAGGGTAATTAGCTCGCCTTTGCCTGTCACAGCGTAAACTTTATCGCCTGCTTCATCGACCGCAAAACCGACCGGATCCATCTGTTTGTGGGTCAGCAGCAACGTCTGTTTTTGCGTGTCGACGACCCACAGCACGCCTTTGCCTTCGCTGCCGATGCCGGAGACATACAGGCGGTGGTGTTTCTTATCAAGAACCACTTCGCGGACGTGTGCTTTATTCTCAGCATCCGCAAGCTGGAGGGTTTTCACTTCTTTGTTGGTGCGGGTATCGAGCAGTGTCACTGAGCCATCAAGCGCGTTGCCTAACCACAGGATATGACTGGCATCATCCAGTGAAACCGCAAACGGGCGGCGCTGGGTAGTAATGCGCTCATTAACGTTTAGTGAATCGACCGCAAGCTGGAACACTTCACCGGCGGTTTTGTCTTTCTCGAAAGAGGGGGCAGAGGCCGCGTAGACTGCCTTTTGTCCAGCGTCATAAGCCAGTTCGTAAACGCCGTGACCCAGCGGCTGAGAGATAAACTGATCTTCCGTGAAATCCTTTGCCAAAACAGAACCCGCGTGAAGTGCCAGGGAAATCGCGAGCGCACAGAGGGATTGATTTTTTAATGTTTTGAAATTCATGTAATTTTTCTTTACAGTAGTTTACGAAAAGAAAAATGATAATGAAAATAAATATCATTTACAATTGCATATGTAAGCGGTCACCCCTACTAATTTTTGTACTCTCGGTAGAAAATCCCCAAAAAAAACTCCCCGCAGGGAGTTTTTGCTGTCAGGACAGATTAGTCGTCCAGGAAGCTACGCAGCACTTCAGAGCGGCTTGGATGACGCAGCTTACGCAGCGCCTTCGCCTCGATCTGACGGATACGTTCGCGGGTAACGTCGAACTGTTTACCCACTTCTTCCAGCGTGTGGTCGGTATTCATATCGATACCGAAACGCATACGCAGTACTTTTGCTTCACGGGCGGTCAGGCCAGCCAGAACGTCGTGCGTGGCAGCACGCAGGCTCTCGGTGGTGGCAGAGTCCAGCGGCAGCTCGAGGGTGGTATCCTCGATGAAATCACCCAGATGCGAATCTTCATCATCACCGATTGGTGTTTCCATGGAGATTGGCTCTTTGGCGATCTTCAGCACTTTACGGATCTTGTCTTCCGGCATCAGCATGCGTTCAGCCAGCTCTTCCGGCGTCGGCTCGCGGCCCATCTCTTGCAGCATCTGGCGGGAGATACGGTTGAGCTTGTTGATGGTCTCAATCATATGCACCGGAATACGGATGGTGCGCGCCTGGTCTGCGATAGAGCGGGTGATCGCCTGACGGATCCACCATGTCGCATAGGTAGAGAACTTATAACCACGACGGTATTCAAACTTATCTACCGCTTTCATCAGACCGATGTTGCCTTCCTGAATCAGATCCAGGAACTGCAGACCACGGTTGGTGTATTTCTTGGCGATAGAGATAACCAGACGCAAGTTCGCTTCAACCATCTCTTTCTTCGCACGGCGGGCTTTCGCTTCGCCGATGGACATACGACGGTTAATGTCTTTTACTTGCTCAATGGTCAGGCCAGTTTCTTCTTCGATCTGCTGAAGTTTCATCAGGCCGCGCTGCACATCGTCTTTCACATCATGCAGTTTTTCTGACCACGGTTTGTTCATCGCGATAGCCGCGTTGAACCAGGTCTCGCTAGTTTCGTTGCCGGTGAAGAGGGTAATGAAGTTCTTCTTCGGCATTTTGCACTGTTCAACGCACAGCTTCATGATGATACGTTCCTGGGTACGCACGCGATCCATCATGACGCGCATGCTGTTCACCAGGTAATCGAACTGTTTTGGCACCAGGCGGAACTGTTTGAACACTTCAGACAGCTTCAGGATCTCTTCCTGAGCGGCGGCATGACTGCGGCCTTTCGCTTTGATGGTGTCACGCGTCACTTCGTACTGGGTACGCAGCTCACCGAACTTCTCACGTGCCAGCTCAGGGTCGATGCTGTTGTCGTCGTCGCTGTCGTCTTCTTCTTCCTCATCTTCGTCTTCGTCGTCATCCATCTCTTCCTGAGACAGTTCTGAACCGACGTGAGTGGCGGTAGGCGCCATATCTTCTTCAGCGTTCGGATCGACAAAGCCGGTGATCAGATCGGACAGGCGAGCTTCTTCAGCTTCAACGCGATCGTACTGTTCCAGCAGATAGGTGATGGCTTCCGGGTATTCAGCAACAGAACACTGAACCTGGTTGATCCCGTCTTCGATGCGTTTAGCGATGTCAATTTCGCCTTCGCGGGTCAACAGTTCAACGGTACCCATTTCGCGCATGTACATGCGGACCGGGTCAGTGGTACGCCCGATTTCAGATTCCACGCTGGACAGTACCTGTGCAGCAGCTTCTTCCGCATCTTCGTCAGTGTTGTTGGAGGTTTCAGCCAGCAACAGATCATCGGCATCCGGTGCTTCTTCCATCACCTGAATACCCATGTCATTGATCATTTGGATGATGTCTTCGATTTGATCTGAATCGACGATATCTTCCGGCAGATGGTCATTGACCTCGGCATAGGTCAGATAGCCTTGCTCCTTACCGCGTTGGACAAGAAGTTTCAGCTGTGACTGCGGGTTTTGCTCCATAAGACGGTATCCACACTTATTTCGTTTGATTGGTGTCGGCGATGGGGCTGCCAACCTTTAAAGCGAGGGCGTACTTATATTTTTGCCGCTGCCTCTCAGTGCGGCTGCCGGGGGCTTCCCGATCGATATTCGGCACTTAAGCCGTTAAATACTGTTGTCTTTGACTTATTTCTTCGCCAGTTCCTGGTTAATCATCCAGAGCTCCCGGCGTTCTTCGCTGCTCAAACCGTGTGTGCGCTCGCGAGCTATCAACTCTTCCTGGCGCAACTCAAGCATCGAATCAAACATATGGTTGAGCGAGTCGGTGAACGTTTTTTCTGCAATGTCCTTATCTGCTATATCGTCCCACATCGACAATTTTTCAAGGGTAGCGGCCTCTTTTGTGCCGCGATAATGTTCTAAAAGTTGTCCGGTGGTCAGACCTGGCTGAGACAAACAAGTGTTGACCAGTTCTGAAAATAAGCCAAGTCCGGGCAATTTTTCGTGGTTCAAACCCGCCAGCGACGGCACTTGCGGAGCAAGCTCGGGGTTTTGCACCAGTAACCCTATCAGTATACGCATGGTTGTGCGTTTTAGCTGAGGCGCGGCGCGAACCGCACCGTTTTCAGCCTGTTTAGGCATTAAACGTTCAAGCTGGCTATCGTCCAGAATGCCGAGCTTGTTGCCTAGCTCCTGACGCAGATAGATGCGCAGCGTTTCGCCGGGCACCTGGCTGATTAACGGCAGCGCCAGCGTACTGAGCTGCGCGCGCCCGTCAGGGGTACTCAAATCGACCTGCGGCATCAGGCTGTTAAACAAAAACGTGGAGAGCGGCTGAGCCTGCTCCATCCGCGCTTCAAACGCCGCTTTGCCCTCTTTACGCACCAGCGTATCCGGGTCTTCACCGTCGGGCAGAAACATAAAGCGTAGCTGACGCCCATCGGTCATATAAGGTAGCGCGGTTTCCAGCGCTCGCCAGGCGGCGTCACGTCCTGCGCGGTCACCGTCGTAACAGCAGATGACGTTGTTGGTCACCCTGAACAGCAGCTGAATATGATCGGCAGTCGTGGACGTACCTAACGACGCAACCGCGTAGTTGATGTCGTACTGCGCCAGCGCCACGACGTCCATATAGCCTTCGACGACCAGCAGACGCGGAGGTTCCGCATTATCCTGCTGCGCCTCATAAAGACCGTACAGCTGGCGGCCCTTATGGAAAATATCGGTTTCCGGGGAGTTGAGGTACTTCGGCAGGGCATCACCCAGCACGCGACCACCAAAACCAATTACCCGGCCTCGCTTGTCGCGGATCGGGAACATCACCCGTTCACGGAAGCGGTCGTAGCTTCGTCCCTGGTCGTTGGTGACCAGCATGCCTGCATCGATGAGAGACTTACGATCTTCGCTATTGCCGCCAAAACGCTTTAACACGTTGTTCCAGCCGGGCGGGGCGTAACCAATAGCGAAACGCGTAATGACATCGTCGCTCAGTCCGCGCTTGTTCAGATACTGACGCGCAGGCTCAGCCGCAGAGTGCTTAAGAGACTGTTGGTAAAACGAATTCAGGCCATCCATCAGTTGATACAGCGTTTGCCGTTGATGGCGCTCGATCTGACTTGGCCCACTGCCTGCTTCATACGGCACTTCAAGGTTATGCATCGCCGCCAGCTCTTCGACGGTTTCAACGAACTCGAGCTTGTCGTAGTTCATCAAAAAATCGACGGCATTACCGTGTGCGCCACAGCCGAAGCAATGGTAGAACTGCTTTTCACCGTTTACGGTGAAGGAGGGGGTTTTTTCGTTATGGAACGGACAGCACGCATGGTAGTTCTTGCCCTGCTTTTTTAGCTTTACCCGCGCGTCGATGAGATCGACGATGTCGGTTCTGGCAAGCAGGTCATTGATGAAAACGCGTGGGATTCTTCCGGCCATATGCCCCAAAATTTTAAGCGACTTATAAACGAAAACAAGCCGCGCATTCCTTCCGGAAGCACGGCCTTACGACTATTACTCTGTCTGTCAATTGAGGGCTGAGGCCCTCAACCAATTAGTACAGACGAGTACGGCGTGCGTTTTCGCGAGCCAGTTTCTTCGCGTGACGTTTCACAGCGGAAGCTTTAGCGCGCTTACGTTCGGTCGTTGGTTTTTCATAAAACTCACGACGACGAACTTCAGCCAGAACACCTGCTTTCTCGCATGAACGTTTGAAGCGACGCAGTGCTACGTCGAACGGCTCGTTTTCACGTACTTTAATTACCGGCATGTAACTCTCACCTTTAATAAATTCGGTTTGCCGCTGGCATCAACGCCAGCTTATTTCAAAATGGTGCGGAATTTTACTGCAAATGCTGCTGCTTTGTAAAGCACCGATGCGATTTTGAAAGGGACTTTAATAAGGGTGAGGAGTATACACGAGCCTTCTTCCTGGGGCGAACAAAGTTTTACATCAACCCGCCCAGGCTCTACACTGCGCGGTATTGAAACGAGGTAAAACAAGTCATGCGTGTACTGGGTATTGAAACATCCTGCGATGAAACCGGCATCGCCATTTACGACGACGAAAAAGGTCTTCTGGCCAACCAGTTGTATAGTCAGGTGAAATTACACGCTGACTACGGTGGCGTCGTACCTGAACTGGCCTCTCGTGACCACGTGCGTAAAACGGTTCCCCTGATTCAGGCGGCGCTGAAAGAAGCGGGATTAACGGCAAAAGAGATTGATGCAGTGGCGTATACCGCAGGCCCGGGCCTGGTTGGCGCGCTGCTGGTTGGCGCAACGGTTGGCCGTTCGCTGGCGTTCGCGTGGGATGTGCCGGCGATCCCGGTTCACCATATGGAAGGGCACCTTCTGGCGCCGATGCTGGAAGAGAATCCGCCTGAATTCCCGTTTGTGGCGTTGCTGGTCTCCGGCGGTCATACGCAGTTGATTAGCGTAACGGGCATAGGCAAGTACGAGCTGCTGGGCGAGTCGATCGACGATGCCGCCGGTGAAGCCTTCGATAAAACCGCCAAGCTGCTGGGGCTGGATTACCCGGGTGGCCCGATGCTGTCAAAAATGGCGTCGCAGGGAACGGAAGGGCGCTTTGTCTTCCCGCGCCCAATGACCGACCGTCCGGGGCTGGACTTCAGCTTCTCCGGGCTGAAAACCTTCGCGGCCAATACTATCCGCAATAATGATAACGACGAGCAGACGCGTGCCGACATCGCCCGTGCGTTTGAAGATGCGGTGGTGGATACGTTGATGATCAAGTGCAAGCGCGCGCTGGATCAGACTGGCTTTAAGCGTCTGGTGATGGCGGGTGGCGTGAGCGCTAACCGTACGCTGCGCGCGAAGCTCGCTGAGATGATGCAAAAGCGTCGTGGAGAAGTGTTCTATGCGCGTCCGGAATTCTGTACCGATAACGGCGCGATGATCGCTTACGCCGGGATGGTGCGTCTGAACGCCGGTGCAACGTCCGACCTCAGCGTGTCCGTGCGTCCGCGCTGGCCGCTGGCGGAACTGCCAGAGGCGTAACCCTCACCCTAACCCTCTCCCACAGGGAGAGGGGATCATAGGACTACACCCGCAACATCCCTTTCTCTTCCAGAAACGCAATAATCGTCGCTAAACCGTCACCCGCCTTCAGGTTGGTAAACGTCCACGGACGCTCGCCGCGCATGCGGTTGGTGTCGCGCTCCATCACCTCCAGCGACGCCCCCACGTACGGCGCGAGATCGGTTTTGTTGATCACCAGAAAATCGGACCTGGTGATCCCCGGCCCGCCCTTGCGCGGGATTTTTTCCCCTTCGGCCACGTCGATCACGTAAATCGTCAGATCCGCAAGCTCCGGGCTGAAGGTCGCGCTCAGGTTGTCGCCGCCGCTTTCAACGAAGATCAGATCCAGATTGCCGAACTTCTCGCTTAACGCTTCCACCGCCGCCAGGTTCATTGAGGCGTCTTCGCGGATGGCAGTGTGCGGACAGCCGCCTGTCTCCACGCCCACGATGCGCTCCGGCTCCAGCGCGCCCGCCTCGGTCAGGATGCGCTGATCCTCTTTGGTGTAGATATCGTTGGTCACCACCGCAAGATGATAGGTATCGCGCATCGCCTTGCAGAGCGCTTCCAGCAGCGCGGTTTTGCCCGACCCTACCGGGCCGCCCACGCCCACGCGCAGGGGATGTTTGTAATCAGCCATATTGACTCCTCAGGAACGGAATAGTCGTGAATATTGGGTTTCGTGGCGCGCGGAGGCGATGGCGGACAGCGGCGTTGCTGCCCCCAGCGCGTCGTCGCGACGTAAAAATGCCTGTTCAAAACCAGCGGCGTAGTCGTCGCTCAGTTCGATAATCAGCTGCTGCGCGGCCTGTTGACCAAACGGCACCAGCTTGACGCCCGCCATCACCGCGCTCTCTATCCAGCTGTAGCCGAGGCTCAGCGCCAGCTCGCGCGCGTCAATACCCCAGCGCACGCCGAGCCAGGCCATGCCGCAGAGCTGGCTTTGCATAAACAGCGGCAGCCATTCGGGCGGACAATCCGGCTCCCAGCTCTTAATCAGTCGCGTAAAGGCCGCCCCGCGGTTGCGCTCTTCTTCTCGCAGCTCGCGCGTTTCCCGGCAGGCGAGAAGGTATGCCGTCCAGCGTTTTGCATGTGTAAGATCGCGTTGCTCACAGGCCTGATAAAGACGCATAAACAGCGGCAGATCGACGCAGAAAAAGCTCTGCTCCATCTGCTGGATTTGCCAGCGTTTAAAGGCGTCGGCGTCCGTGACCCAGCCCGCCTCAACGGCCCACTCCAGCCCCTGCGACCAGGTAAACGACCCGACCGGCAGGCTGCTGCTGGAGAGCTGCATCAGGCGCAGCAACTGGCGGGAATGATCCATCAGCTCATCAGCGCCAGCAGGGCGGAGACGATCAGCCCGCCGCCGAAGGTCTTACGAAGGCCGTCGTGACGACGCAGCAGCAGCCCCGCGGCAAAGCTGGCGCACAGCACCGTGGCGCTGGCCAGCATAAAGCCGCTGGTGAAGAGCCAGAAGCTGTGGCCGGACATCTCCACGCCGTGCGCCCAGCCGTGGAACATCGCCAGGGCAGGCACCGCCAGCAGCAGGCGGTTTTCAGTTTTAAACATCATCACGCCGGATACCGCCAGCGAGGCGATAATCAGCATCTCCATGCCGCTAAAGCCGCCGAGCAGGCTGCCCGCAATCGCACCGACAAGCATCATCCCGAGGGTGGCAAACGGCAGCAGGAGTTTGCGTCCGCTCAGCGCAGAGAGCACGCCCGCACCGGTCAGCATCAGCAGATGATCGAGCCCGGTCAGCGGATGGAGAAAACCGGCCTGAAAGCTGTCGGTGCCGTGGCCGGGGTGGGCGAGCGCCGGAACGGAAAAGGCCAGAAGCAGCAGAGGTAAATACTTACGCATGACTAATCCTTAATGTGAATGAGCGTGAGAGTGGCTGTGGGCATCGCTGGTGTAAGCGCCCGCTTCCGGTTCAAACGGCAGGCTGGCGTAGGCCACTTCCAGCCCGAACTGGCGCAGCATGTCGTCGAGAACGTGGTCGTGGTGATAGCGCAGCTCGCCGGGCATGATCTGCAGCGGCACGTGGCGGTTGCCCAGGTGGTAGCAGGCGCGGGCGAGCAGGAACGGATCGGCGCAGCGCACCACGGAAACCGACTCCGGGGCGGCGATCACCTCGACGACCTCGATACCGTCGTCGGTAGTCAGCAGGTCGCCCCCGCGCAGCAGCAGGCCGCGCGGCAGCATCAGTCCGGCTTCGCGGCCGTCGTTCAGCGATACGCGGGCGCGGCTTTTCACCCGTACGTCAATCGGCAGCGTGACGCTGGCGGTAATCGGGTGCGCATGGTCCAGGCGTTGGGTTAAATAGATCATCATCACTCCTCAAAACAGGAAATAGCGTTGCGCCATCGGCAGAATGTCAGCCGGTTCGCTGGTTATCAGTTCACCGTCGACGCGCACCTCGTAGGTTTGTGAGTCGACGGTGATATTCGGCTGCAGGCCGTTGTGGATCATGTCCGCCTTTTTCACCGTCCGGCAGCCTTTCACCACCGCGGTAGCGCTCTGCAGGTTGAGCTGCTGCGGGATGCCGTTCGCACTGGCGGCCTGCGAGATAAACGTCAGCCGGGTGGCGTGGCGCGCGGCACCCAGCGATCCAAACATCGGGCGGTAATGCACCGGCTGCGGCGTGGGGATCGAGGCGTTGATATCGCCCATCGGCGCGCAGGCAATCATCCCGCCCTTGACGATGGTGGCGGGCTTGACGCCGAAGAACGCCGGGGACCAGACCACCAGATCCGCCAGCTTGCCCGCCTCAATCGAACCGACTTCGTGGGCAATGCCGTGGGTGAGCGCCGGGTTAATGGTGTATTTGGCGACGTAGCGCTTCACGCGGAAGTTGTCGTTCTCTCCGGTCTCTTCCGGCAGCGCGCCGCGCTGGACTTTCATGCGGTGCGCCACCTGCCAGGTGCGGATAATCACTTCCCCGACGCGGCCCATGGCCTGCGAATCTGACGAGGTGAGCGAGAATGCGCCGATGTCGTGCAGCACGTCTTCTGCGGCGATGGTTTCACGACGAATGCGCGACTCGGCAAACGCCACGTCCTCGGCGATATCCGGGTCAAGGTGGTGGCAGACCATCAGCATGTCGAGATGCTCGTCGATGGTATTGACCGTGTAGGGCAGCGTCGGATTGGTGGAGGAGGGCAGAATATTCGGGTGCGCGCAGGCGGTGATAATATCCGGCGCGTGGCCGCCGCCCGCCCCTTCGGTGTGGAAAGTGTGGATGGTTCGCCCGCCGATGGCCGCCAGCGTGTCTTCGACAAAACCGGATTCGTTCAGCGTGTCGCTGTGCAACGCCACCTGAATATCCATCTCGTCAGCGACCTCCAGCGAGGAGTTGATCGCCGCAGGCGTCGCGCCCCAGTCTTCGTGAATTTTCAGCCCGATAGCACCGGCGGCAATCTGCTCGCGCAGGGCGTTCGGGTTGGAGCCGTTACCTTTGCCGAGCAGGCCGATATTCACCGGCAGCGTATCGGCAGCCTGCAGCATGCGGGCGATATACCACGGTCCTGGCGTGCAGGTGGTGGCGTTGGTGCCCGCCGCCGGTCCGGTGCCGCCACCGATCATGGTGGTGACGCCGGAAACCAGCGCCTCTTCCGCCTGCTGCGGGCAGATCCAGTGGATGTGGGTGTCGATCCCGCCAGCGGTGACGATCTTCCCCTCGGCGGCAATCACTTCCGTTGCCGCACCAATCGGGATCGTCACGCCGGGCTGAATGTCCGGGTTCCCGGCTTTGCCTACGGCGAAGATCCGCCCGTCCTTGACGCCGATATCGGCTTTCACGATCCCCCAGTGATCGACGATCAGCGCGTTGGTGAGAACCAGATCCACGCAGGCGTCAGCGGTCATCTGCCCCTGGCCCATGCCGTCGCGGATCACCTTCCCGCCGCCGAATTTGACTTCTTCGCCATAGATCGTGAGATCGTCTTCGACTTCGATCCACAGCTCGCTATCGGCCAGCCGCACTTTATCCCCCGTGGTGGGGCCGAACATATCGGCATACGCCCGGCGTGAAATCTCAGCCATGTTTCACCTCTCCCATCACGTCACCGCGAAAACCGAAAATTCGCTGCGCACCCGAGACCTGCACCAGCGTCACTTCCCGCTTCTGGCCGGGCTCGAAGCGTACGGCGGTGCCCGCCGGGATGTTCAGTCGATAGCCCCTGGTGGCTTCCCGATCGAATTTCAGCGCCGGATTGACCTCGTAAAAGTGGTAGTGCGATCCGACCTGGATCGGCCTGTCGCCGTGGTTTTCGACAACCACGCTTTGAGTTTCTCGCCCGACGTTAAAGCTGATATTGCCCGGTTTGATCTGATATTCGCCTGGGATCATCACGCGCTCCTTAGACGATTGGATTGTGGACGGTGACGAGCTTGGAGCCGTCCGGGAAGGTGGCTTCCACCTGAATATCCGGGATCATCTCCGGGACGCCTTCCATTACCTGGTCGCGCCTCAGGACGTGGCGGCCCGCCTCCATCAGCGAGGCGACGGTTTCGCCATCGCGCGCGCCTTCCATAATGAAGGCGCTGATCAGCGCGACCGATTCCGGGTAGTTGAGCTTTACCCCGCGCGCAAGGCGGCGTTCGGCAACCAGCGCGGCGGTAAACAGCAACAGCTTGTCTTTTTCTCTGGGGGTCAGTTCCATAATGTTTCTCTTATGTCTGCCAGATACGCGGCGAACAGGCGTTTTTGGTGGTGAGGAGCGGGCGAAGCGACTGCCAGATATCGCGCATCACCCGCTGGCAAATCAGGTTGTCGTGGGAGAGAAAACGCACCGACAGCAGGCCATCAGTGAGCGTTGCCCCGGCATAATTTTCCAGTGGCGCAAGCCGCTCGCGCACCGCGTCGAGGTGATCATCGACAGCCGGATAGAACAGCAGCGTGCCGAGCCACGGATGTCCGGCGACGGGCGTGAGATCGCCGTCGCTAAGATGCTGGCGCTCAATCAGGCGGGGCTCGTCATCTACCCACACCTCAAGACGGCTCTCCAGCGTGCCGTGGCTGAAGGTTTCGTTTATCACCGGGCGGCCCAGGCAGTACAGCTCCCACGTCAGCAGCGTGCTGGAGGCCTTCAGGTGGAAGACCGAGCGCAGTGCTGCATTCGCACCGGGAAAAATAATGGTGTCCTGCGGCAGCCATTCCAGGGTGGCGTCTTCATCGAGATAAAAGTGCTGACTTAGACGGGCCTGCGGCCCGCTGCTGCGATAGAACTTGCTGGCGCCGGGCATGGTGATAAGCGCATGGCTTTTGGCGTTCAGTCGAACGGAAATGTCCAGCGTATCGCCGCCCACAATCCCGCCGGGCGGGTGAAGCAGATAAAGGTGGCAGGTTTCCCCTTCGGGGTAAAACGGACGCTGGACGGTAAGCGGCCCGACGTGATGAGCGGAGTACAGGAGAGTTTTCTCAGGGGTGTGACAAAACTGCAGGGCAAGCGATGCCTGCCAGCCTTTGTATGAATTATCAGTGACCTGAGCTGCTAACATGCTGCATCCATCTGCTCATCATCGGGGTCGTTTCAGTATGCCCTGGCGGAAATGAAGGCTGTCATATGAGTCGCTTATGGATGGCGGTTAAGACGAAACAAAAAAGCACGCCCGGGAGGCGTGCTGTCTGACAAACATCGCGATGCTGTTATTTCAGGTGCTCATGCAGCGCTGCGCCAGCCTGCTCCAGGGCAACCTTGACCGTAGGCTCTTCGCTCAGTGGATTGAGCAGGCCGTAATCGTGGATCATGCCGTTATAGCGCGTGACGGTCACCGGGACGCCAGCCGCATCCAGTTTACGCCCGAATGCCTCACCTTCATCCCGCAGAACGTCCAACTCTGCTGTCTGAATCAGCGTCTCCGGGAAGCCTTTCAACTGCGCGGCGCTGGCGCGAAGCGGAGAGGCAAGGATATTGTTGCGATCGGCTGCGTTGGTGGTGTAGTTGTCCCAGAACCATTTCATCATGTTTTTCGACAGGAAATAGCCGTTCTCGAACTGGTTATACGAGGCAGTATCAAAATTCGCATCGGTCACAGGCCAGAGCATGACGTTGTAGCGAATTTTTGGCCCATTAAATTGTTTTGCCTGCAGCGCCACGGAAGCCACCATATTGCCGCCCACGCTGTTACCGACCAGACCCAGACGGCTACCGTCCACACCAATTTCCTGACCGTGACCGGCTACCCATTTTGTCGCTTCATAGGCCTGATTAATGGCTACCGGGAAATGGGCCTCAGGTGACGGCGTGTAATCAACGTAAACCGCTGCGGCACCCGACGCGCGAACGAGATCGCGGATCAAGCGTTCGTGGGTTGGGAAATCACCCAGCACCCAGCCGCCGCCGTGGAAGAACATAAATGCCGGGAGCGTGCCGCTGGTGTTTTCAGGTTTCACTATTTTCAGTTTGATCGCCTGGCCATTAACCTGGATCGTTTTTTCAGAAACCTGAGCGGGCGGCAGTTTTGCGCCTTGCTGCGCGCCGATCAGTACCTGGCGGGCTTCCTGAGGGGTCATCTGTTCCATTGGTTTACCCTTGCCAGAATTCAAAACATTGAGAAATGCCTGTACGCCTGCGGTCGGGGTAGGGGTATTGGTGGTTTGAGCGGATGCCGCGGCTGACGCGAAGACGGAAGAAACCAGGATGGCGGTTAATGTTTTCATGACGATACCTCTTTAAACGTGTTTGATGGGATAAGATAACTAAGTAGTGCGCTACTTAATTGTTGATATAATACTTGCGCGCAAGATACTTTTAGTCAAACGTTATTTATAATTTTTTTAGACAACAGATTCGGGGTTGATAGAAAAATGAAAGAAAACAAAACGCTAGATGATTTACTTTGCTTCTCGCTCTACTCGGTTACCAATGCGTTCGTTCGCCAGTATCGCCCCTTACTGCAGGAGATGGATCTGACCTATCCGCAATTCGTTGTTTTGATGGCGCTTTATGAGAGAGACAACATCCCACTTCGCGATCTCAGCGATAAGACGTTTTTTGATTCAGGCACATTGACCCCGCTTGTACAAAAGCTTGAGGCAAAAGGATTTCTCAACCGTATCGCGGTTGTGGGGGATGAAAGGATGAAAAATGTCGTTCTGACAGAAAAAGCTAATGCACTGAAAAAACAGGTGATGGCGCTGCCGGACCAGATTCGTTGCAGCATGCGGATGAATGATGATGAGCTTGAGATGCTAAAAAAACTCTCCCGAACTCTGCTGGACGATTTATAAGCGCCCTTCGGTGGGAGGAACCCACCGAAGTGACCTGTCGTTACCGATAATCCTCCGCATCCACATCATACCCGGACGGCTCCCAGCGGATCGCCAGCAGAGACGCCAGGCCGATAAACGGTGCCAGCGCAATCACCCAGAACACGGCGGTATCCAGCGAAGCAACCAGCAGCGGGAACAGGAATAGCGACAGCGTCGAGCTGCTGCGCATCAGCGTCTGGTTGAGACCCACGCCCACGCCGCGCAGCGAGGTCGGGTAGCTCAATGACGCAAACGTCATGGTATGCGCACCCGGGCCAAAGCCCTGACCGAACAGGAATAGCGCCAGCATCGAAACAGCAAGCACCCCTTCAGAGGCA
Source organism: Enterobacter sp. ENT02 (assembly GCF_019219165.1). Classification (NCBI taxonomy): domain Bacteria; kingdom Pseudomonadati; phylum Pseudomonadota; class Gammaproteobacteria; order Enterobacterales; family Enterobacteriaceae; genus Enterobacter; species Enterobacter sp. ENT02. The sequence goes on from NZ_JAHUWD010000003.1 coordinate 252,122, forward strand.
CCTTCCGGTCGGCCTATCAGCGCCAGCCCGAGCAGCGCCACAAGTTGGCAGGCATAGCCCGCGAGCGACATCCGCCACGCGCCGAAGCGTGGAACATAGCGCACCGCCAGTAATCCGCCAACAAACGCAAACAGCAGGTTCAGCACCAGCGAGATCAAAATGGTGGTGAGCATCGACTGTACGAAGAAGCTTGAAATAATCACCGGCAGGCCAAAGGCCACGGCGTTATAGGCAAACGAGGAGACCACCGACAGCAGCGTGGCGAGGGTGGTACGCCGCAGATAAATGCCCCGGAACAGGTTGAGGTAGTTCGACCATTTCGCCTTGTTAACCACCGGCGCGGGCTGGTCAAGGGCATCCTGCGGCACGTGGGCGTTGATGTTGTACGACTGCCGCAAAATGGATGCCGCCTCTTTCAGGTTGCCTTGATTCGCCGCCCAGACCGGAGACTCGCTCATGTAACGACTGCGAATGGCGATAATCACCAGCGCGGGCACCGCGCCAAAGCCAAGGATCAGGCGCCAGAGCCAGTCGCTGTGGCTTTCCGGCAGCACGGCGTAGAAGAAGAGCACCAACAGGTAGGAGATGCTTATGGCCGCATACCAGGTAGGGCACCACATCGCGACGCTGGAAGCTTTGTTTCCCGGACCTTTCAGTCTGGCGAACTCGCTGAGAAACGCCATCGCCACGGGAAGGTCGATCCCCACGCCGAGCCCCATCACAAAGCGCGCGCCCGCCAGCACATATTCGTTCGGAGCCAGCGCACAGGCGATAGCGGCGACGACGAAGAAGACCATATCGGCCATAAACACGCGGTAGCGCCCGATTTTATCCGTGAGATAGCCGCCGAGCAGTGCCCCGACGATGGCACCAAAGGTAATGGCCGATGCCACCATGCCGGTGCCAGCAGGGGTTAAATTGAATTCGCGGGTAATGTCCTTGATGCCAAAGGCCAGCGCGCCGAGATCGTAGGCGTCGAGGAAAATACCGCCCAGCGCGATACCGACCACGATACGGGCGTTGGCCCGGCCCTGGGAGCCGTCGTTAACCAGACGTGAAACGTCCGATGCGCTGCGCACCCACTTGATGTCGCCATCCGGGGTGCTTCCTGCCGTTGAAAGGGGAGTTGTATCTGTGATTTCTGCCATTTTTCTTTTTGTGTGGTTGTGTTGTGTCTCTAACAGTTACCACAGGCAGAAGGTGACCAAAATCACATTTGGTTATAAGGCATAACGAACGCTTTATTTAGCGTCTTTCTTCTTACGCTTGAGCTTCGTCCAGATCTTGGTTTCCTGACGACGCCACAGGCGCTGAATATTGTCGTGATGGCGCAGCAGGATCAGGCAGGAGAGCATCGACACCGGGAAGGTGAACTGGGGTTTAAACCACCAGACGTAGAACGGGGCAATCAGCGCGCTGACGATCGCGCCCAGCGACGAGTAGCCGCTCAGAAGAATGGTGAGCAGCCAGGTCCCGGCCATTACGCCAGTGAGATCCCAGCCGATAGGTGCAATCGCACCGAAGGCCGTCGCAACGCCTTTTCCGCCTTTAAAACCAAAGAAAACGGGCCAGATATGGCCGACGCAGGCGGCGATGGCGATTAGACCGAGCCAGAACGGCGTGACGCCCAGCGCATACGCGCCCCAGACGGGTAGCATCCCTTTCAGAACATCAAAAATCAAAACCGCTACGGCTGCTCCCTTGCCGCCAATTCGTAGTACATTGGTCGCCCCCGGATTCCCGGAACCACTTTCGCGTGGGTCAGGCAACCCGGCGATGCGGCAGACCAGAATGGCGCTGGAGATTGAGCCGCAAAGGTAGGCGAGGATAATCATTCCAGGCGCGATTGCACTCATAACGCTGTTCCGTTTTGAAAATGTATCTGTATTCTCAGCATCTGTGGATAATACGCATAATTCGCCGGAAGTGGTATCCGGTTTAGCCAAAAAGCAGGCAGGTCGTGATGGATATTGTATTTATAGAGCAACTTTCGGTAATCACCACTATTGGTGTTTACGACTGGGAACAGACCATCGAGCAGAAATTGGTGTTCGATATCGAAATGGGCTGGGATAACCGCGCGTCGGCAAAAAGCGACGACGTGAAGGACTGTCTGAGCTATGCCGACATCAGTGACGCGGTCGTGGGGCACGTGGAAGGGCAGCGTTTTGCGCTGGTGGAACGCGTGGCGGAAGAGGTGGCGGAGCTACTGCTGACCAAATTTAACTCGCCATGGGTACGCATCAAGTTAAGCAAACCGGGGGCGGTAGCGCGCGCTGCCAACGTGGGCGTGATTATCGAGCGTGGCAATAATCTGAAAGCAAAGATTTAACGTCATAATCGCTAAACCATTTTAGGTTATACCGGTCATAAAGCTGTATCTTTCACGGTTGTCCATGTGGGACACCGTTTTTTTATATCTTTTTAGGGGTTTATAGATGAGCGATATGCACTCGCTGCTGGTGGCGGCAATACTGGGTGTGGTCGAAGGATTGACGGAGTTTTTGCCGGTTTCCAGTACGGGCCATATGATTATCGTCGGCCACCTGCTGGGCTTTGAGGGCGATACCGCAAAGACGTTCGAAGTGGTGATTCAGCTGGGTTCTATTCTGGCGGTTGTGGTGATGTTCTGGCGTCGTCTGTTTGGCCTGATCGGCATTCACTTTGGACGTTTGCCGCAGCGTGAAGGGGAAGGCAAGGGCCGTCTGACGCTGATTCACATTCTGCTCGGCATGGTCCCTGCGGTCGTGCTGGGGCTGGTATTCCACGACACCATCAAATCGCTGTTTAACCCGATTAACGTGATGTATGCGCTGGTGGTTGGCGGTTTCCTGCTGATTGCAGCAGAAGTGCTGAAACCTAAAACCCCGCGTGCGGAAGGTCTGGATGATATGACCTACCGTCAGGCGTTTATCATTGGTTGCTTCCAGTGTCTGGCGCTGTGGCCGGGCTTCTCGCGCTCAGGGGCGACCATTTCTGGTGGCATGCTGATGGGTGTGAGCCGTTATGCCGCGTCGGAATTTTCATTCCTGCTGGCGGTGCCGATGATGATGGGCGCCACCGTACTCGACGTCTATAAGAGCTATCACTTCCTGACGGCTGGCGACATTCCGATGTTCGCCGTGGGCTTCATCACCGCCTTCATCGTGGCGCTGATCGCCATCAAAACCTTCCTGCAGTTGATCAAGCGTATCTCGTTCATTCCGTTCGCGATCTACCGCTTTATCGTCGCGGCTGCGGTGTACGTGGTCTTCTTCTGATGACCAACGGCCCTCAGTCTTTTGGCTGAGGGCAACGCTTTTCCTTCCATGCCGCAACGGCTTCTGTCCTGCGTTTCGTCAACTCCTCCCGAATTTCCGGTCCTTTGAATCCTGCTTCAACAACATCTTTCGTGGGTACGGCTTTCGCCACATCCCAGGCTTCGCGCAGCAAACGGCCCTGTGGGTAATCGCATGACTCAAACCCGGTGCGACCGCGCACGTCGGCTTCGCTGGTCAGGGCGATCTGCTCCACGCGCTGGGGTTTACGCCAGGCGTCGATATTATCGAACAGCTTAACGATGGTGGCCGGTTTCAGGATCGGGAAGGTATGGATGAGATCGTGGAACTCTGCCACCAGTTTTGCCAGGTCGCGGATCTCATTCGGCACGCGCAGCCGCTGGCAAATGCCGTCGACCAGCTTCACGCCTGCCGGACCGTGTCCGTGATGGCGCGGCCAGAACTCCTTCGGCGTTAACCCTTTGCCGAGATCGTGGCACAGAGTGGAAAAACGCACGTCCACGTCCGGGCTGAGCATGGCGGCCATGCTGAGCGTCATCAGGGTATGAATACCGGTATCAATTTCCGGGTGCCATTTCGCCGGGGCGGGGACGCCAAACAGCGCGTCGATTTCCGGGAAAAGCACTTTCAGCGCGCCACAGTCGCGCAGCACCTGGAAAAAGACCTGCGGGTTGCGGGTCGTGAGGGCGTTTTCCGTCTCTTTCCAGACGCGTTCTGGCGTCAGGTGTTCCAGTTCGCCCGCTTCGGTCATCGCGGTCATCAGCGCCATGGTTTCATCAGCGATACGGAAACTGAGATGCGCATAACGCGCGGCGAAACGCGCTACGCGCAGCACGCGGAGCGGATCTTCAGAAAAAGCCGGGGAAACGTGACGTAAAAGACGGTCGCGCAGATCGTCCTGACCGCCGTAGGCATCAATGATCTGGCCGTGCTCGTCCTGCGCAAGGGCGTTGATGGTGAGATCGCGGCGCAGCAGATCCTGCTCCAGCGTCACATCCGGGGCGGCGTAGCAGGTAAAACCGGTATAGCCAGAGCCGGATTTTCGTTCGGTACGCGCCAGGGCGTACTCTTCACGGCTTTTAGGATGAAGAAAAACGGGAAAATCGCGGCCTACCTGCTGGTAGCCCGCGTCGAGCATCTCTTCGGGGGTGGCACCCACCACCACCCAGTCTTTATCTTTGACCGGCAGACCTAACAACGCATCACGTACCGCACCACCGACCAGATAACTCTTCACACCAACGCTCCCGTTTTCTCTTTTCGCAAGATAATACGTAAGTGTGGCAGAGAAGACGAGTTAGTTCATCCAGCGGTCTTTGCGCTTACGGCTTGGGATCAGCATTGGCAGCACCAGACCCAGTACCAGACCGACGCCCAGCACGCCGCCGCCATACATGAACCACTGCATGATGATGGTGCGCTGTTTATCATCAAGCTGCAGGTTGGCGGCATTCACTTTCTTCTGCGCGACAATCAGCTCGTTTTTCAGCTTCTGGTTCTCTTCCTTCAAACCGTTGATCACACCATCGCTCTGGGCCACTTTCTGCTGCATTTCTGCCGTGCGCTGGTTCCAGGTGTTATCGATGTTGGTCAGCTTATCGGTCAGGGTTTTCACCTGGTTTTCCAGGTCCGGCACGCGGGTGCGCAGGCTTGGCACGTTGCTCAGCTCTTTCAGCGGGATCCAGGAGGTGCGACCGGAGCTGTCGCGTACCTGACCGTAGTTGGTGTCTGCATTGGTTTGTAACAGAACTACTTCCTCGCCGGCATTTACCGTGCCCACGAGGCGATAATTGTCCCCAGGGCCACTGCGTACCCAGGTGTTCAGTTCATCAGAAACGTAACGCTTCTCTTCAGCGTGGACCGCGGTTGCGGCGCTAAAAGCGAGTAAAGTAAGTCCAATCAGGCGTAATTTAAGCATATCAGTCGTTATTTTCATAAATAGTGGAACGATAGTAGTGGTATCAGTGTCTCTACGCAAAGGATTCGTCATCAATCGGAATCATCTGTGTCGTGATTTCCACCTCTTCAAACTTTTACGCCCGTCAAATTGCTCATTGCGTGGTAATTTGGCGCAAAATACTATGTACTGACAAACAAATGGCGAGGAAGTTCGCCTTCATCGACGCGTCTGTGACGCAGGCAAAAGTACAAGGCTATGGCACAAGAAATCGAATTAAAGTTTATCGTCGAAAAAGACAGCGTTGACGCACTTCGTCAGCATCTGCACACGCTTTCAGGCGAACACCATGAACCGGTACAACTGCTTAATATCTATTACGAAACGCCGGATAACTGGCTGCGTCGTCACGATATGGGCCTGCGCATCCGTGGCGCGAGCGGGCGCTACGAGATGACGATGAAAATTGCCGGTCGCGTGGTGGGCGGTTTGCACCAGCGCCCGGAATACAATATCGACATCAGTAAGCCAGAACTTGAGCTTGAACGTTTTCCGGCTGAGGTCTGGCCGGAAGGCAAACTCCCGGCAACCTTATCCGCAGAAGTACAGCCGCTGTTCAGCACCGATTTCTGGCGCGAGAAATGGCTGGTGACGGAAGGCAAAAGCCGCATTGAAATCGCCCTCGATCTGGGCGAGGTGAAGGCGGGGGAGTTCCAGGAACCGATTTGCGAACTGGAACTTGAACTGCTGGAAGGTGACGCCAACGACGTGCTGAAGCTGGCGCGCAAGCTGGTGAACCAGTCTGGACTGCGTCAGGGAAGCCTGAGCAAAGCCGCGCGCGGCTACCACCTGGCGGCGGGGAATGCGCCGCGCGTGCTGAAAGAGACGACCATTTTGCACGTTGCGCCGAAAGCCAGCGTTGAACAGGGTCTGGAAGCCGCGCTGGAGCTGGCGCTTTCCCAGTGGCAGTACCACGAAGAGCTGTGGGTGCGTAATGTGAAAAACGCGAAATCCCACGTGCTGGCGGCTATTGCCCTGGTGCGTCATACCCTTGCGTTGTTCGGCGGTATCGTTCCTCGCAAAGCAAGTGCTCACTTACGCGATCTGCTGACGCAAACCGAAGCGCTGATGCTCTCGGACGTATCCGCGCAAACGGCGATCTACAGCCCGCAAACCGCCACGGCAAAACTGGCGCTGACCGAGTTTCTGGTGACGCGAGGCTGGCGTACTTTCCTGGATGCAAAAGCGCAAACCAAAATCGCGGAAAACTTCAAACGTTTCGCGGATATTCATCTTTCCCGCCATGCCGCTGAACTGAAGACCACGTTTGCCTATCCGCTGGGCGATCAGTATGGTGATCAGCTTCCCCGCCTTTCGCGTAATATCGACAGCATGGTGCTGCTGTCCGGTGCCTATGACGGCGTGAAGGCGCAGACCTGGCTGGAAAACTGGCAGGGGCTGAAACACGCCATTGAAACCCGCCAGCATATTGAGATTGAGCATTTCCGTAACGAGGCCATTTCGCAGGAGCCGTTCTGGCTGCACAGCGGAAAACGTTAACTCTGGCAAGGAACCCCAATAATGCCGCTTTCTTCGCAATTACAGCAGCAGTGGCAGACCGTTTGTGAACGTCTGCCCGAGTCATTACCGGCCTCATCGTTAAGCGAGCAGGCAAAGAGCGTGCTCGCCTTCAGTGATTTTGTGCAGGAAAGTATCGCCGCCAACCCGGACTGGCTGGCAGAGCTTGAGAACGCACCGCCACAGGCGGACGAGTGGCGGCATTATGCTGGCTGGCTGCAAACCACACTCGAAGACGTAGCGGATGAAGCGACGCTGATGCGCGTGCTGCGCCAGTTCCGACGTCGGGTCATGGTGCGTATCGCCTGGGCGCAGTCGCTGGGGCTGGTAAGCGAAGAGAGCACCTTGCAGCAGCTAAGCGAGCTGGCGCAAACGCTGATTGTCGCCGCGCGCGACTGGCTCTACGCCGCCTGCTGTAAAGAGTGGGGCACGCCGTGCAGCGAGGAAGGGGTTCCTCAGCCGCTGTTGATTCTGGGAATGGGCAAGCTCGGCGGCTGCGAGCTGAACTTCTCCTCCGATATCGACCTGATTTTTGCCTGGCCCGAGAACGGCTCCACGCGCGGCGGCCGTCGCGAACTGGACAATGCCCAGTTCTTTACCCGCCTCGGCCAGCGTCTGATTAAGGCGCTGGATCAGCCCACGCAGGACGGTTTTGTCTACCGCGTGGACATGCGTTTGCGTCCGTTTGGCGACAGCGGCCCGCTGGTGCTGAGCTTTGCCGCGCTGGAAGATTACTACCAGGAGCAGGGGCGCGACTGGGAGCGCTATGCGATGGTCAAAGCGCGGATCATGGGCGACAGCGACGACGCTTACGCCAACGAGCTGCGCGCCATGCTGCGTCCGTTCGTGTTCCGTCGCTATATCGACTTCAGCGTGATCCAGTCCCTGCGTAATATGAAAGGGATGATCGCCCGTGAGGTGCGCCGTCGCGGTCTGAAGGACAACATCAAGCTCGGCGCGGGTGGCATTCGCGAAATTGAATTTATCGTGCAGGTCTTCCAGCTTATTCGCGGCGGGCGCGAGCCATCGCTCCAGTCCCGCTCGCTGTTGCCGACGCTGAGCGCCATCGAGCAGCTGCACCTGCTGCCGGAAGGCGACGCGAAAACCCTGCGCGAGGCCTATCTGTTCCTGCGCCGTCTGGAAAATCTGCTGCAAAGCATCAACGACGAACAGACCCAGACTCTGCCGGGCGACGACCTGAACCGGGCGCGTCTGGCCTGGGGCATGCGCGTGGAAGACTGGTCGACGCTGACCGAACGGCTGGACGCCCATATGGCAGGCGTGCGCCGCATCTTTAACGACCTGATTGGTGATGACGAAAGTGAGTCGCAGGACGATGCGCTTTCCGAGCACTGGCGCGAGCTGTGGCAGGACGCGCTTCAGGAAGATGACACGACCCCCGTGCTGGCGCACCTGAGTGACGATGCCCGTCACCGCGTGGTGGCGCTAATCGCGGATTTCCGTCTCGAACTGAACAAACGCGCCATTGGCCCGCGCGGTCGTCAGGTGCTGGATCACCTGATGCCGCACCTGCTGAGCGAGGTCTGCTCGCGGGCGGACGCGCCGGTGCCGCTGTCGCGCATGATGCCGCTGCTGAGCGGGATTATCACGCGTACCACCTATCTGGAACTCCTGAGCGAGTTTCCGGGGGCGCTCAAGCATCTGATTTCCCTCTGTGCCGCGTCGCCGATGGTGGCGAACAAGCTGGCACGTTACCCGCTGCTGCTGGATGAGCTGCTCGACCCTAACACGCTGTATCAGCCCACGGCGACGGATGCCTACCGCGACGAGCTGCGACAGTATCTGCTGCGCGTGCCGGAAGAAGATGAAGAGCAACAGCTTGAGGCGCTGCGCCAGTTTAAGCAGGCGCAGATGCTGCGCGTGGCGGCTGCGGATATCGCCGGAACGCTGCCGGTGATGAAAGTGAGCGATCACTTAACCTGGCTTGCGGAAGCGATTATCGACGCGGTGGTGCATCAGGCGTGGGTGCAGATGGTGGCGCGCTACGGCCAGCCGAAACACCTGGCCGACCGTGAGGGGCGCGGCTTCGCGGTGGTGGGCTACGGCAAGCTTGGCGGCTGGGAGCTGGGATACAGTTCTGATCTCGATCTTATTTTCCTGCACGATTGCCCGGTTGACGTGATGACCGACGGCGAGCGTGAAATTGACGGGCGCCAGTTCTACCTGCGTCTGGCGCAGCGCATCATGCACCTGTTCAGCACCCGCACCTCGTCGGGCATTTTGTATGAAGTGGATGCCCGTCTGCGCCCGTCCGGCGCGGCGGGCATGCTGGTCACCTCGACGGAGTCCTTCGCCGATTACCAGAAGAGTGAAGCCTGGACGTGGGAGCATCAGGCGCTGGTGCGCGCACGCGTGGTGTATGGCGATCCGCAGTTAAAAACGCAGTTTGACGTCATCCGCAAGGAGGTCATGACCACCCCGCGTGACGGCAGTACGTTGCAGACCGAAGTGCGCGAAATGCGCGAGAAAATGCGTGCGCACTTAGGCAATAAGCATCGCGATCGCTTTGATATTAAAGCCGATGAGGGCGGGATTACCGATATTGAGTTTATTACCCAGTATCTGGTGCTGCTGCACGCGCACGACAAGCCGAAGCTGACGCGCTGGTCGGATAACGTGCGCATTCTGGAACTATTGGCGCAAAACGACATTATGGACGAGCAGGAGGCGCAGGCCTTAACCCGCGCCTACACCACGCTGCGCGACGAGCTGCATCACCTGGCCTTGCAGGAGCAGCCGGGGCACGTGGCGCTGGACTGTTTCATCGCTGAACGCGCTCAGGTAACGGCCAGCTGGCAGAAGTGGCTGGTGGAACCGTGCGTAACAAATCAAGTGTGATATTATCGCGCGCAAATTGTGAATCTTTCTGGAGTCAGGAATGAAAGTAACACTGCCAGAGTTTGAACGTGCTGGGGTAATGGTTGTTGGGGATGTGATGCTGGATCGCTACTGGTACGGCCCGACCAGCCGCATCTCTCCGGAAGCACCGGTACCGGTGGTTAAGGTCGACACCATTGAAGAGCGTCCCGGCGGCGCGGCAAACGTGGCGATGAACATTGCCTCTTTGGGCGCGCATTCGCGTCTGGTGGGCCTGACCGGCATCGACGATGCGGCGCGCGCGCTGAGCAAGTCGCTGGCGGACGTGAACGTGAAGTGCGATTTCGTTTCTGTTCCGACCCACCCGACCATCACCAAGTTGCGCGTGCTGTCGCGCAACCAGCAGCTGATCCGCCTCGACTTTGAAGAAGGTTTTGAGGGCGTCGATCCTGAGCCGCTGCACGAGCGTATCAACCAGGCGCTGGACAATATTGGCGCGCTGGTGCTGTCCGACTATGCGAAAGGTGCGCTGGCAAGCGTACAGACGATGATTAAGCTGGCGCGTAAAGCCAACGTGCCGGTGCTGATCGACCCGAAAGGAACCGATTTTGAGCGTTATCGCGGCGCGACGCTGCTGACGCCAAACCTCTCCGAGTTTGAGGCGGTGGCGGGCAAGTGCAAAACCGAGGAAGAGCTGGTTGAGCGCGGCATGAAGATCATTGCAGATTTCGAGCTGTCCGCGCTGCTGGTGACCCGCTCCGAGCAGGGAATGACGCTGCTGCAGCCGGGCAAAGCGCCGCTGCATATGCCAACCCAGGCGCAAGAAGTGTACGACGTAACCGGTGCCGGTGATACGGTGATTGGTGTCCTGGCGGCGACGCTGGCGGCGGGTAATTCCCTCGAAGAAGCGTGCTACTTTGCGAACGCGGCGGCGGGCGTGGTGGTCGGTAAGCTCGGGACGTCTACCGTTTCGCCTATCGAGCTGGAAAACGCCGTGCGCGGTCGTGCCGATACCGGTTTTGGCGTCATGAGCGAAGACGAGTTGAAGGTGGCCGTTGCCGCGGCGCGTAAGCGTGGTGAAAAAGTGGTGATGACCAACGGCGTGTTCGACATCCTGCACGCGGGCCACGTTTCGTATCTGGCGAATGCACGCAAGCTGGGCGATCGCCTGATTGTGGCGGTCAACAGCGATGCGTCGACGAAACGCCTGAAGGGTGAAACGCGTCCGGTGAACCCGCTGGAGCAGCGTATGATCGTGCTCGGCGCGCTGGAAGCCGTGGACTGGGTGGTATCGTTTGAAGAAGACACGCCGCAGCGCCTGATTGCAGGTATTCTGCCAGATCTGCTGGTGAAAGGCGGGGATTACAAACCTGAGCAAATCGCGGGGAGCGAAGAGGTCTGGGCCAACGGCGGTGAAGTGATGGTGCTTAACTTTGAGGACGGGTGTTCAACCACCAACATCATTAAGAAGATCCAGAAAGACAGTCAGTAAAAAAACGGGCCATTTGGCCCGTTTTTTTTCACCCTCTCCCACAGGGAGAGGGCTGGGGTGAGGGCATCAGGCCGCACTTACGCCTGATCGTCCACCGGCGGAATCGCCGGTGCCGGCTTCACTTCTTCCGGGGTATTGCGGTTTTCCAGCTCGGTCAAACGCTGTTCCAGCAGCGCAAGCTTTTCGCGGGTGCGCAGCAGAACCTGCGTCTGCACGTCGAATTCTTCGCGGCTCACTAAATCAAGGCGAACTAACTGCGCCTGCAGCGTCTGGCGGATTTTCTTCTCAACGTCATCACCAAATTCACGAATGCCTTTTGGCATGGACTCGTGAACCTGACGCGCAATTTGCTCAATTTTCTTCGGGTCAATCATAGTGGCTTCCCTTGATAAAACGGTGTTGATGAACATTGTAGCGCGTCATGCTCCAGGATAAAGCAGATTTGTTTGAAGCTTATGCATTGCCCAGGTTAATCAATAGCGTTATAGTTATCTCGCTTATTCTCAGGGCGGGGCGAAATTCCCCACCGGCGGTAAATCAGCTTAACGCTGAAAGCCCGCGAGCGCTTTGGGTGAATACTCAAAGGTCAGCAGATCCGGTGTAATTCCGGGGCCGACGGTTAGAGTCCGGATGGGAGAGAGTAACGATCCAGTCGGGCATGGGCCCGCTCACGTTATCTTTTTGCCGCTTATACGGCGCTCCTAAGACTGCCCTGATTCTGGTAACCATAATGTTAATGAGGTTTTTTTACCATGAATCAGACGCTACTTTCCTCTTTTGGCACTTCAACTCAACGTGTTGAACATGCACTGGATGCACTGCGCGAAGGCCGCGGTGTGATGGTGCTTGACGATGAAAACCGTGAAAACGAAGGCGACATGATTTTCGCCGCCGAAAACATGACCGTTGAACAGATGGCGCTGACCATCCGTCACGGCAGCGGCATCGTATGCCTGTGTATTACCGAAGATCGTCGTAAGCAGCTCGAGCTGCCGATGATGGTCGAAAACAACACCAGCGCCTTTGGTACCGGTTTTACCGTGACCATTGAAGCGGCGCATGGAGTGACCACCGGTGTGTCTGCGGCTGACCGTCTGACCACCGTACGTGCAGCGATTGCAGACGGTGCGAAGCCATCCGATCTGCATCGTCCAGGCCACGTCTTCCCACTGCGTGCGCAGGCGGGCGGCGTTTTGACCCGCGGCGGTCACACCGAAGCGACTATCGACCTGGTGACCCTGGCAGGCTTCAAACCTGCGGGTGTGCTGTGTGAACTGACCAACGATGATGGCACCATGGCGCGCGCGCCGGAGTGCATCACTTTTGCGCGTCTGCACAACATGCCGGTGGTGACGATTGAAGATCTGGTTGAGTATCGCCAGGCGCACGAGCGCAAAGCCAGCTGAAATGGCTGATGTGAAAAAGCCGGGGAAACCCGGCTTTTTTGTTTCTGGCTGGTGTGGCTACTGGTAGTTAACTTTTACAATAATGTCTTTGCTGAATGGCCCGACAGCAACGGCTTCCCCGGGTTTGCGAGTGAGTTCAGCCGTGTAGTCGTGCGTGAGGGTGCTCTCCGTATCATCTGGGTGATAGGTTGCAAAAGGAAGATACTGGTTGTAGGTCACATCGCCGTTGGTTTTATCAATGAGGCGCATGAGTAAACCATTTCCCATGTCCAGATGCGTATCATCATAGAGCGTATCGGTAGTATAAAAGCTGGTCGTTACGTCAAATTGTTCTGAGCAGCCTGCAGTCGCATCCCGGATTGTCGATATGCTAAACGGTGAAGTGAGCGCTCTGGTGCTAACCGCGCTCTCCGTAAACTGCCCAAAGTCCACGATCTGGTTTTCAGGGTAGATTCGAATATCCACACCGCAGTCCAGGAAATGAATATTTGAGAGGCCGGCGATATCGTAATGCAGGTTTTTGGCGTTCGAAAGCGTGTTGATCCCACCAGAACCGTCAAACGCTAGCACGGTGACAGAGGGAAACGTATAGTCAAACTGCTCTTTTGGTATCGCTTTTAGCTTGACGTAAAGACGAAAGCGCACGGTAAACGTGATGTTTTTCTGAATTGTAACGCCATTGCAGGCGGCTTCTTGATAGTTGCCCCACTTATCATCCTGCTTATCAAGGCAGGCTCCCGTATCAATTTTGATATCGGGTATGTCATAGTCAACACCATTATAGGTTACGCCAAATGCCAGATAAGGATTGTTGGTCATCAGGCTATCGGTGTTATGAAAACTGTCCAGGATATAGGCATAAACATTTTCACTCCAGGGATCCTGCGAGACAGGTTTTGTACTGTCGCGGGTGGCATGATCGCAATATACCGTCACCAGCAAATCGCCGCTCTCCCAGATCTTTTGTCCGGTAGGGGCGTTTGCAGGTACCGTGAACGTCGGGAGCGTCGTTGTGACCAGACTTTGGCCGCCCTTTGAATCTTTGTAGCAGTCCATTGCCCATGCGGAGGATGAGAAAAAACATAAAAGGGCAATCGCCGCGAGGTATATTTTTTTCATCATTATCCCTTATTCACCGGTTTGCTCTGGCAGGTACTCTGCACCGCGTTACAGCTCACCTTAAACATTTCCAGGCCACCATAATCGCCGATATAGCCAATTTGGAAATCAGCGGGCAGATTAGCCAGTGGTTGGCTGGCCTGACCGAACGGCTCTATCATGACGCTCTCCGCACCCGGCAATAAGGTTTTCCCGTTCAGGCCGATATAGCCGACGGTGATGTAATACGGGCTGCTGTTTTTGAACTGCAGGGTGCCGGAGACGCGGGATACGACCACCTTATCCAGTGGCACAAACTGCCCCTCTTTCAGCTCAATGGCTTTTGGTCGCCAGAACAACTTTAGGCGACTTTGCATGGCGATTTGCATCACGTTCTTCTGCTCGGCTTTGGGAGGTATTTCCCGCATGTTGTAATAAAACAGCGACTCACGATCGGCCGGAAGCTGGCTGAGTTTTTGCTGTGCCATCAGGCGCACCTGCGCCTGTTCGTCAGGCTCAATACGCAACAGGGGCGGAATAGGGGAGATAAACTCGCGTGTTTTCTTTCCCGCTTTATCCTCTATCCACGACTGAGCCAGATAGGGGGCGGTTTTACTCTGGTTCGTCAATCTGACCGATACGCTTTTCGCGGAGGCGTTGAAAATGATGCGCGTTCTGTCTGGGGACACGGTGGCGTATGCAGAACTGCACGCGCCCAGAAGACAGAAAAGTCCTTTTGAAATTAACGGTATGTTCATTGTTTCATCCTGAATTAATGCACTGTTTTACAAGGTAATAAGATGGCCTCGCCGCTGAGGTTACTTTTATTTGGTGGCGTGATTTCGCATGTTTTATCAGACCAGTTCAGGCGTAAGAGACTGTCTTCCTGAATTCCACTGAGATACACGAACCCCTCTTCCGCGACCAGCCCGACTTCTTTGCCCGAGGCGCTGTCGATGACGCTGACACCCAAAGGCGGAAACTGTCCGTTTTCCTGACGAATGATGCCGACAATTTGGTAGCCGCTGGTGGCGTTGAGCTTGCTATAGCCTATGGCGCCTTCTGTCAGCGTGGTTCGAATGACGGAGTTTTCTATATCCACACCATCAGGCAATGTATTGCTGTTTACACGCACCGTTGAAGTGGTGTAGTTGGTGAGCGAGGGCACAACGGCAATACCAAATGCGTTAGTGCGCGTGCGCGTACTGTTGACCTCAATCCCTGAAACACCATCAGCATCAATCATCATCCGGGCATTATCTGCCGGGCTGTAATCATGCAGGGCGACACCATGTCGCGTAGCCGTGATCGAACCATTCCAGCCAGCGCTGATTGAACGATAGTGATTAGGTTGAACGCTCCCTGACAGGTTGAGACGTCCGTAAGGAGAATAGTGCTGATATCCGCCACGCAATGACGGTTCGCCTTCGCGTAAATCCTCTTCTGTCGTAGAGGCAGAGAGATTCCACGTATTGTTGCGATCGGATGAATCATAATAGGAAGCCATATGAGACGCACTGTCGCCACCTGAGCGCTGATAGCTGTACATAATGCTACGGCTCTGCTCCAGCGGGAGGGTGAAGGAAAAATAGATCTGATTTTCGTCACTGTCATCCCAGCGCACGCGGCTCAGCGCCAGCGAAGCGGACAGCCCTCTGAAATCGCCAATATCAAAATTGCGGCTCAGTGAAAAGGAGTAGTTCGTATTACTGCTGTTATCCCAGTAAGTATTACGAGTGACGTTGAGATAAGTATTTAATGCCAGAGAGTCAAGGTACTGGTTGAAGGAGATGACATAACTCTCTTTTTCGTTTGTCGTTGAGGTATCACCGTCGCGGGAGGCAAGATACTCGCTCATTGAGACATATTCTTTATCCGAGAATCGATAACCGGCAAAGGTAATCTGGCTACCGGTTGCTTCGAAGCGCTTAGCGTAATTTACGCGGTAGCTGAAACCTCGCTGTTTATCATTGTTTTCCTGATGCAACGTAGCCTCGGCACCTGTCACATCAAAGGATAACGAACCGAGCTCATCCAGGTTGAAGCCGATACCGGTAGTCATAGCCTGATAGTCATCTGCCGTCAGCATGGTGCCACCATACAGTGACACATTGCTCAGCCAGCCCCAGGAGAGTTCACCTGTCCAGAAAAGGGGGTTATTGATGTCGTTATGTCCCGTTGCGGTGGGTTTACCTACGGAGGTTTTATAACGCACCTGGCCTTTTCGGGTCAGGAAGGGGATGGAGGAAGAACCGACCTGGAAGGTAGTTTTGCGCCCATCTTCCTCTTCAACTGTCACGTCCAACTGCCCCTGGTAGGTTTCCCCCAGGTCGGAAATCGTGAAAGGACCCGGCGCGACGGTTGTTTGATAAAGGACGCGGCCAGACTGGGTGACGGTCACTTTGGCATTGGTCTGCGCAATACCGGTAATTTGCGGTGCATAGCCTTGTAAATCGGGTGGCAGCATGCTTTCGTCACTTTCCAACGACGCACCGGTAAAGTGGAAGGTATCAAATATATCTGAGCTTAAATCATATTGCCCGAGCGTCATTTTTGATGACAGCGAAGGAATAGGACGGTACAGATAAGTCCGTGCCAGACTGCTATCGCTGCCGGTCGACTCACCCTTACGGAAGTTTTGATTGTATTGATAATCTGAACGCAGACGCCATGCGCCGAGGTTAAACCCAAGCGTGCCGTAAGCGCTAACATTCTGGCTGTCGTCGCCCCCGTGCGGATCGTACTGGCTGGCATAGAGATTATAATCGAGTAACACGCCCGCAATGCCATCATCCCAGAATTCAGGCGGCGTCCAGTTTTGCGCCTGATACGTCATCCATGCCTGAGGAACGGTGACGGACAGCACCATCGTGCCCTTATTGAGTGAAAAAACCAGTTCTGGAACACCCGAAAGATCAAGGCAACGTCCGCCCTGAGAAAAATGGCGTGTTGAAATAAAGTCGGCGCTCAATCCGAAAGCGGATAATTGCTCTGCGTTGAGACAAATTTGCGAGCCGCTGTCGTTATCCGTTGCGATCCATTCCATTGTCGCGGGTTGCGGTAACGTGTTTTTATTGACCTGAATGCGAACGAGATAGTTACCCGGCACGATGTGGCCTTTTTTCTCAAACTGGGAAATATCAATATTGCTTCGATCTTCAACGTCAATCATATCCGTGTTGAATTCAACTGCGGATACCGGCAATACGAATAATGCTGAGTAAAACGTGGCGCTCAGCGAATGCTTTATGAAAGCAGTGAGGCGAGAAAGTTGATGCGCTGAGTGTTTTAGCATAAATCCGTTTCGCTTTTAAAAGGAATACACAAAAGCCGATGAGTCCTTCATCGGCTACGTTTTCAGTGGCTATTTTGATTACTTGTAGGCAAGAATATAGTTCGCCTGAGCCTGCACGTTACCTGGTGTAGCGGTGCTGCCAGATACCGGTTCCATGCGGGCTTTAAAGTTCAGCTCCTGATAGGCGTTAGTGGTCGGGAAGGACACTTCAATCGGCGTGCCCAGCGTGACTTTATTGCTGCCGCTATCCAGTAAGCGAATGCCTACACCTGTTGCACCGCCGATGTTTCCATCCAGCGTGTTTTTCATCAGGCTGGTGTCGGTTGCATCGGTGCTTGCGGAAGTAAAGGTCACTTTTACTTTGTCGATGGTGGTGGTGGTTTGCCCAGTTGTCGTTGAGAGAATGCAGTCCTGCAGGTGGATATTGACGTCAACCGGCAGCGAGTTTTTACCGCTATTCAGCACGCTATCCGCGACTTCGCCTAATTCAATGGTCTGATTTTCATCTCCCGGGGTGATAGAGCAAGGCGCACTGATCACTTCGCCAGTGAACGTGATCTTCCCTGAGCCCTGGTTATCTGCTGCTACAGCAGTAAATGACAGGCCAGAAAGCAGTGCAGTTGTCGCAACGGCCAGGATAGTCTTGTTAAACATGAAGATATAATCCTTTATCTAAGATTGGAAATCGCAATACGGTTCATGAATTAATATTGCAACACGTTTATTGCATTAAAACGGGTGAAATATATCAGTCACAATATGAGTGATCTCGTGAGTATTTCTTAATTAGGGGGTTAGATTTTATTAATATATTTTTTGGGGTTATAGGTGACATAGGTGCTGTGAATAAAAAGCCAGGGCGCTTGGTTTAAAGAGTGACTAACATCAACCTTTTGACGTTCATGTAATACACTAAACGCTAATTATTTTACGGGAAATAGTTATAAATAATATTTCTTGAGTGAATTCTATAGCAGCGAGAAAGTATGGTGCCGGACTTAATATCATTGATAATGATGGTTGGCACTTGCTGACATTTCAAAAAATTGCGCTCCCGCAAAAAAGGGAGCGCAACCGCTCAGCCTATACCTGCCGATTGTAACAAGACCAGGCTAAACCCCATCACCGACATGCCGCACAACACGCCATAACTCGGGTTGTTGTTCGGGTCTATCTCTTTTGCCAGTGGCATCAGTTCATCTACTGAAAGTGCGACCATAATCCCGGCCACCGCGGCCATAATGGCTGCCATCACCACAGGTGAAACCAGACTGCCAAGAATCAGCCATGCCAGTACGCCACCCAGAATCTCGGCGATACCTGAAATACCGGCCCAGAAAACGGCAGTACGTTTTGAGCCGGTGGCTGCATACACCGGTCCCGCAACGGCAAGTCCTTCAGGAATATTGTGTAAGGCGACCGCCAGCGCGATGCCAAAGCCCATTTCCAGATTGCTGCTGGCCGTCACATAGGTGGCGACGCCCTCCGGGAAGTTATGCAGGCTGATGCCCAGCGTCAACAGTATCGCCGTGCGCTTGATATTACGCGGCGAGGGGGTGACATTTTCCTGCATTAAATCTTGCGGATGCGCGTGCGGAAGCATGCGATCGAGAGCGAAATACCCGAGCAGACCAAAGACAAACATGCCGTAGCCCAGAAGTGGGGACATGCCCTCTGTGCCAAGGGCAGCGGGCAGCATCTCCATCAGGGAGATAAGCAGCATAATGCCGGCAGCAAAACCGAGTGAAAAAGCCAGCACACGGTTAGAGGGTTTCTGGCCGAGTACGCCCAGGATCGCGCCAATGAAGGTGGCTGCACCCGCCAGGACGGTCAACATCAGAGGTACTGACATTCATCTCTCCTTTATCTGTCCCTTATATTCAAATTTCCTGAAGATGTTCTTCATGCTTATCAGCGTTCATCTTTACCGGATTGCGCGTAATGTAGCCCAATCAAATTGACACCGTCTGTAAGGATATCATCATGTCTTCTTCTCGTATGCCAGCACTGTTTTTAGGCCACGGTAGCCCAATGAACGTCCTGGAGGATAACGTCTATACCCGAGCCTGGCGTCAGCTGGGTGAGACGTTGCCGCGCCCGAAAGCCATTGTCGTGGTATCTGCGCACTGGTTTACGCGAGGTACCGGCGTTACGGCGATGGAAGCACCGAAAACCATTCATGATTTCGGCGGTTTCCCGCAGGCGCTGTATGACACGCATTACCCCGCTCCTGGCTCACCAGCGCTGGCTCAGCAGTTGGTGGAGCTGCTGGCGCCTGTTCCGGTTGCACTGGATAAAGAAGCCTGGGGTTTTGACCACGGCTCCTGGGGCGTGCTGATTAAGATGTACCCGGATGCCGATATCCCAATGGTGCAGTTGAGCATCGACAGCACCAAACCCGCCGCCTGGCATCTGGAAATGGGCCGCAAGCTGGCAACCCTGCGTGATGAAGGCATCATGCTGGTGGCGAGTGGTAACGTGGTGCATAACCTGCGTACGGCGCGCTGGCACGGTGAGAACACGCCGTACCCGTGGGCGACCTCGTTTAACGACTACGTCAAAGCAAACCTGATGTGGCAAGGCCCGAGTGAGGCGCATCCGCTGGTGAACTATCTGGATCACGACGGCGGTTCGCTCTCTAACCCGACCCCGGAGCACTTCCTGCCGCTGCTGTATGTGCTTGGCGCGTGGGATGGTCAGGAACCGGTGACGATCCCGGTCGACGGTATTGAGATGGGGAGCTTAAGTATGCTATCGGTGCAGATTGGGTAAAAACATGCCGGGTGGCGGCTTCGCCTTACCCGGCCTACATGTCGCGCGTAGGCCCGGTAAGCGTAGCGCCACCGGGCAAATCTTACTCAATAAAAATATGCGGATAAAAGCGTGACAGATCCTGAGTGATCAGCGCGCGATCTTCGCGAATGCCAATCCCGGCAGGCTGATCGTTGATGAGCCAACTGCCAATCAGGGTATAGCTGTCGCCAAACCTCGGCAGTTGATAGAACTCCTGGACGATCATCCCTTCTTCGCCGTAAGGTCCTTCAACCGCTTCCAGCGTTTTGCCGTTTTCGATGATGGAGACGTTTGCGCCTTCGCGGGAGAAGATCGGCTTCACGACGTATTTTTCCATTTGCGGGTGATCGTCTTCCGCAAAGTACGCCGCCAGCAGGTTAGGGTGGTTCGGGAACATCTCCCACAGCATCGGCAGCAGGGCTTTATTCGAAATAATGCTCTTCCACGCTGGCTCCAGCCAGCGCACGCCAGCGTCTTCCAGCTTGGTGGAGAACATCTCGCGCAGCATGTATTCCCAAGGATAGAGTTTGAACAGGTTACTGATCACCTGATCCTGCATATCCGTAAACTGACCTTTTTCACCCAGACCAATATCCTCGATATAGAGGAACTCGGTGGCGACGTGCGCTTCGGCGGCGCAGTCCTGTAAGTATTGAACCGTACCGCGGTCTTCTTCCGTGTCGCGGCAGCAGGCGAGGTGCAGCAGATTGAAGCCGTGCTGTTCGCGCAGTTCGGCGAAACGCTCAATCAGCTTTTCCTGCAGGCTGTTGAACTGGTCGCTCCCTTCCGGCAGGTTTCCAGCATTGATTTGATCTTCCAGCCAAATCCACTGGAAGAACGCCGCTTCATACAGGGAGGTTGGCGTATCGGCGTTATTTTCCAGGAGCTTAGGTTCACCCACGCCATCCCAGGCGAGATCGAGGCGAGAGTAAAGTGAAGGTTGGTTCGTTTTCCAGGACTGGCGTACAAAGCTCCAGGTGTGCTTCGGAATGCGGAATCTGGTCATCAGCTCATCGCTGTCGATAACCTTTTCCACGACCTTCAGGCACATCTGGTGCAGCTCAGCGGTGACCTCTTCCAGCTTTTCAACCTGGGCCAGCGTGAGCTTGTAGTAAGCATCCTCACACCAGTACGGCTCGCCGTACATGGTGTGGAAGTTAAAACCATATTCAGTGGCTTTTTCGCGCCAGTCCGGGCGCTCGACAATACTGACTCGTTCCATAATCAGCCGCCCATTGAGCGAGTCGAAGACCCGGTCGCGCTGCGCTGCATGGTGGTTTGTTTCGCCACAGATTCACCAAAGCCACCGCGGGTGATGGTGCTGGTGGTTGCTGGCTTAGGCGCCATCGCCGTTTTAGGCACGGTCGTGGTACGGCCAGGCGTTGCTGCACCGTAGTTTTTACCGGTGGCGTCGGTGTATTTACCGTATGCCGGGCTGTTTGGGTTTTTAGAGCTAAACAGCGGCTGCTGCTGGTAGCCCGCGCCGCCGCTCATCATGCGGCCCATCATGTAGCCCGCCATCAGCGGCATCCAGAAGCTGCCGCTGGACTGCGCCTGCGCCTGGTTTTCCGGTGCCATACCTGCCTGAGCAGGCGCCTGCTGGCACTGGCCTTCGCCGAATTCCGCCACGCAGTCTTCGCGCGAAGCATATTTCGGTGCGGTACGTTCCGCTTCTTTCAGCGCGCTGTTATAAGCCGTCGTACATTCCGCGGCTTTACCGGTTGCGGCCGAGCAGTCGTCTGCGTTTTGATACATCGAGACCGTTTCGTCGCTTTGCTCACAGCCTGCCAGCATAAAGACGGCGGTGACCGCCAGTGCAACAGGGGTGAGGTGACGTGCGTTCCAGCTTTTGCGGAACGACGCGTGATTCATCGTTTTTGTCCGTTTCATGTTTGTCTTCCAGGACCCAGTGGTAATAACGCTCAGGATAGAGGATGAGTGGTTGAAAATGAAGCGAAGAGGGGCGGAATGAGGGGGATCTTTACGTTGGCTTACGTTCGAGTGTGATTCAGATGCTCCCTCTCCTGTGGGAGAGGGCCGGGGTGAGGGCATCAGGCCGCAGTGGGCCTGATGACACTCTTAGTTACGGAACGGATTATTGCCGGTGTTGGTACGTGCTGCCGTTGGCTGTGCAGCAGGGGTATTGCTATCACCGTTGAAGTTATCCACCGCGGCAACCTGCTGCGGGTTCTCCGGTGCAACGCTTTCCGGTGAGGTCGACACTGGTTTGCCCAGCGTGCTGTTCAGCATCTGCAGATCCTGTTCGTTCAGCGTACCCAGCGCCTGCTTGATGTTCAGCTGGTTAATCAGGTACTGGTAACGTGCGCTGGAGAGCTGCTGTTTCGCGTTGTACAGCGTGGTGGTCGCGTCGAGTACGTCAACGATGGTACGCGTACCGACCGAGTAGCCCGCTTCCATTGCATCCAGGGAGCTTTGTGCAGACACAACGGCTTGTTTGTATGCGTTGATGCTGCTGATAGAGGCGTTCACGTTGTTGAAGGAAGAACGCACGGTCTGCACCACGTTACGGTGCGCGCTTTCCAGCTGCTCGCTTGCGCCAACAAAGTTGTACTGCGCCTGTTTCACCTGGGAGTTCACCATGCCGCCCTGGTACAGCGGCAGGGAGAAGCTCAGACCCACTTTGTTCTGACCCTGGTTGCTGTCGTCGTACTGGGCTGAGTTGGTTTTAGAACCGCTGTAGGTCGTATCAGAGACACCGGTAGAGGCGCTCAGGCTCAGGGTTGGCAGATGGCCATCCTGCGCCTGGCGAATCTGCTCGCGAGCCAGATCCTGGCTCAGACGCGCCTGCAATAACGCCAGGTTACGGTTTTCCGCTTCTTTCAGCAGGGCATTAACGGCCTGCGGCTTATCGGTTTTGAAGCTGTCCACGTTCAGGGAGGCCAGCTCAGGGTAGTAGTTACCGGTCACCTGACGAAGTGATTCCAGCGCGTTATCAAGGTTGTTACGCGCGGTGACTTCGTTGGCCAGTACGCTGTCGTACTGTGAACGGGCGTTCTGCACGTCGGTGATCGCCACCAGGCCCACGTTGAAGCGCTGGGTGGTTTGATCCAACTGACGGTAAATCGCCTGTTTCTGCGCTTCGGTGTAGGAGAGCGAGTCAATCGCGCTCAGCACGTTGAAGTAAGCGGTGGCGGTATTGAGGATCAGCGTCTGCTGATCGGTCTGATACGTCACATCCTGAATACCCGCGCTCTTTTCCTGCAGGGTCAGGGCGCGCCATTTGGACATGTCAAACAGCGTCTGGGTTAACTGCAGTGATGCGCTGGTGGCATTGGAGTTAACGCCGTTAGCGTCGCGGAAACCGTTGCTGTAGGTATAATCTGCACCTAAACCTAACTGTGGCAGCAGCGGGCTACGCGCTTCGTTAATCTTTTCAAACGCAGCATCACGATCGGCCGCTGATTTACGTAAATCAGGGTTGCCCAGACGTGCCTGCTGGTAGACCTGTAACAGGTTTTCCGCCTGGCTCATTGCACTGAAGCCCGTCAGGCTCAGGCCGATAAGGATGGGGAGCAATTTCTTCATTTGCATTCCTTGTTGTGAAGCAGTATTAGCGCTGATCTAATTAAAAATAATTGCCGATTCTAACAGAATCATCCACACCAAAAGGTTGGCGTTACGTGCCATCTGGCGGTAATTTGCACCAATCTATCATATAGCCTTACAAACGGCAGCCAAACAGCCTTGAAATTCATCATTTCATCACCATTGCTACCAGGACATGATTTATGCAAAAAACAGAGAAGTTGCCCGTCACATTCGCCAAAAACGATGTAGAAATTATTGCACGAGAAACGCTTTATAGCGGTTTTTTTTCAATGGATCTTTACCGTTTCAGGCATCGCCTGTTTAACGGCGAGATGAGCGGCGAAATCAAACGCGAAATTTTTGAGCGCGGGCATGCTGCAGTCTTGCTACCCTTTGACCCAGTGCGCGATGAAGTGGTGCTGGTTGAGCAGATCCGCATCGCCGCTTATGACGTCAGCGAAAGCCCGTGGCTGCTGGAGATGGTGGCCGGGATGATTGAAGAGGGCGAATCGGTCGAGGACGTTGCCCGGCGCGAAGCGCTGGAAGAGGCGGGTCTGGTTGTCGGGAGAACAAAACCCGTGCTCAGCTATCTGGCAAGCCCGGGTGGCACAAGTGAACGCTTATCCATTATGGTGGGCGAAGTGGACGCCACGACCGCGGAAGGGATCCACGGTCTGGCAGATGAAAACGAAGATATTCGGGTTCATGTGGTGAGCCGGGAACAGGCTTACCAGTGGGTAGAAGAGGGTTCAATCGACAACGCAGCGTCTGTCATCGCCCTGCAATGGCTGCAACTGCATTATCAGACATTACGAAACGAGTGGAAAAAATGAAGCGCTATACACCTGACTTCCCAGAAATGATGCGCCTGTGCGAAACCAATTTCGCACATCTGCGCCGCCTGCTGCCGCGAAACGACGCACCCGGCGAAACGGTAAGCTATCAGGTGAGCAACGCGCAGTATCGGTTAACGATAACAGAATCAACGCGCTACACTACGGTGGTAGAGATTGAGCAAACGGCCCCCAGCATTAGCTACTGGAGCTTGCCGTCGATGACGGTGCGTCTCTATCACGACGCGATGGTCGCTGAAGTGTGTTCGAGCCAGCAGATCTTTCGCTTCAAAGCGCGGTATGATTACCCGAATAAAAAGTTGCATCAACGCGACGAAAAGCATCAAATTAACCAGTTTTTAGCCGACTGGCTAAGATATTGTTTAGCACATGGAGCAATGGCGATTCCGGTTTGTTAGCGTCATAAACCTACCTAAGGACACCATTTGGAAAGCCTGTTGAACCTGACTGTTGCTGGTGGGGCGCCAGTCAGGATATTACAAATCACCGATACCCACCTGTTTGCCGAAAAGCATGAAACTCTGCTGGGCGTGAATACCTGGGAGAGCTATCAGGCTGTACTCAACGCGATTCACGCCGAAGATCGCGCCTGCGATCTGATTGTCGCAACGGGCGATCTGGCGCAGGATCAGTCCTCCGCGGCCTACCAGCATTTTGCTGAAGGCATCGCGAGCTTCAGTGTGCCTTGCGTATGGCTGCCCGGCAACCATGATTTCCAGCCTGCCATGTACAGCTCGCTCCTGGAGTCGGGCATCTCCCCGGCGAAGTGTGTTTTTGCAGGGGACCACTGGCAAATTTTACTGCTCGACAGCCAGGTCTTTGGCGTCCCGCACGGTGAGTTAAGCGAGTTTCAGCTTGACTGGCTCGAAACCAAACTGGCTGCCGAACCGGCACGCAATACGCTGCTGTTGCTTCATCATCATCCGCTGCCAGCGGGCTGCAGCTGGCTCGATCAACACAGCCTGCGTAACTCAGCGGCGCTGGATAGCGTGCTGGTGAACTTCCCTCGCGTGAAAAATCTGCTGTGCGGACATATTCATCAGGAACAGGATCTCGACTGGAATGGCCGCAGAATGCTCGCCACGCCGTCCACTTGCGTGCAATTTAAGCCGCATTGCGCCAACTTCACCCTGGACACCATCGCCCCAGGCTGGCGCTGGCTGGAACTGCATGCCGATGGCAACCTGACGACAGAAGTGTGCCGTTTGTCAGGCGCAAAATTCCGCCCCGATACCGCTTCAGAAGGCTATTGATGTCTACGCTTCTCTATCTTCACGGGTTCAACAGCTCGCCGCGCTCCGCGAAAGCGACGCAGTTTCGCCACTGGCTGAGCGAGAATCATCCGCACGTTGAGATGATTGTCCCGCAACTGCCGCCATACCCGGCGGAAGCGGCGGAGATGCTGGAATCGAGCGTCCTCGAACACGGTGGCGAATCCTTTGGCGTGGTCGGTTCATCGCTGGGAGGATATTACGCCACCTGGCTGTCGCAATGCTTTATGCTGCCCGCAGTGGTGGTTAACCCAGCGGTACGGCCATTTGAGCTACTCAGGGACTTTCTTGGCGAAAACGAGAACCCCTACACCGGCCAACAATATGTGCTAGAGTCACGCCATATTTACGATCTCAAAGTTATGCAGGTCGACCCGCTTGAAGCGCCGGATCTCATCTGGCTGCTGCAGCAGACGGGTGATGAAGTGCTGGATTACCGCCAGGCAGTGGCGTATTACGCATCCTGCCGCCAGACTATAGAAGAGGGCGGAAACCATGCTTTCACGGGCTTTGAGGATCATTTCACCCAGATTGTCGATTTTCTTGGACTGCACAGCCACTGACAATCAATGCGAATTGCTAGCTTAAATCATGACGCAAACCTATAACGCTGATGCCATTGAGGTACTCACCGGGCTTGAGCCGGTTCGCCGCCGCCCGGGGATGTACACCGATACGACGCGCCCAAACCACCTGGGCCAGGAAGTTATTGATAACAGTGTGGACGAAGCGCTGGCAGGCCATGCCAAACGCGTTGACGTTATCCTGCACGCCGATCAGTCGCTGGAAGTTATCGACGACGGGCGCGGCATGCCGGTGGATATCCACCCGGAAGAGGGCGTGCCTGCCGTTGAGCTGATCCTCTGTCGTCTGCATGCGGGCGGTAAGTTCTCCAACAAGAACTATCAGTTCTCCGGTGGTCTGCACGGCGTGGGCATTTCCGTGGTGAACGCCCTGTCCAAACGCGTGGAAGTGAACGTTCGTCGCGACGGCCAGGTCTATAACATCGCCTTTGAAAATGGCGATAAGGTGCAGGATCTGCAGGTTGTCGGCACGTGCGGCAAACGCAATACCGGCACCAGCGTCCACTTCTGGCCTGACGAAAGCTTCTTCGACAGCCCGCGTTTTTCTGTTTCTCGCCTGACGCACCTGCTGAAAGCCAAAGCGGTGCTATGTCCGGGCGTGGAAATCACTTTTACAGACCACGTTAACAATACCGCACAAACCTGGTGCTACGCCGATGGTCTGAACGACTACCTGTGCGAAGCGGTAAACGGCCTGCCAACGCTGCCGGAAAAACCGTTTGTCGGTAACTTTAGCGGCGATACAGAAGCCGTGGACTGGGCGCTGCTGTGGCTGCCGGAAGGCGGCGAGCTGCTGACCGAAAGCTACGTTAACCTGATCCCGACCATGCTGGGCGGTACGCACGTCAACGGCCTGCGTCAGGGGCTGCTGGACGCGATGCGCGAATTCTGCGAATACCGCAACATCCTGCCGCGTGGCGTGAAGCTGTCTGCGGAAGATATCTGGGATCGCTGCGCCTACGTGCTCTCCGTGAAGATGCAGGATCCGCAGTTTGCCGGTCAGACCAAGGAGCGCCTGTCGTCACGTCAGTGCGCGGCGTTCGTTTCCGGCGTGGTGAAAGATGCATTTACCCTGTGGCTGAACCAGAACGTTCAGGCAGCAGAAATGCTGGCTGAAATGGCGATCTCCAGCGCCCAGCGTCGTCTGCGTGCCGCGAAGAAAGTGGTGCGTAAAAAGCTGACCAGCGGCCCCGCGCTGCCGGGCAAGCTGGCGGATTGTACCGCGCAGGATCTCAACCGTACCGAGCTGTTCCTCGTGGAAGGGGACTCGGCGGGCGGATCGGCCAAGCAGGCGCGCGATCGTGAATATCAGGCGATCATGCCCCTCAAGGGTAAGATCCTGAATACCTGGGAGGTCTCTTCTGATGAAGTGCTGGCCTCGCAGGAAGTTCACGATATCTCGGTGGCGATCGGCATCGATCCGGACAGCGACGATTTGAGCCAGCTGCGCTACGGCAAAATCTGTATCCTCGCGGATGCGGACTCCGATGGTCTGCACATCGCCACGCTGCTGTGCGCGCTGTTCGTGAAGCACTTCAAAACGCTGGTGAAAAACGGCCACGTTCACGTGGCGCTGCCGCCGCTCTACCGTATCGATCTCGGTAAAGAGGTTTACTACGCGCTGACGGAAGAGGAAAAAGCGGGCGTGCTGGAACAGCTGAAGCGCAAGAAGGGCAAACCGAACGTGCAGCGCTTTAAAGGGCTGGGCGAGATGAACCCGATGCAGCTTCGCGAAACGACGTTGGATCCGAACACGCGCCGTCTGGTACAGCTAACGATCAGCGACGAAGACGAACAGCAAACCAACGCCATGATGGATATGCTCCTTGCCAAGAAACGTTCGGAAGACCGACGTAACTGGCTGCAGGAGAAAGGCGATATGGCGGATATTGAGGCCTGATGCCCTCACCCTAACCCTCTCCCACAGGGAGAGGGAATGGATCGTAGGCCCGATAAGCGTTAGCGCCATCGGGCTTTTTTACGTCAAAACTCCATCTTCACCGTAAACTGCACTTCGCGCGGATCGCCAATCTGGTTGCCCAGGTTGTTGGTCGCAATGGACGACGTGTAGTAGGTCTTATCAAACAGGTTTTTCACGTTCACCTGCAGCGTCACCGGATACTGCAGCTTCATCTTGTACGCCGCAAACGCATCCGCCACGAAATAGCCCGGCAGATAGTAATCCGCACCGTTGGTTGCGGAACGACGGCTTACGCCGTGCCCGCCGCCGCCCAGCGTCAGTGTATTCCCGGCAAACGCATTGTGAATATCGTAGGTCAGGAACAGGGAGCCGGTATGGCGCGGCACGTTCGGCAGCGGTTTGCCCGAATAGTCCGGGTCTTCCAACACCTTCGCGTCGGTATAGCCGTAGCTGGCAATAATGTTGGTGTTCTCAGTCAGCGACCCCGCAAGATCCACTTCTACGCCCTGAGAGCGCACGCGGCCTGCGGTTTTGGCGATGGTTTCATCACCCACGCTTTCGGTGTACAGCACGTTGCGCTTGTGGATATCAAACAGCGCAATATTGGCGGTAATGCCGTCAAAAAGGTCAAACTTAGCACCAATTTCATACGCATTCGACGTTTCCGGCGGCAGGTCACCGATGTAGCTCGCAATGGACGACTGCGGCATAAACGTCTGGGAATAGTTGGCAAATAGCGAGACTGCCGGGGTGAGCTTGTACACCAGCCCCAGCTTAGGCGTCCATTGGTCGTCGTGGCTGTCGGTATTCACGTTAAACGGACGGCCTTTCCCCGCGTACTGGGTGTAATACTGGTAGCGCAGTCCGGCGACGGCGATCCATTTATCGGTCAGGTACAGCGCGTCCTGCGCGTAGGCGGAGTAGCTCTCCTGCTTGATGGTCTGGTCGCTGTCGGACGCCGAGACGGTGGTGCACTTGTCGAGATTCCCATACGTCGGATTGTAGATATTGAAACCTTTGACGTTCTTGCAGCGCATCATATCCGTGCGCAGCAGATCGTAATTCTCATACGACACGCCGGTCAGGATCTCGTTGTAGAAACCGGCGATATCCACGTTCCCCTTCAGATCCGCTCGCGTCGTATGCATCCGCTGGGTGGAGCCCTGGGTGGCATCCACGCGGCGGGTCAGGTTGCCGGTTTTTGAATCGTAGGCCATCACGCGCGCCTGGTTATCACTGTACTTATCCTGGCTGTAGCTGTAGTCGAACTTCGCAGTCCACTGGCTGTTAAGACGATATTCCGCGTTGAGCTGCGCGAGATCGGACTGCCCGTCGGTGACGTTAAACGATTCGTCAAAGCGGGTTTTGCGATCGACGTCGACAGCTTTTTTGGTGTTGAGATCGAAGATCGTTCCGCGATCGAACGGCGTTTTATAGTCGCGATGCGAATAGAGCACGGTCACGGTGGCGTCATCGCCAAACCAGGTGAGCGACGGGGCGATAAAGGTGCTGCGTTCGTTGCCGAAATTGCGCCAGTAGTCTTCGTCCTGATATTCCCCCGTCAGGCGATACGCCAGGCGCGTGCCGTCAATCGGGCCGGTGACATCGATCTGTCCGGTGCCGCCGCCAAAGCTGGTCGAGGTGGCAGAAATCGAGCCGCCGAAGGTTTTCTCCGGGCGTTTGGTGACGACGTTAATCAGGCCGCCGGGGTCGAGAATACCGTACAGGGTCGAGGCTGGGCCTTTCAGCACCTCCACGCGTTCGGTTGAGGCGTTAAAGCTGCGCGGCAGCACGGTGCGCAGGCCGTTGGTCATGATCGAGCCGTCACGGTTCGCGCCAAAACCACGGCGCACAAAGGCATCCTGCGTGCCGCCCAGGGTGTTGGTCTGCACCACGTTGCTGACGTTATACAGCGCCTCGTCGAGCGTGGTCGCGTTTTGGTCTTCCAGCACGTTATTGCTGACGGTATTGACCACCTGCGGGATGTCCAGCATCGGCATGTTGGTCAGCGTGGCGGTGGAGGTGTTCAGGGGCTGATAGCCGCTGGTGGCGTCGAGGGTCGCATTCGGATCGGCGGTAACGGTCAGGGTCTCGCCGTCGTTTGCCGCTGCGTGTACCAAAGGTGCCATAAACAACAGAGAAAAGAGCGCGCGCCCTTTTACCCCAGAGAATGAAGGTGTGAACTTAGCCATTACATCTGTTTTCCCAGAATATCCGGCGAAACAATCTTCGCGGAAAAATGTGTGAGTCATTGCCCTTACGGTCTGTTCGTTAGCCTGAATGGCATCGAACTTGTAATTGAGAATCATTCAATCATGCGGGATTGTAGTAGTAAATGGAAAAAGTAAAATAATGACTACAGTGATTTTCGTACCGTTAAAATCAAAGCAATTGGCTTTTAATTTATTGAAATTTATTGGAATTTATTGATTTAACTTTGCGTGACCCGTTGCGATCGCCCCTGGTTTATCCAGGGCTTTTATTCACTTGACTACTACATGGCGCAGCGGCAAACTTCTCAAAAGAGAATGAGTTTTATTTTTATTTATTGGTTTTTCATTACGTTGGCATTCACGTGGCGCATAACACGACAAAACCGGGACTGGTTCTGGAGAATCTCTCTGCGGGTTATCACAAAAAAATCATCGTTGATGATATCTCCCTCGCGATCCCGCAACGGAAGATGACCGTTCTGGTGGGGGCGAACGGCTGTGGCAAATCCACGCTGTTGAGCACCCTCGCGCGTCTGCTACAGCCGCTTGGCGGCAGCGTCGTGCTGGATGGCAAAGCCATTCATGAACAGCCGACCAAAGCGGTCGCCCGTCAGCTTGGCATTTTGCCGCAGTCTCCGCTGTTGCCGGAGGGGTTAACCGTTTTTGAACTGGTTTCGCGCGGGCGCTTTCCCTGGCAGAACTTTATGCGTCAGTGGAGTGATGAAGACGAGCTGGCGGTGGAGGAGGCATTACGCCTGACCGGAACGGCAGAGTTTGCTCATCTGCCGGTTGAAAGCCTGTCCGGCGGTCAGCGTCAACGCTGCTGGATCGCCATGGCGCTGGCGCAGCAAACGCCGTATATCCTGCTGGATGAGCCCACGACGTATCTCGACCTTCGCTATCAGGTGGAGATCCTGGAGCTGCTGCACACCCTGACCCGCCAGCACGGGCGCACCGTGGTGGTGGTGCTGCACGATCTCAACTTTGCCGTGAACTACGGCGATTCGCTGGTCTTTTTACGCCAGGGCAAAGTCGAGGGGGTATTACATGAAGGCGACACCTGCACGCCGTCGCTGATCAAAACGGTGTTTGACGTCGACGTACATATGTCCGTTAACCCAATGACCGGAAAGCCGTTCTTTATGCCGTTTCGAAAGGTCGCAGAACAACCATGATGCGCACCTCTCTGGCATTCCTTGTATTCACATTGCTGCTGGCGATGGGCGCGATTGCACATCTGGGCATCGGCGCGCGCTTTATCGCTCCCCGGACGGTAGTGGATGCATTCTTCCATTTCGATCCGCGCAATTTCGACCATAGCGTGATTATCAGGCTCCGGCTGCTGCGTCTCTGCGCCGCAATGGTGACTGGCGCCGCGCTCGGCGTGGCGGGCGTGCTGCTGCAGTCGGTGATCCGTAACCCGCTCGGCGAGCCGCATATTCTGGGGCTGAATGCAGGGGCGGCGCTGGCGGTGGTGATCGTCAGCGCGCTTGGGCTGTCGCTGCCGTTTGGTCGCCCGCTCGTTGCCGCCGTCGGTGCCGCGGCGCTGTTTCTGCTGGTGCTGATGTTCTCCTCCTCTGGTCGCACCGGGCTGACGCCGATGAAAGTCACGCTGTGCGGCGTGGCGATGTCGGCATTTGCTTCATCGGTGACTGCCGCGATATTAATCCTTGATGAACAGACGCTGCTCGCCATGCGCACCTGGCTGGCTGGAGATTTAGCGGGGCTCAGCGCCGGGACGATAGGGAGCGCGGCAGGGGTTGCTGCCGCTGGCTTTGCGCTGGCGCTGTGGCTCTCGCCCTCGCTCAACATGCTGGCGCTGGGCGACAGAATGGCGCAGGGGCTTGGCGTCTCATTGCTGAAAACGCGCCTGTTCGCGCTGCTGGCGATTGCACTGCTCTGCGGCGCGGCGGTCTCCATCGCCGGGCCGATTGGTTTTATCGGCCTTGTGGTACCACAGCTGATCCGCCGCCTGGTGACGGTGGACATCCGCGCAATGGTGCCGCTTTCGGCCCTGTGTGGGGCGCTGGTTCTCCTGCTGGCGGATGTTGCCGCCCGCACGCTGTTTACGCCGTATGAGCTGGCAACCGGCGTTATGACCGCGCTGGTCGGTGCGCCCGTCTTTATCTTCCTGGCGTCGAGGATGTTCAAATGAGCCGGGTGGGACTGCGTGCGCTACGCGTCGGCCCCCTTTCGGCGCTGGTTCGTCCAAAAGCGCTGGCATGCCTGGCATTTTTATCGCTGGCTGCCTTCTTGCTTCTCAGTTTTGGTCTGACCCACGGCTCGCTGCCCATTCCTGCCTCCGCCGTCGGGCGCGCGCTGTTTTATCCGCAGACGCTGGAAGCAGAGACGCATTACATCGTGATGGATATCCGTCTGCCGCGCCTGCTGATGGCGGTGCTGTGCGGCGCGATGCTCGGTATGGCGGGGGCGGCGATGCAGTCCATCACCCGCAATGGCCTTGCTGACCCCGGGCTTATCGGCGTGAAAGAGGGCTGTAGCGCGGCGGTGCTGTTGCTGATTTTTCAGTTCCCGGCGCTTAGCCTGTACTGGCGACCGCTGGTCGGCATGGCCGGTGGGCTGCTGACCGCGCTGCTGGTGGTGGCGCTGGCACGCGATATTTCCCGTCCGCGATTCATCCTGACGGGTATCGGCGTGTCATGGGCGTTTGCCGCCGCAATGGGTGTTTTTATGACTACCGCGGACGTGCGCGACGTGCAGACCGCGATGCTGTGGCTGGCGGGAAGCCTGCATGCGGCAAACTGGATGCTGGTCAGTATTGCTGCCGCCTGGGCGCTTCCCGCGTTCGCGCTGCTGCTCTTTACCGCACGCGCCGCCGACGTGGCGTTGCTGGGTAACCACACCGCGACCGGGCTTGGCGTGCG
Organism: Enterobacter sp. ENT02; assembly: GCF_019219165.1. Lineage (NCBI taxonomy): Bacteria > Pseudomonadati > Pseudomonadota > Gammaproteobacteria > Enterobacterales > Enterobacteriaceae > Enterobacter > Enterobacter sp. ENT02. The sequence continues at coordinate 285,074 of NZ_JAHUWD010000003.1, forward strand.
CACTTCACGACTTGCCTTGCTGCGCGTGCTTGCACCGGTCGTGCTCACCGCGGCCTGCGTCTCCTGTGTGGGGGGGATGGGTTTCGTGGGGCTGATTGCACCGCATATGGCGCGCCTGCTGCTGCGCGGTGGGCAAACAGCATTGCTGACGGGAAGCGCCGTGCTGGGCGCGCTGCTGGTGCTGCTGGCGGATAACGTCGGGCGTCTGGCATTTTTGCCGCTACAGCTGCCGGCGGGGATTGTGATTTCACTGATTGGCGGGCCGTTTTTCCTGCTGCTGCTCTGGCAGCGTCGGGACCGATTTTAGAGGGAGTGTGATGCGCGTACTTTTGACAATGCTGTTGCTGGTAGGGTTTGTGGCGAGTGCGGCGGAACCGACGCAGACGTTTACAGACGATCTGAACCGCAACGTGGTAGTGCCGGTCCATCCGAAGCGGATCGTCTCGTTGCACGATTTGGATATCACCATCCCGCTGATTGAGCTTGGGGTACCCCCGGTTGCCAGCCATGGCCGCACCCGACCGGACGGCAGCCATTTTCTGCGTTCCAGCGGCATGTTAACCGGCGTCGATTTTGATAATTCCGACATCAAATTCATCGGCACTGCGGATATCGACATTGAAGCCATTGCCGCCGCGAAACCGGACCTGATCATCACCGAGCCGACCCGTAACACGCCGGTAGAACAGCTGGAAAAAATTGCCCCGACGGTGAGCATCGATCACCTCGACGGCGGTGCGCCCGAAATCTACCGCAAGCTGGCGCAGCTCACCGGTACGCAGGCGCGGCTGAAGGTTCTGGAGCGTCGCTATCAGGAGCAAATCAAGGCCCTGAAAGCGACTATCGACACCCGCACGTTAACCGTGTCGGTGATTCAGGCCAATCAGGGAAAAATCAACGCCATGCACAGCTACCACTCGCTTGGACGCGTGCTGCGCGACGCAGGATTCACGTTTCCACCGCTGATTGAGAGCATCCCGGACGGTGGGCGTATCGACGTCAGCGCCGAGCGCCTGCCGGAGCTGGATGCCGATTTCGTCTTCGCCACCTGGCGCGGCGATACCGGCGGCAAGCCGCAGGACGAGCTGGCGGCGATGGACGCGGTGATGCCAGGATGGTGCCAGTTCCTCAACGCCTGCCGCACCGGGCATTACGTGCTCATCTCACGCGAGGAGGCCATCTCGAACTCGTTCGCCTCGTTAGGCCTGATGGTCGCGCAGGTGCAGTCGCAGATTGCGGGACGTCCGCTGCCGGAGGCATCACGGTGATCCGCAAAGTCGATGTGTACGGTGACCGCTTCCGTTCGCGAGCGAACCAGCTCACGCCACGGCTGCTGCTGGTGGCGCGCTATATCAATGAAAATCGTGAAGCGGTCATGGAGCAGACGGCGATGGAGATCGCGACACTGCTTAACACCTCGGATGCCACCGTCGTTCGCGCTATCCAGGCGCTCGGTTTTGCCGGATTGCGCGATCTGAAGCAGACGCTCGAGCAGTGGTTCGGCCCGGTGGTGACTTCCAGCGAGAAAATGTCTACCACGGTGAATACGCTGAGCAGCGATGTGAATACGAGCATAGATTTCGTGCTGGAGGGGCATCGGCACACCTGCGAGGTGCTGTCTGAACCACACAACCGCTATGCGATGGCGCAGGCCGTGTCGCTGCTGGCACAGGCGAGGCAGGTCGCTATTTTTGGCATTGGCGCATCCGGTATTCTGGCCGATTACACTGCCAGGTTGTTCAGCCGTATGGGACTTCCCGCGATCCCGCTCAACCGCACCGGGATAGGGCTTGCCGAGCAGCTTATTGCGCTTCAGCGCGGTGACGTGCTGGTGATGATGGCGCAAAAATCCGCGCACCGGGAAGGGCAGACCACGCTGCGCGAGGCGAAACGTCTGAGCATTCCCACCATTTTGCTGACTAACGCGACCGACTCGCGATTCAGTAAAGAGGCCAGCGTGGTGATCCACGTTCCGCGCGGCGGCGAGAAGGGCAAAATCCCGCTCCACGGCACGGTGCTGCTGTGCCTTGAAATGATTATTTTGTCCGTCGCCTCCACCGAGCCGCAGCGCACTATTAAGTCGATGAAGCGCATCAACGAGTTACATCGTGGATTAAAGCCGGGGAAGAAGAGTGGTTGATTTTCCTCCTCTTCCTGTGGTAGAGGGCGTCAAAGCGAACGATGGTTCTTCCTGTACTGCAGCGGCGTCTCGCCAATCCCTTTTTTAAACGCGCTGATGAACCACGTCACGTCGGAGAACCCCGTCTGCGCCGCGATGTCTCGCACGCTCGAATCCGTGTGTAGCAAACACTCGCAGGCCTTACGCAGCCGTAACGTGTTGAGATAGTCGTGGATCTTCTCGCCCGTCTCCGCATGGAATTTTCGCGACACGTAGCTGCGCGATTTGCCCAGCTCTGCGGCCAGCGCGTCCAGGCGGAACTTCTCCTGATAGTGCTCATCCAGCCAGAACATCACCTGGCTGGCGATCCCCTGGCTGCTGCCCGGCGTGCCGTCGCGATCGTCGGGCAGCATGGCAAACAGGCCGATCAGCAGCCCGGCAATGGCCTCGCTGTTCATGGGCGACTGATAACAGCCCAACAGATGATCGACATGGTGATGGCAATGCGCCAGGTCAGCGACCCACGCCTCACCGCCGCGGCGTGAAAGCCGCTCCAGCCGCTGCCGGGTTTGCGGGAAATCACGCAGGTTTTTCAGCACGGCGTGATGATCGAGATGAATGATGGTGCGCCGGTAAATGGCCTCCGCCTGCGCGTCCACCATCACCTTGTGCAGGGTAAAGGGTGGGAAGAAAAACAGCCGGCCGGGGCGCATGGTGTAATGCCGGTTGTCGACAATCGCGACGCCAAACCCTTCTTCCACATAGAGAATTTCCAGACACTGATGCCAGTGGTGGTAACGCACGGTATTGGCGAACAGGCGGCTAAACGACACCACGGTGTCGTTTAGGGTAATCAGCTCCAGATGATCGGACGTTGGCGTGTCGCGCATAGTGCAATAGAACTCAACTTTTTCCCGTCAGATGCTATTTATAAACCACCTTTTTAAATTTTCTTAACTGTAGGTTTATTCATCGTTCTCACCTGTGACGCGGCTAACATTTCTGCCCCTTGCGGATTCACTATGCTTTGCCGCAGTTGATTACGAGGGCAAACCTATGTGGGCGGCAAACAAAGAAAAATCAAATCCGTTGTCTTCACGCCGGGACGTGGTGGCGTATTTAAACGGGATGCTGGGCGCGCTGGATAAGCAGTTTCCGCCGGGCAGTTCACGTTTTTCGCTGGGCGAGACCTGCGCGCACTACGCGACGGATATCGCGCAGATGGAAGGGCTTTCCCGCGCGCTGTGGGGGCTGTTTCCGCTGATGGCGGGCGGCGAGGGCGAGTCGTGGAGTGAGAAATACCTGGACGCCATCAAACTGGGCACCGATCCGCAAAGCGCGGGCTACTGGGGTGAAACCAGCCCCTACGATCAGCGTCTGGTGGAGATGGCGGCCTACGGTCTGGGGCTGTCCCTGCTGGGTGACAAACTCCTCGAGCGTTTCACCGAGCGCGAAGTGATGAACCTCCACGCCTGGCTCAGCCAGATTACCGACGCGCAGATGCCGGACAGCAACTGGAACTACTTCGCCATCATGGTCCAGCTTGGATTCAAGCGCGCGGGGCTGCCGTATGATCAGCGCGCCATCGACCATCGCTTTGCGCTGATGGACGCGTACTATCTGGGCGACGGCTGGTATTCCGACGGTCCGGGGCGTCCGAAAGATTATTACATTTCAATGGCCTTCCACTTCTACGGGCTGATCTACGCCGCCCTGAGCGGCGACGAGGCGAGGGCGGACGTGCTGCGCGAGCGCTCGCGTCTGTTCGCGCAAGACTTTATCTACTGGTCCGCTGCTGATGGTGCCTCGGTGCCGTTTGGCCGCAGCCTGACTTACCGTTTTGCAATGGTCGCGTTCTGGAGCGCGGTGGCTTTTTCCGGGCTGGAGGTGTTCACGCCGGGCATCGTGAAGGGCATTATTCTGCGCCATCTGCGCTGGTGGCAGCAGCAGCCGATTACCGATCGCGACGGCATTTTGACCCTCGGCTTTGCCTATCCGAACCTCGCGATGTGCGAGGACTACAACTCGCCTGGTTCGCCGTACTGGGCACTGAAAACTTACCTCATTCTGGCGCTGCCGGAGACGCACCCGTTCTGGCTGGCTGAGGAACAGCTGCTGCCCGCGCTGGCGGAAAAGCACGTGATTCCGCATGCCCGGCAGATCCTTATCCATGCGGAAAAGTCGCAGCACGTCACCATGCTTACCGCCGGACAGCTTGAGCTGAATAACTACGTCAATACCGACGCCAAATACACTAAATTTGCCTACTCCAGCCGCTTTGGTTTCACCATTGAGCGCGGGCGCTTTGGCCTGAAGCATGCGGCCTGTGATTCCATGCTGCTGCTGGCGGACGGAGACGATTACTACCGCGGTCGCCGCGAATGCGAAGCGGTGCGGGTGGATGAAAATTACCTCTACTCGCGCTGGTCGCCGTGGCACGACGTGCATATCGACACCTGGCAAGTGCCGTTCGGAGAATGGCATCTGCGCCTGCACCGCATCAACAGCGCACGCGCGCTGCAAACGGCCGAGGGTGGGTTTGCGGTGATGAAAACTGAACACCAGATCCGCGAGCGCGGCTGTTATCTGGCAGCCGAGAACGGCAGCAGCGTGATTGTCGATCTGTCGCCCGCCATCAAGCGCCTGCCGGACAGCATCGTTACGCCGCCGAACAGCAGCATCATGTTCCCGGAGTGCGCCACCATTCCGCTGTTAAAAACCGATATCCCTCAAGGCGAAAGCTGGCTCTGCTGCGCCGTCTTTGCTAGCGAAAAGCAAAATAGTGCGGCCAGGCCGCACCTGAATATCACTCAAAACCAGGTCGAGATCCGCGAACCTGGAGGCGAACGTCAACTGTCGTTCACATTATAAAAATTCTGACCCTACACCTCGGCGAGGATGGTATGAAAAATACATCGATAACCAACAGAACCGAATATTACAAAATCAGCAGCTTTATTTTTCTCTATTTCTTTACCTGGTCCGCCAGTATTGGTCTGCTGGCTATCTGGCTCGGTCAAAAAGCGAATCTCAGCGGGGCGGTGATCGGAACCGTATTCGCGGTGAACGGTATTTTCTCCGTTATTCTCAAACCCATCTACGGCTATATTCTCGATAAAATTGGCATGAGCAAATACCTGCTCTATTTTGTGGTCGCCATGTCGGCCCTGATGGCGCCGTTCTTTATTTACGTCTATCAGCCGCTGTTAATCTCCAACACCATGTTGGGGATAATTATCGGCGCGCTCTATTTGAGCTTTGCCTGGTATGCGGGCGTGGCGGCGTGTGAATCCTATTCTGACCGCTTCAGCCGCCTGAACGGCATGGAGTTCGGGCAGATCCGCATGTGGGGCTCGCTCGGCTGGGCGGTGGCGTCGTCCTTCTCCGGACTGCTGTTTAACCTCTCGCCTGCGTATAACTTTATTATGGGCAGCGTGACCTCTGTGGTGATGCTGATTGTCCTGCTCAGCCTGAAAGTGAACACTAACTCCGTTCACGCCGGTGAGGTGCTGACCAAAGAGAAAATCGCCCCTTCGGACGTGTACGCTCTGCTGCGCAGCCGTAAATTCTGGGCGTTCTGCCTGTACGTGGCGGGCGTGGCGTGGATGATGTTTATCGCCGAACAGCAGTTCTCGCGCTATTTCGTCACCTTCTTTGACGATATTCACCAGGGCAACGCGGTGTTTGGCTATTTGGGCACCGTGCAGTCCGGCATGGAGTTCGTTATGTATATGGTGATCCCGCTGTTCGTCAACTTTATTGGCGCCAAGCGCGGGCTGTTAATTGTCGGTCTGGTGGTGGGAGCGCGTCTGATTATTTCCGGCATGTGCGATTCACACCTGTTAATTTCCGTGCTTAAACCCCTGTATGGCCTGGAGATCTGCCTGCTGCTGGTCTCCGTCTTTAAATACATCGCCGAACATTTCGATAAGCGCGTGAACGCCACCATGTATTTACTGGGCTATCAGGCAATGCTGTACGTCGGTAACGTGGTCATCTCTTCGCCTGCGGGATATCTGTATGATCGCATCGGTTTTGAACAGACCTATATCATCATGGGCGCCACGGCGCTGACCTTTACCCTTATTTCTGCCTTCACGTTATCCGCCTGTCAGAGCAAATGGCGCGGGCCCCGCACGCTGAACGTAGCAGAAACCTCTACCCGATAATTACGCCGTCAAAGAAGGAACCGAAATATGTTAAGTCGTATCAAAGAGGAGCGCCTGCCTGCGATTGCCGCGCCCGTTGACCCACGCGCATTTAGCGATGAACTCAGCTCGGCTCGCGGCCATGTCCTCGACCTGATTAGCCGTCATTTAACCGAATTCGGCGAGCAGTTCCCGGCGGAAACCTGTAAGGACGGTTTTTACCCGCTGACCGATAACGTGGAGTGGACCACCAGCTTCTGGACCGGCCAGCTCTGGCTGGCGTGGGAGATGAGCGGCGAAGCGAAATTCCGCGCGATGGCGGAAAAGCACGTGCGCTCGTTCGGCCTGCGCATCGCCGGACGCAATGACACCAACACCCACGACTTGGGCTTCCTGTACACGCTCTCCTGCGTGGCGGCCTGGCGGCTGACCGGGAACCGCCAGGCGCGCGGGTTCTCCCTGCTGGCGGCGGAAGCCCTGCTGGAGCGCTTCCATGAGAAGGCGAAGATCATTCAGGCGTGGGGCGATCTGGCCGATCCGGAACAGGCCGGACGCATGATCATCGACTGCAACATGAACCTGCCGCTGCTCTACTGGGCGACGGAACAAACCGGCGATCCGCGCTTTGCCGAGGCTGCAAAAGCGCACGTGATGCAGGCGGCGACGTATCTCATCCGTGAGGATGCCTCGACGTTCCACACCTACTATATGGATGTGAACACCGGCGCGCCGCGCTACGGCAATACCCAGCAGGGCTACGCCGACGATTCGTGCTGGTCGCGCGGGCAGGCGTGGGGCATTTACGGCTTCCTGCTGAGCTATATCTATACCGGTGACAAGACGATGATCGCCCTGTCGAAGCGGCTGGCGAACTATTTCCTCAACCGACTGCCGGAGGATTCTGTCTGCCACTGGGATCTGGCGCTGGTGGGCACCGACGCGCTGCGCGATTCGTCCTCGGCGGCCATCGCGGTATGCGGGCTGCTGGAACTGGTGAAGCATCTGCCGGTTACGGATCCGGATCGCGAGCGCTATCTGGAGTGGGCGAAAGGGATCATGTCGTCGCTGACGAAGCACTATCTCATGGGCAAAGACGAGAAGGGCAACGGGCTGCTGAAGCACTCGGTGTATCACCTGGCGAGCAATAAAGGGGTGGATGAGTGCGCAAGCTGGGGGGATTACTTCTACGTTGAGGCGCTGGTGCGCTTTACACAAAGCTGGAAATCGTACTGGTAAAACAGTCGGGGGAGGTCCCCCCGACTCTGCGGTTACGCTTTCGGGATGCGCAGCGTCTGGCCTGGATAAATTTTATCCGGGCTGGAGAGCATCGGGCGGTTCGCCTCGAAAATCTTGTTGTACTGGTTGGCATTGCCATACACCGTTTTGGAGATGGCGCTCAGGGTGTCACCTGATTTAACCGTGTAGTAGGTCGCTTCATCTTCGGCATCGGTGGCGGTGATGTTGTTCTCCACCTCGCTCACCCCTGCGATGTTCCCCACGGCAACCTGAATTTTCTCTTTCTGTTCTTGCGTCAGCCCGTCGCCCGTCACGCTGGCTTTGCCGTCGGTAACGGTGACCTGGACTTTATCCGCGCCAGGAATATTCAGCTTTTTGAGGTGCTCGCTGACTTTGTCGCTCTGACCTTTATGATCGGTCAGGTTATCCCATAACTTTTCGCCTGCTTCTTTCACGAAGTTAAAAAGACCCATTCCATCCTCCTGTTAACAATGAAGTCAGAATAAGCATAGCAGTTGGGCTTTAAGGTGATACAAAAAGCCCGGTGGCGCTAGCGCTTACCGGGCCTACGGGTCAGGTTTTGTAGGCCGGGTAAACGCAGTGCCACCCGGCAAATTCCACGAACCTTAAACCCCTTGCTCCAGAATACGGATATGGGTATCCAGCACGTCACCTTTTACCGCCTCACTCCACGCTTTCATGTGCGGAGTTTGCAGGTGCGCTTCAAGGTGCGCCACGGTTTCCCACAGTTCAACCATCATGATTGAATCCGGCGCGGTCGCCTGGAAGCTAGCATCAGTGGCTGCATCCACCAGCGGCGCATAGCCGTGGCAGCCTTCTTCTTCAAGTACGGTCGGGATAATCTTCGCGAACTGATCCAGCACCGCCTGGCGGTGATGTTGACCTGGACGAGTACGAATTTCAGCAATTACGGTAAGCATGGTTAACTCCTTCTAATTCCAGGTTACCAGTTAAGCAAAAATTTCCGCGAGATGCTTGCGATATTCTGCGATATAGCTCGGGACATCAGGCATTTTAATCACGTCGTTAACGATAAACGTCGGCAGCGGATCCATGCCCAGGAACTGGTTCGCCTTGTGGAACGGCAGATACGCACCGTCTACGCCCACGCCTTCGAAGAACTGATCTTTCTCGGTGAAGGCTTCCATCGGGGCGTTCCAGGTCAGGGAGAGCATATATTTTTTGCCCTGAATCAGGCCGCCGGAACCGTATTTTTTGGAGGCGTCTGAACGGGTACGACCGTCGCTGGCATACAGCGAACCGTGACCTTCAGTGAACACGTCATCCATGTATTTTTTCACGGTCCACGGCGCGCCCATCCACCAGCCCGGCATCTGCCAGATCACCACGTCGGCCCACAGGAAGTTCTGCACTTCGGCTTTCACGTCATAATCGCTGTCCGCGCGCACGACCTTAACATCATGCCCGGCGTCGCGCAGGAAACCGTCCGCGACCTCGGTCAGGGTGTCATTCAACTGGCCTTTAGAGTGCGCGAACTCTTTCGCGCCGTTGATAATCAAAATGTTGCTCATTATTTGTCCTCGGTGTTGAGAGTATGTCGGGGATTCTACGCGCGAGGACGGAGCGGAAAAATAAGCAAAATGTGCAAAGTCTTTTGCACACAGCGCAATAATGCCTACCAGCTGACGTTGACCTCAACGCCCCCTTCAGGCGCATTAGCCAGCGAGACGCGCATACCGTGGAGGGTGGCGATGCGTTTAACAATCGATAACCCCAGCCCGCTTCCGGTGGCATCTTGCCCCGGTGGACGATAAAAGCGCTCGCCAATACGTGCCAGCGCGTCGGGGGACATCCCGGGGCCGTTGTCACGCACGGTGAAGCGGTGACCGTCCAGCGTCACGTCCACCACGCTACCGCGCGGGCTGTAACGTACTGCATTATCCAGCAGATTACGTACCAGCAGGCTCAGGAGCAGCTGTTGACCCGCGCGTTTCACCTCTGGCGCATGGATATTCAGGCGCACATCAATGCCCGCCTGCTGCGCCGTATGATAAATATCCATCACCGCGGACTGCAGTAAATCGGCCATGACAATCGGCTCGACGCCGTCCAGGTTATCCAGCGAATCCAGGCGCGACAGCGTAAGGAGCTGATCCACCAGCCGGGAGGCGCGGTCGATACCCGCATGAAGCTGCGAAAGGGCTTTGGACTGCGCCTCGGGATCGTCCTGATACAGCTGCGCCACGTCGGTTTGCACCTTCAGGGCGGCTAACGGGCTGCGCAGCTCGTGGGCGGCATCGGAGGTAAAGCGGCGCTCGCGGCTCATCATCTCTTGCGTGCGCATAAAGAGGTGATTCAGCGCGTCGAGCAGCGGACGCACCTCAGTGGGGACACCTTCCGTTGGGAGTTTATCGGTGGCATCCGGCGTGCGGGAGCGCAGGGTCTGCGCCAGCTTTTTCAGCGGCTTCAGCTCGCGGCTCAACAGCAGGATTAGCAACAGCAGCATGACGGGCAGCGCCACCAGCCACGGCGTAAGCTGCGAGCTCACCACGTCCAGCGCCATGTCCTGGCGGTACTCCCACTCCTGGCCGACCACCACGCGGTATTTACCGTCTGGCGACGTCAGCCATAAGAAGCGCCATTCGTCGTTGTCGTCCTGAAGCCGCCCGTCAGCAAATCCGTCGCGGCGGTAGTGATACGGAATATCGTGCCCGTTTTCACCGTCGTTGAGGATCATGCTGCCGTCGGCGCTGAAAATGGCAAAGGCCAGCGCGTCATCGTCCAAATGCCCGTGTTTGGCTTTTTTGGGCACCTCGCGCATGCGCTCCGGCGCGCGGATCTCGTCCAGGTCCATCGTCAGCAGACGTTTGGCAAACAGCATCTGCTGGGTATCAAAGAGCTTGTCGAGCTTATGCGTCGTTTGCTGCCACGCGACAAGACTGGCGGCAAACCAGGCCGTCAGGGAGAGCAGCAGGAAGAGCAGCGTCAGGCGGAGTTTCAGGCTCAGTTTCATGCGTCACCCAGGGTGTAGCCGATGCCGTGCACGGTGCGGATAAACGCGCTGCCGAGCTTGCGGCGAAGATGATGGACGTGGACCTCTACGGCGTTACTGGAGACGTCGTCATCCCAGTTATAGAGCTTTTCTTCAATTGCTTTGCGGGGGAGCACGCGGCCCGCATTGCGCATCAGCAGCTCCAGCAGGGCGAACTCTTTAGGTTTGAGGGGCAGCGTTTCGCCCTCCAGCGTGGCGACAAGGCTCGTCGGGTCGAGCGTGACCTTACCGTGACGCAGCTCGCTGCGGGTCTGACCGTGGCTGCGCCGCACCAGCGCTTCAAGGCGCGCGGCCACTTCGATCAGGGCAAACGGCTTACAAAGGTAATCGTCCGCGCCCAGGCGCAACCCCTCGACGCGCTGGTTCAGCGCATCCCGCGCCGTCAGAATCAGTACCGGCTCGCTGCGCCCGCTTTCGCGCCAGGCGCGCAGGATCGCCAGCCCGTCGATCTCCGGCAGCGTTAGATCCAGCACTACGGCATCATAGGGCGCGCTATACAGCGCGGCCTGACCGGTTTTCCCGTCGGTAAACCAGTCCACGTTAAACCCCATTTTGCTCAGGCCCGCTTTGATGCCATCGCCGATGAGCCTGTCGTCTTCTACCAGTAAAATGCGCATGTTCCCTCCTTGATGCCGTCAGTAAACCCTCTGAATCAACATGCTGTACAGTAAAAATAAATAAATTTTCCCCTTAAGAAGTTGTTAAGGATTACCCTGTTTAATGGACTGCGAAACCACATTAAAGGGAGAGATTAAGATGAAAAAATTCGCTGCACTTGCTGCCATCATGATGATGACCACTGCCCCTGTTTTTGCCGCGCAGGGCGGATTTAACGGCCCGTCCGCAACCGCGACCCAGACGCAAACCCAGCAGGGCGGTTTTGTGGATAACAACGCCAACCTGACGACGGCGGCAAAAGTGAAGGATCTGAAGGACGATGCCTGGGTGAAGCTGCGCGGGAACATCACCGAGCGCCTGTCCGATGACCGCTATACCTTCCGCGATGAAACCGGCACGGTGGTAGTTGAGATTGACCACAAGCGCTGGAACGGCGTGACCGTCAGCCCGCAGGATAAGGTCGAACTCCAGGGTAAAGTCGATAAAGACTGGAACGAGTTTGAAATCGACGTGAAGCAGGTCATCAAGCTGAACAAATAACCCGAAAAGGGCCGCCTGTGCGGCCCTTTTTCTTTGTGACTCAATTCGTCAGATGAGGTAGTATCTGCGGCAATATTGCCTGAAACCCTTCGGTTTCTGAGTTGAGGAATCACACGTAATGAGCGATATGGCAGAGCGCCTCGCGCTACATGAATTCACGGAAAACGCCTACCTGAACTACTCCATGTACGTCATCATGGACAGGGCGTTGCCGTTTATCGGGGATGGCCTGAAGCCCGTTCAGCGCCGCATCGTCTATGCGATGTCCGAACTGGGCCTGAGCGCCAGCGCCAAGTTCAAGAAATCCGCCCGTACCGTCGGTGACGTACTGGGTAAATACCATCCGCACGGTGACAGCGCCTGTTATGAAGCGATGGTGCTGATGGCGCAGCCGTTCTCTTACCGCTACCCGCTGGTGGACGGGCAGGGGAACTGGGGTGCGCCGGACGATCCGAAATCCTTCGCGGCGATGCGTTATACCGAATCCCGCCTGTCTAAATACGCCGAAGTGCTGCTGGGCGAGCTGGGTCAGGGAACCGTTGACTGGGTGCCAAACTTCGACGGTACGATGCAGGAGCCGAAAATGCTGCCTGCGCGTCTGCCGAACATCCTGCTGAACGGCACCACCGGTATCGCGGTCGGTATGGCGACGGACATTCCGCCGCACAACCTGCGCGAAGTGGCGAAAGCCGCCATCACCCTGATTGAACAGCCGAAAACCTCGCTGGACGAGCTGCTGGATATCGTGCAGGGGCCGGATTACCCGACCGAAGCCGAAATCATTACCTCGCGCGCGGAAATCCGCAAAATCTACCAGAACGGTCGCGGCTCCGTGCGCATGCGCGCGGTGTGGAATAAAGAAGACGGCGCCGTGGTGATCACTGCATTGCCTCATCAGGTCTCCGGTGCGAAAGTGCTGGAGCAGATCGCCTCCCAGATGCGCAATAAAAAGCTGCCGATGGTGGACGACCTGCGCGACGAATCCGACCACGAGAACCCGACTCGTCTGGTGATCGTGCCGCGCTCTAACCGCGTGGACATGGAGCAGGTGATGAACCACCTGTTCGCCACCACCGATCTGGAAAAAAGCTACCGCATTAACCTGAACATGATCGGCCTTGACGGTCGCCCGGCGGTAAAAAACCTGCTGGAGATCCTCACTGAATGGCTGACGTTCCGCCGCGATACGGTGCGCCGTCGTCTGAACCACCGTCTGGAAAAAGTGCTTAAGCGCCTGCATATCCTCGAAGGTTTGCTGGTGGCGTTCCTCAATATCGACGAAGTGATTGAGATCATCCGTACCGAGGACGAGCCGAAGCCCGCGCTGATGTCGCGCTTTGGCATCAGCGAAACCCAGGCCGAAGCCATCCTCGAACTGAAGCTGCGTCATCTCGCCAAACTGGAAGAGATGAAGATCCGCGGCGAGCAGAACGAGCTGGAAAAAGAGCGCGATCAGCTGCAGGCGATTCTGGCGTCCGAGCGCAAGATGAATACCCTGCTGAAGAAAGAGCTGCAGGCGGATGCCGAAGCCTTTGGCGACGACCGTCGTTCTCCGCTGCACGAGCGCGAAGAAGCGAAGGCGATGAACGAGCACGACATGCAGCCGTCCGAGCCGGTGACCATTGTGCTGTCGCAGAGTGGCTGGGTGCGTAGCGCCAAAGGCCACGATATCGACGCGCCGGGCCTGAGCTATAAAGCGGGCGACAGCTTCAAAGCGGCGGTGAAAGGCAAGAGCAACCAGCCGGTGGCGTTTATCGATTCCACCGGTCGCAGCTACGCCATCGACCCGATCACGCTGCCTTCCGCGCGCGGGCAGGGTGAACCGCTGACCGGCAAGCTGACGCTCCCGCCGGGCGCGACGGTTGACCATATGCTGATGGAAGCGGATGACCAAAAACTGCTGATGGCCTCCGATGCGGGCTACGGCTTTATCTGTACCTTTAACGATCTCGTGTCGCGTAACCGCGCCGGTAAAGCGCTGATTAGCCTGCCGGACAACGCCCACGTGATGACGCCGCTGGTGATTGAGAACGAGAGCGACATGCTGCTGGCGATCACCTCTGCCGGACGTATGCTGATGTTCCCGGTCAGCGACCTGCCGGAGCTGTCGAAAGGTAAAGGCAACAAGATCATCAACATCCCGTCAGCGGAAGCGGCAAAAGGCGAGGATGGCCTGGCGCACCTCTTCATTCTGCCGCCGCAGAGCACGCTGACCATTCATGTCGGCAAGCGTAAAATCAAACTGCGTCCGGAAGAGCTGCAGAAGGTTGTTGGCGAGCGCGGTCGTCGTGGCTCGCTGATGCGTGGCCTGCAGCGTATCGACCGCGTGGAGATTGACTCTCCTGCGCGCAGCACCGCGGGCGACAGCGAAGAGTAACGTAACGCCTCCCCCCTCCGTTCCGGAGGGGGGCATTTCACGAAAATTTCCCGTAAAATCGTTGTTAATTCGTGCGTTGCGATTAACAATACGCGCTCGTAATAAAGTCCTTACCTGGCCACAGGTGAAGTATAATTGTCAGCTGTCAGGGCTTCAGAGGTCGCTATGCTATACATTGTTCGTCTCATTCTTACCGTTATCTACTGCATTCTGGTCTGTGTTTTCGGCTGCATCTATTGCCTGTTCAGTCCGCGTAATCCTAAGCATGTCGCCACCTTTGGCCATATGTTTGGCCGCCTTGCGCCGCTGTTTGGTCTGAAGGTGGAAAAACGCCTGCCGGAAGGCGCGGAGCAGTTCGGCAACGCCATCTATATCGCTAACCATCAGAACAACTACGATATGGTGACCGCCGCAAACATCGTACTGCCGCCAACCGTGACGGTGGGGAAAAAGAGTTTGCTGTGGATCCCGTTTTTCGGTCAGCTCTATTGGCTGACGGGTAACTTGTTGATTGACCGTAATAATCGAGCCAAAGCGCATGGCACTATTGCGGAAGTGGTGAATCACTTTAAGAAACGCAAAATCTCAATCTGGATGTTCCCGGAAGGGACGCGTAGCCGCGGTCGTGGCCTGCTGCCGTTTAAAACCGGTGCGTTTCATGCCGCAATTGCGGCAGGTGTTCCAATTATTCCTGTGTGTGTTTCCAATACTTCTAATAAGATTAATCTTAACCGCCTGAATAACGGGTTGGTCATTGTCGAAATGCTGCCGCCGGTGGATACCAGTAAATATGGCAAAGATCAGGTGCGCGAACTGGCAGCTCATTGCCGTGAGCTGATGGCTCAGCATATTGCGTTGCTCGACAAAGAAGTCGCAGAGAGAGAAGCCGCCGGTAAGATTTAATCCGGCGTTATAAGGGAAAACGAATTCCCGCGTTGTTAGTCGTTTCAGATGGAGCTTATATGTCATTCAGTCGGCGTCAGTTTATTCAGGCTTCGGGGATCGCCCTTTGTGCAGGTGCGATACCGCGGACAGCCAGCGCCGCCGGGCAGCAACAGCCGCTGCCTATTCCGCCGTTGATTGAATCCCGTCGCGGGCAGCCGCTTTTCCTCACGCTACAGCGTAGCCACTGGTCCTTTACTCAGGGAACGCGCGCGCAGATTTGGGGAATCAATGGGCGCTACCTTGGCCCAACCATTCGCGTGTGGAACGGCGATGACGTTAAGCTGATATACAGTAACCGGACGACTGAAAATGTCGCGATGACCGTCAGCGGGCTGCAGGTGCCGGGGCCGCTGATCGGCGGCGCGGCGCGCATGATGTCGCCAAACGCCGACTGGGCGCCCGTCCTCCCTATCCGCCAGAGCGCGACCACGCTGTGGTACCACGCCAATACGCCGAACCGCACCGCCCAGCAGGTCTACAACGGCCTGGCCGGTATGTGGCTGATTGAGGATGAGGTGAGTAAATCGCTGCCGATCCCGAATCACTACGGCGTGGATGATTTCCCGGTCATTATTCAGGATAAACGCCTCGATAATTTCGGTACGCCGGAATACAGCGAGCCGGGCAGCGGTGGTTTTGTTGGCGATACGCTGTTGGTTAACGGCGCGCAAAGCCCCTATGTTGAAGTCTCGCGTGGCTGGGTGCGACTGCGTCTGCTGAACGCCTCCAACTCGCGCCGCTATCAGCTGCAGATGAGCGACGGCCGCGCGCTGCACGTGATTTCAGGCGATCAGGGTTTTTTACCCGCACCGGTTTCCGTTAAACAGCTGGCGCTCTCGCCGGGTGAACGTCGTGAAATCCTGGTGGATATGACCAACGGGGATGAAGTCTCCGTCACCTGTGGTGAAGCGGCGAGCATTGTTGACCGCATTCGCGGGTTCTTTGAGCCGTCGAGCATTCTGGTCTCTACGCTGGTATTAACCCTGCGCCCGACAGGTCTGCTGCCGCTGGTGACCGATAGCCTGCCAATGCGCCTGCTGCCGCAGGAGATCATGAGCGGTTCGCCGGTGCGCAGCCGTGATATCAGCCTGGGCGACGATCCGGGCATCAACGGCGCGCTGTGGGATGTGAACCGTATAGATATTACCGCGCAGCAGGGGACCTGGGAGCGCTGGACGGTTCGTTCGGATATGCCGCAGTCGTTCCATATTGAAGGGGTGTCATTCCTGATCCGCAACGTCAATGGCGCAATGCCGTTCCCGGAAGATCGCGGCTGGAAAGACACCGTCTGGGTGGATGGTCAGGTTGAACTGCTCGTCTACTATGGCCAGCCTTCCTGGCCGCACTTCCCATTCCTGTTCCATAGCCAGACGCTGGAGATGATGGACAGGGGATCTGTGGGGCAGATGCTGGTGAATCCAGCACCGTGAATATTACCCCTCACCCTGGCCCTCTCCCCAGAGGGGCGAGGGTGAAAGACCGCTCCGGGCAGTCCCCTCTCCCCTCTGGGGAGAGGGTTAGGGTGAGGGGACAAAAGCCCGCATAATACCCCTTCATTTCCCTCATTGTTCCAGCGTATAATCCCCGCCCTTTTGTCTATTTTTTCTTCGGAAGCATTATGAGCGCAATTTCCCTGATCCAGCCGGATCGTGACCTCTTCTCCTGGCCCCAGTACTGGGCGGCCTGCTTTGGACCGGCGCCGTTCCTGCCGATGTCCCGGGAAGAGATGGACCAACTGGGCTGGGACAGTTGCGACATCATTCTGGTCACGGGCGATGCCTACGTTGACCACCCGAGCTTTGGTATGGCGATTTGTGGCCGTATGCTCGAAGCGCAGGGCTTCCGCGTGGGGATCATCTCCCAGCCTGACTGGAACAGCAAAGACGACTTCATGCGTCTGGGTAAACCGAACCTGTTCTTCGGCGTGACCGCAGGCAACATGGACTCGATGATCAACCGCTACACCGCCGACCGTAAGCTGCGCCATGACGATGCCTACACGCCGGATAACGTGGCGGGCAAACGTCCGGACCGCGCTACCCTGGTCTATACCCAGCGCTGCAAAGAAGCCTGGAAAGACGTTCCGGTGATCCTGGGCGGAATCGAGGCGAGCCTGCGCCGCACCGCGCACTACGACTACTGGTCAGATACCGTTCGCCGCTCGGTGCTGGTGGATTCCAAAGCCGACATGCTGATTTACGGTAACGGCGAGCGTCCGCTGGTGGAAGTGGCGCACCGTCTGTCGCAGGGTGAACCGGTGAGCAGCATCCGCGACGTGCGCAATACCGCGCTCATGGTGAAAGAGGCGCTGCCGGGCTGGAGCGGGGTGGATTCCCGTATCATTGATATGCCGGGCAAAATCGATCCGATCCCGCACCCGTACGGCGAAGATCTGCCGTGTGCCGATAACAAACCGGTTGAGTCGAAAAAAGCGGAAGCGAAGGCTATCGTTGTGCAGCCGCCGCGCCCGAAACCGTGGGAAAAGACCTACGTGCTGCTACCGTCCTACGAGAAGGTGAAAGCCGACAAGGTGCTCTACGCGCACGCGTCCCGTATTCTGCACCATGAAACCAACCCGGGCTGCGCCCGCGCGTTGATGCAGAAGCACGGCGAGCGCTTTATCTGGATCAACCCACCGGCGATCCCGCTTTCCACCGAAGAGATGGACAGCGTCTTTGCGCTGCCGTACAAGCGCGTGCCGCACCCGGCGTACGGTAACGCCCGTATCCCGGCGTATGAGATGATCCGCTTCTCGATCAACATCATGCGCGGCTGCTTCGGCGGCTGTTCCTTCTGCTCCATTACTGAACACGAAGGCCGTATTATCCAGAGCCGCTCTGAAGATTCGATCATCAATGAGATCGAAGCGATTCGCGACTCGGTGCCGGGCTTTACCGGCGTGATCTCCGATCTCGGTGGCCCAACCGCGAACATGTACATGCTGCGCTGCAAGTCGCCGCGCGCGGAGCAAACCTGTCGTCGCCTCTCCTGCGTCTATCCGAGCATTTGCGAGCATATGGATACCAACCACGAGCCGACGATCAACCTCTACCGCCGCGCGCGCGACCTGAAGGGCATCAAGAAGATCCTGATCGCTTCCGGGGTACGTTACGACATCGCCGTGGAAGATCCGCGCTACATCAAAGAGCTGGCGACGCACCACGTCGGCGGCTATCTGAAGATTGCCCCGGAGCACACCGAAGAAGGCCCGTTGTCGAAAATGATGAAGCCGGGCATGGGCAGCTACGATCGCTTTAAAGAGCTGTTCGACACCTATTCGAAGCAGGCGGGTAAAGAGCAGTATCTGATCCCGTACTTCATCTCCGCCCACCCGGGCACGCGCGATGAGGACATGGTCAACCTGGCGCTGTGGCTAAAGCAGCGTCGCTTCCGTCTGGATCAGGTGCAGAACTTCTATCCGTCACCGCTCGCCAACTCGACGACCATGTATTACACCGGCAAGAACCCGCTGAGTAAGATTGGCTACAAGAGTGAAGAGGTGGTGGTGCCGAAAGGGGATAAACAGCGTCGTCTGCATAAAGCGCTGCTGCGTTACCACGATCCGAAAAACTGGCCGCTGATCCGTCAGGCGCTGGAAGATATGGGTAAAAAACACCTGATCGGCTCGCGACGCGACTGCCTGGTACCGGCCCCGACGCTGGATGAGATGCGCGAAGCGCGTCGCCAGAACCGCAATACGCGCCCGGCGCTGACCAAGCACACGCCGATTGTGCATCAGCGTTCGAACGGTGGGGCGGGAACGAAGAAGAACGTAAAACGTAAGACCGGTTAAACCTGTAACAATGCCCGGTGGCGCTGTCGCTTACCGGGCCTACAGGTCAGCGCGTAGGCCGGGTAAGGCGAAGCCGCCACCCGGCTTTTTTACGCACTTAACCGCCAAACTGATCCGGATCCGGGCCTAAACGTTTACCTTTATCCAGCTTCGCAATCTCACCCAGCTCATCTTTATCCAGCCGGAAGTCCCAGACGTCGAAGTTCTCGGCGATGCGCGACGGCGTGACCGATTTCGGGATCACCACCAGTCCATTATCCAGATGCCAGCGAATGACGATTTGCGCCGGGCTTTTGCCGTATTTATCCGCCAGCTCACGGATAATTTTCTGATCGAATACCCCTTCGCCGCCCTGCGCTAGCGGGCTCCAGGATTCGGTCTGGATCTTATGCGTGGCGTTCCAGGCATGAAGCTGGCGCTGTTGCAGCAGCGGGTGCAGCTCAATCTGGTTGATGACAGGCGCAACACCGGTTTCATCAATCAGACGCTGCAGGTGATGCACCTGGAAGTTACAGACGCCGATGCTTTTCACCAGCCCCTCTTTTTGCAGGTCAATCATCCCTTTCCAGGCATCAACATAGTGATCGATAGCCGGAACCGGCCAGTGCATCAGCCAGAGATCGACGAAATCGAGCTGGAGCTTTTCCAGGCTCTCCTGCAGGGCTTCGCGAGGGCGCTTTTGATCGTCGTTCCACAGTTTAGTCGTGACGAATAACTCATCGCGGGGGATGCCAGCGCTGGCCAGTGCGGTCCCCACGCCGTCCTCGTTTTTGTACGCGGCGGCGGTATCAATCGACCGATAGCCGACTTCCAGGGCTTTATGAATGGCGGAGACGACCTCGTCGTTACCGGCTTTCCATACACCTAGCCCCAACTGGGGCATCACGTTGCCGTCCTGCAGCTTGATTACGGTTTGGTTTGCCATTTTTCCTCCTTCAGGTGCGCATCGTCGGAGGGGGACTCCGACGATGGGGTGTGCATTAAGTCTGGACGAAATGTCAAAAAACGAAAGTCGGGAGGGCAAAAACGCTTAGCGCGCAGCTTCGTAAATGCGACGGCTGACGTCCAGCGTAATGTCGCCGTGCTCGCCCAGTTGGGTCATGCCGTGCTCTTCAAGTTTTGCCAGCAGAGCAGGGATGGAGCTGCCGTCCAGACCGTAGCCAGACAGACGCGTTGGCACGCCCAGACCTTCAAAGAAGCTGCGGGTCGCTTCGATGGCGGCATCAATACGCGCATCGTCAGAACCCTCGGTGATGTTCCACACGCGCTCGGCGTACTGCAGCAGCTTGGCACGCTTGGTGTCGCGTTTTTCATTCCACAGGGCAGGCAGAACGACCGCCAGCGTCTGGGCGTGATCCAGACCGTGCATCGCCGTCAGCTCGTGGCCCAGCATGTGGGTCGCCCAGTCCTGCGGCACGCCAGCGCCGATCAGGCCGTTCAGCGCCTGGGTTGCCGCCCACATCACGTTGGCACGCACGTCGTAGTTTTCCGGTTCTTTAAGCGCTTTCGGGCCGTCTTCGACCAGCGTCAGCAGAATGCCTTCCGCGAAGCGATCCTGGATTTTGGCATCGACCGGATACGTGACGTACTGCTCAACGGTATGAACAAAGGCATCGACCACGCCGTTCGCCACCTGACGCGCAGGCAGGGTGTAGGTATACACCGGATCCAGAATGGCAAACACAGGCTGAACGTGTTCGTTCATAAAGGCCTGCTTGTCACCGGTCGTTTTACGGGAGATCACCGCGCCCTTGTTGGATTCAGAGCCGGTCGCTGGCAGGGTCAGCACGGAGCCCATCGGGATGGCGCTTTTAATATCGCTGCCGCGGGTTTCCAGAATGTGCCACGGATCGATGCCGTTAGCGTAGTGCGCTGCCGCCGCGATGAATTTGGTGCCGTCCAGCACGGAGCCGCCGCCGACCGCCAGCAGGAAGGTGATGTTGTCTTCGCGGGCGATTTTCACCGCGTTCATCAGCGTTTCGTAAGACGGGTTTGGCTCAATGCCGCCGAACTCACGCACGTCCATTCCGTCCAGGGCGCTGTAAACCTGATCCAGCACGCCGGTTTTTTTCACGCTGCCGCCACCGTAGGTGATCAGCACGCGGGCGTCAGCGGGGATTTGCGCGCGCAGGTCGGCGATGGCGTCTTTACCAAACAGAATGCGGGTTGGGGTGTGAAGATTAAAGTTGTTCATTGCTCGTTCCCTTTAGTGGGTGAAAAACCGTGGTGGCGCAGAGGGCTACCTGATGCTGCACATTGTGGCCGCCCGGGGCTATCCTCTCAATGCACATTCCTGCCGATGTCTTGCCCATTTCTACAGAGCGCTGGAGAAAGCGCGGAAAACGACGCACACTGTCAGCGTCGGAAACCGTACCCGGAGTAACGTAATATGAACCGTGAAGCGATCTGCCATCAGCTCACTACGCAGATTAAAAGACTGATAGATAACGAAAAGGGTGTCAGTAACCTGCTTCCTGACATTCGCCTGCTCTACGGCACGCAGCCCGGGACGCGCACGCCGGTGATGTACCAGCCGGGCATCGTTTTTCTCTTCTCGGGCCATAAAATTGGCTATATCAACGAGCGCGTGTTCCGCTACGACACCAATGAATACCTGCTTCTGACAGTACCTTTACCCTTCGAATGTGAAACCTTCGCGACAGAGGCGGTTCCACTGGCCGGTATTCGCGTCAACGTCGATATTCTTCAGCTGCAGGAGCTACTGATGGAGATTGGTGAAGACGAGTTTTTCCAGCCTTCGATGGCGGCAAGCGGGATTAACTCAGCGACGCTGTCGGAGGAGATCCTCTGCGCCATTGAACGTCTGCTGGACGTGATGGAAAGGCCGCTGGACGCGCGTATTCTCGGCAAGCAGATTATCCGTGAAATTATTTACCATGTGCTGCTGGGGCCGGGAGGCGGTGCGTTACTGGCGCTGGTGAGCCGACAGACCCACTTCAGCCTGATCAGCCGCGTGCTCAAGCGTATCGAAAGCCAGTACACGGAAAACCTCAGCGTCGACCAGCTGGCGGCGGAAGCGAATATGAGCGTCTCGGCGTTTCACCATAACTTCAAATCGGTGACCAGCACCTCGCCGCTGCAGTACCTCAAAACCTACCGTTTGCACAAGGCGCGGATGCTGATGATCCACGACGGCATGAAGGCCAGCGCGGCGGCAATGCGCGTCGGCTATGAAAGCGCGTCGCAGTTCAGTCGGGAGTTTAAGCGCTATTTCGGCGTCACGCCGGGAGAAGATGCGTCACGCATCCGAACCATGCAGGGAGCCTGAGGGGAAACGTAGGCCGGGTAAGCGATAGCGCCACCCGGCTTTTTTTATGCACTGCAGTACTTTTTCTTAATCACCACCGCAATCGTCCCTACCAGCCCCGCCACCAACAGGAACATCGGCAGCACCATCAGGAAGGTCATCACCTGGTCTTCATGCTGTTTCACAAACGGGATCATGTTCAGCGCGTAGCCGAGTGTGGTGACTACACCAACCCACAGCAGGGCGCTCAGCCAGTTGAAGAACTGGAAACGGCGGTTCGACAGGCCGGAAATGCCCGCCATGGTGGGCAGAAGCGTGCGAACAAATGCCAGGAAACGCCCGGCGAGCAGCGCCAGCAGGCCGTGCCGGTCAAACATGCAGGTCGCGCGCTGATGATATTTATGCGGCAACTGCGCCAGCCAGCCTTTTACGACGCGGGTATTCCCAAGCCAGCGGCCCTGTAAATAGCTCAGCCAGCAGCCCAGGCTGGCGGCTGACGTGAGGATCACCATCGTCGGCGTGAAGTCCATCACTCCCTTGCCGATTAACGCGCCTGCGAGCAGAAGCAGGCTGTCACCGGGGAGAAACGAGGCTGGCAGTAATCCATTTTCCAGAAACAGCGTCGCGAACATCACGAAGTAAACAATCCCCACGACGTGCGGATCCGCCAGCGCGGCAAAATCGTGTTGCCAGAGCGCCGCAATAATATCTTGAATAACAGCCATGGACTTTCCTGTGGAACAGCAGATATAACGCTATTGTACTCCCGAATTGGCCCGCTGGGGTTGATCGCGGACGCAACTCATGCAGACTTTTCTGCTTGCAGTGTTCACAAAAACGTCCAGGAGTACATTTTCAGCCTGCACTCTACACGATACGTTCAAACCCTGCTGACAAATCCGCAATTAAATCGTCCACATTTTCTAAACCAATATGCAATCGAATCAGCGTGCCGCTGAAGTCCACTTCGCCGCCGGGGCGCAGGGCCGCAATTTGTTCCGGCTGGTTAGGCAGGATCAGGGATTCAAAGCCGCCCCAGGAGTAGGCCATGCTGAAGAGGGTAAAATTATCCAGATAGCTTGCCAGCTCGTCGTTGTTCAGCCGCTTTTTCAGCACGAAGGAGAACAGGCCGCTGCTGCCCGTAAAGTCACGTTGCCAGAATTCGTGACCTTTACTGCCCGGCAGCGCAGGGTGATTCACGCGCTCCACCTGCGGATGCTGCGCCAGCCACTCGGCAACTCTCAGGCTGCTTTCATGGTGTTGACGCAGACGAACCCCCAGCGTGCGGATGCCCCTGCTGGTCATGTAGGCCGTGTCTGCGTCCACCATTTGCCCCATCAGATAGGCGTTTTCACGCAGCTGATCCCAGCAGCGCGCGTTGGACACCGCCGTGCCGATCATGCCGTCCGAGTGCCCAATCAGGTATTTTGTCGCCGCCTGAATCGAAATATCAATATCGAATTCCAGCGCCTTAAACAGCACGCCTGCCGCCCAGGTGTTGTCGATCATGATAATCGCATCCGGCGCTTTGCTGCGCACGGCCTTCACGATGGCAGGCACGTCGTGCACTTCCATGGTGATTGAGCCGGGAGATTCCAGGAACACAATGCGCGTGTTTGGCTGAATAAGTTCGGCAATGCCTTCCCCGATCAGCGGGTCAAACCAGCCGGTGGTCACGCCGAGCTTGCTGAGGATTTTGGTGCAGAAATCCTGGCTTGGCTCGTAGGCGGTGTTGGTCATCAGGATATGATCGCCCTGTTCCACAAACGCCAGAATGGTGTTGGCAACCGCCGCCGCGCCGCAGGGGAACAGTGCACAGCCCACGCCGCCTTCCAGCTCGCACATGGCTTCCTGTAGAGAAAAATGGGTTAGCGTGCCGCGACGACCATAAAACAGCCCGCCTTTCGCGCGATTGCGCGTGGCGATTTTTTTCTCCTCAACCGTATCAAACACCAGCGAGGAAGCGCGTTGAATCACGCTGTTTACCGATCCCTGGGTGTATTTCTTGCTGCGTCCTGCCTGCACCAGCGTGGTATCAAGATGCTTCTTTGTCATGTTCGCTAACCCTGTTTTTTATACGTCTGGACGTCCAGACTACCACGATTGTAAAAATGTGCACCCGGATGCTTATCGAATAAGCAGAAAATATTATGAAAAATACGCATAAGAAATTTTTACTGCGTAAGCGCAAGGAATGTGAGCGAAAATTACGGCACTATGTAAATACTAATGAGAACTACTATCAATTCGACGACGTTTTGATATTATTACGCTCAGATTTTGTGATTTGCGTCCTGGAGATACAGAGTGGGTAATAATTTGATGCAGACGGA
This sequence comes from Enterobacter sp. ENT02, assembly GCF_019219165.1. Taxonomy (NCBI): domain Bacteria; kingdom Pseudomonadati; phylum Pseudomonadota; class Gammaproteobacteria; order Enterobacterales; family Enterobacteriaceae; genus Enterobacter; species Enterobacter sp. ENT02. The sequence goes on from NZ_JAHUWD010000003.1 coordinate 309,485, forward strand.
TCTCTCCGTTTGGGGCATGTATCAACATGCTGACATCGTGGTTAAGATTGTGATGATCGGCCTGATTCTGGCGTCCGTTGTCACCTGGGCTATTTTCTTCAGCAAGAGCGCCGAGCTGCTTTCTCAGAAGCGCCGCCTTAAGCGCGAACAGCAGCAGCTGGCCGAAGCCCGTTCTCTGGATCAGGCTTCTGATATGACCTCATCCTTCCATGCGAAAAGCCTGACCAGCATGTTAGTTAATGAAGCACAGAACGAGCTGGAACTCTCCGCAGGCAGTGAAGATAACGAAGGCATTAAAGAACGTACCGGCTTCCGTCTGGAACGCCGCGTAGCTGCCGTAGGTCGTCATATGGGCCGCGGTAATGGTTATCTGGCGACCATCGGGGCGATTTCTCCTTTCGTCGGCCTGTTCGGTACCGTCTGGGGCATCATGAACAGCTTCATCGGCATCGCGCAGACTCAAACGACTAACCTGGCGGTGGTTGCACCAGGCATCGCAGAAGCGCTGCTGGCAACGGCCATTGGTCTGGTTGCCGCGATCCCTGCGGTAGTAATCTATAACATCTTCGCGCGTATGATTGGCAGCTACAAAGCCACGCTCGGTGACGTTGCTGCACAGGTTCTGCTGCTGCAAAGCCGTGACCTGGACCTCAACGCCAGCTCCGTTAAACCGGTGCATGCGGCCTCTAAACTGCGCGTAGGTTAATCGTATGGCAATGCGTCTAAACGAAAATCTGGACGATAACGGTGAAATGCATGAGATCAACGTGACGCCGTTTATCGACGTCATGCTGGTTCTGCTGATTATCTTTATGGTGGCAGCGCCGCTGGCGACGGTCGACGTGAAGGTGAATCTCCCGGCCTCGTCCAGCCAGCCGCAGCCGCGCCCGGAAAAGCCTATCTATCTGTCGGTGAAAGCGGATAAATCTATGTTCCTGGGTAACGACCCGGTAACGGATGCGTCAGTCATTCCGGCGCTGGATCAGCTGACCGGCGGCAAGAAAGACACCACCGTCTTCTTCCGTGCAGATAAGACCGTCGACTATGAAACCATGATGAGGGTGATGGACACGCTACATCAGGCGGGGTACCTGAAGATTGGTCTGGTCGGCGAAGAAAAAGCGGCCGCGAAGTGATAAGGAAGCTGGCGAAAGCCAGCTTTTTTGTTTGTTACTATGTTAAATCGTTATTATTTTCTGCTGCATATCCCCATTCTTCATATTTATTTATTAATAAAGCCATAATTAATAATCTATTGATAGTTAAGTAAATATCAGTATTCTGCTACGCCGTTAAAATATATCGTTTGCTGAAATGGCGTCGTGGAATATCCCCACTACTCTTAACAAAGATAATAAAAACAATCCTTCTTCGAAGGATCTTTTCACCTGCACAGCAAGAGACTCCCTATGGTTACGATGACATGGCTGTATCCACACGCGCCTCAAAACGACCAGTTTACGCTTCCTGCAATTCGACGACGCGCCGACAGGCTAATTCTGGTGCTTATCTGGTCGCTGTGGGGTATCTCGCTGGGTGTCGGTTATTTGAACGAGAATGTTGTGCAGGGGGCCATTGTCGGCACCTCTCTGGCCTGTTTATCGACGCTGCTGACGCTGTTGTTTCCCGGCGCGCTGCTGCTCCGCCTGAGCTCTGCTTTTGTGCTAATGGCCTTTTCCGCGCTGCTCATTCATCTGGGCGAGGGGGAAACCGAATACCATTTCTCTGTTTTCGTCCTGCTTTCCGCGCTGCTTGCCTGGCGAGACTGGCGGCCCCTGGTGATGGGGGCCGCGGTCATTGCGTTACATCATCTGGTGTTTAACTATCTGCAGGAGAATGACCTTTACGGCGTGGTGGTGTTCATGCACACCGGCTTTCATATGGTGGTTTTTCATGGCTTGTTTGTCGTGGTCCAGACCGCGATCCTGGTCCTGCTGGCGATACGAATGGAGCAGGACGCCCGCTCTGCGAGTGAGGTGGCAGGGCTCGCGGGCGTGATCAACCGCGAGCCAGGATACCTCACGCTTGCCGTCGATGCGGAGCCTGCAGAGTCTCCTTTTGCCCGCACGTTTAGCCTGACGCTTGGCACCATGCGCGCCACGCTTGAGCAGGTCAGCGCCAATATTGGACAACTGCTGGAGGCATCCCGTGCGTTAGGACAACGCAACAGCGCGCTGTCAGAACGCACCGATCATCAGGCCAGTTCACTGGCAACGGCGGCCAGTGCGATGGAACAGTTAAGTGCTGTCGCTACCCTGACCAGTGAAAAAGCCAGCCAGGTCAGGGAAGTGGCTATAAGCACCAGTAACGTGGCGGAGCAGGGGGGCCATAATGTACGGCAGGCGATTGCGGCGATGGAGCACATTCGCGAGGAGTCGCAGCGTATTTACGCCATTCTGGAGATGATCGACGGGATCGCGTTCCAGACAAATATTCTGTCGCTCAACGCCTCGGTGGAGGCTGCAAGAGCAGGCGAACATGGCAAAGGCTTCGCTGTGGTTGCCTCAGAAGTGCGTGTATTGGCCCAGCGCAGCGAGGGGGCGGCAAAAGATATCCGCCAGCTTCTGACCGCATCGCAGGCGACCACGCTGCAGGGCGTCGAACAGGTTGAGCACGCGGGTATGACAATGAAGTCGATCATTGAGAGTATCGAAGGGCTTCGCTCTCTGCTGGAAGAGCTGTCGCAGATGAGCGAGCAGCAGCGGGCAAGCATTGCGCAGATGAACGACAGCATTGCCAGCATTGATGCCAGCGTACAGGAGAATGTGCGTCACGTTGCGCAAACATTGCAGGTGGCCGACGCGCAGCGGCAGCAGACGGGTCAGTTAAAAGAGGCGATTGCCGTATTCAAATTTAACTAGCTTTGCGGTTCGGAGGGGGAGCGGGTGCCAGTCACCAGCGCGTCTTCATTGAGGGCGACGTGGGTGACGTTTGAGGTGTGATAATCCCCCTCAGACAGTTTACGGGTCAGGCGCAGCGTCGCGGTCTCTCTCGCCAGCAGATACTGATAATTGGCCTCCAGACGTCCCAGAAGCTTCTCTTTCAGCTCCGGGCGCTGCTCGATGATGGCATTCATCACGGCACCGTAGATCTCTTCTTTCACCTGTAACGGGTATATTTCGCGGCGGTTCTGCCATTTCAGGCGCACGAGCGTGGCCGGGATCGATACCAGATCCTGGGTAATACGCGTCATCTCTTCATTTTTACTCTTTTTTAATGCTTCGAGATTTTGCTTTAAGATAAATTCATCGCTTTTTTTATCATCTAAAGTCAAATAGACATTATTGTCATTAACTGGTTTCACGTTAATCTTCCCCGAAGTCATAAAAAATGGGGGCGTTTTTTTCTCGAGTAATTAAATTAAGCCAAATTTCATTACCCATTTCGTTTATTTCTTTGGTCTTTTCAGCCATTATTTGACTGAGCTGCTGGGCATCTATTTCACCTTCGGCTTGCAGGTCATTCAGCAGGTGCGCCAAGGCTTCAATTTTCACAGCGCGAAATAAACGGTCTTTAATATGGCGGTCATGCTCCTCCAACACCATATTACGGGATTTGCCCGTTCGGGAAACACCAATTAATATGTCAGACTCGAAATCGGAGAGCTTTCTTTTTCCCTGAGTAAAATTAGCCTCTTTTTCTTCTTTCGTCGGTTGCTGTTCCACAGGCGCAATGTGGTACTTAGCCGGGACGAGACTGTCGGGCAGCATTTTTTAATTTCCTTTAATTTCAACAGGGTGGGGTTGGTAAAGGCGTGAGATTCGTTGACAATAACATGAGGCAATTTTAAAATCAAAAAAAATGGAGCCTACCCATGAACAGCATTTTCTTTACGGTCATCACATTACTATTACTGACCGCTGGTGTGCTTTTATTGATGCAAGAGTTCAATAAAACGAAAGTGTCGAAAGACGCCAGTGAACCGCCGCAACCAGAGTTGATGACAAAAGAGGAAGGAGAAGATCATTTCTCTGTATTGATGAACTCGGTGACACCGGTTTGGTACTGGCGGGTGAACCATGAATATATCGACTTTTTGCACGCGACAATTAAGCGGATGAAAATGTCAGAAATTAATGACACGCCGGGGTTGTTTGAAGCGCAGCGTCGCTGCAGCGACCTGAATTCCGCTGTCTATAAATATTATGACAATATCAAAAAGCGCTGTCTTAATGGCGAGAAAGTCTCGTATTCCGACCTGGACGTATTAAACCTGCGTCAGTGTTTTCGCGAGTTCAGTCTGGAAGCCTACCCGGAGCTGGTGGTATTGGTCTGGCCGGAGTACGCGCGACCGGAGGTTAACCCGGAAGAGGTGTAGGCGTGGTGTTGGTTAGTTGTTGCAAACAGTGAGCGTCGTTGAGATATACTGCCCGCTGGTTTCGATTGCAGACAGGACTCTATGGAACGCTTTTTTGAAAACGCAATGTACGCCTCTCGCTGGCTACTGGCACCCGTCTATTTTGGCCTTTCCCTGGCACTGGTCGCGCTGAGCATAAAGTTCTTCCAGGAAATTTTTCACGTCTTGCCAGACATCTTCTCCATCGCCGAAGCGGACCTGATTCTGGTGCTGCTGTCGCTAGTGGACATGACGCTGGTGGGCGGATTGCTGGTGATGGTGATGTTCTCTGGCTATGAGAACTTCGTTTCCCAGCTTGATATCGCCGAGCACAAAGAGAAGCTCAACTGGCTGGGTAAAATGGATGCCTCGTCGCTGAAGAATAAAGTGGCTGCGTCGATTGTGGCGATCTCCTCTATTCATCTGTTACGCGTGTTTATGGACGCGAAGAACGTCCCGGATAACAAACTGATGTGGTATGTGATCATCCACCTGACGTTTGTGCTGTCTGCGTTTGTGATGGGGTATCTGGATAAGATCAGTAAGAAATAATTTCCCCCTCACCCTAACCCTAACCCTCTCCCACAGGGAGAGGGGATAGTCAGCTCCCTCTCCCTGTGGGAGAGGGCCGGGGTGAGGGCATCAGACCGCACTATTTATCCGACGACGCCTGCCACAGATTCAATTCCCCATCCGCCACATGCTGGTCAATCCGCTTGAGTTCGTCCTCCGTAAAGCGCAGGTTTTCCAGCGCCTGAACGTTCTCCTCCAGCTGTTCCGGACGGCTCGCACCTATCAGCACCGACGTCACGCGTTCATCTTTGAGCAGCCAGCTCAACGCCATCTGCGCCATGGTTTGCCCACGCGCATGCGCCATTTCATTTAGCAGGCGCAGGCTGTTCAGGTTGGCTTCGGTCAGCATTTTTTCCGTCAGGCCGCGCACCTTTTTGCCTTCGCGCTGCATGCGTGAACCTTCAGGAATTCCGTTCAGGTATTTCCCGGTCAGCAGGCCCTGCGCCAGTGGGGTGAAGGCGATACAGCCCGTCCCGTTTGCTTCAAGCGCATCCAGCAAACCGGTCTTGTCGACCCAGCGGTTAAGCAAGTTGTAAGACGGCTGGTGGATCAGCAGCGGGATTTTCCACTCGCGCAGCAGCTCGGCCATTTTCTGCGTGCGCTCGGTTGAGTAGGAGGAGATGCCCACATACAACGCTTTGCCGCTTTGTACGGCGTGCGCCAGCGCTGAGGCCGTCTCTTCCATTGGCGTGTTTTCATCCACGCGGTGAGAATAGAAAATATCCACATACTCCACGCCCATACGCTTCAGGCTTTGGTCGAGACTGGCGAGCAGATATTTACGTGAACCGCCGGAACCATACGGCCCCGGCCACATGTCGTAGCCCGCTTTGGTGGAGATAATCAGCTCGTCGCGATACGCGGCAAAATCTTCGCGCAGGATGCGGCCAAAATTCTCCTCGGCGCTGCCCGCCGGTGGCCCGTAGTTATTGGCGAGATCAAAATGGGTGATGCCGAGGTCGAAAGCTTTATGCAACAGCGCCCGCTGGGCATCCAGCGGCTGGACGTGACCGAAGCTATGCCACAGTCCCAGTGACAGCGCGGGCAGACGCAGGCCACTTTTCCCGCAGTAGCGGTACTGCATATTCTCATAGCGGCCGGTGTAAGGGTGCCAGGACATGATGTCTCCTTTCTTATCGATGAATTTTCGAAACAGCGTTTTCATTCTGAACTTATCACATCACCCATTACATCACTAAGCGTGGGCATAATGGTTAACGGCAGCTGTGTGACTAGTGAAGCCACACTAATTAAAAATAATCACAAAAGGTTATAATTTCTGCGCTCCCTGCCGATAACGAGAGTAGTACTCGCCTCTGGGCGAACTCACCCTCTCGGCAAGGAAGATTTATGAATATGCTCCGTAATTTCACGATCCGCTTCGTCATGCTGACGATTCTTGGGATCTTTTGTTTAATGTGGGCGGGGGTTGGGCTATACAGCACCTGGTCACTGTCTCGCGTTTCTGATGGTAACGAAGTGGATCGGCAGCTGGTCAAACAGATGACGGTACTCAGTCAGGGTAACGATCAGTATTTCCGATTCGTCACCCGTTTGAGCCGCGCAATGGACGTCAAAGCCGCAGGCGGCACGCCGGACCTGGCCTCTGCCCAACAGGCGCTGGATAACATGAGTAAGAAGCTGGCCGAAATGAAGGCCATCTCCCCCGGTCCCATGGACGAACAGGTTTCTGCTCAGGTCATTAGCAGCTGGCAGGCGCTGCTCGATCAGGGCGTAACCCCGCAGATGCAGCAGGCTAAGCAGTCGCTGGACGGCTATCGTCAGCAGGCCAACAACGTCACGCCACCGCTGAGCCGCGCGTTTGGTGCCGCGGCGGAGAACTTTAACAACGCCGCCGCGAAGTCGCTCGACAGCACCCGAGTGGTGGTGGACGGCCTGACCAGCATGACCCGCACGGTGATTATCGTCGCCACGATTATTGGCCTGCTGATCCTGCTTTTCACCGACCGTTACCTGGTGGCGATGCTGGTGAAACCGCTGGCTCGTATTCGCCAGCAGTTCCGCCAGATTGCCCAGGGCGATCTCAGCCAGCCGATTGAGCCGTTTGGCCGCAACTGCGTGGGACAGCTGGTTCCCTTACTGAGCGCCATGCAGGACAGCCTGCGTGAAGCGGTCAGCACCATCCGCTCCGGCAGCGAAAATATCTGGCGCGGCGCGACGGAGATCTCCAGCGGGAACAACGATCTCTCGTCCCGTACGGAAGAGCAGGCCGCCGCGCTGGAAGAGACCGCCGCGAGTATGGAGCAGCTTACGGCGACGGTAAAACTGAACGCCGAAAGCGCACGTCAGGCCAGCGAGCTGGCGGACGTGGCTTCGACGACCGCCAGCCGTGGCGGTTCGCTGGTAGAAGACGTGGTCACCACCATGAGCGGTATTTCTGACAGTTCGAAGAAGATCGCGGAAATTACCACCGTGATTAACAGCATTGCGTTCCAGACCAATATTCTGGCGCTCAACGCAGCCGTTGAGGCAGCGCGCGCAGGGGAACAGGGTCGTGGCTTCGCCGTGGTTGCGGGTGAAGTGCGTAATCTGGCCAGCCGCAGCGCCAATGCCGCAAAAGAGATTGAAGGGCTGATCGCGGACTCCGTTTCCCGCGTCGAGCAGGGCGCGCAGCTGGTGAACGACACCGGCACGACGATGGAAGCGATTCTGCGCGACGTGACCGAAGTGACGACCATCATGAAGCAAATTGCATCTGCGTCAGAAGAGCAAAGTAAGGGCATTTCTCAGGTGGGCATCGCTATCACCCAGATGGATGGCGTCACCCAACAGAACGCCTCGCTGGTTGAAGAGGTTTCCGCGGCGGCCGCCGCGCTGGAACGCCAGACTGAAGAGCTTCAGCGCTCAGTGCAAAAATTCCGCCTCACCGCATAACCTTATCGGGTCGGGTCGCCTGTCGCGGCCTGACCCGTTATCCCCCTGAAAGACGATCCCGCTGAATCACCTGCGTCACCTGTGACAGCTGGCCTATCCTCACCTCACTTGACCGCTGGAATTTGCTTTTATCAATCAGCAGCAGCGACTGGCCTGCGCGGCTTAACAGCAGTGATTTAAAGACTGCGTTATGCTCCACCGGATCCCACAGCGTGCCCTGCTCATCAACGCCTTCGCAGGAGAAGATAAACAGGTCAATCTCCAGCCCTTTAAGCTGTGTAAGCAGCGCCGGATTGACGTAGCAGCGGTACTTGCGATCAAGCGTGCCGCCGGAGCAAATAAGCGTGATCCGCTCGCGTTTTGCCATCTCATGACAGATCGGCAGGCTATTGGTAAAGACGGTGAGTTCGATATCCGGGAGCTGGCGCGCCAGGTGAAAACAGGTTGAACTGGCATCGAGGGCGATGGTCATCCCTTCGCTGATCCAGTCCAGCGCGTGGCGGGCGATATCGACTTTATCGGCGTAATGGCTTTTTAAGCGCGCGCCAAACGGCTCTCCGCTGTCGCGGCTGTTCGGATGGATAAGCCGCGCGCGGCCGTGCTGGCGCAGGATCTTACCCTGCTGCTGAAGGGCATTCAGATCGCGACGGATCGTCTCCCTGCTGACCGAGAGCGTCTCGGCCAGTGCGTCAGTGGTTAGCCAGTCGCAGCCGCTCAGGAGGTCAATAATGTGCTGCTGTCGGTTAAGTTTCATGTGGCAGTACGGTAAGCGCCTGATTAACGGCCTCAAGCAAGCGTGCTTCCGGGACACCGTCCCGCGCCTGAATTGAAAGACCGTGCAAAAAGACAGCGAAATAGTCTCCCAGGCTGTCAGCATCTACCGATGCTGAAAGTTCACCTTGCTGCACGGCCTGCCGAAGTCGGTCAATGATCTGCTGCGTGCGCTGCTGGCGATGCTGCGCCAGCCAGGTTTTGATATCGTCATTTCCGGCACTGACGCTCGCTGCTGAAGAGACGACCATACACCCTTGCGGCAGATCCTTTTGGCAATACAGGTGCACGGCATCCATAAGGAGCTTTTGCAGCGTCTCCCGCACGCTACCTCCGGCCGCTAAGGCGCGATCCGCGAAACCGCCTTCCTGACTTTCGTAATCAGCAATCGCTTCCCGAAAGAGTTGCTCTTTTGAGCCGAACGCTTTGTAAATACGCGCCGAAGCGATGCCCAGTTCCGCCACCAAATCTGACATTGAGGTCCCTTCATAACCTTGTCGCCAGAACAAATTGCGCGCTTTTATGAGCGCCTGGTCACGATCGAACTGACGCGGTCTGCCTGCCATTTTGTTGCTCCGGTTTGTCTTATCTTCACTGAAAACAGGATCGCCTAAATCGTTGCGATCGCCAACGACTTTATCTTTTCGCTTGCGGTGAATGCGTTTTGCTCCTATTGTTTGTCAATCGACAAACAATAGGAGTTTACGATGAAAACCCTGAAAGGTCCAAGCCTCCATCTCGCTCAATTCAGTGATAGCGAGGCCCCGTTCAACAGCTTACCCGCCATAGCCCAGTGGGCAGCGGAAACCGGATTCAAGGCACTACAAATACCGGCATGGGATCGTCGTCTTTTCGACGTAGCCACTGCGGCGGAAAGCCAGACCTACTGCGATGACATTGTCGGCATGCTGGCCGAACAGGGGCTGGTTGTTAGCGAGCTGACCAGCCATATCTTTGGCCAACTGATGGCGGTGCATCCGGCTTACGACAGCTTATGCGACAGTTTCGCGCCGCCGGAGATACACGGCAATCCGCAAGCGCGCGGTGAATGGGCACGGCAACAACTGCTGATGGCGGTCAAAGCCTCTGCCCGGCTTGGCCTCAGCGAATTAGGCACGTTTTCCGGCTCACTGGCGTGGCCTTATCTTTTCCCGTTCCCGCAGCGTCCGGAGGGGTTAATCGAAACCGCATTTGACGAGTTGGCCAGACGCTGGCTTCCGGTGCTTAACGCCTGTGATGAGCAGGGCATAAATCTCTGTTTCGAAATTCACCCGAGCGAAGATCTGCACGACGGGGTGACGTTTGAAATGTTTCATCAACGTGTGGGGGAGCATCCTCGCTGTCGGATACTCTTTGATCCCAGTCATATGGTGCTACAGCAGCTGAATTACCTGGAATTTATTGATATTTATAAGGATGTCATCAACATGTTCCATGTAAAAGACGCTGAATTTAATCCCACCGGGCGTCAGGGAATTTATGGCGGCTATCAGTCGTGGATCGATCGCGCAGGGCGCTTTCGTTCAACAGGTGATGGTCAGGTTGATTTCAACGCGATTTTCTCGAAATTTGCACAATATGATTATGTCGGCTGGGCAACCCTGGAATGGGAGTGCTGCCTGAAAAACCCGCTCGACGGCGCACGTGAAGGCGCTGCGTTTATCCGCGACCATATCATCCATATCACCGATAAAGTCTTCGATGATTTCGCGGGTGCTCCTGTCAATCCTCTACAAATCAACGCGTTACTTGGTATTCGATAAGCCGCCATCTTACAGGACGTCAAAATGAAACAAGAAAATAACGAGAACCTGCACAAGGATCTCGACGCCAAACACATCTATACGAAAGTGAGCGGGCAGCGCATCCACTGCGTTGTGGCGGGAAAAGGCAAGCCAGTGCTGCTGATACCCGGCTGGCCTCAGACCTGGTTTACCTGGCGCTATGTCATGTGCGCGCTGGCGGAGGCGGGGTTTCAGGCGATAGCGATTTATCCGCCGGGCATTGGCGATTCAGATAAACCGCTCAATGGCTATGACACCGGCAGCATCGCTGCCATGCTGCACGCGACAATGGCGCAACTCGGGCATTCACGTTACAGCCTTGTTGGCCACGATATCGGCATGTGGATTGGATACGCCATGGCGAGTGATTTTCCGCATGCGGTTGAACGGGTTGTGCTGACAGAAGCGGTTATCCCCGGTCTGGCACCCCCTCCGGCGATTTTTGTCGCACCGGAAGAGAATATTTTCCTTTGGCACTTCATGTTCAATCAACTGGCTGATTTACCCGAAACCCTCACCCGTGGCCGTGAAGCGCACTATCTTAGCTATATTTTCGACCGCTGGTCTCATCGGCGTGGACGGGTGGCATCAGACGTGTATATCGCCGCTTATTCGACACCGGGGGGACTACGTGCAGGTTTTGATTATTATCGGGCGATCCCTGAGACCATCCGCCAAAACCAGCGCCGCGCGCAAACACCTTTGACAATGCCAGTGCTGACGGTGGGGGCCGAACATGCGACGCGCGATGCGCCGCTGATAACCCTACAGGGCAATGCCCTTGATTTGCGTGGAGAGACGGTGGCCGACTGCGGGCATTTTATTACCGAAGAGTGCCATGAGGCTTTTAGCGGGATAATTGTGCCGTTCCTGTCAGAGGATACAAACCATGCCGCTTGATCCGGGGATTGCCAACTTTCTGAAAACCTTATCGGGAGCGCCACTACCGGGCTCACTGGCTGAAATGCGAGCGGCGATAGAGGTGGAATTGCCTGGGCTACAGGGAGAGGTGGCATTAAACGACGACATCAAAAATTATGTCGTCAATGCTGATGATGGTCATGGCATCGCCCTCCGGGTCTATACGCCCGTCGGCTTAAAGACAGAAACTGCACGGCCCGCGATGCTGTTTGCCCATGGCGGAGGGGGGTGTCTGGGATCGCTTTCGCTATACGATCGTCCCTGTCAGACACTCGCGAATGCCACCGACAGGATAATATTGTCAGTAGATTATCGACTGGCACCCGAGCACCCGTTCCCGCGGCCATTAGACGATGTTTATCAGGCGCTATGTTGGGTCTACGAACAGGCAGCGTATCTGGGCATTGATACCCACCGTCTGGCGGTGGCTGGCGATAGCGCTGGAGGAAATCTTGCCGCAGCAACAGCGCTACTGGCACGCGATCGTGGCGGTCCTGAAATTGAGCATCAACTGCTGTTTTATCCGGCATTAAGTCGCGATATGGCAACGGAAAGCTATCGGGAATTTGCTGAAGGGTATTATCTGACACGTGATGCGATGGCGTTTTGCTGGGAAAATTATCTGGGGGAACGGCGCAATGACTACGCCGAACCTTTGCACGCCGATTCCCTGCGCGGTTTACCACCGGCAACTATTCTCAGCTGCGAATATGACCCGCTGCGTGATGAGGCCGAACAGTATGCGCAGCGACTTCAGGAGGCTGGCGTAACGGTGCGGTGTGTGCGATTACAGGGCATGATCCACGCCTGTCTTCATATGTCAGGGCTAACGCCAGCCATACAGCAGCTTTTCGAACTGGCTCGCGGTTAAGAGGACTCATAACGAAAAACCCAGTATCAACTGGGGTTTTTTGGGAGATCGTTTGCCACACCACACCGTTTATCAGTGCGTGGCTTCACCAATCAGCGCGCCAGCGCCTGCGCCAACGGCTGCACCTTTCAGTACGCTATTGCCCGTCACTGCTGCTGTACCCGCCCCAACGACTGCGCCCACGGCACCGCCCTTACGCGCATCTTTGCCTTTTTCACCGTTTTTAAACATGGCACCCGTACCCGCACCAACGACCGCGCCGCCTACTGTGGATTTCAGGTCTTTGCCCGTAGCTGCGCCAATTGCGGCACCGGCAACGGCGCCAGCGGCAGTTTTGTCCATCGCCATACCCGAGGTAGAAATAATGAGGGTGCTGATAACCAGCGCTGTTTTGATGAATTTCATAACAGATCCTTTGTAATAGCTGTTGGTTGAGACTTCGCTTCTCACAGCCAGGCATGAGAAAAGAGGGCGAATAGTGCCAGTAATACCGGTTCAACCTTTAAGCTAATCATGCCCTGGGCAAGGATCGTTGTTACCGGGCGGTGGCCCGCCCGGCAGAGCGTCAGGCCTGACGCTTATCTTCCGTATTCGTCTCGAAGTCGCTCGCCGCGTGGCGTTCGTGGAGCTGCTCGTTCAGCTCGCCGCTGGTGCGGTTAACGATGCGTCCGCGCTTAACGGCATGGCGATTCGCCACGTCTTTCGCCCAGCGCTGCACGTGAGTGTACTTCTCTGCATCCAGGAATTCGGCGGCGTTATAAACGCTACCCAGCGCCACGCAGCCGAACCATGGCCAGATGGCGATATCCGCGATGGTGTACTCCTCGCCCGCGACGTAACGACCGCGCGCCAGCTGTTTATCCAGAACGTCGAACAGGCGCTTGGCTTCCATGGTGAAGCGGTCAATCGCGTACTCAATCTTCACCGGTGCGTAGTTGTAGAAGTGACCAAAGCCGCCGCCGAGGAACGGCGCCGCGCCCTGGAGCCAGAACAGCCAGTTCAGCGTCTCGGTGCGTCCCGCCGGATCTTTCGGCAGGAAGTGACCGAATTTCTCTGCCAGGTAAAGCAGGATATTGCCGGATTCAAAGACGCGCGTTGGCGGGTTTGTAGAGTGGTCACGCAGCGCCGGGATTTTCGAGTTCGGGTTCACGTCGACAAACCCGCTGGAGAACTGATCGCCTTCGCCGATGCGGATCAACCACGCGTCGTACTCCGCGCCCGTCACGCCCAGCGCCAGCAGCTCTTCGAGCATGATCGTCACTTTCTGGCCGTTCGGTGTTCCCAGAGAGTAGAGCTGCAGTGGGTGAGAGCCTACGGGCAAATCCTTCTCATGCGTCGCGCCGGAGATCGGGCGGTTAATATTGGCGAACGCGCCGCCGCCGTTCTTATTCCATTCCCATACTTTTGGTGGCTGATACGTGTTGTCTGACATGTTGGCCTGCCTTTTTAGTGATGTGTTGAGGCAGTGTAGCAGGAGATTTGTGAACCGTTTAACGTTGTGAGCGCAATCAATTAACCGCTATTCCTTCTGCTGCTTATATATATCAAATCCGGCATAAGCTTAATCGAAAATCGCATTTTCATAATTAATGCGTAAACCGCTAAAGCTGAATATGATGCTTCAACATAAATAAAAGATGCAGTAATAAACACTTTATAAGGCAAGGAGTTAGTGAGATGCGCAAGCTTCTGTTATCGGCAGTGGTCGTTTCGCTCGCGTTAGGCCTGGCGGGCTGTGATGATGCGAAAAATAAAGAGACAAACACGCCCTCAGCGGCAAAAAGCGACGCGCCAAAAGAGGGCGGTTCGCTGATTATCGGTATTACCTCCGGCGACCCGTTAGCCGTTAATCCGCTCTATGCCAGTGACCGCACGACGTTAACGATCATGCAGGCGCTCTATGCCCCGCTGTACAGCTTTAATAACGGCAACATTGAGTGGGGCCTGGCGGAAAGCCTGACGCCCTCCGCCGACAACCTGAGCTATACCCTGACGCTAAAACCCAACCTCAAATGGCAGGACGGACAGCCGCTGACGGCGGACGACGTGGTCTTCACCTTCAATAAGCTGCTGGATGCCAAACAGCACAGTTTCTTCCGCAGCATGTTTACCTACGGCGGCAAGCCTGTTGAAGTGAGCAAGGTTGATGAGCGCACCGTTAAGTTCACCTTACCGCAGGTCAGCGCGGCCTTTACCGGCACCCTGGTACAGATCTACCCGATCCCGCAGCACGTGTTCGCCGGTGAAGGCGACCTGGAAAAGAGCACCAAAAACGATGCGCCGGTAGGCTCTGGGCCGTTTAAGTTTAAAGAGTATCGCGCCGGTCAGTATTACGCCCTGACCCGTTTTGACGATTACTGGAACGGCAAAGCGAAGCTTGATTCGGTCACCTACCGTTTCGCCAAAGACAGCAACGCCGCCAACCTGGCGCTGCAAAACGGTGAAATCAACCTCAAGATGGTTGACCCGCAGGACGTGAACCGCCTGAAAAATACCGGGAAATTTGACTTCGTGGTCTATCCGGAAGGCCGTCTGGCCTATATGACGTTCAACCAGAACGTGCCGGTGATGAAGAGCAAAGCGCTGCGTCAGGCCATCGCGTACGCCATCAACAAGGACGAGCTGGCCCAGACCGCGTTTACCTCGCTGGACTACGCTAAACCGGCGACGTCGTTCCTGACGCCAGATACGCTTTACAAGACGGATGACGTCGAGCAGTACAAATTTGACCTGCAAAAGGCCAAAGATCTGCTTAAAGCGTCCGGCGCGCCGGACAACCTCAAGCTGCGCCTGGCGTATGTGAACACCAACAAAACCCAGGAGAGCATGGCGCTCTACATTCAGCAGGCGCTGAAGGGCATTGGGGTGAACGTGGAGCTGATGCCGCTGGACTCCAACGCCATGTCTCAGCGCAGTCTTGATATGAATAACACCGCGTGGGAGCTGAACCTGGGCGGCTACATCATGGGCTCAGAGCCGGACGGCTATAAATCGCTGTTCATGAGCAACGAGGCCTATAACTACGCGCACTACAAAAATCCGCAGTTCGATGCCCTGTGGGATAAAGGCGCAGTGGAAACCGACGCCGCGAAACGTGCCGATATCTATAAGCAAATTCAGCAGACCGTGGCAAACGACATGACCTACTACCCGATCGCCTATACCAATGCGACCGTCGCGGTGGACAAGCGTTTCGGCGGCACCCAGGAAGCAGAGCCGAAACCGGTTTATCTGTTCCAGGATCTGTCAAAAATCTATCAGAAATAAGCGATTGCCCCGGCCGTCAGGTCGGGGCTTTGGTAAGGGCACGTCGTGAACACACTCCTCACGCGTCGGCTGCTGCAATTGCTGCCGATGCTTTTCTTCATTTCGCTGGTGGCGTTTTTGCTGGTCAAGCTCGCGCCCGGCGATCCGGTGGCGGCGTACATCACGCCGCGTATGGCCCCGGAAGATATCGAACGTATTCGCCAGAGCCTGGGGCTGGATAAGCCGCTGGTCACGCAGTACGTTCTGTGGCTGAAAAACGTCCTGCAGGGCGATCTCGGCTATTCGCTGATTTACCACCGCCCGGTGCTGGAGATGATCGGTGAACGCATTCCGGCCACGCTGGGGCTGATGGGGGCGTCGCTGCTGCTGGCGATCTTGCTGGCTATTCCGCTGGGCCTGCTGGCGGGGGCATTTAAGCACCGCTGGCTGGATCACCTCCTGAACCTGTTCGCCTATATCGGCATCTCGGTGCCGATTTTCTGGTTCGGTATTTTGCTCATCACCGTCTTTGCCGTGCAGCTTAACTGGTTCCCCAGCATGGGGATGCGCACCATCGGCATGGAGGACAACGGGCTGGATCTGCTGCGCCACGGCGTGCTGCCGTGTATTGCCCTCACGTTCTACAACCTCTCCAGCTACGTGCGCTACATCCGCTCCAACACCATCTCGCAGCTCTCGGCCGATTACGTGCAGACCCAGCTTGCCTACGGCGCCACGCGTTCCAGTATTCTGTTCCGCCACGTGCTGAAAAACGTCTTGCTGCCGGTGATAACCCTGTTCGGCCTGTCGTTCGGTGAGCTGATTGTGGGGGCCTATGTGACGGAAAGCGTCTTCTCCTGGCCGGGGATGGGGCTGCTCGGGATCCAGTCGATCGCTTCGTTGGACTACCCGCTGATTATGGCGATCATCATGCTCTCGTCGATGATGCTGATCGTCGGTAACCTGATCGCCGACGTGCTTTATCGCTTCGCCGATCCCCGCATTCGTACGCTGAGGTAACCGGATGAGCAGACGCTGGCAGCAGGTTCGTCACCAGCTGCGCCGCAACCGTCCGGCGCAGTTCTCCCTGTTTGTGCTTTTTATTTTCGTTGTCGCCGCGCTCTGTGCGGGGTTAAGTCCGTACGATCCAGATCGGATGGCGCTCGGCGCGCGCACGTTGCCGCCGGATGCCGCGCACTGGTTCGGCACCGACGAATACGGGCGCGACTACTTTACCCGCGCACTGTACGGCGGCCAGATCTCCCTGATGGTCGGTTTTCTTGCCATGCTCTTTTCCACGCTTATCGGCACGGTGGTAGGAACGGTGAGCGGCTATTTTGGCGGCTGGCTGGATAACCTGATGATGCGCGCCGTGGATATCCTGATGGCCATTCCGGCCTTCTTCCTGCTGCTGGTGGTGAATGCTTACCTCAAGCCGGGCGTGGATAACATCATTCTGATTATCAGCCTGCTGACGTGGATGAACATGTCGCGTCTGGTGCGTGCTGAAACCCTATCGGTGAAAGAGCGCGAGTACGTGCTTTATGCCCGCGCGTCGGGAGCGCATCCGCTGCGTATTATCGTGCGCCACATCATTCCCGGCGTGCTGCCGACCATTATCGTGGCGGCCACGCTGAATATCGCCTCGGCCATTCTGATGGAGTCAACGCTCAGCTTCTTAGGGCTGGGCGTGCAGGCACCGGCGGCATCATGGGGAAGCATGCTTAACAACGCCCAGTCTTATATTGGCGAAGCGTCGTGGCTGGCGATGTTCCCCGGCATTCTGATCCTGCTGACGGTGTTCAGCTTTAACGTGCTGGGCGATGTGTTCCGTACCGCCTTTGAACCAGGAGCGAATCGCGATGAGTAACTTGTTAGCGCTTGAGAACCTGCAAACCACGTTCCGCACCCGCGAGGGCGAGGTTCACGCGGTGCGTGGCGTGAGCTTTCAGGTTCAGCCGGGCGAACTCGTCGGTATCGTCGGCGAGTCGGGCTGCGGGAAAAGCGTCACCTGTAAGTCGATTATCCAGCTTCTGGGGAGCAACGGACGGATAACGGGCGGCAGCATCCGCTTCCAGAATGAGGACCTGGCGCAGAAAACCCCCGCGCAGATGCGTGCCATTCGCGGCAACGAGATCGCGATGATTTTTCAGGATCCGATGACCGCCCTGAACCCGGTGCTCACTATCGGCAAGCAGATGTCTGAGATCCTGGTGCGAAATAAAAAACTGTCGAAAAAAGCGGCCAAAGCGGCAGCAATAGCCATGCTGGATCAGGTGGGCATTGCCGAAGCGGAACGCCGTTACAATCAGTATCCGCACGAGTTCAGCGGCGGAATGCGCCAGCGCGTGATGATCGCTATTGCGCTCTCCTGCAACCCGAAGCTTCTTATTGCCGACGAACCGACCACCGCGCTGGACGTGACCATTCAGGCGCAGATCCTGCGCCTGCTGAAAAGCCTGCAGCAGCAGACCCGGACCGCGATTTTGCTAATTACCCACGATCTCGGCGTGGTGGCGCAGGTCTGCAGCCGCGTGGTGGTGATGTACGGCGGGCTGGTGATGGAGGAGGGGAGCGTGGAGGACATTTTTTATCGCCCTGCGCATCCTTACACCCAGGGTCTGCTGGCCTCGCTGCCGCGCCCGGATGAGGTGAATCAACGTTTATCGCCCATTGAAGGTTCTCCGCCTGGCCTGCTTAACCCGCCGCCGGGCTGTCCATTCGCGGAACGCTGCCCGAAGCGCATGCCCCAGTGTGAACGGCAACCCGCATTTTACATTGCCGGAGAGGGCCATCGCGCCGCCTGCTGGCTATGGGCCGATAAGGAGATTCAGGCATGAGTGAACAACAGGCGCCATTAGTGAGCGTGCGCGATCTGCGCAAGCACTATCCGCTCAACGGCGGTTTGCTGCGTAAAGGCGTGGCCGTGAAGGCGGTTGATGGCGTGAGCTTTGATATTCAGCCGGGCGAGACGTTTGGCCTGGTGGGGGAGTCCGGCTGCGGGAAATCCACCCTCGGTCGCGCCATCCTGCGCCTTTTCGATATCACCTCGGGCGAGATCCACTTCGCCGGGCAGGCGATCGCCCACGCCCGCGAAAGAGAGCTCAAGCCGCTGCGTAAGCGGATGCAGGCGATTTTTCAGGATCCTTACTCTTCGCTTAACCCCGGTATGACGGTGCGACAGCTGGTGGCCGAACCGATGCAGATCCACGGCTACAGCCGCGAAGAACAGCGAGAACGTACGGAAACGCTGCTCTACAAAGTGGGGCTCAAGCACGAACACCTTGAACGGTTCCCGCATGAGTTCAGCGGCGGGCAGCGTCAGCGCATCAGTATTGCCCGCGCGTTGTCCGTGCATCCTGAATTTGTGCTGTGCGATGAGCCGCTCTCGGCGCTGGACGTATCGGTGCAGGCGCAGGTGGTGAATATTTTGCAGGATCTGCAGCAGGAGCTGGGGCTAACCTATCTGTTTATCGCCCACGATCTCTCCATGGTGCGCCATATCTCCAGCCGCATTGGGGTGATGTACCTCGGTAAACTGGTGGAGGTGGCCCCGGCGAATGAGCTGTATCAGCGTCCGGCACACCCTTATACCCGCGCGCTACTGGCGGCGGTTCCCCAGCCCGATCCGCGCATCCGCAATCTCGAAGACGTCACCCTGCGCGGCGAAATTCCAGGCCCCACGTCCGCGCTGCCGGGCTGTAAGTTCTGCAGCCGCTGCCCGCACGCCATGCCGGTTTGCCAGACGCAGGAGCCTGCCATGCAGGAGATTGCGTCAGGGCATTTCGCGGCGTGCTGGTTGTTTAAGATTTGAGCCTTAAACGTGTCGGGTGGCGCTTCGCTTACCCGACCTACAGGGGGTTGTGTTTCGTAGGCCGGGTAAGGCGAAGCCGCCACCCGGCATGAACGGCTCCACAACGCTATCCCAACACCCGCTTCGCCCAAACCTCTACGTTATCGCCGCTGCCTAAATCCGCCTGCACAAGGCCGTTAACCATAAACGTCGGCGAGACGTGAATGCCGTTCTGGCGGGCGTATTTGCAGTGCCATTTGATCTCATTTTGCAGTTCCGGCCGGGCAAACGCGCCTGCAACCTGCACCCCACTGTAGCCCTCGATCCGGGCGATAATTTCGTCAGGCGTGGCCTGCATATTCGGGCCGCTGCAGTGGTCGGTAAATTCAAATTCTTCGCGATGGTCGGCCACCGCTTGCATCACTTTACGCGCGGCGGCTTTGCCGTCCGGCAGCATGGATGCTGCCAGAATGCAGCGCACAATCACCCCGGAAAACAGGTGCCACGGCTGGGACTGTAAACGGATTTTGACCGTGACCTTGTCTTCCCCAACCTGTTCCAGAAACGCATTCAGCTTATTGAATGCCTTAACCGAGAAGGGGCAGGTTGGTTCCAGGAACACTTCAAAGGTTCGCGGGCCGTGGCCCCATTCCAGCGCTTGCGCCTGTTCGCTCATGTTGACTCCTGATGTTGTGAATTTTAGTCATTGTTGCGACGAATAATTTGCCACGCAGGTGTATGATAAATCCACCTCTGTCAGGTTAATTACAACGTGCAGACGACGACAACCCCTCAAAAAATTGCCGCCTGCCTGTTTTAGGTTGGATACATGCGTAAAGGAAAGTTAAGCAGTGATGCGCCATTCGGGACATTGTTAGGCTATGCGCCCGGTGGCGTGGCGATTTACTCTTCAAATTACGGCAGTCTGGACCCGCGAAAATATCCGGAAGACGCAGATTTTCGCAGCTATATCGGCAACGAATACATGGGCCACAAGTGGCAGTGCGTTGAGTTTGCCCGCCGTTTTCTGTTTCTCAACTATGGCTTTGTGTTTACCGATGTCGGCATGGCGTGGGAGATCTTCTCTCTGCGCTTTTTGCGTCAGGTGGTGAACGATAACATTCTGCCCCTTCAGGCTTTTGCCAACGGTTCGAAACGCGCGCCGCGCGCCGGGGCGCTGCTGATCTGGCAAAAGGGCGGAGAGTTTCACGAGACCGGCCACGTGGCGGTGATCACCCAGCTTCTCGACGATAAGGTGCGTATTGCGGAGCAGAACGTGATTCACTCCCCGCTGCCGCTCGGGCAGCAGTGGACGCGCGAGCTGCGTCTGAGCGTGGAGAACGGGTGTTATACCATCCATGACACCTTCAACGACACGGAGATCCTCGGCTGGATGATCCAGACCGACGACACGGAACACAGCATTCCCCAGCCGGAAATCGACGGCGAACTGCTGAAAATCAGCGGCGCGCGGCTGAAAAACAAACGTCAGTTCGACGGAAAATGGCTTAACGAAAATGACGCGCTGCAGCAGGCATATATCCGCGCCAACGGCCATGTGATCAACAAAGATCCTTGCCAGTACTTCACCATTACCGAAAGTGCCGAGCAGGAGCTGATCAAGGCCACCAACGAACTGCACCTGATGTACCTGCACGCGACGGACAAGGTGCTGAAAGACGACAGCCTGCTGGCGCTTTTCGACATCCCGAAAATCCTCTGGCCGCGCCTGCGCCTCTCCTGGCAGTGGCGTCGCCACCATATGATCACCGGTCGTATGGATTTCTGCATGGATGAGCGCGGCATTAAGGTCTACGAGTACAACGCTGACTCCGCGTCCTGTCACACGGAAGGCGGGCTGATCCTCGAAGAGTGGGTGAAAAATGGCTATCGCGGTAACGGGCATAACCCGGCGGAAGGCCTTCTGGAAGAGCTGACCGGCGCATGGAAGCACAGCCACGCGCGGCCGTTCGTTCACATCATGCAGGACAACGATGTCGAAGAGGACTATCACGCGCTCTTTATCCAGCGTTCGCTGATGCAGGCCGGGTTTGAAACCAAAATCCTGCACGGGCTGGAGGCGCTCAGCTGGGATGCCGCCGGACAGTTGATTGACGATGAAGGCCGCCACGTCAACTGCGTGTGGAAAACCTGGGCGTGGGAGACGGCGATTGAGCAGATCCGCGAGGTCAGCGAAACCGAATACGCCGCCGTGCCGATCCGCACCGGGCATCCTGAGGGCGAGGTGCGCCTGATTGACGTTCTGCTGCGTCCGGAAGTGCTGGTCTTCGAACCGCTGTGGACCGTAATTCCCGGTAACAAGGCGATTCTTCCGGTCCTGTGGCAGCTGTTCCCGAATCACCGCTACCTGCTCGACACCGATTTTGAGGTTAACGACCTGCTGAAACAGACCGGCTATGCCGTCAAGCCGATTGCCGGACGCTGCGGCAGCAATATCGATCTCATCAGCGCCCAGGACGAACTGCTGGATAAATCCAGCGGCAAGTTTGTTGACCGTAAAAACATCTACCAGCAGCTGTGGTGCCTGCCGAAGGTCGATGGCAAATACATACAGGTCTGTACCTTTACCGTGGGCGGGAACTATGGCGGTACCTGCCTGCGCGGCGATGACTCGCTGGTGGTGAAGAAAGAGAGCGATATCGAGCCGCTGATCGTGATGAAGGACTCGCTATAAAAATACCCCCGCAGGGTATCCTGCGGGGGCTTTTCGTTACTGTTCTTCCTCTTCCAGCTGCTCGCTTACCTTCAGATCGATGATGCGGCCAATCTGATCGTGATACACCGTCAGCAGGTTGTACTGGCTCATCTCGGAGATGATCTGCGGTGAGACATTAAAGCTGCGGGCCAGCTCCTCCTGGTGAAAATAGCCCGGCTGACGACGTCTCACGTGGGCGCGGCGGCGGTTGTACTGATACCACAAAATCAGCAGCCAGCCGTTGAGCGCGGCGAACAGCAGGTAGAGCAACACCGTATTAAAGGACGCGATAATCACGCCCCACCGGTAGTCGCTCTCATCGGTTAGTTGCATCCAGAGCCTGGCATACAGGAAAAACAGAAAGCCTCCCCATGCCACCAGCGTTAACGCGGCATCGAAAAGACGTGGCAAGAGACGATGCTCGGTCAAAATTAAGGTATTTTCGTTCATTGAAGGCTTCCTTTTCCCCGGTCCGGACTGATCCAGCGCGCGCGGGCACGCTGACGTTTAAGCATGACTTTTGGAAATGCGACGAGGGTGGTGAACAGGCCAATCATCCAGTACACCATCGGGAACCAGATCACCCAGAAAAGCGAGCTGGCCACTCTTCGTTCATAGCGCCGCTCGATGAACAAGCTGACCAGGAACTGCAACAGGCACATCACCCCCAGCAGCAGCCCGGTAAACTCCGGTGGAAAAAGGCTCTCCACGGTCAGGTTGGGTGGAATGGGCGCGACATGGCTGATGATGAACAGCAGCACTGTCATCGCGTACGCGAAGGCCCAGAGCGTTGACAGCGCATACTCCATAAACAGGGGCCACATGCGGTGATGCTCCCAGCGCACAATCTTGCGAAGGTTGACCAGAAACACCTCCGCGCCGCCCTGGGCCCAGCGCAGACGCTGCTTCCACAGGCCCTTCAGCGTCTCCGGCATCAAAATCCAGCACAGCGCTCGCGGCTCAAAAAAGATATCCCAGTGGCGCAGTTGGAGCTTCCAGCTGATGTCGATGTCTTCGGTGATTATGTCCGGGCTCCAGTACCCGACGTCCGCCAGCGCCTGTCGGCGAAAGGCGGCGATGACGCCGGAGACGGTAAAGACCCGGCCATAGATCCGCTGCGTCCGCTTAATGAGCCCAATGATGGAGGAGAACTCCCCCACCTGAATGCGGCCAATCAGCGTGGAGCGCGTGCGAATGCGCGGGTTCCCGGTCACCGCCCCGACGTGGGGGTACTGAATCAGCGGGGCCACCAGATAAGCGGCGGTATCGCGATCGAGCAGGGCGTCGCCGTCAATGCAGACCAGCAGATCGCCCCGGGCCGCTGCCGCCCCGGCTTTGAGCGCCAGCGCTTTCCCCTGGTTCTCCGCGAGGTTAATCACCCGCAGGCGCGGCTGTTCCTGCGCCAGCGCCTGCAGCACCTCAGCGGTGTTGTCAGACGAGCCGTCATTGATGGCGATAACTTCGATATTTTCATACCGCTGCTCCAGCGCGGCGCTGATGGTCTCCCGCGCATTTCGTCCCTCGTTGAAGCAGGGGATAAGAATGGAGATGAGCGGCTCACCGGCGAGCGTCGGGGCAGGCGTGTCTTTATCCCACGACCAGTGGCGTTCAAGCTGATACCAGAAATAGAGGCCGCCGGTTATCCAGAGCACCGACATGAACAGCGGCCAGAAGAACACAAAATCCAGAATCAGTTCGCCGGTAAAGAGGGCGGCCACGCCCAACGGCAACCCGAATACCAGACATAAAATAGAGAATGCGATAATGCGATCAGTCATTGTCAGGGTACCAGTACGAAGAAAATTCAGGCCTGATGCGCGAGATATCAGGTTGGTTGTTGAGGAAGTCGTCGGGGTAGTAACCGTAATTTTTGACGCCGTTCAGCTGGAGCACGCGCATCCACTGCGCAAGCTGGCTATCGGCAACGGCGCGCTGCGGTTTCTGGTTCCAGTCCCTGGCCTGCAGCTCAAAAATCGTTTTATCGAGCGCGCCGGGGCGCGCGGCGACCGCGTTAACCAGACGCGTCAGCCAGGCATCGCTCTCGTCTGCCGCGACGGACTCCATCAGCGGCATGGCCATCGGTACTGTCCAGTCATACTCCGCCAGAAAATCATCAAGATTCTGCGCGAACCACGCTTCGCTTTCGGGCTGCAGAATGGGTAGGGCGAACATGTTGCGGGCGGTTTTTATCTGCGGGCCACGGATATGCTTCACCGCCAGGCTCAGGGCGTGGGTAAAGCCGATAAGCCGTTGGCTCTTCTGGCGAGTCGTGTCCTGTCCTGCATCGTCCACGTCCGTCAGCGCCGCATCGTCATGGAACAAAATCCCGTTGAAGCTGGCATAGCGGGCCAGATCTTCATAGATATCCGTCACCTGCTGGCGCACCTGCGGATCCCACGGGGAGAGCCGGATATAGGGCTCGGTGGCTTCGCGCAGCTGGCCGGTTTGACGATCCCGGCGCTGCACGCGCGGCAGGGAAGGATCGAGATCGAACGAGAGCACCGGCATCCACGCGAAGACTTTTACCCCCGCGCGGGTTTGTAGCTGCCAGGCGACAAAATTAAAGAGATCGGCCCGAACCGGCAAACGACGGTTCGGGAAATAGAGCGCCGTGATCCTGCCGTCGCCCTGCGGGTCGGCAAACGCCTGCAGGAAAACATGGCTGATCTTCATGTCGTAGACCCGCTGGATCAACCTGTTGATGTTTTGGGTCTGCTGGGCCGGATCGGGATCGTAAACGTAGTCGAGATCGACGTGCATGACGCGCACGGGATCGTGCTCCTGAACCTGGCTGACCGTACTGGCAAACGCCTTGAGCGAGGGATTTCCGGCGATCAGCAGGCGGGGGATGTTGCCCAGATCCTGCACATTTCCCAGCCCGTCCTCAAGGGTAAAGGCCAGCTGATAACCCTGCTGTCTGGCGATAGCGAGCGAGGTACCGCTGGCGGCGCCGTAAGGCCAGACCCAGGCGCGCGGCGCTTTGCCCGTCACCTGCGTGATTTTTTCAGTCACTTTGCGAACGTCATCGCCGATCCGCTGGTTGAACTGCTGGTCGGTTTCATAGCGTCCCGTTGCTTTGTCATAAAAGCGGTTGGCGATCGCCGGTTCGCGGCTGCCCTGCGGGTTTGCCGGAATGCCGTAATGCGAGGCCCAGGTATGCGATCCGATCTCAATCAGCGGTGACTGGCTGAGCTCGCGCACCATGTCCCACGTTGCGAAGCGATCGCGGGGCGTCATCAGGCCGCCAAAATTCACCTTCTGATTAGCTGGCGTATCGACCCAGCTGCCCACCGGCGCCCACAGCGCAGGGACGTTCCACGCCTGAAGCAGCGGCCAGACGCGGGTGTAGAAGCTGCTGTAACCGTCGTCAAAGCTGAGCAGAACGGCCTTTGGCGGCAGCGTTTTTTTCCCGTCATGCGCATCGAGAATGTCCTGCACGCTGATGGCATGATAGCCGTTGTGCAGAAGCCAGCTTATCTGCTCGTTTAACGCGCTGGTGCGAACGGAGAGGTAGCGCTGGTCAGCGGCATCATCTTCTACGTCGTGATAGGCCAGGACCAGAAACTGGTTCTTCGGCCAGGGTTTACTTGCCTCCAGCTGCGGCCGTGCTTTGGGCGCAATGAACGAGATCGCCTGCGCGCAGACGCTCGCGCTGAGGCAGAGCCAGCCGAGGAGTATCAGGCTCACGGAAAAACGTGTGTTCAGCATATTCATCCTTAAAAGCGTAAAGTCGCGTCAAACGTGACGGAGAGGTTGCTCTCGCGTTTGCCGTCGTAAGGGCGCTTATCCCAGTTCAGCATCACGCCGGTATCGATAACGTTGTTCCACTGAACGCGTTGTCCGTAACTCAGCAGGGCGATGGCGCCAGCGGACTGATTTTTCTGCCAGTAGCTGCCGCCTCCCGCCACGACCTGCTGGCTCCAGAGGGTGTCGTAATGGCGATACATCTCATGGTCAACGGCCAGGGCAGCCGTCACGGACAGATCCCGCGCCGGGTTGTAATAGAGCGTGTCCCGCTGGCTGTTTTTACTGGCGGCGATCCCCGGTTCGAGATCCAGCGTCAGGGACGGGGTCTGCCAGAGACGCTCCTTACCCGTGAGGGTGTATTCCTGGCGACGGTTATGATCGGAGAAGCGGCTGAGGGCGGCGCTGAACTGGTACTCACGCCGCTCGTTTTGGTACCAGCGCACCCCGCCTTCACCCCGGTTGGCGCTAATTCCGTTGCGTAACGCCCGAAGGGGCGTAGTGCGCGACAGGCGCTCAAGGCTGCCGCTGACCTGCCAGCGATCGGTCGCAAAGTACGTCGTTGAGAGGCGAGCGCCCGGCTTGTTTTCACCGTGATAGCGGTTGCTGGAGAGTTCGGCCTCGAGCTGCAAGTCGCGTGGCCGCCATTCGACGCCGCCCAAAAGGTGACGGCTGGCACCTTTGCCCTCATCGAAATGACTCTGCGCGTAGCGGGCACCTGCAAACAGCCGCCAGCTATCCGCTACGGGTGGGCCATAGAGCGTGGCGTCCCAGTTCAGGTCGTGTGTCCCGCTGACGGGGTTATCTGAGTGCAAGCCCTTGCCCGCGTTGAGGCGCAGTTCGGACATGTGGTGGACCGTTCGGAGCCTGTCGAGACGCCTGGCGCTGCGGTCGGCGGGCGCGCGCGCCAGCACGTCGTCGGCCAGTAAATCCATCTGTCGCCACGCCTGCAGGTCCATCGCGAGGTAGGCCTGCTGTTGCTCTAGCTCTGTATTGGACGGCTCCAGCGCCTCCGCCGTTTTCAGCTTTTGCTCGGCCGCGCGCGGCAGGCCCCGCGCCTGAAGCAGGGTGGCGTAGTCAATCTGTAGCCCCTGATTGCCCGGCGCCGTTGTCGCCAGACGGTGCGCCAGCGTTTCGGCTTCCGGCAGGGCATTCGTCGCCAGCAAATAGTTAAAACGGAGCGACTGCCCGGTAAGCCACCGATCGTTCGGCTGAGGGGTAGGGGAGCCAAAGTCGTAACGGGTCCAGGGGACGTCGCGGGTCTGGCGCTCAACGTACTGGCGGGCGGCCTCGTACTCTCCCGTATCCAGCCAGGCGTAAAAAAGCGCGTGCTCCTCATCCTGCGGGTCGGAAGCATATTGCGGATAGCGTTGCAGAAGCGCGAAGGCGGCGGTCGCGTTTTTCTCCTGCAGATACGCGGAGATGACCCAGCCAATTGCCCAGCCCGGCACCGGATGCTGGGCTGCCGTAAGATCCTGATATTCGCTTATCACCTTTGGGTAATCAGCATGGGCGTACAGCGCGCCAAGCCTGTCGATACGCGCAAGGACGACGTCTTCCGCCGCCTGCGGCTCGTTTTGCCAGCGAGCAAGCAGGGTGTCGTAACGATTCAGCGCGGATTGCGCAAGCTGCAGGCGCTCCTTTTCTGTTCTGCCTGGCACATCGGCAAGGCGAACCCGTTCGGCGGCGGCATTACGCTCAAGACGTCGACGCTCCGCGGGAGACAGCGTCACGCTTTGTGAAAGCTGGAGCGCGGGGGTATTCACCCGGTTATCCGTAAGCGCGTCGATCAGCTCGCTGAGGAGCGCTTTATTCTCAGGTGCGATATTCAGCGCGCGCGTGTCTGCCAGCAGCCGATCCCAGCTTTTCCCCTGGCGTAACCAGACATAGGAGAGCGTCTGAAGATGCGCTTGAGAGGGATTTTCCGCCACCAGCCGTTGGGCTTCCTGCAGGGCAAGCGTATCTATGCGGGCATCGGCCAGGGTTTTTATATAGCCGATACGATAATCGTCGTTATCCGGCGCAAGGCTACGCGCCTCTTTCCAGAGCGCCAGGGCTGGCTGCCACGCTTTTTGATTTCGCCTGGATTGCGCGACGGCAGCAACGCCGCGGGCAGGCAGCGGCATATAAATGCCATAACGCTGCCAGACCTGAATAACCTCGTCATCATGACCCGCCCAGGCTGCCACCTGTAACCAGTCCGCAACGTGTTCAGGTGTCAGGGCATGCTGCTGCTGATAACGCTGAAGATAATCGAGAAACGGCGTGTAATTACCGTTACGCGCCTGTTGAATCTGTTGCTCATAAACGGATTCAGTCGCCTGAGCCAGAACAGGAAAGAGGAATAACAGGAACAATAATGTTGGGGTGCGATAAAAGAATAACGTATTGAAGCGAAGCGATCTTTCCATATCTATTTGCCATTTGTTTATCGTGAATCCATTGCATAACACGGCCGCCTTTAAACTCAGCGTTAAAGGCCATAAATGAGAACATTAAATCTAAATGCAGTGATGTTGTGGGATACTTACCTAAAGGTAATTATGGATCCTTATCTCAGGGGATTGGGTGAAAGCTAATGTACACCTGATATGTTGCCTGATAAATATGTTGAAAAGCGGGTTTATCGTTTTGAGATAATTCTGTATCGAGCGGTTTTTAACGTTTTTATTGAATTGACTATTTATTTGTAACTCATTGAAAGTTATTTATTTTATTTTTATTGTGACAGCCTGTTATATATTTTTTATGCGGTTTTGCTGTGTCAATTAAAGTACTTTCTGGTACATATTTGGGAAGTTTCATGACAAAAATTCTTAATGTTTAGAGAAGTGACTTTTCTGCGATTGTTTTTTATTTATAATTAATGGCGGCCATTGAATGATAGTCTACAGGAAGTCTTTCTCATCAATGTCTGTATTGAGGGATATCCAAAGCCAGAATACATTTATCGTTAAAATAACAGCGCTATAAAACGAAGGCGGCCTTCTTTCTGAAGGATCGTTCTTGCTTTAATCTAAAAGGGATGGTTAGTGGCAACTTCAATAGTGTTAGTGACTCAGGATCGCTACCTTGTGAGGGGGATGCGGATTTTTTTTCCGGATATTATCCTGCTCGACAAGATTGACAGAAACATATTTGATAACGGTGCAGATGAATATTCTGTGTTGATTGATAGTCGTGCTCCGCTCCGTTTATATGATTACCTGATACGCCATCCGGCCAGAACGAAAAAAACAATCTGCTGCGTTATGCTTGATATGCGACACCGCGAGGAGAATCTGCTCAGTATGAAGTTATTTATGAACACGTCGCTCACCGCGCCAGATATGGCCTCGCTGTTTAATCTGATTCTTAATATGAAGGGCAGACGCCTGACCACGAGGTGGCTACTTAATTTACGGCCGGGCACGCACGAAGCGATCATGTTGCGGTTGCTGAGGGCAGGGATGTCGATGGAAGCCATTGCCGAGGAGCTGAATACGTCGGTGAAAAGCCTCTATCGCAAACGAACGACGCTCTCGGAACGCCTGGGAGTGGAGAACTTCAACGAGGCGTGTTTGTTTATCTTTAAAAACAAACTGCTGGACGCAGGTGGGAACGATCCCTGAATTCCTGAGTGCCCAAAAGCAAGAACCCGCCACAAGTGCGGGTTCTTTTAATAGAAATGATTCAGAACGACCAGCGCAGATTCGCGTTAACCGAGTTGACGCGGGTATCCGCACCATATTGCCCCTGATAACCCACATCCAGCGTCGCCGCTCGAGACAGCTGTACGCTCACGCCGATATCACCCACCATCACGTCCTCATCCACGGCCTGACCCTGAGTAATGAACGTGTCGCTGCCCGCAAACGCCATGCGCGAAGAGGTGTTCTTATCGCCATAGGCGTGCTGCCAGCCCAACGAACCGTAGAGGTTAACGTTCTTCGGTAGCTCGGTCACACCGCGCACCCCGAGGGTGGAATAGAAGGTGTTCATCGTTTCGTTACGTACGCTCAGCGCGGCGGCACCGCCGTCTTCCCTGAAGCTGTCGGTATGCAGTCGGACGTACGATAAATTGACGAACGGCTCAATATTCATATCAGGCTGGCCGAAACGGTAGCCCGCTTCGGTGAACGCCAGCAGCGAGTTGGCGTCGTAATCCGACTTCAGACGATCCGAGAAGCCGCTGAAATCAACAGTGCGCTCGCCTTCGATCTTGTGCCAGGTATAACCCAGCGCGCCGCGCAGGGAGAACGCATCCTGTTGACCCGCTGCATACAGGCCAAGATGGTAGTTGTCGGTATCCGTTGAGGAACGACGGCTATCGACGTCGTAATCACCGCGGCTGTAGCCGAAGTAGCCACCAACACGCACGTTATGATCCGCCAGCTTGCGATCTGCCCCCAGCAGGAAGCCGGTGGTATTGCCATCCAGCTTGCCCACGTTACCGTCGCCGTTGTTTCGGCTCCATGAACTGAAGGTCTGACCCCAGACGCCGTTATTTTGCGGCTCCGGCTGCTGCACCAGCGACATCGCTAACGGTGGTATCGGCAGGCTGTCGTTATCAAATGCGCGCTGCATACGCTGGTTTAACACGTTAAACACCTGCGTGCTGCCCGCGATCAGGTTGGACTGCATTGACGGATAAACTTCACCGGACAGCTGGTTGAACGCCTCGCGCGCTTCCGGCGCGCTCAGCACCAGCAGCGAGTTGTACAGCGCCAGCGACGGGCCGCTTTGCGTCAGCGTGGAGAGCGCACCGGCGGTATTCCACTGGTTGCTGCTTTTGGCCACGGTCTGGAAAATGCCCGGCTTGCCGCTGCCCGGGTTTTCACCGCCAGGATTCTCACCGCCCGGGTTTTCGCCTCCGGGATTTTCGCCTCCGGGATTCTCACCTCCCGGATTTTCGCCTCCAGGATTCTCGCCGCCGGTCTCTTTCTGGGCGATGGTCAGATCGACGGCGTTGGTGCCCTGCTTCAGCGCCACGTCCAGGAAGGCAGATTTGGAGATCGCCCCCGCGAACTGACCGTCAATTCCCCCGTCCGAGGTTAAAATGCGATAGCTTTGGCCCGTTTTGTAGCTGGTTTGCGGGTCCAGCGCGGTGACCTGTACTTTAGCCTGGTCGCTGATGGTGGTTTTGCCCGATACCAGCAGCTGGTCGCTACGACCATCTCCGGCAATATCAACATCATAGAAGGATTCGCCGACAAAGTTCAGATAGCGTTTCAGCGTCAACGTACCGATATTGCCGTCACCGGGCGAGATATGCCCGCCGGACAGGATCTCGGTCTGGCCCAGCGTGCCGTTCCCCCCAAGCGTGCCGCCGGCTTTGATTGACGCGGCGCTGCTGTAGCCCAGCCCGTTGCTAACGTCGGATCCCG
The DNA here is from genome assembly GCF_019219165.1 of Enterobacter sp. ENT02. Classification (NCBI taxonomy): domain Bacteria; kingdom Pseudomonadati; phylum Pseudomonadota; class Gammaproteobacteria; order Enterobacterales; family Enterobacteriaceae; genus Enterobacter; species Enterobacter sp. ENT02. Next base: position 340,501 of record NZ_JAHUWD010000003.1, read on the forward strand.
CCGTCGCGTTGAGGATCAGCGTTCCGCCGTTCTCGGCGCTAAGGGTCTGAATATCAAAAATATCGTCTTCTGGCTGGGTGTTGATATTGCTGGCAATAATGACTTTGCCACCGCGCGCGGTCACGTTCGCCTGCAGGGCTGAAAGATCGCCGTTTAGCGTTGTCTGCCCGGAGGTATTGATCACCTCACCTTCACCGCTCATCGTGTTGCTGAAGACGTAATTTCCGTCGGTATGGTTGAAGTAGACATAGCTGCCGAACAGCCCGCCACGCAGGCTGATTGCCGTATTCGCATCGAGAGTACCCGCGCCACCCGCTGTGCCAAGCGTTGGCTCAGTTAAACCCGTGCCGGTGTCCATATTGCCGCGGCTGCCGATGATGAGCGCACCCCGGTTCGAACCGGAACCCGAAGTCCCCACGATCAGCGTATTGCTACCAGCGGAAAATGAACCGCCGTCAATCACAGACAGCACGCCATTGCCATAATCGCCCACGCTCACGCTGCTAACGCTGGTAAAGCGTGAGTCTTTGCCCGCAATAACCAGCTCGGCGGTTTTACCCGCCCCGGAGACGCCCGCCACCTGCGCGCCGCCAACGTTAACCGTTCCACCGTTCAGCACGTCCAGATCGCCATAAAGCGTCAATGTACGGCCAACATTCCACTGTGAACCGCTCCCCGTGACGGTGGCTTTCGGGCTCAGCGTGTCGGTTTCACCCGGCCCGGTACCGTTGCCGATGCGCGCATCGTAGGCGGTGCTGAGCGCCGCGCCGTCTTCAATCGCCAGCGTGGAGCGTGCCCCCAGATCGGTGCCTACGCTGAGAAAATTACTGGTCACGCGAGAACCCGCACCCGTGGCGATAAGGTGGCTGTCGTAGCCGCGGGTGGTGCCGACAACGATCTCCTTCGCGCTCGCCAGCGCGCCCTCTTCGACACGCAGGGTGCCGAGGCCAAGATTAAGGTCACCGCGCAGGACGTACTGATCGTTCACCGCGTTAAGCTCAGCGTTTGGCCCACGAACCGTGACGACGCTTTCATAAATTTGGCCATCGAACAGTCGACCGATATTGATGTTATAGGCGGTGATTTTGCCATTATCGATCAGCAGGTTTCCGCGTTGATTACGTCCAACGTAAACATCTCCGGTGTAACCCAGCGTTTCGGTAATACGCGCGTCGCCATCAAAAATTGCATCGGCTGCACGTGCGAAATCGGCAGGTGAAAGCAGTAACAGCGGCGCGGAAAATAGAGCGAGGTAAAGTCTGGAAAGCGGCGTCTTAACCGCTAAAGCATGCGATGTAGAGTTATTCACGGGCTATCTCCGTACTCATTAGCGTGATGTCTGGAAAATCGTTTTTATGAAAACTCAGATACGTCAGAAAATATAAAAGGCGTTATTTATGTACGCCTTTTGATTTGAAGTTAATTATTTATGAGTGACGACAGGGGTACAGGTTGGCGCGCTGAGTGTCGGTGCGGATCCTAAAATCCCAGGCATCATCATTGATGAGCAATCGAAAATACGCCCTTTTTCCGTCGTGGCGCGATAAGACAGCTTTTGTCCACCCAGTGCGTCCGGCTGGGCGCCATTTACATTGGTCACGGTTATTTCATCTGATGAGCCCAGCCCCAGCATTTTAGCGGTCTCCGCCTGCAGGAGTGGAATAGCCTGATCGGTTTTCAGCGTGGAACAACCGGTTAGCATCAACGTAACGGTTAAAAAGACGAGAGGTTTTTTCATAAATTATCCTTGATATCCAATCAGTTAATTTCACTGATTGTATTTATGTTTTCATTTACTCAAATCAGCGAATAATATATTTCCCTTTCCTAATCGAAAAAACCCTCCTAAAGTAGGGTGGGTAGATAATAATTCATCTGTACTCTCAGATATGCGAAGGTTAAAGGAGGACCCTTTGGGACAGAATTATGCGTTGGTCGTTGATGACCATCCATTGGTAGCTAGCGGCATCGCCAATTATCTGATTACACATTGCCAATTTAAGCAGGCGTATGTGGTGACGAATGAAGACGATTGCTACCGTCAAATTAGGGATAATGGCCCACCACGTTTGCTGGTAATCGATTTTTGGCTCTCGTCCGGAACGGCGTTGAAATTACTCAAAGAAGTGAAACAACTTTACCCACAGATACGACTCCTGGTGGTCAGCGGGGATGACAATAATGATCTCTGGCGGAAAGTTCATGCCGCCGGGGGGCACGGTTTTGTATTGAAAAGCGAACCGCCTGAAATGTTCTCACAGGCCGTTTTCGCACTCACTAATAATTTGACGTGGTTCCCTGATGGAAGCGAAATTTCCGTTCAGTCGAATAATGAGAAGTTAAGTAAATTTAACTTAACGCCGCGGCAAATAGATGTATTAAATATGATTATGCGTGGCCTGCCAAATAAAAGAATCGCCGCACAGCTTTCAATTTCTGAGCCCACGGTCAAAGAACACATCAGCAATATATTGAAAAAGATAGGTGTTAACAGCAGGGTAGAGGCCATCACGCTTCTGCATGGCAAGCAGGAACCGTCGGAATGAGGTTTTTCCAGAGCTTACAGAACGAGGGTATCTCTCCTCCGGCGCAGATCCGTTTGCTAAACAACACCTTTCTGCGGCTGGTGTTTAGCTTTAGCGCGGTGCCCTTTGTCGGGATCCCTTTCGCCATCTGGATTTATATGCTTGGGGATGACCTCGGCCCAACGATTACCTGGATAATCATTTATCTGCTATGTGCAGTGGCGATACGAATATTGCATCGACGCTATCAGCGCGAAGCGAAAGACAATATTGAAAAGGACGTGCTGCGTCGCTGGCTTCCGCGTATTAATAATATCGCCTTTGTCCACGGGCTGGGCATTTCATCACTCTATTTAATTACCCCGCAGACGCAGAACTTTGACTTTTTCCTGCTCCTTAATATCAGCATCGCCGCTATCGTCGCCGCCAATGCGACGCATCTGACGCCGGTCATCAGCACTTTTACGCGCTTTTTCTTCGCCTCCTGGGGGGTGCTGAACCTCGGCATTATCTGGCGGCTGGATGAGTTAATGTTCATCGTGCTCATGCTGAATCTGCTTTACGGCTTCGCGATTTACCGCCATGCATTAACTTCACACGCTTTCTTTATACAGCAAGCGCTTCTTGAGGAAAAAAGCTCGCGCCTGGCGGAACAGTTTCGTCAGGCCAAAGAGGACGCGGAGCAGGCTCTGCTGGATAAAAATCAGTTTCTGACAACCGCCAGCCACGATCTGCGCCAGCCCGTGCACGCCATGGGTTTTCTGATCGAAGCCATTCTCCACCGAAACCGGGACGATAGCCTGACGCCGCAACTCCTTGACCTGCAGCAGAGCGTTCGTTCGGTACATTTAATGCTCAACTCTCTGCTCGATCTCAGCAAAATTGAATCCGGGAATGTCCTTTCTGCCCCGACCAAAGTGGATATCGGCGCTCTGCTTGACTCGGTGATCACGCTGTTTCGCGAAGAGGCCAACAGCCGTGCCCTGCGACTGTCTACCCGTCGACCCAAACGCCGCATCTACGTGACAGGCGATCCGCTGCTGGTGCGACAATCCCTGATTAACCTGATTCAAAACGCCCTTCGCTACACGCTACAGGGGGGCGTACTGGTCGCCATCCGGCCACGCGGTGAGGAGTGTATGGTAGAGGTGTGGGATACGGGTGTCGGTATCGCCGATGACGAGAAAGGTAAAATCTTCTCACCTTACTACCGCCCTGAGCTGGCATGGAAGATTGACAGCGCCGGACACGGACTGGGACTGGCCGTAGTGGCCCGTTGTGCCAAGCTGATGAAGGTGAAGTACGGGATGCAATCCATTGAAGGTAAAGGCTCACGCTTCTGGATGCGCTTCACTCAATATGCTGGCGAAGACATCGCGCTGGACACCCAACCCGCCTGTGATAGCACCGCCACGCCGGTACGCTATGCACCGCTGCACGGTTCCTGCCTGGTCGTCGATGACGATCCGCTGGTGACGTCTGCCTGGGAGAGCCTGATGAGCGTATGGGGAATCAACGTGCGCTGCGCGGCCTCCGCTGAAGAAGCGTTCGCCATAATCGACGAGGGCTTTAAGCCGTTCGCCGTGCTGTGCGACCAGCGTCTGCGATCCGGTGAAAGCGGCTTCGACGTTCTTAAAGCGCTTTTTGAACGTCTGCCGGATATGAGCGGCGCGATAGTCAGCGGCGAATTTAATTCACCGGTTCTGCTGGAGGCAGAGCAGGAGGGGTACCTGGTGCTGCGTAAGCCTCTGGAGCCAGCTAAATTGTATGCGCTGCTGACGCAGTGGTCGGAATGTCGTGGATATAAATAAGTTGAAGTCCTTTCGGTTCGGTGCCTTTTAAAGCGTTGTAATGACATCTGCGTTACGCGTGTTGTATACTTAATATCCATTGAACAGAGGAGGACAACACCATGCCAGCTGCAAACACTATGGCGGTGAAACGCGAAACCCTTAACCTGCGCATCAGGCCTGCCGAGCGAGATCTTATCGATCGGGCAGCGAAAGCGAGAGGGAAAAACCGCACTGACTTCGTGCTGGAAGCAGCCCGCGCTGCTGCGGAAGAGGCACTGATCGAACAACGCATCATAATGGCCGATCCAGAGGCTTATCAGGAATTTCTGGCTCGTCTGGATCAGGCTCCAGCACCTAATGCCGCACTGAGTAAAACTATGCAGACCCCTGCGCCGTGGGAGCGGGAAAAATGATCTCTGCCCCAGAGCCCCTTCGCGCAGGGCATATTCTTACTCCATTTTGCTGTGGGGTAGATTCGATGGATAACTGGCTCAAGCAGCGGGCGATGAAAAATCAGGCCAGTGGTGCATCCCGTACATTTGTCTGTTGTGGCGGAGATTCTAACGTACTGGCTTATTACTCGCTGGCGTCCAGCGCGGTCACAACGAATACCGCACCCGGCCGCTTTCGTCGCAATATGCCCGATCCCATCCCTGTTGTAGTGCTGGGACGCCTGGCGGTAGATCAGTCTCTTCATGGGCAGGGCGTTGGTCGGGCGCTGGTACGCGACGCCGGGCTGCGGGTGATCCAGGTGGCGGAGACCATCGGCATCCGCGGAATGCTGGTTCACGCCCTATCGGATGAAGCGCGGGAATTTTATCTGCGGGTGGGGTTTGAGCCGTCGCCGATGGATCCGATGATATTGATGGTGACGTTAGGGGATTTGGTGGCGAGTATTTAGCATATATAAAGAACTCTTTCGTATTGAATAAAGAGCACTTCCAGTTCGAGCAGGCAACACCATGAATCAAAAGGTACTTCAAAAGGGACCAATGGGCTTTAAGATAACGCCCATTGGTGAAGCATGATATAAAACCGAAAAACGTAATTTATCACTCTGTTTTTTTTTGCATGCCATACCAAAGTACAGCGGGTACAGGAGTTCTAAAATGTCTACAGGCAATAAAATCGAGTATAATTAAACCTGCCTGTGTCGCACTTGACTCTTTGAAAATATTATATCTTTTGTTTTTCCGTAGTTCATCCATTCTCTTCTTGTAATCATTCATATTATCCGGAAAAGCTATTGGTGCCTCGGTCTCACCAGTGAAGGATTGAGCTGGATGAAAGTAAAGGTGTCTATAAAGGTCATTCGTTGGGTGCCATAGCTGGGAGCATATATTTTTATATGAATCTTTTATTCCAGTTAATAATGCGGAATATCCTTCTTCTTTTTCCAGTATCACACACCATCCCATTAAAGTGGGGATAATCCAGGACATGTTTGTTGTTTTTTCTTTTAAATATGCATCATCGCTATTGCATTCCATGCTAATAAGATCGTCAATAGAGTCTGTTGATATCGGATGTTCTCGTCCAATCCTGAGTACGTAGTCCAACCTACAAATTAGTTCTCTAAGCCATTTTTCGACAGCATCCTTTCTCCCCATCAGCGAAAGAAATATTAATCCAAGAGCAATTTCAATGGCATTCTCATCAAGACGTGGCGAACCAGATGCGGGATTGTTTATAATTAACGCACACAAGCTATCGGCAACGATATCGGCATTATGAATCTGAAGCGCACCTCCATTATTATCTTTCCTATGGGCGAGGAAAAAATTATTTAATCCGAGAGTTGCAAGTATACCAATTTGTTCAAATACAGTTATGTTGACCAGTGAACTTTCAGTTGAATATGAAGAAAGAATATATTTTCCATGGAAATATGGCTGAACTTTGGAAAAATATTCAGCTGAAATGTTAATGTAACTTTGCCATATAACTTCAAACGCAGGGAAGTATTTTTCTGGATCTTTTTCAAGATTGATACGGTGCCATACCCATAGTAGACATCGTTCAGATACAAACAAAGCTTGCTTAGTGTTGCCATCCTGTATTGCCCAGTAAGCTAATATATTAGCCGCGAGATAGCAGGTGCGGATTGACTTATCTAGTTCTACTTTATTGATCTCTTTAGTTTTTCTCCCCTCATCATCAAGCATCAGGATTCGTAGTAGTAACCGATGATAATCAATCCGTGAATAATCATTTTCACTAATCAATGATAGCGACTTTCTTAAATCGGTTCTGTCAATATCATTAAATATATGCTCGTTTAACATGTATTTTTCGATAAAAGTGGAAAGCTTATCTGCTCCCCAGAAATCAAACTCATGGGATTTATGATCATCAAGATATCCGGCCCAATTTTGATTTATCTCTTCTTTCATATCACCACTGGTGGATAAAATTATTTTCTTGGGAAGTTTTTTGTGTTTTGGTTGTAAATGATTTCTAAGGTAAACATCAAAAACTTCATTTAAACTCTGTCGTATGGACTGTGGCCCGCAATCCCATTCAGATCTACCAAGATCTTTTTGCTTAATTACAAATATAAATAGTTTTTTTTCTCCATCATCAGGATCTTTACCTATTGCAGCAATATCGACACCATATTGTCTTGTTCCCGTTTGTGTAGTAAATAGAGGAACGATACTCATTGATAATAATAAATTAGGCAATAGCCTGTCGAGTTCATTTCTCTCTTTCAATGTTCGAATATATTGAGAAATTAGTACTTTCATATTGTATCCTTTTTTGCTGTCTTGAACATTGCCAAGCGTAATTCATACCCAACATTGTCCATGACGTACCTTCGCGGAAGAGAATAGCTACTCGAAAATGGGTAAAGATATGATGGTTCACTATAGCCAGTACCAAAGTCATCATTGTAATAAAAAGAACCTATTCCTGCTTTTAGTTGTATGCGGGTAGCTATTTTAAATACAAGCGAATCTTCATTTATAGCCTCTTGGTTTTTGGCCATAACTTTATTCCGTTCTTTTTGAAAGGACAGTACATATGCTGAAGGTGGTTCGAATTCTTTTACTCTTGGATATGTTTTTAGAGAGTTAAGATAGTCTTCCGTACGAACAAGTATTTCGTCATATATTTTTAATAAGCGATTTCTTTTGTTCCTGATTTTATTTTTGCATTCTCGTATTAGCTCAATAACATAGTTTGGATAGTCAATGGCTATTTCATTTGATATGACAGATAATACCATTTTATCGGTTCTTTTATTTGCGTTATCAATATTCAGTAATGATAGTATGGAAGACATTAAATGTTTCTCATTAGTAATATAACCCAGAGTTCTTCGCACCAAAAAAATGAAATCTCTTTCAGTGAAATTATTAATAATTGGAAGGCTATAACTTAATGAATTACTACTATCATTAACCATTAAATATGTGGATAGTAATTGTGAAAACTCAGAGACTTCTGGAGTGTCATCTATAAGTGCCAATGTGAAAATTTCATTCGTTAATTCAATGGATTTAGTAGCTTGATATAAAAAACTCTCTAATTCCTGAGATTTTCTTACTATAGAAGCTTTCTTTATCATTACAAAGAGACAATTAATCAATAAATGATGTTTGGTTTCATCTTCAGTGAGTGATGATAAAATATGGAGTATTAACCCTCTGAGTTCGATATCATCTCCTGAGTTAATACAGATGATATTTATCCAGTCAGGAAAGTCAGCATGAGATTGTAACTTTTTAGCTGTTGCTATTTTTTGGCAAAGCAACGCTATTGTTTTTATATTTTTATCCTTGAGCAAATTAAGGATGACTTCACAAAATTCAGGTATTTTATCTACCGTATTTACGATTGCTTGTATAGCAGCATTGGAAATATCTGTAACCGGAGAAACAATTTTTTCTTTGATGATTAATTTTATTTCATTGTTACGATATTCTATATTATTTACCTCAACAAATCTGCCAAGTATCCACAAGGCTTGAGGAGACAAGATAACGTCACTTTCTTCTATGTCATCGAGCAAAATATCAATAGCTGATGTATAGTTTTCTTTTTTTAGTGAAAATAAGGCAATATTATAGAGGTGAAGAGTTTCTTGTTTTATATCTGAATGAAATTTATTAATTATCTTATGGCATTCTTGAGGGTTATTGGCTAGTCGTTCTCCTAACAGTGTAAACACTCCAGAATATTGATTGTATTTATTGTGAATGGCGGAGAAAAAATTAAACAAAGTATTTATATCTAGATTTTTAGAATGTTTTATAAATTGATCGGCCAGAGACGTAACTTCATATTGGTTACGTTCAGATGCGAGCAGCATCTGCCAAACATTGATTTTATCTTCATATAAACTGAGAAATATACCTGCGGTTGAACGATCATCACGCAAAGTCTTACCCCATATGCAAAAAGCAGTCTGTAGTATGATTTTCTCTGCATCAATGGAATCACTGTCTATTTCTGAGAAATAATGATGGGCAACATAATGATCTCTGTCTTCATAAGATGAAAAGATTAATTTGCCGTCCTTTAGACAGTAACCTTCAGATTTCTCTACGTTTAGAAATGAAAGCTCCTGTTCAGTGAGTTCATACTCCATTTCATCTGAGTTTGACAAAAAAATTTTATAAGCAATATCTTGAACAAGATTATCCTTCATTATCATACCTCCAATAAAGGCAGGATTATGCCTGTAAAGTTTAACTCTATGCTTTATAGCAGAAAAATGGGCTTGACCACCCTCATCAAATCAATGTCCGTGTTTTTTACCGTAAGCATAGTTATGTTTTGTGTGCAGTGGAAGAGGAGAGACTTGGTTTAAGGTACGGGCTGATACATAGAGAACTTGCTTCACCAGCTGTTTTTTTATTTTCTACGATCTATCTTCCATAACCTCGCTTGCTGCTATTGGCTAATTACAGTATCTTTTACCCGCACCTGCAAAATCAGGTGTCGGGCTTGACCTCCTGAAAATTGTTACAGGCGACATATGACGCGCCAGCGTCTTTTTTATGTCGTACGCACGGCTATACCTCAATGGCGGGCCGGGTGGGGGCGTCGTAAGGCGCGCCGGTTTCCTGTAACGCCGGTAAGGTCAACCCTGCTCGGTTCCGCCACCCGTGAGATTGACCTCTCCAGTGGCGGAAATATAAACGTTACAGGAGGATGCCACTATGGCTACTATCCCAACCTCGATTCACCCTTTATTTACCGTTCCCTTCAATCACAAAACCGACTTCACGGAACTCGCGGCCAACTGCGAGCGTTTTAGTGAAGCGCTGGTGGAGTGCCATGATCCTGTGCAGAAAATGGCGTTGTGCGGGCGGCTTTGCGCCTGTCTGGCCTTATTACAACCGACGTTGATGGAACCTGTGCCGGAGTTTTTAAAAGAGAGCCTGACGGTGGATGAAATACCATTGCATGTACCTGCTTTTGAAGTGGAAGCGGACCAGGTGGGGCATTACTGCCAAGTACTGACACAATTGATAGTGAGTGGGTCTCTGACGGTGGAAGCCGAAAGAGTCATCAGTGATTTACTGTATGAACTGGTGGGATATTACGCCGAAACGTTAAAAGCACCGCGTTGGCTAAGAACAAAAGAAGGAAGCATTGAGCTGCTAGATTAGCCCAAAAGCAAAAAACCGCCACGAGGGCGGGTTCTTTAAATAGTGGTGCCCGGACTCGGAATCGAACCAAGGACACGGGGATTTTCAATCCCCTGCTCTACCGACTGAGCTATCCGGGCAACGGGGCGCATTAAACCCGATCTGCCCCCTGCCGTCAACGAAAAATGTTGTTTTCGTTACAGACTGCGCAATCTCTCACCATTTCGCCGTACTCTTAAGCGAAAAAGTGCGTCCAGAGCGCGGAGAGCGGCATGGCGAGCAGCAACGCGGGCAGCATGTTCACCACGGCAAACATCTTGATCCCGCAGATACGCAACCCTGTCGCCAGCAGCAGCAGGCCGCCAACCGCGGTGAAGTCCGCCATCATCGCAGGGGTAGTCAGGGGCAGGATCAGCGTGGCGCAGGTGGCAAGCGCAAGCTGGATCAGCAGCATCGGCACGCAAATCGCGGCAACGGCAATGCCGAGCGTGGTAGCAAAAATAGTGGCCGTAAAGAAATCAAGAAACGCCTTCGCAATCAATATGCTTGGGTCACCCGTCATCCCTTCCTGCATGGAACCGAAAATCCCGGTGCCGCTGGCGCAAAACAGAATAATTATCGCGACATAGTTTTGAATAAACGACTCGTGGGTGCCGTGTTTCGCCTTGCCCGGGCGGGCAATCAGGTTTTTGGCTTTGCCTACCGCATTATTGATGCCTTTTTCCAGGTAGCAAAATTCACCAATGAGCGCGCCGAGCAGGGTCGCGAGCACCATGACGGGCAGGTTGGCGCATTTGATCACTAAAAGGATGCCGATGCCTAACGAGGCCAGGCCAAATATGGAGGGCATCGAGGTGCGAATACGTTCCGGCAACCGCTGGCTTAACACTGCGCCGAGTACGCCGCCTAACAATACGGCACCGGCGTTGATAAAGGGTCCAATTACCACCGTTAACTCCTGTTACTTAATCATTGGTATTGCATGATTATGACACGACAACGCTGCATGACGCTTAGCTTTGCAAGGCTAAGTGCATACTGATTCCTTCTTGCGCCTAAAAATAAAAGGTGACATTATTGCGCGAATTTTCTCCTCCCTGTCTCACCGCCCGGTGAGGGTAACTGCGCCTATGAAAACCATGAAAATTGCCGTCAGCCGCGAGCTGGTCTCTACTGTGTCTACTCACCGGGAAATGGTGACGCTGGATAACACTGATTTTACCGATGTGGCGGCAGTGGTCATTACGGTCGCTGAAAGCTGTAGCGGCATCCTTGCGCTGCTGAAACGTACGGGCTTTCAGCTTCCGGTATTTATGTTCTCGCAGGAGCCGACGAATGTTCCTGAAGGTGTCACTGCTGTAATAGCAGGAAAAGCGCAGGAGTTCCTGGAACTGGAGTCTGCCGCCTGCCGTTACGAAGAGGATCTGCTGCCGCCTTTCTTCGACACCCTGAGCCAGTATGTTGCGATGGGCAACAGCACTTTTGCTTGCCCCGGGCATCAGCACGGCGCGTTTTTCAAAAAGCATCCCGCCGGGCGGCAGTTTTATGACTTCTTCGGTGAGAACGTGTTTCGCGCCGATATGTGCAACGCCGACGTAAAGCTGGGTGATTTGCTGATCCACGAAGGTTCCGCCAAGCACGCGCAAAAGTTCGCGGCAAAAGTCTTCAATGCCGATAAAACCTACTTCGTGCTGAACGGCACCTCAGCCGCGAATAAGGTTGTTACCAACGCGCTGCTGACCCGCGGCGATCTGGTGCTGTTCGACCGTAACAACCATAAATCTAATCATCACGGCGCGCTGATTCAGGCAGGGGCCACGCCGGTCTACCTTGAAGCGGCACGTAACCCATTTGGTTTTATCGGCGGGATTGACGAGCACTGCTTCGACGATGCGTATCTGCGAAATCAGATCCGTGACGTTGCCCCGGACAAGGCGGATGTGCCTCGCCCGTTCCGTCTGGCCATCATTCAACTGGGCACCTACGACGGGACGATCTACAACGCCCGTCAGGTGATCGATAAGATCGGCCACCTTTGCGACTACATCCTCTTTGACTCTGCCTGGGTAGGTTACGAACAATTTATCCCGATGATGGCGGAAACGTCCCCGCTGTTGCTGGAACTGAACGAGAACGATCCGGGAATTTTCGTGACCCAGTCGGTGCATAAGCAGCAGGCCGGGTTCTCACAAACGTCGCAGATCCATAAAAAGGATAACCACATTCGCGGTCAGGCACGTTTCTGCCCGCACAAGCGGCTGAACAATGCCTTTATGCTGCATGCCTCAACCAGCCCGTTTTATCCGCTGTTCGCGGCGCTGGACGTGAACGCCAAGATCCACGAAGGTGAAAGCGGACGCAGGCTGTGGGCGGAGTGCGTCGAACTGGGCATTGAAGCGCGCAAGGCGATCGTCGCCAACTGCCATATGATTAAACCCTTTATCCCACCGGTGGTGGCGGGGCGTCCGTGGCAGGATCATGCGACACACACCATCGCCAGCGAGCGTCGCTTCTTCAGCTTTGAGCCAGGCGCGAACTGGCACGGTTTTGACGGCTACGCCCGTGACCAGTATTTTGTTGACCCGTGCAAGCTGCTGCTGACCACGCCGGGTATCGATGCGGAAACCGGTAACTACACCGCGTTTGGTATCCCGGCGACAATTCTGGCGCACTACCTGCGTGAGAACGGCATCGTGCCGGAGAAGTGCGATCTCAACTCAATCCTGTTCCTGCTGACCCCTGCCGAAAGCAGCGAGAAGCTGGCGCAGCTGGTGGCGATGCTGGGACAGTTTGAACAGCACATTGAAGACGATACTCCGCTGGCCGACGTTCTGCCGACCATCTACCAGAAATATCCCGTGCGCTACCGTGATTACACGATCCGCCAGCTATGCCAGGAGATGCACGATCTCTACGTCAGCTTTAACGTGAAAGATCTGCAAAAGGCTATGTTCCGCCGGGAAAGCTTTCCCGACGTCGTGGTGAACCCACAGGATGCCAACCAGGAGTACATTCGCGGGAACGTGGAGCTGGTGCGTATTCGTGATGCCGGAGGACGCATTGCCGCTGAGGGCGCGCTGCCGTATCCGCCAGGGGTGCTGTGCGTGGTGCCGGGTGAAGTCTGGGGCGGGGCGGTACAGCGCTATTTTCTGGCGCTGGAGGAGGGCATCAATATGCTGCCGGGCTTCTCGCCGGAGCTGCAGGGTGTGTACAGCGAGAAGGATGCCGACGGGATTAAGCGGCTGTATGGGTATGTATTGAGATAGTGCGGGCTGTTGCCCTCACCCCTCACCCTAACCCTCTCCCCAAAGGGGAGAGGGGATTGCACGGAGCCGTCTTTTCCCCCTCGCCCCTTTGGGGAGAGGGCCGGGGTGAGGGGAGTTAAGCTGCACTACGTTTATACATCCTCCTAGGATGCCCAATCTTCCCGTACAGCATCTCCACGCTGAGAAACCCCGCTTCCACGCAGTGTTCCAGATAGCGCCGGGTGGTGGTTTTACTCAAACCCGTTTCGCTCACCACTTCATCCACGGAAAAGCAGTGCGTTGCTTTGGCGTTAAAAAGTGTTTGTACCAGCGCCAGCGTATTCTCTTCAATGCCTTTACTGCCGTTGTCCTGACGGTAATTTTTTGCCTGCAATTGATAGAGGGAATCCACGTTCTGCTGGTCGACAATCTTCCAGACCCGCTGCTGCTCGGCAAACTGCACAAAGCGCTCCAGCGACTGGCTGAGCCGCTTCCAGGACACCGGTTTGAGGATGTAGTCAAACGCGCCGTTGCGGATGGCCTGGCTGCAGGTGTCCATGTCACTGGCGGCAGTGATGAAAATCACTGAGCAGTTGGCGCGGGCCAGCATTGGGTTACTGATAAGCGTGATGCCCTTGCCGTCCGGCAGGTAGTTATCCAGCAACATCAGCTGAGGCTGCTTGCTCTCAAGCTGCGTCTGCGCGTCAGCCAGTGAAGAGGCAATCCCGACCAGCCTCAAACGCGGATGTTTACCGATCAGCTCCGCATGCAATTGCGCCAGTTCGTTCTCGTCTTCAACAATCAGTACGTCGATAAGTTCATGTTGCATAATCATTATCTTCCAGTTCTTGTGCGGGACGCCGGGCAGCTCCCGTGGCGGGAATAAACAGTGAGAAAATGGCACCGCGCGGCGTGTTATCCGCAACTTCGATGGCGCCGCCCGCCTGCGTGACGTAGCTTTCAATCAGATACAGGCCAATACCGTGATCGCCGCGCGTTTTGGTGGTAATGCCGCGTTCAAATATTTGTTCACGGATCTCCGGTTTGATGCCAATACCCTGGTCGGCGACTTCGATGATGAGTTCCTGCTCGCTCAGTTTTATCAGCACTTCAACCGGCGCATGCGGAAGCGGTGCGCGCTGCGTCGCTTCAATCGCGTTATCCAGCAAGTTCCCGATAATCGAGATGAGTTCCGATTCAAGTAGCGGCAGAAAGGATTTATCCATCCGGCAGGCGGGATCGAAACTCAGCTCCACGCCTTTCTCCCGCGCACGCGCGGCTTTGCCTAACAGCAGGCCGCAGAGCGTCGGGGAGCTAAAGCGCGACGAGATAAAGTCCAGCAGCTCCTGCGCGTGCTCTGACTGCGCCTGAATATAGCCAATCGCCTCTTCATAGCGGCCCATGTGCAGCAGGCCGGAAAGGGTGGTCATCCGGTTGAGCTGCTCGTGGCGCATGATGCGCAGGTTATCAACGTAGCGTTTAACCTGGCTGAGCTGGGCGCTGAGCGTGTCGATCTCATTGCGATCGCGGAAGGTGATCACCCAGCCCTGCAGCGAGTTTTCCAGCATGATCCTTACCCGGCTGGCAATGACCGTAAGATCGTTAAAGCGGCAGATTTCATCATGGGTGTCTTTCGCCAGCATGGTATGCGTATTGAAGAATGGAACAGGATCGATCACCTGGCTAATCAGTTGTCCGCGCAGCTCGCGGGCGGGCTGGCTTAAGCCTAATAACTTGCGTGCCGCCTGGTTGATCACTTCGATGCGCAGATCGTCATCGATAGCAATGACCCCTTCATAGATGGATTCCATCATCGCCTTCTGCTGGCGTACCAGCAGGCCAATTTCGCGTGGCTCCAGCGAGAAGATCTGCTTCTTAATACTGCGGGTGAAAAACCAGGAGAAGATAAACAGGGCGATCAGCAGCAGCACGGCGGCAATCAGAATGTTAACCACTTTATTGACGGTAATGGTATCCAGATAGCTGGTGAGATAGCCCACCGAGACAATCCCCACGACGTGCCCCGCATCGTTAAAAATCGGCGCTTTACTGCGAAGTGAAATACCTAAGCCGCCCTTGCGGATA
Organism: Enterobacter sp. ENT02; assembly: GCF_019219165.1. Lineage (NCBI taxonomy): Bacteria > Pseudomonadati > Pseudomonadota > Gammaproteobacteria > Enterobacterales > Enterobacteriaceae > Enterobacter > Enterobacter sp. ENT02. The sequence continues at coordinate 355,749 of NZ_JAHUWD010000003.1, forward strand.
GTAGTCGTGCTTTTACCCTGCAGAACCTCGTCGTTATCGCCGCCGACCAGCGTTTTTCCCACGCGGTCAGCAAACACCGAGTGAAACAGATGCAGCCCTTTATTATCGCCAATCACAATAAAACTGGCGTCGCTGTGGGCCGCTATTTTCTGCATAAAGTCGCTGATGCCGTTGATATCTTTCTGTTCGACTTCTTTTCGCAAAGTAGGAATAAGCGCAATTTCTTCGGCCTGTATTTTTGCACGTGCACTCATTTCCTGATAAAGCTGTCTTCCAACGTCGACGTAATAATATCCACCCAGTAGCGCAAACAGTACCGAGAAAAAAGCGACCAGCGAAATAAACAGCTTGATCTGAAATGACACTTTCATAACTATTACGCCGGGTATCAACAAGGCAGGCTAATATATCATCTTTTCTCGTGGTGACGCCTGCTTTGCAGAAAACTTGTGATCCCTTGCACAGCAGCACCTGTAAAAGATTTATCCGATACGCCAGGCGTCTTAAGGCTAAATTAATAAATGTTATTTATTTGTTCATTTAAGAAAAGAAACCATAAAAACCACGGAAATAAATAAGGTGTAAATCACATTAAATAAAAGAAACCATTAAAACCATAGCTGCCATTAAAACTTCGCTTTTAATATGCCATTCCTCACATAAAGTAAGCCTTTGTGACTCTAAGCTGAACGCACAAAATAACCAAGGGGCTTATTATGAGCACAACTGACGATTCTTTCTCTGTTACCCACGACCCGATTGAAATTCAGCGACCTTCGCTCAAAGAGCGCTGGTGGCATATTATGGATACCTGGAAAATCGGGATTATTCCTCTGCCGCTGTTCGTTCTGGCGGGCGCGCTGATTGCCATTGATTGCCTGGGGGGGAAACTGCCGAGCGATATCGTGGTGATGGTTGCCACGCTGGCCTTCTTCGGCTTTGCCTGCGGCGAGTTTGGCAAACGCCTGCCGATTGTCGGCAAGCTGGGCGCGGCGGCGATTTGCGCCACCTTTATCCCTTCCGCGCTGGTCTATTACGGCCTGCTGCCGGACGTGGTGGTTGAGTCCACCACCAAGTTCTACAAATCCACCAACATTCTCTATCTCTATATCTGCTGCATTATCGTCGGCAGCATCATGAGCATGAACCGCACGGTGCTGATTCAGGGCTTCCTGCGCATCTTCTTCCCGATGCTGTGCGGCGAAATCGTCGGCATGCTGGTTGGGATGGGCGTTGGCCTGGCGCTGGGTCTGGAGCCGTTCCAGATCTTCTTCTTTATCATTCTGCCGATTATGGCGGGCGGCGTCGGGGAAGGGGCTATTCCGCTTTCCATCGGCTATGCCACCCTGCTGCACATGGACCAGGGCGTGGCGCTCGGCCGTGTGTTGCCGATGGTGATGCTCGGCGGTCTGACGGCAATCATTATCTCCGGCTGCCTGAACCAGCTCGGTAAACGCTACCCGCACCTGACCGGTGAAGGCCAGCTGATGCCGAACCGCGCGAATGCCGATGCTACTGTCTCTCAGCCTGCGTTTTCCGGCAAAGCGGACGTCACCACTATCGCCTCCGGCGCGCTGCTGGCGGTGCTGCTCTATATGCTGGGCATGCTGGGACACAAGCTGATTGGTCTGCCTGCCCCAGTCGGCATGCTGTTTATGGCGGTGCTGGTGAAGCTCTGCAACGGTGCCTCTCCGCGCCTGCTGGAAGGCTCGCAGGTGGTGTACAAATTCTTCCAGACCTCCGTGACCTACCCCATCCTCTTTGCCGTCGGCGTGGCCATCACCCCGTGGCATGAACTGGTGGCGGCGTTCACCGTCAGCAACCTGCTGGTGATCGTCAGCACCGTTTCCGCACTGGTGGCGACCGGCTTCTTCGTCGGCAAAAAGATTGGCATGCACCCGATTGATGTCGCCATCGTCTCCTGCTGCCAGAGCGGCCAGGGCGGTACCGGCGACGTGGCAATCCTGACCGCAGGCAACCGCATGAGCCTGATGCCGTTCGCCCAGATTGCTACCCGTATCGGCGGGGCGATTAACGTCTCCATCTCACTGCTGATTCTGGGCAACTTCCTCGTTTAAGTTTTCAGGAAAGAACAATGAAACTCGCAAGCTTTTTATACCAGGGAAAACGCAGCTACGGCATCGTCCAGGCCGACGGCGTGATTGATTTAGGCCGCCGTCTCGGCGACCGCTACGGCGACCTCAAGGCGCTGCTACAGGGCAACGGGCTGGCGCAGGCCACCCGTTTCCTGAACGACGCCGTGGACGTGCCGCTGAGCGCCATCACCTTCTTACCGGTGATCGTGCAGCCGGAAAAAATCCTCTGCGTGGGCATGAACTACGCCGACAAGCGCAAGGAGTTTGACCAGCATAACCCGGCCCCGACGCTGTTTGTCCGCTTCCCGGATTCACAGACCGGCCACAACGAGCCGGTGCTGAAGCCGCGCCACTCCAGCGAATTTGACTATGAAGGCGAGCTGGCGGTGATCATCGGCAAAGGCGGGGAGAACATCAGCCGCGACGACGCCCTGCGCCACGTGGCGGGCTACAGCTGCTACATGGACGGCTCCGCCCGCGACTGGCAGCACACCTGGTTTACCGCCGGTAAAAACTGGCGTCAGACCGGCGCGTTTGGCCCGTGGATGGCGACAGCGGACGAAATCCCGGATCCGCATCAGCTGGCAATCCGCACCTGGCTGAACGGCCGCATGGTGCAGGAAGACAACACCAGCAGCATGATCCACAAGGTTGCGGAGCTGATCGAGTACATCAGCACCTTTACCCGCCTCAGTCCGGGCGACGTGATCATCACCGGATCCCCAGGCGGGGTGGGTAAAAAGCGTAACCCGCCGCTGTTTATGAAAGAGGGCGATCGCATTGAGGTGGAGATCGAGCATATCGGTCACCTGAGCAACGTGATTATGGAAGCGCCGGCCGTTGGGCTTGCGGCGGCACACTGAGTAAGGCGGCATGAACAGTCAACCCATCGATTTTCGCCACACCCTCGTGGCGAAGCATCCGGAACGCTTAAGCCAGATCCGTTACCTGCTGGCAGACAGCGGCCTTGGCCTGGACAACGACATCACGCTGTTTGTCGAAGCCTGGTCCGGCTCGCAGCTGGTGGGTTGCGCAGGGCTTGCTGCCAACGTCATCAAATGCGTGGCGGTCAACGAGCAGCTTCGCGGCGAGAACCTCAGCGCGCGGCTGCTGGCAGAGGTGGAAAATGCGGCGCTGGAGCGCGGCCATTTTCACCTCTTCCTCTGCACCCGTCCGTGCAACCGGGAGCGCTTTGCCCGCAGCGGCTTCTGGCCGATTGCCCAGAGCGGAAACAACGCGGTGCTGATGGAGAACACCCCGCAGGGGATTGAACGCTACTGCCGTTCCCTGCGCGCGAAGCGCAAGTGCGGGGAGAACATTGGCGCGATAGTGATGAACGCCAATCCGTTCACCCTCGGCCACCGCCATCTGGTGGAACAGGCGGCGACGCGGTGCGATGCCCTGCATCTGTTCGTGGTGCGTGAAGACGCCTCGTTCTTCCCGTTCAACGCGCGTCTCGAGATGGTGCGCGCGGGCGTGGCGCATCTGCCGAACGTGGTGGTGCATGAAGGCTCGCAGTACATCATCTCCCGCGCCACCTTCCCGGCCTATTTCCTGAAGGAGACCGGCAAAGTGCAGCAGGCGTGGAGCGAAATCGACGTGCTGATCTTCCGGGACTTTATTGCCCCGGCGCTGGGCATCACGCACCGCTTCATCGGCTCGGAGCCCTTTTGCGACATCACCCGTCAGTACAACCAGACGCTGCATGACCTGCTGGCCTCGCATATCGACGTGGTGGAAATGCCGCGCATCAAGGCCACCGGCAACGCCATTTCGGCCTCGGAAGTGCGCCGCTTACTGAAGACACAGCAGTTTTCCCGGATCCGGGAGATTGTCCCGGACTCCACCTTCGCGCATCTCGAAACGCATTACCGTGCGAGTGCCGAAGTCGCTTAACTACCAGGAATTTATCATGAAAATTGTAAGGGAGGCGCTGGCCGGAACGCAGGAGTCCAGCGACCTGATGGTGAAAATCGCTCCCGCTCACGGCGAGCTGGAGATTGTCATCCACAGTGAAGTGATTAAGCAGTTTGGCGAGCAGATCCGCCAGGTGGTCAACGACACATTGCGCGCCATGAACGTGCACCAGGGATTAATCATTATTGAAGACAAAGGGGCGCTGGACTGTGTGATCCGCGCCCGCCTGCAGAGCGCATTGATGCGTGCCGCCGATGAACAGGCCATCAACTGGGGGGCGCTAAAATGAGCAAACTCCGCCGCAGCATGCTGTTCCTGCCGGGCGCCAACGCCGCCATGCTATCCACCGCCTTTATCTACCGTCCTGACTCCATCATGTTCGACCTTGAGGACGCCGTCGCCCTGCGCGAGAAAGACACCGCGCGCATGCTGGTGTTCCACGCGCTGCAGCACCCGATGTATCAGGATATCGAAACCGTGGTGCGCATTAACCCGCTCAGTACGCCGTTTGGCCTGCTGGATCTGGAAGCCGCCGTGCGGGCGGGCGTGGACGTGATCCGCCTGCCAAAAACCGACACCCCGGACGATATCTACGAGCTGGAAGGTCATCTCGAGCGTATCGAGCAGGCGTGCGGCCGCAAGGTCGGCTCCACCCGCGTGATGGCGGCGATTGAATCGGCCATTGGCGTCATCAACGCTGTGGCGATTGCCCGCAGCTCTCCGCGCCTCATCGGGATTGCGCTGGCCGCCTTTGACTACGTGATGGACATGCAGACCGAGCGCGGCGACGGCACCGAGCTGTTCTACGCCCGCTGTGCCGTGCTGCACGCCGCCCGCGCGGCGGGCATCGACGCATTCGACGTGGTGTGGTCAGACGTTAACGACGAGGCCGGATTCCTGCGCGAGGTCGATCTGATCCGCAAGATGGGCTTCAACGGCAAATCGCTGATTAACCCGCGCCAGATTGACCTGCTGCACAACGCCTACGCCCCGACTCAGGAAGAGGTGGATCACGCCAAAAGGGTGATTGAGGCGGCAGAAGAGGGCGAGCGTAACGGCCTGGGCGTAGTGTCGCTCAACGGCAAAATGGTGGATGCACCGATTATTAACCACGCGCAGGTGGTGCTGGAGCGCGCGGCGGCCTCCGGCGTGCGTCGGTAAGGATGAGATGATGAATCAGACAGAACTTCTTCACGTGAATTTTCCCCATCTGCGGGACCTGAAGCCCTTTGATACCGCCCACAGCGCCACGCCGTGGCTGGCGGACAGCGACGCGAAACACAGCCGCAAGCTCTGCGCCTCTGTTGAAGAGGCGGTGATGCGAAGCGGCCTGCAGGACGGGATGACCATCTCCTTCCACCATGCGTTTCGCGAAGGCGACCGGGTGATCAACACCGTCGTGGCGCTGCTGGCGCGGATGGGCTTCAAAAACCTGACGCTGGCCTCCAGTTCGCTGATGACTTGCAACGACGCGCTGATCGAACATATCGAAAGCGGCGTTATCACCCGGATTTACACCTCGGGGATGCGCGGCAGGTTGGCAGACGCCATCTCCCACGGGTTGATGGATGAGCCGGTGCAAATTCACTCCCACGGCGGGCGCGTGAAGCTGCTCCAGGACGGCGAGTTGAATATCGACGTGGCGTTTCTCGGCGTGCCGTGCAGCGATGAGTTTGGCAACGCCAACGGGACGCACGGCAAATCCTGCTGCGGCTCGCTGGGCTACGCCATGGTGGACGCGCACTTTGCCCGCAAGGTGGTGCTGCTGACCGAAGAACTGGTGCCGTTCCCCAATATGCCCGCCAGCCTGGTGCAGGACCAGGTGGACTACATCGTGCAGGTTGAGAGCGTGGGCGACCCGGCGAAAATCAGCGTCGGCGCGGCGCGCGTCACCAGCAACCCGCGCGAGCTGATGATTGCCCGCTATGCGGCGGACGTGATTGAACACTCCGGCTACTTCAAACCGGGCTTTTCGATGCAGACCGGCTCCGGCGCGGCGGCGACCGCCTGCACGCGCTTTATGGAAGAGAAGATGGAGCGCAGCGGCGTGAAGGCGCGCTTTGCGCTCGGCGGCATCACCGGCAGCCTGGTGGATTTGCACGAGAAGGGGCTTATCGAAAAGCTGCTCGACACCCAGTGCTTTGACGGCCAGGCGGCGGCTTCATTGGCGAGCAACCCGAACCACGTGGAGATCTCCACTAATGTCTACGCCAACCCCGGCAGCAAGGCGGCAAGCTGCGACCAGCTCGACGTGGTGATCCTCAGCGCGCTGGAAATCGACGTCGATTTCAACGTCAACGTGATCACCGGCTCCGATGGGGTAATGCGCGGCGCGTCCGGTGGACACTGCGACGTGGCCGCTGCGGCGAACCTGACCATTGTGGTCGCGCCGCTACTGCGTAGCCGTATTCCGACGGTCGTGAAGCGCGTCACCACGCGCCTCACGCCGGGCGAAAGCATTGACGTGCTGGTCACCGACCACGGCATTGCGGTCAATCCGGCGCGCCCGGAGATCCGCGAGCGGCTGCTGAAAGCCGGGCTTAATGTTGTGGATATCAGCGCGCTTTACGAGCGGGCGATTTCCCTGACAGGCGTACCGAAACCGATTGAATTTACCGACAAAATTGTCGGGGTGATCCGCTACCGCGACGGCAGCGTGATCGACACCGTACGACAGGTGAAGGAGTAAGTATGATTTCAGCGACACCCGTGTGGGCGGGTGTCAGCCTGGACGAACTGCTGGCGGCGAAAGATCGCCGCGCAGCGCGCCAGGCTGACATGCTTGAGCACTATCAACAACCGGTGATTTCCCTCACGCTGGTTACGCCTGGGGAGATCAAGGACAGCCTGCGCTATCGCAACTGCATGGGCGTGGCGCTGCAGATGTGCGACCAGCTGCTGTGGGAGAACCGCTGGCAGGTGCTGGACCGCCAGGTGCTGTGGCTCCCGACAGGGCCAGAAGCCGTGTGGTGCGTGGCCCATCCTGCGGTGGAAATCAAAGCGCACTGTGCGGAGCTGGAGCAGACGCACCCGCTCGGCAGGCTGTGGGATCTGGACGTGATCTGCCCGCAGCACGGCCACGTCGGACGTCAGTCGCTGGGGGCGAATCTCAGATGCTGCCTGATCTGCGACGAGCCCGCTCACGCCTGTTCCCGCTCGCGAAAGCATCCCGTTGAGCAGGTGGTTTCCCGCGTGGAGAAGACGATCGATGACTGGTTTGCTCGCGACTAAACCGCGCCCGGTTGACGTGCCCGCGCTTGCCGAAGCGGCGCTGTGGCAGGAGCTGGAGTTGACGCCCAAGCCGGGGCTGGTGGACAAGCTCAATAACGGTTCCCATCGCGATATGGACCACGCGCTGTTCGTCCGCAGCATTGCGGCGATTACGCCGTGGTTTTCGCGCTTTGCCGAGCTGGGTAGTGCGCATGCAGATAAACCCGCTGACGCACAGCTTCGGATTATCCGCCCGATGGGGATGGCCTGCGAGCAGGCGATGTACGCTGCAACGAACGGAGTGAACACCCACAAGGGCGGGATTTTTGCCCTGGGTTTACTGTGCTTCGCCGCCGGGCGTGTGAAAAATACCTCCGCAGACAGCCTCTGTTGTGAGGTGAGTAACATCTGCAGCGGGCTGGTATCGCGTGAGCTGGCCGCACGCAGCGGACAGGCGACGGCGGGCGAGCGGCAGTTTCAGCAGTACGGATTTACCGGCGCGCGCGGCGAGGCGGAGAGCGGCTTCGCGACGGTGCGTAAGGCTTTGGATTCGTGGAACGGACAGTCGCTTCATGGCCTGCTGTTGCGCCTGATGGCGGTTAATCAGGACAGCAATCTGGTGTCGCGCGGCGGCATGGAAGGGTTGCGCTACGTTCAGGGCTACGCGCGGGAATTACTGGCTAACGGCTGGGATCGCGAGGCGTTGCTTAGAATGGATAAGGCATTGATTGAACGCAATCTGAGCCCGGGCGGCAGTGCGGATTTGCTGTCGGTGGGGTGGGTGCTCTCTGCAATAAAATAGCCGGGTGGCGGCTTCGCCTTACCCGGCCTACGGTCTGGTTTTGTAGGCCCGGTAAGCGCAGCGCCACCGGGCACAACAATCAATGCGCGATCGGCTGCGCACCGTGTGGTTCACGCACGTGCTTGTACTTGAACAGCGCGATAAACGCGAAGAACAGCACCAGCGAGTACGCGGCGAAGATCAGCCACACGGGCTGCCAGTCGGTGATGCCGTTGGTGGTGTACATCTCAACCACTTTACCGCTCACCACGCCACCCAGAATACAGCCGAAGCCGTTGGTCATCATCAGGAACATGCCCTGCGCGCTGGCGCGGATTTCAGGCTTCACCTCTTTTTCCACAAACACCGAACCGGAGATGTTGAAGAAGTCGAAGGCGCAGCCGTAAACGATCATCGACAGCACCAGCAGCACGGTACCGAACGCGCTTGGGTCACCGTAGGCGAACAGGCCGAAGCGCAGCATCCATGCAGCGATACTGATCAGCATCACGTTTTTGATGCCGTAGCGGCTCAGGAAGAACGGGATGGTCAGGATGAACAGCGTCTCAGAGATCTGAGAGATGGACATCATCACCGACGCGTGCTCGACGATAAAGCTTCCGGCAAACAGCGGGTTGTTATCGAAGCTGTGCAGGAAGGTGTTGCCGAACATGTTAGTGATCTGCAGCTCTGCGCCCAGCAGCATGGAGAAGATAAAGAAGATCGCCATGCGTCTGTTTTTAAACAGCGCGAACGCGTCCAGGCCGAGCATAGCGCTCCAGCTCTGGTTTTTCTGCTGGTTTGATACCGGAATGTGCGGCAGCGTCAGGGTAAACACGGCCAGCACCACGGAGAGCACCGCGCCGATATAGAGCTGCATATGGCTCAGCTCAAAGCCCGCGAAGCTCACGCCCCACATCGCCATGATAAAGCCGATGGTGCCCCAGATACGGATTGGCGGGAAGTCGGTCACGATATCCATGCCCGCAGACTTGATGCGGTGGTAGGAGATGGTGTTGATCAGGCCAAGCGTTGGCATATAGGCCAGCGAGTTAAGCAGGATCACCATGAACATCGCCCCCGGCGTGGTCACTTCGGCCGCCATAAACAGCGTCCCCGCACCAACCAGATGGCAAAGCATGTACAGCCATTTCGCACTTAACCATTTATCCGCCACGATACCGAGCAGCGTTGGCATGAAGACAGCCGCGATACCCAGCGAACTGTATACGGCACCGATAGACGCACCGTCGAACTTGAGCGTCACAAACATATAGGAGCCGAGTGTGGTCAGCCAGCTACCCCACAGGCAGAACTGCAGAAACGACAAAATTTTAAGCTGCAGCTTAAGGTTCATGTTACTTTCCTCACAAGTGAGCGGGAGATATGTTGTTTTGGGAACATTCAGGGTTGTTATTTGATGCAATTCTATCAGTTGGCAACGATATGTTTTGTTACCTCCCGCAAAAAAATGCAATCCACATTAATTTGCAGTTTGGATTGTGATGCAAATAACATTTTCGTATGGGTGTTCAAGTTCCCTCTCCCTTTTGGGGAGAGGGTTAGGGTGAGGGGTAGTTTTCTAGCGGCGGCGATAATTCTTCTGCGCCGTATTCACCTTATACAGATAGCGGCGGGATTCCGCAGACGGGTGGCGGGTGGTGAGGGTTGAGTAGACATCCCCCGGCGCCATGCTGTTGATGATGTTCGCGGCCTGCACCTTATCGCTGGAGAAGACGCGCAGCACGCTGCCCGCACCGCCATTATAGGCCGTGATCACCGCATAGCGGCGCGACGTTGGGTTATCAATTCCGCCCAGGTACACATTATTCAGCATCGCCAGATAGGCGGTGCCGGTATCGATGTTGCTCTGCGGGTCGAACAGATAGCTGCGGCTCGGCGTGCCGGATTTACCCTGCGAGCGGAACACGTCTTTACCGGCGCTGTGCTGCACAACCTGCATCAGCCCCAGCGCGTCGGAGCGGCTTACCGCGTACGGGTTGAATGAAGATTCGGTCTGCATAATCGCCAGGATCAGCGACTCATCCACGCCGTACTTACGTGACGCCTGACGCACCATCCCAATGTACTTATGCGCACGCTTGTCGAGGTGGTTCGGCACCAGGTTGATGGTGATGCTGTAGATGATCTTCAGGCCGTTCGAGCGGCTTTTCAGGCGCGTTTGCAGCAGATAATCCGCGAAGTTCGTGGCGCGGCCTTCCCAGCGGATCGGCTGACCGGTTTGATCGACGACCTGGCCGTACAGGAACGGCTCTTTGGAAATGGTAATGTCGTCTGCGTCGGAGTAGAGATCGATAGAGCCCGGATCGTCACCCATCAGCAGGGTTTTGATAATCGCCTGACGCAGGCGCGCAGCAGGTTCGGTGCCTGCGATGGTTTCAACCGTGATCGTACCGTCATCAAAGTTGATGTGGCTTCGGGTCTGATAGGCGTCGGTGTACTTAACGTAGTCCTTAGGTCCGGCGATAAGAACTTCGTTAAATCCCCATATGTTTTCGATGTTGTGGGCAAACTGCCCCATCAAAATGTCAAAACCGTTGGTGTCCTTAACCCAGGCTTCGTTGTAATCATCGCCTTTTTTGGAAGAACAAGAGACAAGCAACGGCGCAACAAGAGCTAGCGCTAAAAGTTTTTTCATCATTCCGGGAGTGCGTGTTGTGTTTGCTTAGTCGTTGCTTTCGCCGGGTGGCGCTTTGCTTACCCGGCCTACAAAACCGTAGGCCCGTGCAAGCGAAGCGCCGCCGGGCACCAGCAGCGCGATATTATTTTTCCGGTGGCGTATAGCCTTCGATGTGCACGTCTTTACCTTCGAACAGGAAGCTCACCATCTCCTGCTCCAGCAGCTTCCGGTGTTCCGGGTTCATCATGCTGAGTTTTTTCTCGTTGATCAGCATGGTCTGCTTTTTCTGCCACTGTCCCCAGGCTTCTTTGGAGATTTCATTGTAGATGCGTTTACCCAGGTCGCCCGGATAAAGCTGGAAGTCCTGGCCTTCAGCGTCACGCTGCAGGAAAGTACAAAAAATCGTTCTGGCCATACTCATTCCTCTTTTTCTTGCCGATGCTAAACCATTGCACCGGCACGTAATTGTTGTAACAGGCGCTCCACGGGAGCCGCCAGCCCGACTGAAGGCGGTTGCGCTAAGTTATACCAGAGAGCGGTGCCTTCATCCATGCACGAGGTGAATGAGGACACGGGAAGCCACATGGGCACAATATCCAGATGGAAATGGCTGAAGGTGTGGCGAAACGCCGTCTGCTGCGTCAGGTTATCGGCGGCTATTCCGCGCTGTTTAAGCCATTCACGCAGCAAATCTTCATTTTCAAACTGTGGGAAGCAGTATAGACCGCCCCACAGACCGCTCGGCGGACGCTGGGCAAGGAACACCTCATCGCCGTGTTGCATCAGCAGCATATAGCCGGTGCGCTCCGGCAGCGTCTGTTTGGGTTTCTTACCGGGATACTGCGCCCACGAATGGTTGGCATACGCCACGCAGAGATTATTCACCGGGCAGAGTTCGCATTTTGGTTTTGAGCGCGTGCAGACCATCGCGCCCAGATCCATCATCGCCTGGTTAAAACGCTCCACCCCTTTCGCCGGGGTGACCGCTTCGCTGATCTCCCAAAGGCGTTTTTCTACGTCTTTCTTACCCGGCCAGCCGTCGACGGCATAGCAGCGTGCCAGCACGCGCTTCACGTTGCCGTCGAGGATCGGGAAATGCTTGCCTAATGAAAGGGAAAGAATCGCGCCTGCGGTGGAGCGCCCGACGCCGGGGAGATCGGCCACCTCGTCAAAGGTTTCCGGGAATTTACCGTTATGGCGCGTCGCGACTTGCTGCGCGGCCTTGTGAAGATTACGCGCGCGGGCGTAATAGCCCAGGCCTGTCCACAGGTGCAGCACTTCGTCTAATGGCGCGTTTGCCAGATCGGTGACCGTCGGGAAGCGCGCCATAAAACGCTCGAAGTAAGGAATGACCGTGGCGACCTGTGTTTGTTGCAACATCACCTCGGAGAGCCATACTTTGTAAGGCGTTTTTTCAATTTGCCAGGGCAGGGTCTTACGCCCGTATTTGTCGTACCAGTCCAGCACCTGGGCTGAAAATTGAGAGGCTTGCATGGTCATCGATTCACATAATCAGGGACGCAGATTGCAGCACAGCGTCAATCTGCTGTAAACCGGATCTTTCCCATGCTTGCATAGAAGCCTTAACTTTGGATAATGCCCGTTTCCCGAACACTCTCACAAGCAGACAACTCTTTTATGAAAAACGACGTCATTTCACCGGAATTTGATGAAAACGGTCGCCCGCTGCGCCGTATTCGCAGCTTTGTCCGCCGTCAGGGCCGCCTGACAAAAGGGCAGCAACACGCGCTGGACAACTACTGGCCGGTGATGGGCGTTGAGTTCACTGAACAGCCTGTCGACTTCGCCGACCTGTTTGGCCGAGAAGCGCCTGTGACGCTGGAGATCGGTTTTGGTATGGGCACCTCGCTGGTGACCATGGCGAAAGCGCGACCGGAGCAGAACTTCCTCGGTATCGAAGTGCACTCGCCGGGCGTCGGTGCATGCCTGGCAACGGCCCACGAAGAGGGCGTTGAGAACCTGCGCGTCATGTGTCACGACGCGGTGGAAGTGCTGCACAAAATGATTCCTGACAATTCTTTGAACATGGTTCAGCTGTTTTTCCCTGACCCGTGGCACAAAGCACGTCATAATAAACGCCGTATCGTTCAGGCACCGTTTGCCGAGCTGCTGAAAAGTAAGTTAAAACTGGGCGGCGTCTTCCACATGGCGACCGACTGGGAACCTTATGCGGAACATATGCTGGAAGTGATGTCCTCGCTGGACGGCTATAAAAACCAGTCTGAAAGCAACAACTATGTACCGCGCCCGGATTCACGTCCGGTGACAAAATTTGAACAGCGTGGCCATCGTCTTGGCCACGGTGTATGGGACTTAATGTTCGAGAGGGTGAAATAATGGCAAAGAATCGTAGCCGTCGTCTGCGTAAAAAGATGCACATCGAAGAATTCCAGGAAGTGGGCTTCTCTGTTGCCTGGCGTTTCCCGGAAGGTACCAGCGTTGAGCAGATCGATCAGGACGTTGACGCGTTCATCAATGATGTGATCGAGCCAAACAAGCTGGCCTTCGACGGTAGCGGCTATCTGGCGTGGGAAGGTCTGATCTGCACCCAGGAAGTCGGTAAATGCACCGAAGAACATCAGGCGCTGGTACGCAAATGGCTTGAGGACCACAAACTGGAAGATGTCCGCATCAGCGAACTTTTCGACGTTTGGTGGGACTAATAAAGCAAGTACAGGGCCAGCATTAGCTGGCCCATTTTGTCTGAGGGAGTGTTAAAGATGCGCAAAACGTTGCTGGCGGTTGCTTTACTGGCAATCGGATCCACCGCCCATGCGGAGTATAAATGTAGCGTCACCCCGCGTGACGATGTGGTGTTAAACCCGCAAACCGTGCAGGTCAAAGGCGAGAACGGCAATCTGGTGATTACGCCGGATGGTAACGTGACGTTTAACGGCAAACCGCAAAACCTGACTGCCGCCCAGCGCGAGCAGGCGAAGGATTACCAGGCCGAACTGCGTACCGCACTGCCGTGGATTAACGACGGCGCGCTGACGCGCGTTGAGAAAAGCCGCGTGGCGCTGGATAAGATCATCACCAAAGAGGTGGGTGAGAGCAGCAATATGCGCACCCGTCTGACCAAGCTGGACAAGCAGCTTAAAGAACAGATGAACCGGATTATCGAGAATCGTACAGATGGTCTGACGTTCCACTACAAGGCGATTGATCAGGTCCGTGCTGACGGGCAGCAGCTGGTGAATCAGGCGATGGGCGGCATCCTGCAGGACAGCATCAACGAGATGGGGGCGAAAGCCGTGCTGAAAGGCGGCGGTAACCCGCTGCAGGGCGTGCTGGGTAGCCTTGGCGGCTTGCAGACCTCGATTCAGAACGAGTGGAAAAACCAGGAAGATGATTTCCAGCAGTTTGGCAAAGACGTGTGTAAACGCGTGGTGTCGCTAGAAGATAGCCGGAAGGCGCTGGTAGGGACGCTGAAGTAAGATTTGTGCGCGCTGGGCCCTCACCCCAGCCCTCTCCCCAGGGGAGAGGGAGTTAGAGTTCCCTCTCCCTGTGGGAGAGGGTTAGGGTGAGGGCATCAGGCATTGCAGTCGTTGAAGAATGATATTTAACACTTCATCTTCGTTAGCGCGAAATTCATTATTCCAGAACCGTACGACTTCCCATCCGTTCGTATTCAAAAACGCGGTACGACGTGAATCATAGTTCTCCTCATCCTGATGTTGCCCCCCGTCCAGCTCAACGATCAGTTTCGCCTTAAAGCAGGCAAAATCGACGATATACGTGCCAATCGGCATCTGGCGGCGAAACTTATACCCATAGAAGCGACGGCCTCTGAGCAAATACCAGAGGCGTATTTCTTCGGGCATCATTTGTTTGCGGAGTTGTTTTGATTTGTCCATCCCCACACTCTGCCAGCCTTTCCCTCAGCCGGCAGAACGGGATGCAAAATCCTGAATCAGCCTTCAGGAATCTTCGGTGAGGAACAGCTCAAGAAGGGAGTTTAAGAACAATTTGCCGTGCTCGGTGATCTGCCAGAACGCATCACACTCGGTCAGATACCCCTGCGCCAGCGCCTCGTCGATCTGCGGGCGAATCACCGATTCCGGCAGCCCGGTGTACAGCGCAAACTCCGCGCGCGGCGCGGCTTCCAGCAGACGGAAGCGGTTCATGAAGAACTCAAACGGCTTATCCGCCGCCTCGACGTCGTGCTGACGCTCCAGATAGCGGCCTTCCATATATCCACGCGGGTGTCGGGTCTTAGCGGTGCGCAGTATGCGCCCGTCCGGGAAGGTCACCTTGCCGTGCGCGCCGCAGCCAATCCCCAGATAGTCGCCAAAGCGCCAGTAGTTCAGATTGTGCTGACACTGATAGCCCGGCTTCGCGTAGGCGGAGGTTTCATACTGCTGATAACCCGCAGCGGTCAGAAGCCTGTGGCCCTGCTCGAAGATATCCCACAGCGCGTCGTCATCCGGCAGCACCGGCGGGCGCGAGCCAAACAGGGTGTTTGGCTCGATGGTGAGCTGATACCACGACAGGTGCGGCGGGTTCAGTTCGATCGCCTGGCGCAGGTCGTCCAGCGCCTCTTCCAGCGACTGATCCGGCAGGCCGTGCATTAAATCCAGGTTAAAGCTGCGAAGATTAAGCCCGGTCGCCAGGTTCGCCGCGCGCTTCGCCTCTTCCGGGCCGTGAATGCGGCCCAGACGTTTCAGTTTCGGCTCGCTAAAGCTCTGCACGCCGATGGAGATGCGGTTCACCCCCGCACGCTGATAGTCGACAAAACGGTCGGCCTCAACGGTGCCGGGGTTGGCTTCCATCGTAATTTCAGCATCCGCTGCCAGGTTCAGACGCGCGCGTACGCCGTCCAGCAGCGTTTGCATTGCCGGGCCTGAAAGCAGGCTCGGCGTACCGCCACCAATGAAAATGGTCTTAACTTCACGTCCCTGTGCGTAAGCGACATCGGCGTCCAGGTCGGCCAGCAGATGCGCAACGTAGTCATCATGCGGCACTTCACCCTTCAGCGCGTGCGAGTTGAAATCGCAGTACGGGCATTTCTGCACGCACCACGGGATGTGAATATAAAGACTCAGTGGTGGCAAATTAGCCATTGCGTAACGCTTCCAGTAACAGTTTCAGTGCGCGTCCACGGTGGGAAATCGCGCTTTTCTCTTCGCGGGTCAGTTCCGCGGCGGTTTTGCCCTCGGTCGGGACAAAGAAGATCGGATCGTAGCCAAAGCCGCCGTTGCCCGCTGCTTCACGGGTAATCACGCCCGGCCAGCTGCCGTGGCAGACGATAGGCGTCGGGTCTTCCGCATGACGCATATAAACCAGAACGCAGTGGAACTGCGCGGTGCGCTGTTCGTCCGGTACGTCTTTCAGGGCGACAAGCAGCTTTTCCAGATTTTGCTGGTCGGTGGCGTCCACGCCGGAATAGCGTGCAGAGTAAATCCCCGGCGCGCCGCCCAGGAAGTCCACGGCCAGGCCGGAGTCATCGGCAATCGCGGGCAGGCCAGTGACCTGTGCGGCGTGGCGCGCTTTCAGGATCGCGTTTTCGATAAACGTCAGGCCCGTCTCTTCGGCGGACTCGACGCCAAGCTCGGTCTGGGCGACCACGTCCAGCCCAAAATCATTTAATAGCGAGGCCAGCTCGCGCACTTTACCGGCGTTACCGGTCGCGAGAACAACTTTCTGCATGGTTTAGTCCTGTTCTGTCAGAGCCGCGACTTCCGTCGGGATTGCTTGCGGATTGAGGATTTTTACCTGTTTATGCCGCCCAAGTTCACCTTTTTCAATGATGACCTGGCTTTTGGCGACGCGAAACTGTTTTGCCAGATATTTGGTCAGATGCGCGTTCGCCTGGCCGTCAACCGGCGGGGCGGTGATGGCGACTTTCAACTCGTCGCCATGCAGCCCAACAATACTGTCACGGCTGGCTTTCGGCTGAATATACAGCCGCAAAACCAGCCCGTCAGCGCAGGTGCTTACGGCACTCATAGCGCCATCCACAGCCCCGGCAGCAGCATGTTGCCCGTGGACTGTAACAGCTCGGCGATACCCATGTTGACCACATACAGCAGCAGTACCAGGATCATCGGCGAGAAATCAATACCGCCCATCGAAGGCAGCAGGTTGCGAATAGGGCGCAGCAGCGGTTCGGCCAGTTGGATGAGCGCATATTCAACCGGACTCCGGCCCTGGCTTACCCAGCTCATTATCGCCATCACCAGCAGCACCCAGAAGATCAGCAACCCGACGGTTTTGACCAGAATCAGGACCGCAGCAATCCAGATAATCGGCTGGAAGGTGATGACCATAAACAGCACGATCGCTTTGATAACGCTCAGAATAAACGCCACCAGCAGAGACGAACTGTCGATGGGACCCATCGCCGGAATAATACGGCGCAGCGGCCCGACAACAGGTTGCGTGATTTTCACGACAAACTGGGAAAACGGATTGTAAAAATCACAGCGGGCCCACTGCATCCAGACGCGCAGTAAAAGCGCCATCGTATACAGCTCAAGCACCGTTGAGAGCAGGAAAGTCAACGTCTTCATGGCGTTCCTCAGGTTTCCTTATTATTTTGAGTAGTCGCGCGCACCGAAAATTGCCGTGCCGATGCGCACCATAGTGCTGCCTGCCGCGATGGCGGCTTCCATATCATCCGACATGCCCAGTGAAAGCGTGTCTACCGTTTCATAGCGCGCTTTAAGCGCCTCAAATGCTACAGCCATTTGCTGTGCCACGGCAAACTGCCTTTCATAACTTGACTCAGGCGCCGGAATTGCCATCAGCCCGCGCAGGGTTAAACGCGGCAGGGCGGCGACTTCTTCTGCCAGTGTATCCAGCTCACTCAGCGTAATGCCGGACTTGCTGTTTTCATCACTGATGTTGATTTGAATCAGCACGTTGAGCGCGGGCATTTCTGCGGGCCGCTGGTCGTTCAGACGGGTAGCAATGCGCAGTCGGTCAACGGTATGGCACCAGTCGAAATGCTCTGCCACCAGACGGCTTTTGTTCGACTGCAGCGGGCCGATAAAGTGCCACTGCAGATCCGAATTCCCCTGCTCCTGGAAGGAGCGAATTTTATCCACGCCTTCCTGCACGTAGTTTTCGCCAAACGCCCGGTGGCCTGCCGCTATCGCTTCTGCGATGGCGCTCGCAGGCTTAGTTTTGCTGACTGCAAGCAGGGTAATTTCTTCTGAAGCACGGCCGCAACGCGTTGCAGCGGCTGAGATTTTGTCCCGGACCTGTGCCAGGTTATGCGCAATGTCGTTCATTTTCCGAGGAGTAGTCTATGGATGTGGAAGAAATTGTGGCCCTTAGTGTAAAGCATAACGTCTCCGATCTACACCTGTGCAGTGATTCACCGCCGCGCTGGCGCAGATTAGGCCGCCTTGAACCGGCCCCGTTTCCGGCCCCCGACGTTGAGGCGCTATTAAAAACCTGGCTCAACGATGAACAGCAGGGCGCGTGGTGGGCAAACGGACAGGTAGACTTTGCCGTCACGCTCACAGGCAATCAGCGTCTTCGCGGCAGTGCGTTTACGCATATGAAGGGTGTGTCGATCGCCTTGCGACTGTTGCCGCTCGCGTGCCCGCAGCTTTCTGCACTGGGTGTGCCCAGGGCTATCCCGGAACTGCTCTCCAGCGAAAGCGGGTTGATTCTGGTGACGGGTGCGACCGGTAGCGGAAAATCCACGACGCTCGCGGCGATGGTGGATTTTCTCAACCATCACACTGACGGCCATATTCTGACGCTCGAAGATCCGGTGGAGTTTATGTACCAGAGTGAACGCTGCCTGATACAGCAGCGGGAGATGGGTCAGCACAGTCTCTCCTTTGCCGAGGCGCTGCGCAGTGCACTGCGCGAAGATCCGGACGTTATTCTGTTGGGAGAGCTGCGCGACAGCGAAACCATCCGCCTTGCGCTGACGGCGGCCGAAACCGGGCACCTGGTGCTGGCGACGCTGCATACACGCGGCGCTTCGCAGGCGATTGAACGGCTGGTGGATACCTTCCCGGCGCAGGAGAAAGATCCGGTGCGTAACCAGCTGGCAGGCAGCCTTCGCGCTGTACTGGCGCAAAAACTGCTCCAGGACGTGCAGGGCGGGCGCGTGGCGCTATATGAACTGCTGGTGAATACCTCGGCGGCGGCGAATCTCATCCGCGAAGGGAAAACGTGGCAATTACCCGGCATCATACAAACCGGTCAGCAGGCGGGAATGCAGAACTTTGAGCAGAGTCTCGCGGAAAGGCGGGCGCAGGGGCGGCTGTAGGCCCCGGCGCTCAGTAACCTTGTTCGAAATAGCTTTCGAGAATGATGACGGCTGAGGCGGAGTCGACGCTGCCTTTATTCAGCGCCCGGAAACCACCGTGCTCAAACAGGCCTGCGCGTGCTTCAACGGTACTCAGGCGTTCATCGTGAAGCTTTACCGACACGCCAAAGCGGCCATGGATTTTGTTGGCGAACTTACGCGCGCGGGCGGTGAGCGGCTGTTCGGTGCCGTCCATGTTCAGCGGCAAGCCCACAATCACGTCGTCCGGCTGCCACTCTTTGAGCAGGCGCTCGATGAGGTTCCAGTCCGGCGTGCCGTCGTTGGCCTTGAGTGCCGTCAACGGGCGCGCCGTGCCTGTGATGCGCTGACCAACGGCGACGCCGATGCTTTTGGTACCAAAATCGAAGGCCAGAAGCGTTCCGCTCATTACGCGTGCCCCGCTACGCCTGGCATGGTCAGAATATCGATGCCAATCAGTTTCGCCGCGTCACGCCAGCGATCGGCGATAGGCGTTTTAAACAGGATGTTCATATCGGCAGGTGCGGTCAGCCACGCGTTATCCAGTATCTCTTGTTCAAGCTGGCCTTTCTCCCACGAGGAGTAGCCCAGCGCGACAAGCACTTCGGAAGGTTGCTCGGCAGTGCCCAGTGTTTCAAGCACGTCGCGAGAGGTCGTGACTACGGTGTTGTCGGAGATACGAATACTGGAAGAGAAGACCGGCGGCGTATGCAGGATAAAACCACGATCTTCCGCGAGCGGGCCACCCAGCATCACCGGTTTATCGAGACGGATCTCCGGGAGACGCGCTTCAGCGGTGATTTTCAGCTTGTCCAGAATTCCTTCAACCTGCAGGTTTTCCAGCGGCTTGTTGATGATAATCCCCATCGCACCGTCTTCGTTGTATTCGCAAATATAAACCACGGCGCGGCGGAAAATCGGATCCTGGAGAGCAGGCATGGCAATAAGAAAGTGATGCTGTAAATTCATTGTCAGAGGTACTGTTTCCTGGTTTAAAAAGCGACAGCGCCCAGTATGGGGATAAACCTGGGCGCTGTCACAGATTATTTCTGTAAACGTTTTTCGATAGCGTCCATCAGCATTCCGGTGATCGAGATCGGGAACTCCGCTTCGATTTCACGGATGCAGGTCGGGCTGGTGACGTTCACTTCGGTCAGGCGATCGCCGATGATATCCAGCCCAACGAAGATCAGGCCTTTGGCTTTCAGCGTCGGGCCGACGCGGCGGGCAATTTCCCAGTCGCTTTCGGTCAGCGGACGGGGTTCACCACGGCCACCGGCGGCCAGATTACCGCGGGTTTCGCCACCCTGAGGAATACGCGCCAGGCAGTAAGGTACCGGTTCGCCATCTACGACCAGCACGCGCTTATCACCGTCTTTGATCGCCGGAATGTAGTTCTGCGCCATGCAGTAACGCGTGCCCAGCTCGGTGAGGGTTTCGGCAATCACGCCAATGTTCGGGTCGCCTTCTTTCACGCGGAAAATCGACGCGCCGCCCATGCCGTCCAGCGGTTTCATGATGATATCGCCGTGCTTCTGCCAGAACGCTTTCAGCTGCGCCTTGCTGCGGGTCACCATCGTTTCCGGCGTCAGGTCAGAGAACCAGGCGGTGTAGAGCTTCTCGTTACAGTCGCGCAGGCTCTGCGGCTTGTTGACGATCAGCGTGCCTTTTTCTTCAGCACGCTCAAGGATGTAGGTGCTGTAGATGTATTCGGTGTCGAACGGCGGATCTTTACGCATCAGGATCACGTTGAGGTCGGCCAGGGCAATGTCCTGCTCGGTGCCGTATTCGTACCATTTGTCGTAGTTCTGCTCGACGTTAACGATGCGGGTACGTGCGCGCGCTTCACCGTTGATCAGGTAAAGATCGTTCATCTCCATATAGTGGAGTTCATACCCGCGATGCTGCGCTTCCAGCAGCATGGCGAAGCTGGAATCTTTCTTGATGTTAATGTTTGCGATGGGGTCCATCACGATGCCGAGCTTGATCATGTTCTTCTCCGTTATTACTTCAACCCAGATCGCCAAACCGTACCTGTAGCGCGGTAATGGCCGTGAGTGCCGTTGTCTCAGTGCGCAGAACGCGAGGTCCCAACAGAATATCAGTAAACTGGTAACGTGCCGTCATCGCAATTTCGTCCGCCGACAGGCCGCCTTCGGGGCCAATCAGCAGGCGTACGCGCTCGACGGGCAATGGCAGCGTATTGATGCTGGCGCTGGCGCGCGGATGAAGATTGAGCTTCAGCCCGCTGTCCTCTTCTGCACACCAGTCTTCCAGGTCCATCGCCGGGCGGATCTCCGGAATACGGTTGCGGCCACTCTGTTCACACGCCGCAATGGCAATTTTCTGCCACTGCTGGATCTTTTTGTTCAGACGTTCCGCATCCAGTTTAACGCCACAGCGCTCAGAAAAAAGTGGCGTAATGAGGCTTACACCCAGTTCAATGGATTTCTGAATGGTGAATTCCATTTTCTCACCGCGCGACATTACCTGGCCCAGATGGATGTGCAGCGGCGATTCCCGGTCATCCACTTCGCCACGCAGCACGTTAACGTGTACGCTTTTTTTATCAGACCGCGTGATTTCCGCGTCGAAAACCTGGTTCGAGCCGTCGAATAGCTGTATTGCCTGACCTGCACCCATGCGCAGCACGCGGCCCACGTGGTTGGCGGCGTCATCAGACAGGGCGATTTCGCGGCCTGCGGTAATCAGTTCAGGATGGTAAATGCGGGGAATGCGCATAGTCAGAAATTCCATGTGTCATGCGATATAAGCGAATTGCCGTAGTGTAGGTTAGCTCTTTTGCGCCTGGCAAGCCCGCTGGACGTAAGGGTTGTGATTCCCCTGGACGTTGGCGATGCGCTCGTCGCGCTGGCATTCCCACTCGGTTACCGGGTACTGCTTGTTCCAGGCATTGAACAGCTGCGTCTGCTGGCGTGAAAGGTTGAGGTTATAACGGTCACGCATATAGAAGTAGGTACGGGCGATGCTGCCGCGCGCGCGGGCAGGGGGCTCGGCGACTTTCTCTTTGAAATCCACCTTCATGCCGCACTGACCGTACTGGCCTTCGCCACCGTTCCACTGGCTGTACATAAAGTTGCCGCGGTCACCGTTCACTTCGCCAACCGCAGGCTGCAGGTTGTGCATATCGCTTTCCATCTGGCGATAAACCGGATCTTTGGAACAGTTTTTACGCCCGCCATCCTGCCAGCACTGGCGCTGGTGGCCAAACTGCCACGCCGGAACCACATGTTCCCATTCAATGCGGCTGGCGCGGTTTTCATTTTTACGCACCTTATAGCCGCAGGATTCGAGGTCAACGACGCCTTTTTTACCCTGCCAGTTAATTTTACAGCCGCAGTAGAAATCACCCGGAACATCAGCATTCACCTTCACGCCAGCGGCTTTGGCCTGAGAGAAACTGTTGATACCGTCGGCCAGAGCATGGCCGGAGAGCGCCGTCGCCAGAAGGGCAACCGCGAGAGAAACATTACGGGACATCTTACACTCCGTGTCAAAACAAGCCCGAAACGTAACGAATGTTGTTCCCGTATGCAATCAGTCAGATCAGGAAAGTTCCTGAAAGTTCAGATAATTATTCGGCGACCAGCGGTTCGCCGCATTTTACGCAGCGGTAGGTTGCCTCGCCGCGCACCACACGGTTATGACGGCGGACGGTGAGCTGGTGCTGCTGGCATCGGCAGCGGTAGGAAAATGTATTGCGACGTACTGATTCCAGTTCGAACTGATGCGTGCGGCGAGCCGGAACGCCGAGCACGGCTTCCATCATCCACTTCCACTCTTTCCCGTGCGGCGCTACGCGGCCAAAGTGCTTCCACACCAGAAGATGCGCCAGCTCGTGCGGCACCACTTCCTCAATAAATGCCTGCTGGTTTTCCATCATCAGCACCGGGTTCAGGCGGATCTCATACGATTCCAGCCAGGCGGTGCCTGCTGCGGTTCCACGCTGCTGATAAACCAGCTTCGGTTCAGGATAGTTGCGGCCGAGCTTCAGGTTGGCCTGGGCGAGTTTTTCCCGCAGGCTGCGCATAACGGCTTGCTGAATGGCGATGGGGAGACGGGGAGCTTTCATAGGGGCAGAGCATAAAGCGCGAAGCGGGGAGGTGCAAGAGGCACCTCCCGCCAGAGAATTAGTCGTGTGCGCCGATTTCGCGCAGAGGACGACCTTTCATCAGGTTACGTTCAATGTGTTCCAGTGAAACGTGTTTGGTTTCTGGAACCAGCCAGATAGTCAGAACAATAAAGAACAGGTTCAGACCGGCGTAGACCCAGAAGGTGTTGGCATTGCCCAGCGTATTGAGCATGGTCAGGAACGTTGCGCCGACGATCATGTTGGCAATCCAGTTAGTCGCGGTGGAGCAGGTGATACCAAAATCACGCCCTTTCAGCGGCTGGATCTCAGAGCACAGCACCCAAATCAGCGGACCGGCGCTCATTGCAAACCCGACGATAAACATCAGCAGCATTGCCACCGCGAAGTACTGGGCGGTTGGAGAGTGAATGCCCACATGCATCATGGTGCCCAGTACGCCCATGCCGACGGCCATCACCAGGAAGCCCAGCGTCAGGGTAGGCTTACGCCCCCAGCGGTCCACCAGTCCGATGGCGATAAAGGTCGCCAGCACGTTGGTCAGGCCGACAATAACGGTGCCCCACATCTGCTCGGTCGTGTTGGTATAACCCGCCAGTTCGAAGATTTTTGGCGCGTAGTACATGATGACGTTCATCCCGGTGAACTGCTGCATCACCTGCAGAAGCACGCCGAGGAACACCGCGCGGCGGAAGTTGCTGTTCTCTTTAAACAGCGCCCAGCCGGACTGTTTCACCTTCAGGCTTTCGCGGATCTCTTCAAGCTCGTTTTTCGCCTCAGCGCTGGTATCGCGCAGGCGGAGCAGCACGCGTTCAGCATCAACGAAGCGGCGTTTTGCGGCAAACCAGCGCGGGCTGTCCGGCAGGAAGAAGACGCCAATCAGCAGCAGAATGGCCGGGATGATGATCACGCCGAGCATCCAGCGCCATGCGCCGCTGTAGCTAAACGCGGTATCGGAAAGGTAAGCACCCAGAATACCGATGGTAATCATCAGCTGGTACATGGAAATCATGCTGCCGCGGATTTTCTCCGGCGCGATTTCGGAAAGATACAGCGGTGCGGTATAGGAAGCGACGCCGACAGCTAGGCCCAGCAAAACGCGGGAAAGAATGAGCACTTCAACGTTAGGGGCAGCGGCAGAGAAGAGTGAACCGGCAACGAACAGGATCGCGCCGATCATCAGGCTCTTTTTGCGCCCGAGCTTGAAGGAGAGCCAGCCGCTGCCAACGGCACCGACTGCCGCACCAAACATCATGGAGCTGACCACCCATTCCTGGGTATGCGCGGTAATCTGGAACTCGTCTGCGATGAAGGGAAGTGCGCCGGCAATCACGCCGATATCCAGGCCAAAAAGTAATCCTGCCAGGGCGGCGAGGAAGCAGACGAAGAATGTCATCGCCTTGTTGGACGTACGCCCTTGTTTATTATTGTCAGGCATTATGCCCTCCATTTGATTTATCAGTTTTGTCGATGTTAAGGGTAGGTGAGTGACCCGTAAAAATATGTGAGACAAATCACATTGGTGTAATCGGTTACACTAAAGTGCAACCGTAAAGATAATTAACGCTTTGAAAATATAGAGGTAAATGAGGTGACGCGCATCGCGTTTGTTTGAATTTCAGACTTAACTGAAATGAAATGTAACAGCAGAAGAAAGGCGATCAAGCAAAGAGATTATTCTGAAAGCGGGATATATTCGGCATAGTGTAAGCGGTTTCAAATGGTGTGGCTTTGAGCCGCCACCCGACATAAAAAAGGCCAGCACAAAGGCTGGCCTGTTAAACACTGTCAGTCGATTACTTCAGACCTGCAGCTTCACGCAGCAGGGCGGCTTTGTCGGTTTTTTCCCATGGGAAATGTTCGCGACCAAAGTGACCGTATGCAGCGGTTTCTTTGTAGATTGGGTGCAGCAGATCCAGCATCTGAATCAGGCCGTATGGACGCAGGTCGAAGAACTCGCGCACCAGCAGGGTCAGCTGTTCTGAAGGCACTTTCTCAGTACCGAAAGTTTCCACCATGATGGAGGTCGGTTCAGCCACGCCGATTGCGTAGGAAACCTGAATCTCACAGCGGTCAGCCAGGCCTGCAGCAACGATGTTTTTCGCAACATAACGTGCAGCGTACGCGGCAGAACGGTCAACTTTAGACGGGTCTTTACCGGAGAATGCACCGCCGCCGTGACGCGCCATGCCGCCGTAGGTATCCACGATGATTTTACGGCCGGTCAGGCCGCAGTCGCCCATTGGGCCGCCGATAACAAAGCGTCCGGTTGGGTTGATGAAGAATTTGGTTGCAGAGCTCAGCCATTCGGTTGGCAGAACCGGCTTGATGATCTCTTCCATCACGGCTTCCTGCAGCGATTTCTGATCGATATCTTCAGAATGCTGAGTGGACAGAACTACCGCATCAATGCCAACGATTTTACCGTCGTCATACTGGAAGGTGACCTGGCTTTTCGCATCCGGACGCAGCCATGGCAGGGTGCCGTTTTTACGCACTTCAGCCTGACGCTGCACCAGACGGTGTGCGTAGGTAACCGGTGCTGGCATCAGCACGTCGGTTTCGTTAGTTGCGTAGCCGAACATCAGGCCCTGGTCGCCCGCGCCCTGCTCCAGTGGATCGGCGCGGTCAACGCCCTGGTTGATGTCCGGGGACTGTTTGCCGATGGCGCTCAGTACCGCGCAAGAGTTGGCATCAAAGCCCATATCAGAATGTACATAGCCGATCTCACGCACCGTGTTA
Source organism: Enterobacter sp. ENT02 (assembly GCF_019219165.1). NCBI lineage: Bacteria > Pseudomonadati > Pseudomonadota > Gammaproteobacteria > Enterobacterales > Enterobacteriaceae > Enterobacter > Enterobacter sp. ENT02. The sequence continues at coordinate 381,519 of NZ_JAHUWD010000003.1, forward strand.
CGGGTGATCTCTTCGATATCAACCCATGCGCTGGTGGTGATCTCACCGCCGACCAGAACCATGCCGGTTTTGACATAGGTTTCACACGCTACGCGCGCTTTAGGATCCTGGGCAAGGATCGCATCCAGCACCGCATCGGAGATTTGGTCAGCAATTTTATCAGGATGTCCTTCTGATACGGACTCGGACGTAAACAGGTGTTTTGCCATGTTTTATTTCACCTAAGAGGAATTTGGTTAGCTCGAACTGCTGTGTGGAATAGCCAAAGGAGAGTATTCTACCAAGGCCTGCAGGTTTTTGACACTGGCAGTCTGAGTGTTAATCAGTATAGATGGATTAACATCTGGACGTCCATTTTAGGTCACTTCTTCACCCGATTTCCAGTTTTTTTTGACTTACCTCTCACTGTGTTGAAAACAAAGCTGGAAATATTTCCTGACGGCACTGGCAACCCACGCATTTTTGTTTTGCATTTTCCCCACCTTCTCGGTATAAAACGCGGCACGCGGCTCATACAAAAAAGCGCTCGATGATCTCATCGTGTCGCCACTTCCAGCCGGGTTAAGCAGTGAACATTTAGCTTTGGCTTGTGGTCCGTTTCAGCAGAGGCGGCCGTGGAGGTGATACGAGATAATGAACCATCGTTTTCCGCTAATTCAGCGCAGCCGTTCTGGCGCGCAGTTGATTCCCGCAACCCGCATTTCTAGTCTGCAAACCTGCCGATGTTATACCCATCTCGGCGCTTCTCAGGATCCCAGGGCCGGTTACGCTCTGTGACAACTGAACAAGGGCGCTCTTGTTAATACAAGAGTTTTCTCGTGGTTTCGCCGAACCTTGTCATACAGAGTTCGGATACGTGTTTTACAATGATATGAATAAGAAACCGGTCGCACGGTCTGGATTTCAGCATACTCTGCTGGGAAACGGAGCCGTTTATGGGTTGTTATCGCCGTATAACGCTGCGATAGTAGTCAACTGTTTTACACTTAATACAAAGAGTTGAGGTTCGCTATGTCTGACGACATGTCTTCTTTTTCGCCTTCGTCAGCGGGCGAACAGGGTGTACTACGTTCTATGCAGGAGGTTGCGATGAGCTCCCAGGAAGCCAGCAAGATGCTGCGCACTTACAATATTGCCTGGTGGGGCAATAACTACTACGACGTCAACGAACTGGGCCACATCAGCGTCTGCCCTGATCCGGACGTCCCTGAAGCGCGCGTCGATCTCGCCAAACTGGTGAAAGCCCGCGAAGCACAGGGCCAGCGTTTGCCTGCACTGTTCTGCTTCCCGCAGATCCTGCAACATCGCCTGCGTTCTATTAACGCCGCGTTCAAACGCGCGCGTGAATCCTACGGCTATAAAGGCGACTACTTCCTGGTTTACCCGATCAAGGTAAACCAGCACCGCCGCGTGATTGAATCCCTGATCCACTCCGGTGAACCGCTGGGTCTGGAAGCCGGTTCCAAAGCGGAACTGATGGCCGTTCTGGCGCACGCGGGCATGACCCGTTCGGTGATCGTCTGTAACGGCTATAAAGACCGTGAATACATTCGTCTGGCGCTGATTGGCGAGAAGATGGGCCACAAGGTCTATCTGGTTATCGAGAAGATGACTGAAATCGCTATCGTGCTGGAAGAGGCTGAGCGTCTGAACGTCATCCCACGCCTCGGTGTGCGTGCGCGTCTGGCGTCGCAGGGTTCCGGTAAATGGCAGTCCTCCGGCGGTGAAAAATCCAAGTTCGGCCTCGCGGCGAACCAGGTGCTGCAGCTGGTGGAAATTCTGCGCGAGCGCGGTCGTCTCGACAGCATTCAGCTGCTGCACTTCCACCTCGGCTCGCAGATGGCCAACATTCGCGACATCGCTACCGGCGTGCGTGAATCGGCGCGCTTCTACGTTGAGCTGCACAAGCTCGGCGTGAATATTCAGTGCTTCGACGTGGGCGGTGGCCTGGGCGTGGATTATGAAGGTACCCGCTCGCAGTCCGACTGCTCCGTGAACTACGGCCTGAACGAATATGCCAACAATATTATCTGGGCGATTGGCGATGCCTGTGAAGAGAACGGCCTGCCGCACCCGACGGTGATCACCGAATCTGGCCGCGCGGTTACCGCGCACCATACGGTGCTGGTCTCTAACATCATCGGCGTTGAGCGTAGCGAAATCACCGAAGCGACGCCTCCGGCAGAAGATGCCCCGCGTTCCCTGCAAAGCATGTGGGAAACCTGGCAGGAGATGCACGAGCCGGGCACGCGCCGTTCCCTGCGCGAATGGCTGCACGACAGCCAGATGGACCTGCACGATATTCACGTGGGCTATTCCTCCGGCACCTTTAGCCTGCAGGAGCGCGCGTGGGCGGAGCAACTCTATCTGAACATGTGCCATGAAGTGCAGAAGCAACTCGACCCGAGCAACCGCGCGCACCGTCCGATTATCGACGAGCTGCAGGAACGTATGGCGGACAAAATGTACGTCAACTTCTCGCTGTTCCAGTCGATGCCGGATGCCTGGGGTATCGACCAGCTGTTCCCGGTTCTGCCGCTGGAAGGGCTGAACCACGCCCCGGAACGTCGTGCGGTGCTGCTGGACATCACCTGTGATTCCGATGGCGCTATCGACCACTACGTTGACGGCGACGGTATCGCAACGACGATGCCAATGCCGGAGTACGACCCGGAGAACCCACCGATGCTGGGCTTCTTTATGGTCGGCGCGTATCAGGAGATCCTCGGCAACATGCACAACCTGTTCGGTGATACCGAAGCGGTTGACGTGTTCGTCTTCCCTGACGGCAACGTGGAAGTCGAGCTGTCTGACGAAGGGGACACCGTAGCGGACATGCTCGAATACGTTCAGCTGGATCCGAAAAAACTGCTCACCCAGTTCCGCGACCAGGTGAAAAACACCGGTCTGGACGATGCGTTACAGCAGCAGTTCCTGGAAGAGTTTGAAGCGGGTCTGTACGGGTACACCTATCTGGAAGACGAGTAGGTTAACCTCCCTCTCCCTCAGGGAGAGGGGCGGGGTGAGGGCAGCAGGTTGCTGTGCCGCTGATGCCCGGTGGCGCTGCGCTTACCGGGCCTACGTATGTAGGCCGGATAAGGCGGAGCCGTCATCCGGCAGAATGCTATACTCACTTGAACCCGTCTGCATTACCGGCGATAATTCGCCCCAATTAGCGATTTACGAATCAATCCCTTCCTCGTCGGGTTTAACGACGCGGAGGGGATTTTTTTTCATCTGTTTTTAATGTATCGACGTTAAAAGAGGTCAGGACATGAGCACTTTAGGTCATCAGTACGATAACTCTCTGGTATCTAACGCGTTTGGTTTTTTACGCCTTCCAATGAACTTCCAGCCGTACGACAGCGACGCTGACTGGGTGATCACCGGCGTACCGTTCGACATGGCAACGTCCGGTCGCGCGGGCGGTCGTCACGGCCCGGCAGCGATCCGTCAGGTTTCTACCAACCTGGCCTGGGAGCACAACCGCTTCCCGTGGAACTTCGATATGCGCGAGCGCCTGAACGTGGTGGACTGCGGTGACCTGGTGTACGCCTTCGGTGACGCGCGTGAGATGAGCGAAAAGTTGCAGGCCCACGCCGAGAAGCTGCTGGCTGCCGGTAAGCGCATGCTCTCCTTCGGCGGTGACCACTTCGTGACCCTGCCGCTGCTGCGCGCTCACGCCAAGCACTTCGGTAAAATGGCGCTGGTGCACTTCGATGCGCATACCGACACCTACGCGAACGGCTGCGAGTTCGACCACGGCACCATGTTCTTCACCGCGCCGAACGAAGGCCTGATCGACCCGAATCATTCCGTGCAGATCGGCATCCGCACCGAGTTCGACAAAGACAACGGCTTCACCGTGCTGGATGCGGGCCAGGTCAACGATCGCGGCGTGGACGATATTCTGGCGCAGGTTAAGCAGATCGTCGGCGATATGCCTGTGTACCTGACTTTCGATATCGACTGCCTGGATCCGGCGTTTGCGCCGGGCACCGGTACGCCTGTTATCGGCGGCCTGACCTCAGACCGCGCCATCAAGCTGGTGCGCGGCCTGAAGGATCTGAACATCGTCGGGATGGACGTGGTGGAAGTGGCACCGGCCTATGATCAGTCCGAGATCACCGCGCTGGCCGCGGCGACCCTGGCGCTGGAAATGCTCTACATCCAGGCGGCGAAAAAAGGCGAATAAGCCTTACGCGCTCACTGCTGCTGCGCGACGCATGCGCAGCAGCAGCATTCCTCCGGCGAGCAGGGTAATCACTTGTGAGACGACCAGCACCGAAAAGCCAGAGCTGACCGACCCCACCGATTTCATCACCATCCCCATCAGTAGCGGAATAAACGCCGCGCAGATATTGCCTATCCCATTAATAATGCCGTACGCGCTGCCCACGGCGTCCCGGGCGGCGTGATGCTGGATTACCGCAGGAATAGCCGCTCCCTGAAGTCCCCAGAACACGTTGGCAGACAGCATAAAGAGCGCCAGCCATGCGGGTTGATGGCTGAGCATCAGTGCGACCACGGAGAGTGCCGTCAACGTACCGCCCACCACAAACAGTACCGGCGCCTGTTCCGGCCGCATTTTGTCGAGCAGCACGCCGCCCAGAAACTTTGACCCCAGGCTCAGCAGGAAGGGGACCGCCGCAAGCATGCCCGTCGCGTGCAGCGAGAAGTGGTGCTCGTCACGCAGCCATGCGGGCAGCCACGCGCTGCTGCCCCACAGATAGCTCAGCGTGGCGATTTCAACCAGCAGGATCCAGCCCAGCAGCGGCGTCTGCCAGGCCAGCGTGAAGGTGTGAACAAACCCCGGTTTTTTCATCTTCACCGGGCTGTGTGGCGCGGGCAGAAAACGCCAGATGAGCCCGCCGCCCAACACCAGATTCATCACCGCCAGCGCGTAAAACGACCCGGCCCAGCCCAGATGCGCCATCAGCCAGGTGACCAGCGGAAAGCCCATGGCCAGCCCGAGCGAGACGCCCAGCGCGGTGACGGCGTTGGGTTTGCCGATCTCTTCCGCGCTAAAGTTATCGCTGATAAAGCGCGTCTTCAGTGAAAAGAGCGGTCCTTCGGCAACACCCAAAATCACGCGGGCGATAAGCATGCCCATTAGCGAACCCAGCAGCGGAGAAATTGCGCAGACCGCGGCCCAAATCGCAATGCTGCTTAATAATCCCTGACGGTAATGGAGTTTGCTTTCGATAACCGGTGTTAATAATAAAGCCGAAAAACCATAACCCAGCAGAAAGCAGGTCATGAGCATTCCCTGTAACATTCTGTTTTCATTTAGCTGAAAATGTTCGGCAAATTCCGGGTTTAAAATCATTACCGAGATATTAACCCGGTCGACGTAGGAAATAATAATCAGTAATAACAGTGCAATTGTACCTTGCCATCTTGCCGTCATCATGCCCGCCTTACGGTTTCATCTATTTATATTTTTATCAAAGTGATTGTCACGGTTCTAAAATGGTTCACTGGTGAAACTCATTGTTTATTAAGGGTAAATAAATTTTTCGTTTCACAGGTGAAACGCCAAAGATGTGACGCTACTTTATTTTTAAGGAACAAAAAGAACAGAAGTCAATATCTTTTATTGAAAGATTGAGGGCATTAATAAATCGTATTTATCACGCCACAATAATGAAAATTTCATATCGCTGCATTTTTTCGTGATCCTTTGCACACTTAGTTAATTAATACCTGTTTGATTAACAAATTCGTCACATTGCCGCTTGACGAAACATTCATCGCTTTTATATTGACCGTATTAAATAAGAAACAGAGTTTCATATATGAAACAAAAGCCTGGAGGATCGTGATGAGCTGGATAGGCGTATGTGACGCAGAACAAGTACAGGAAGATTTCCCTTTTAGCGGCAACGTCGACGGTAAAGAGATCGGCGTTTATTTGATTGACGGTGAATATTACGCACTGGAAGACGTATGCCCGCACGCTTATGCCCTGCTGAGCCAGGGATTTGTGGAGGACGGCAAAGTGGAATGCCCTCTGCATGAGGCGGTGTTTGACGTCAAAACTGGCCAGTGCCTGCACGGCCCCGGTGGTCGCAACCTGAACCGCTACCCGGTTCGGGTCTTTGAAAATCAAATTCAGATTACCTTCGTCGAGGAGACCGTGGCATGAGCGACATCCTGAACTACAACCCGGCGCTGCCGGAAAGCCGCCAGTTTACCCCGCCTGCAGAGGGCGGCAACGGTGCCATTCATAAGCCGGGTGATTACACCAACCTGATCTGGCAAACCCGCAGCCGCGAGCCGGAAAGCTGGGAGGTGAACCTGATTGCCACGCTGGAAGATCTCTTCGAACAGGGCGTTGAAACGCTACCGGAACTGGTGAACGGGCTGAACGCGGTGCGCATGCATGACCAGCAGGGTGAGCCGTGGCGCGAGGCCAGCTTCCAGGCATTCTTACAGGTTAACGGCTACTGAGGACAACGCGATGACGACGACCGTACAAAACTATCTCGATAAAGGCCTGCGCGGCCTCTGGTATCCGGTACTGGCAAGCTGGGAAGTGCAGTCTGCTCCTGTGGGCATCACCCGCCTGGGCGAGCAGATTGTGGTCTGGCGTAATAAAGACGGCCAGGTGCAGGCGCTGGAAGACCGCTGCCCGCACCGCGGCGCGCGCCTGTCTATGGGCTGGAACCTCGGCGACCGCATTGCCTGCTGGTATCACGGCGTGGAAGTGGCGGGCAACGGCGAAGTGAAGGATGTGCCCGCCGTGGACAAATGCCCGCTGGTCGGCCAGCAGTGCGTGCGCAGCTATAACGTGCAGGAGGCGCACGGCGCCATCTTCCTGTGGTTTGGCGTCACCGCTGACCAGCAGCCGGACGCGCTGACCTTCCCGGATGAACTTGCCGATACGGAGAACTTCAGCAACTTCCTCTGCACCGCCGCGTGGAAGTGCAACTACCAGTACGCGCTGGAAAACGTGATGGACCCGATGCACGGCACCTATCTGCATTCGTCCTCGCACTCAATGGCGGAAGGGGATCGCAAGGCCGACATGGTGCTCCAGCCGACCAAAACCGGCTTTATTTTCGAGAAAAAAGGGCAGAGCGGCGTCAACTTCGACTGGGTTGAGCTCGGCAACAGCGGCACCTGCTGGATGCGCCTCTCCATTCCGTACAAGAAGCGCTTCGGACCGGGCGGCCACTTCTTTATCGTCGGCATGGTGGTGCCGGAAGATAACGACAACTGCCGCGTCTTCTTCTGGCGCATCCGCCGCGTGCAGGGCTGGCAGCGCGATATGTGGCGCTTCATGTACCGCAACCGTCTGGAAAAACTGCACTGGGAAGTGCTGGAGCAGGATCGCGTGGTGCTGGAAAGCCTGGCCCCAAACGCCCGCGACCATGAATACCTGTACCAGCACGACGTCGGCCTCTCCCGCCTGCGCCGCATGATGCAAAAGGCCGCGAAAGAGCAGCTGGCGCTGCGCGAAGAACAGCAGGGAGCCGCCTGATGAACGGGCTGCTGAGCGGCAAGCGCATCGTGGTGACCGGCGCTGCGCGCGGGCTGGGCTATCACTTTGCCAAAGCCTGCGCGGAGCAGGGCGCCGCAGTGGTGATGTGCGACATCCTCGAAGGCGAGCTGGCTGAACGTACGCACGGGCTGGGCGAGCAGGGCTATGTGATCGAATCGCACGTTATCGATCTGGCCGATCCGCATTCCATTGAGCAGGCGTTTAGCGCCATTGGCGAGCAGGGGCAGATTGACGGCCTGGTGAACAACGCGGCGATGGCGACGGGCGTGGGCGGCAAAAACATGCTCGATTACGATCCTGACCTGTGGGACCACGTGATGAGCGTGAACGTCAAAGGCACCTGGCTGGTGACGCGCGCCGCCGTGCCGCTGCTTCGCGAAGGGGCGGGCATTGTGAACGTGGCGTCCGACACCGCGCTATGGGGCGCGCCGCGCCTGATGGCCTACGTCGCCAGCAAGGGCGCGGTGATTGCCATGACCCGCTCAATGGCGCGCGAGCTTGGCGAAAAGCGCATTCGAATCAACGCCATCGCCCCGGGATTAACCCGCGTCGAGGCAACCGAGTATGTTCCGGCCGAGCGGCATCAGCTTTACGAAAACGGTCGCGCATTAACGAGGGCGCAGCAGCCGGAGGATGTCACCGGCAGCGTGGTCTGGCTGTTAAGCGATCTGTCGCGGTTCATCACCGGACAGCTGATCCCGGTCAACGGCGGTTTTGTCTTTAATTGAGGTAGGGCGATGATGGCAAACGATCGGGAAGTGAAGTATCTGGTGCCGGGGCTGGAGCGCGGTTTACAGCTGTTGTTGGCCTTTGGCGAGCAGCATCGCGAACTGACCTTTGCCGAGCTGCACCGGCTGGTGGATATGCCGAAGGCCACCGCCTACCGCGTGGTACAGACGCTGGAGTTCATGGGCTTTCTGGAGCGCAACGCGCGCACCAATACCTTCTCGCTGGGCATGAACGTGCTGCGCCTGGGCTTTGAGTACATCGCCTCGCTTGACGTGGCCCAGGTTGGCCAGCCGGTCATCGAGCAGCTGCGCGACGTGAGCCAGTGCAGCAGCCATCTGGCGATCCGCGACGGGCGCGACATTATCTACATCGCCCGCGTCAGCGCCGCCGGGTCGCGCATCAATCAGGTCAGCATTGGCACCCGCCTGCCGGTGCACTGCACCTCGCTCGGCCGCATGCTGCTGACCGATATTTCCCGCGCCGAGTTTGAACAGCTGTTCCCGCACGAGCGCCTGCCGGGCAACACGCCGGGGCAGCTTCACGATCGCGAAGCCCTGTGGCAGATGGTGCAGCAGGACAAAGCCCGCGGATACGTGATCGGCGAATCCTTCTTCCGCCACGGCATCTCCTCCATCGTCTACCCGGTGTATGACCGAAGCGGACGCGTGGCGGCGGTAGTCAGCATTCTGGTGCCGTCGGAGGAGATCCCGCAGACCGACCGCGAGCGCCTGCAAAACGAGGTTCGCCTCGCGGCGGATAAAATTTCTGGCTTCTTAGGATATCTGTCACAGGCCAGTTAAATCAGTGAGTTAACGTCAGGCGCTTGACCGCGTCGGGCATGTTTTACGCCCAATTTGGGCCAGATGAGGCAACGAACGATGAGTGTAACCGGAATTGAAAAGCTGGAATTTGGCGTGGAAGACCTGACGCACTGCGCCAAATTCATGCGTGATTTTGGCCTGACGGGCGATGCCAGCGGCCAGCGCTTTACCACCCTGAGCGGCGCGCGCGTGGAGCTTAACCCGATCGACAGCCCCGACCTGCCGCCCGCGTTTGAGGTGGGCAACACCCTTCGCCGCATGACCTGGGCGGTTGCGAGTCAGTCAGATCTTAACGCGCTGCGCCCAAAGCTTGCGCAGCAGCCCGGCTTTCGCGAGGTGGGTGACGCGCTGGAGTGTATCGACCCGAACGGCATGACGCTGCGCGTGCAGGTCAGCCAGCAGACCGACGTGGAGCTGAACGTTGAGCCAATCAACCAGTGGGGCGACGCCCGCCGGATCGACACGCCCAGCCCGGTTTACGATCGCGCCCAGCCCATCAACGTGGGGCACGTGGTGTTCTTCGTGGAGGAGCTGGCGGCGGTGGAAAAATTCTACCGCGAGGTGCTCGGCTTCCAGGTCTCTGACCGCTACATCAACCGCGCCGTGTTCCTGCGCTGCGGCGCGCGCGGCGGCCATCACAACCTGTTCCTGCTGCAGCTGCCGAACCGCAGGCGGGGTCTGAACCACGTGGCCTTCACCGTGCGCGACATCCACGAGGTGATCGGCGGCGGTATCGCGATGAATAAAAATGACTGGAGCACCTTCATCGGCCCGGGCCGCCATCCGGTGTCGTCGGCGTACTTCTGGTACGTCAACAGCCCGACCGGCGGCGCGTTTGAGTATTACACCAACGACGATTATCTGACCGAAAACTGGCAGCCGCGCGAGCTGGAGCACTCGCTGGTCTCCTTTACCGAATGGGCGGTGGAAGGTGGGATCGACCACGACACGCGCCGCCAGCAGAAAAAACCGGAGGCGGTATGACGTCGCGCATTGTCATTATCGGCGGCGGCCAGGCGGGCGGCTGGGCGGCGAAAACCCTGCGCGACGAGGGCTTCGACGGCGAGATTTGCGTGGTGGCGGAAGAAGAGTGGGATTTCTACGAGCGTCCGCCGCTGTCGAAAGCCTCTCTGCTGGAGCCGGACGCGGCGCTTCCGCGCCTGTTTTCCGACGAAGCGCAGCGGATGCTTAACCTGACCTGGCACCGTCCGCTGCGTGCGGAGCAGATCGACCGCGAGGCGAAAACGGTGCGTTTAAGCAATGGCGAGCTTCTTAGTTACAACATCCTTTTAATTGCTACCGGAGGGCGGGCGCGCGTGCCGGGTGAGGCGTGGGCGGCGCATCCGCAGGTCTATACCCTGCGCCACTGGCAGGACGCGCAGCGCCTGAAAGGGCGGCTGGCGGAAAGCCAAACCCTGGCGATTATCGGCGGCGGCTGGATTGGCCTTGAGATTGCCGCGTCCGCGCGAAAAAGCGGCGTAGCGGTCACCCTGTTCGAGCAGCAGCCCGCGCTCTGCATGCGCTCGGTGAGCGGCGAGGTATCGCAGCGCTTAGCGGCCCTTCACCGCGAGCAGGGCGTGGATATCCGTACCGGCTGCGGCGCGCTGGAGCTGGAGGACGATAACGGCCTGCCGGTTATCCACTGCGACGGCCAGCGTGAAACCTTTGATGCGGTGGTGGTGGGGATCGGCGTCGATCTCAACCTGGAGCTGGCCCGCGACGCGGGGCTGAAAACCGGGTGCGGGATCGTCGTGGATGCCCAGGGGCGAACGTCGGATCCGTACATTTTTGCCGCCGGCGATGTGGCGCAGCATCATCACTACGGCCTGTGCATTCAGTCCTGGGCCTTCGCCCAGAACCAGGCGGTGGCGACGGCGAAAGCGATGCTCAACCCCGATGCGCCGGGCTACGACGACGCGCCGTGGCTGTGGTCGGATCAATACCAGCACAACATTCAGATCCTCGGCATTCCGCAGCCGGGCAGCAGAACAGTAGCGCGCGAAGATTCGCTGTTCTTCTCGCTGGACGAGAGCGGGCGGCTGACGCAGCTGGTGGCGTTCGACGACGCGCGCACCGTCAAGCTGGCGAAGCGCTGGATGGCAACGGGGCGAGATTTATCAGATGTACCGCTCGGCGACCCGGCTTTTTCACTGATGTCATTGCGATAGCTAACCCGCACCCGTAGGGGGAGACATGACCACATTAGAGACCAACACCGCGCCCGTTGAGGCGAGCGGTGAGGGAACCCGTACGCCTGAAAAAGCGGTGCGCTGGGCTATCCCGCTGTCGCTGCTGGCCTGCGTGCTGCTGGCGTTCTTCGACAAAATCAGCATCGCGGCGCTGTTTTCCGACGGCCATTTCCAGCAGGCGATGGGCATCGATTTCGACACCACGCGCCTCGGCATTTTGATGAGCGCCTTTCTGCTCAGCTACGGCTTTTCGTCGGTGTTTTTAAGCGGGCTGGGCGACAAAATTGCGCCGCTGCGCCTGCTCACCGGAATGATGGCGGTGTGGTGCGTGCTGATGGTGGCGATGGGCTTCACCCATAATTACACGCTGATGATCGTCCTGCGCATTTTGCTGGGCGTGGCAGAAGGGCCGCTGTTCCCGCTGGCCTTCGCCATCGTGCGTCACAACTTCCCGCAGCATCTTCAGGCGCGTGCCACCATGCTCTGGCTGCTGGGCACGCCGGTGGGCGCGGCGATTGGCTTCCCGCTTTCCCTCTGGCTGCTGAACACCTTCGGCTGGCAAAGCACCTTCTTCGTGATGGCGATGCTCACCGTGCCGGTGCTGATCTTTGTGCGCATCGGCCTGCGCGGGATCCGTCTGGATACGAAGCCCGGCACTTCGCAGACGTCTCAGGACGAGCGCCGCGCCGCGCGCCGCGAGCTGTTTGTCAGCCCGCACTTCTGGATCATCTGCATCTTTAATATCGCTTTCCTGACCTACCTGTGGGGCATCAACGGCTGGCTGCCGGGCTACCTGATTAAGGGCAAAGGCATTCACCTGGAGCACGCGGGCTGGCTGTCGTCGATGCCGTTCATCGCCATGCTGGCGGGCGAGGTCATTGGCGCGTGGCTGTCGGACCGGGTCGATAAGCGCGCGGCGGCCTGCTTTATCTCGATGGCGGGGGCTGCGATAGGCCTGGCGGCGGTGATGCACCTCGACACCCCGCTGACCATCATCGCGGCGATGAGCTTCAGCACCTTTATGTGGGGCACCGGCGCACCCAACATTTTCGCCCTGCTGGCGAAGGCCACCCATCCTCGGGTGAGCGCCACGGCGGGCGGCATTTTCAACGGGCTGGGAAACTTTGCGGGCGCGCTGTCGCCAGCGGTGATGGGGGCGTTAATCGCCTTCACCCACAGCATGGATTCCGGGCTGATTTTTCTGGCGGTGATGGCGGCGGTGGGCTGCGTCCTGTTACTGCCGCTGCTGAGACGTTACTGAGGAGAGTGTCATGACTGATTCAACCGTAACCAACACAACAGGCATCAAACCTGACCACCTGACGATGGAAGAGTGGGTCGAGTCGCGCATTGCGCGCTTCGAAGGCCGCAAGTACGACTGGAACGCGCTGAAGTTCCAGGCCGATTTTGACCCGAAGTACCGCCGGGCGCAGATGCGCTATATCGGCACCGGCGCAACGGGCGTCGCGAACGACACCAACACCGTGCAGGCGGACCATTTTACCTTCTCCACCATGGTGCTGCCGTCGAAGTGCGAAGGGCCGCTGCACCTGCACGACGACGTGGAAGAGGTGTTCTTCATGCTTAAAGGGCAGATCACGCTGATGATCCAGGACGGCGACAACTACACCGAAACCGTGCTGCGGGAGCGTGACCTGATCTCAGTTCCGCCGGGCATCTATCGCGGGCTGTTTAACCACGGCGAAGAAGAGGCGCTGATGTGCGTCATGCTGGGGACCAACAAGCCGGAAATCCCGACCTACCCCGCCGATCATCCGCTTTCCAAAGTGAAGCGGAACTAAGGGGGCATGATGACGGGTTTTCGTGAACAGGGAAGCGGCATCCCGCTGATGCTGCTGCACGGTATCAGCTCCGGCGCGGCCTCCTGGCACAAGCAGATGGCGCTGAACGGCTTTCGCGTGCTGGCGTGGGACATGCCCGGCTATGGCGAAAGCCCGATGCTGGCGGTTGAGCGTGCAAACGCGGGGGATTACGCCGACGCGCTGGCGGCGATGCTTGACCGCGCGGGCGTCTGGCAGGCGGTGCTGGTCGGCCATTCGCTCGGCGCACTGGTCGCCAGCGCCTTTGCGGCGAAGTTCCCGGATCGCGTCATCCATCTGGTGCTGGCGGACGCCGCGCAGGGCTACGGCAATGCCGCACCGGCGCAGCGCGAGCAGGTCTGGCGCAGCCGCGAACAGCAGATGGCATTGGGCGGTGAGATCCTCGCCCAGACCCGCGCCGCGAAACTGCTGCGCCCCGGCGCGCGAGAGGAAGATGTTGCCACCGTGGCGGCGGGCATGCGCACGCTGCGCCCGGAAGGCTACCTCGCGGCCGCGTGGATGCTGGTGCACGACGACATTCACGGCTGGCTTAAGCGCTTCCCGGGCAATTTTGAAGTCTGGTGCGGCGAGCAGGATGCCATCACCCAGCCGGAGCTGGTGCAGGGGCTGGCGCTGCGCTACGGCATGCCGTTTATCGCGATCCCGCAGGCCGGACACGCCAGCTATCTCGACAACGACGCGTTTTTTAACCAACAGCTTTTACGCATTAACGAAGAGGTGCGCGATGAATGCACACATTGACGGCCGCGTGGCGGTCGTTACCGGCGGTTCGTCCGGCATTGGCTTTGAAACGCTACGCCTGCTGCTGGGCGAGGGGGCAAGGGTAGCCTTCTGCGGCCGCGATCCGGACCGGCTCGCCAGCGCCCACGCGGCGCTGCAAAACGAATACCCTAACGGGGAGATTTTCTCTTATCGCTGCGACGTGCTGAACGCCGACGAGATTCAGGCCTTCGCGGACGCGGTGCAGGCTCGCTTTGGCGGGGCGGATATGCTGATCAACAACGCCGGGCAGGGCTATGTGGCACACTTCCACGACACCCCGCGTGAGGCGTGGCTGCACGAGGCCGAGCTGAAGCTGTTCGGGGTGATCAACCCGGTGCAGGCGTTTCAGCCGCTGCTGGAGCAGTCCGACATCGCCTCTATCACCTGCGTGAACTCCCTGCTGGCGCTGCAGCCGGAGGAGCACATGATCGCCACCTCCGCCGCCCGCGCCGCGCTGCTGAATATGACGCTCACGCTCTCAAAAGAGCTGGTGGGCAAAGGCATCCGCGTCAATTCCATTCTGCTCGGCATGGTGGAGTCCGGACAGTGGCAGCGCCGCTTTGAGAACCGGGCGGACAAAAGCCAGAGCTGGCTGGAGTGGACGGCGGATATCGCACGCAAGCGCGGCATTCCGATGGCGCGCCTCGGCAAGCCGCAGGAGCCCGCGCAGGCGCTACTGTTTCTCGCCTCGCCGCTGGCCTCGTTTACCACCGGCGCCGCGCTGGACGTTTCCGGCGGCTTCTGCCGCCATCTGTAAGGACACATCATGAAAAAGGTCATGTTAATTGGATTCGGTGCCATGGCGCAGGCGGTGATTGAACGCCTGCCTAAGGGTGTCGCTATCGGCTGGATCGTGGCGCGCGAGTCTCACCACGCGGCAATCCGCGCGCAGCTTGGCGAGGATGTGGTGGCGCTGGCCTCCCCGATGGAGTGCGCGCATACGCCCGATCTGGTGCTGGAGTGCGCCAGCCAGCAGGCGGTGGCGCAGTATGGCGAAGCGATTTTAAGACGCGGCTGGCATCTGGCGGTGATCTCCACCGGTGCGCTGGCGGACAGCGCGCTGGAGCAGCGGCTGCTTGCGGCGGGAGGCAAACTGACGCTGCTCTCCGGTGCGGTTGCCGGTATCGACGGGCTGGCGGCGGCGAAAGAGGGCGGGCTTGAACGCGTGACCTACCGGTCGCGCAAAAACCCGGCCAGCTGGCGCGGCAGCTACGCCGAGCAGCTTATCGATCTCAGTTCTGTTTCTGAAGCAAAGGTCTTCTTCGAGGGCAGCGCCCGCGAGGCGGCGCGTTTGTTTCCTGCCAACGCTAACGTGGCGGCAACCGTGGCGCTCGGCGGTATGGGAATGGATGAGACCCGCGTGCAGCTGATGGTCGACCCGTTAACGAAACGCAATACCCACACGCTGCACGTGGAAGGATTGTTCGGCGAGTTCCATCTTGAGCTGAGCGGACTGCCGCTGGCTTCTAATCCTAAAACCTCCACCCTGGCGGCACTGAGCGCGGTGCGCGCCTGCCGTGAACTGGCCCTGAGCTGAGGAGTGACGATGGACGATCTGAAGATTTTTATCGGCGGCCAGTGGCGACACGGCAGCGGCAGCCCGATGCAGAGCCACTTCCCGGCTGACGGGTCAATTAACGCTACGCTGAACGCGGCAAGTCTCGACGATCTGCAGGAGGCGATTGAGGCCGGAGAGCGCGCCTGGCGCGATCCGGCGTGGCGCGGCTGCCTGCCGCACGTCCGGGCGAAGATCCTGCATAAGGTTGCCGATCTGATTGAGTCCCGCGTGGATGAACTGGCGCAGATGCAGAGCCGCGATAACGGCAAACCGCTGGCGGAAGCGCGCGGGCTGGTGATGAGCGCGGCGGGAACGGCGCGCTACTTTGCCGCCGCCTGCGAGCTGCTGGAGGGGGAGCTCCCAACGCCGCGCCAGCCCGATTTGCTGACGCTGAGCCGCTACGAGCCGCTCGGCGTGGTGGCCGCCATTACGCCGTGGAACTCGCCGATTGCCAGCGAGATGCAGAAGGTCGCGCCGGCCATTGCTGCCGGTAACGCGGTGATCCTCAAGCCCGCCGAAGCCACGCCGCTGATGGCGCTGGAGCTGGCGCGGATTTTCGAACAGGCCGGGCTGCCCGCCGGGCTGCTGAGCGTCCTGCCGGGCAAAGGCTCGGTGATTGGCGATGCGCTGGCGCGCCATCCTCGCGTGCGGAAAATTTCCTTTACCGGCGGCACCACCACGGGCCGTCATCTGGCGCACGTGGCGGCGGAAAAGCTGATCCCGGCCTCGCTGGAGCTGGGCGGAAAATCCCCGACCATCGTGCTGGAAGATGCAGACCTCGAGCAGGCCGCGCGCGGGATCTGCTACGGCATTTTCAGCTCGGCGGGGCAGGCGTGCATTGCCGGATCGCGGCTGTTCATTCACGAGAGCATTTACGCGCCGCTGATGGCGCGGCTGCTGGAGTTAACTCGCGGGCTGCGCGTCGGGCACCCGTTTACCGACGGCGTCCACGTGGGGCCGCTGATCAACGACGGGCATCGTCAGAGCGTGCAGGCGTACGTTGAGCTGGCGAAGCGCGAGGGGGGCCGCGTACTGTGCGGCGGGGAGATCCCTGCCGATCCCAATCTTTGTAACGGCAGCTTTTTCCAGCCCACGATTATCGAGGGGCTGAGCAACAGCGCCCGCGCGTGTCAGGAGGAGATCTTCGGCCCGGTGCTGGTGGCGATGCCGTTTCGCGATGAAACGGCGCTTATTCGCGAAGCGAACGACTCGGTTTATGGCCTGGCAGCGGGGATCTGGACGCGCGATACCGGGCGTGCCCTGCGGTTAAGCGACCAGCTGGAAGCGGGAACCGTGTGGATCAATACCTACAAAGTTTTTGCCATTTCGACCCCGTTCGGGGGCTTTAAAGAGAGCGGTCTGGGCCGCGAAAAGGGTATTCAGGGGCTAAAAGCCTGGATGCAGCAAAAGAGCATTTATCTGGCGACGGGTAACGGCGTCAACCACTGGTGCGACTGAGAAAGGGTGTGCAATGAGCGAAATGATAACCGTCGGCGACGCCATCGCCAGAACGCTGGAGCAGTATCAGGTTGATGCCATTTACGGCGTCATCTCCATTCACAACCTGCCGATTGCTGACGCGGTGGGGCAGCGGGGCAACATCCGCTTCGTGCCCGCGCGCGGCGAAGCCGGTTCCGTCACCATGGCCGATGCCCACGGGCGCTTTTCCGGCCTCGGCGTGGCGCTGACCAGCACCGGCGCGGGCGCGGGTAACGCCGTAGGTGCGCTGGTGGAAGCGATGAGCGCCTGCACGCCGCTGCTGCATTTAACCGGGCAGGTAGAGAAAGCCTGGCTGGATGCCGACACCGGGTTTATCCACGAAACCCGCGACCAGCTGACCTTCCTGAAGGCCAGCTCAAAGCGGGCGTACCGCATCAGCAACGCTAACCAGGCGATGGCCATTCTGCACAAAGCCATTCAGGAGGCGCAGACGCCGCCGTGCGGGCCGGTCTCTGTGGAAATCCCGATTGATATTCAGGGTGCGAAAATTCCGCTGTCGCTGGTGACGAAACCGGTGAAACCGGCTTCGGTTCCAGCCGTCGATCCTATGACGGTTGATGCGCTGTGGACACAGCTTAAGCTGGCAAAAAAGCCGCTACTATGGCTGGGCGGCGGGGCGCTGGGAAGCGCTGACGCGGTGAAAAAGCTGGCGGAGGCGGGTATCACCGTGATTTCCAGCACCCACGCGCGCGGCGTGCTGCCGGACGGCCATCGCGCCAGCCTGCGGGCGTTTCACAACTCGCCGTCGGTGGAGGCGCTGATCGCGCAGTGCGATTTTACGCTGGTCGCTGGTTCACGCCTGCGCAGCAACGAAACCCGTTCCTGGACGCTTGAGCTGCCGCATCCGCGCGTGCAGATTGATATCGACCCGGCGGCGGCAAGCCGTAACTACCTGATGGACAACACGCTGGTAGCCGACTGTTCCGCGTTGCTTGGCGCGCTTGCAGACAAAATTCAGGGCCGCGAGTGGGGCAACGCACAGTGGGATACGCAGGTGCAGCAGGCGGTTGAGCAAGCCGAACAGGGGCTGCGCGAGCAGTGCGGCGCCTACGCGAAACTCAACGACGCCATCGAGAAAGCGCTGCCGAAGGATGGCCTGCTGGTGCGCGATATCACCGTGTCGGGCAGCCTGTGGGGCAGCCGTCTGTTCCGCGCCAACGGACCTCTGATGAACATTCACTCTTTGGCCGGGGCGATTGGCATGGGGCTGCCGATGGCGATCGGCACCGCGATTGCTAACCCGCAGCGCAAGGTGGTGGGGCTGGTGGGCGACGGCGGCCTGAGCCTGAATTTAGGCGAGCTGGCGACGCTGGCGCAGGAAAAAGCCAACGTGACGCTGCTGATCATGAACGACGGCGGTTACGGCGTGATGCGCGGTATTCAGGATAAGTATTTCGGCGGGCGTCAGTATTACAACGAGCTGCATACCCCGGACTTCACCCTGCTGGCGCAGGCGATTGGCCTTCAGGCGTGGAGCGTCGAGCGGGCAGAAGATTTTGATGCGGTGATGACGGAGGCGCTGGCGATGCCGGGGCCGTCGGTAGTGGAAGTGCGAATGGGGCAGATTGGCGCGCTGAAGTTTGCCGGGCCGCCGCAGAAGACGCTTTACTAGCTGTACCCCAACCCTCTCCCACAGGGAGAGGGAGAAAACTGTAGGCCGGGTAAGGCGAAGCCGCCACCCGGCTTTTTTCATCAGAACACGTTAAACGGGTATTCCACGTAAGCGCGGATCTCATCCCCGCCCACGTTATAGTCGCTGGCGTTGCTGGAGACGCGCAGTACGGAGTAGCGCAGGCGCAGCGTCAGGTCTTTTGCCGGGCCATCCTGTACCTTGTACTGGATCTGGTTAAACCACTCGTGCTCTTTGCCGTTGCTGGTTTCAGACGTTTTAATGTTGTCGCCACGCACGTAAGCGGTGGTCCAGCTCAGGCCCGGCAGGCCGAGGCCGGCGAAGTCCAGACCGTAAGAGGCCTGCCATGAGCGCTCGTCTTCACCGTTGAAATCAGACCAGTAGGAGTTCGCCAGCCAGATGGTGTTGCCGCCGTCCCCCACGCCGCCCTGGTCGCGATAGCCGCCGTAGTTGTAGCCGGTGCTGCCGCTGCTCTGCTGGTACGCCACCTTGAAGGTATGAATATCCCAGATGTAGCTCGCCGCCAGGCTCCAGATGGTGTTGCTGCGGCCCGTGTCGAGGCTGTCCGCGTAGCGCTGATCCAGTCGCGAATTGTAGCCGTTGAAATCAAGCACCAGCTGCTGTCCGGTGCTGAACGGCTGTTTGAAGTTCATGCCCAGATACTGCTTATTCATCACCTCTTCATTATGAGAGGCGTACAGCGCGCCGCTGAACTGGTCGTTGAACTGGTAGCTTGCGCCGCCGAAGGTCAGGCTCTTCAGCCCGCTGTCGTGGCGGTCATCGCTTTTACGCTGCTCGTCGGTGAAGTAACCGGCGTTCACTTCCAGACCGTCGATCTCTTTCGAGGTCAGCAGGGTGCCGGTGTAGCTTTCAAACAGCAGGCGGGAGCTGTCGGATGTAATGATTGGCAGCTCAGGACGCTGGTTCCCGTAGCTCAGCACGGTATTGGAGATGCGCATTTTGGCCGTCGCGCCAAACTTTGCCAGATCGGATTTTGCCCGGCCGTCGTCTTCCTGCTTAAAGAAGTCGATGCCGCCCGCGCCGCTCTTGCCGCGGCCACCGTCCAGACGCACGCCATACTGGGCGATACCGTCCACGCCGAAGCCCACCAGCCCTTCGGTATAGCCGGATGCAAAGGTGGCAATGATGCCCTGGCCCCATTCGGCTTTATCCTGCTGGCCCTGATGGTAATCGCGGCTGATATAGGCATTACGTAAAAACAGATCCAGATGGCTGTCGTCAATAAAACCCTGGCTGTCGGATTGCTGGCTTGCTGCGGCAGGTAATGCGGCGAATAAACTTAACGCAACTAATGATAATTCTTTTTTCACGGAGGGAACGTCTCTGTCTGGATATATTAATTTGAATGATTGCGTGGTTGATAATTACCGGAAATATTAACGATTGCAATAAATATGTGACCAGACGTTTCAGGGTCTAAATGCAGATGTGGCGGGGCTTGCTGGCGAGTTACCGATACGTGCTTTTAAATTGGCAATTCATGCGAAATAAAAGGGAGGCAAATATGCCTCCCGGTAAAATTATTTAATTCCGTCTGCGGCCATACGGTCGCGAATATGTTGTGCACGTTCTTCCGAGGCCGGGTGATCGTCAAACATAGAGCTTTGGCGACCCGCCTCCAGCTTGGCCAGTTTTTCGAAGCTGGTGGCTAAACCTGATGGATTAATCCCGCGTTTGCGCAACAGATCGTAGGAGTAATCATCCGCTTCGGACTCCTGACGCTGGGAGAACTGGGAGTTAACCAGCTTTTCACCGACGTCGCCAAGCTGTGACTGCGACAGGCTGCCAACGATACCGCCCGCTGAGGCCGCCGCCGCACGAACGGCATTGGTACCTAACGCAACCTGCATCCCTTTCTTCACGTGGCCGAGCGCAACGTGGCCCATTTCGTGGCCGATAACCGCTTCCACTTCGTTGTCGGTCATCATGTCCATCAGCCCGCTATAGACGCGAATACAGCCGTTCGCCATGGCGAAGGCGTTCACGTCTTTCGCCATGTAAACCTTGTAGTTCACCGGCTGGCCGTTGATGTTGTCGCCCAGCGCGGATGCAATCTTATTCAGACGCTGCGTGTAGGTACTGTTAGCCGGCGCAAGCGTGGCTTTTCCGTCCATATCTTTACACGCCTGATCGCTCAGCGCTTTTACCTGCGCGTCGCTCAGGGAATAGGCCTGAAAGGCTTCTGCGCCTGAGGTCATCAGACCGTTAGAATCCATATTCTGACAGCCGCTCAGCAGGAGCGTCGTACCCAGGGCCAGCACTATTGCACGCATTTTCATGAGATTGCTTCCGTACTCGTTAATCTGAATAAAATCCGAAAAGTGCACCGTCAGCGAAGCCGGTGTCGGGCTAAGTATAAGGAATATCGACAGGGGCGGGCGAGGAGATTGCGCAACATGCGAGCATGATCCAGAGATTTCTTAACGAGCAAAAGAATGCTCCATGTACATGACTTGCGGCTTGGGTTACATTGTTGGCACTTTTTTCCGGCGTAGCCCAAAACGCGCTGTCGTCAAGGGCATGGCCTTTAACAGTCCGATCTGGAGTTAAAATGTCCTCACGTAAAGAGCTTGCTAATGCTATTCGTGCGCTGAGCATGGATGCAGTACAGAAAGCCAAATCTGGCCACCCAGGGGCTCCTATGGGTATGGCTGATATCGCCGAAGTCCTGTGGCGTGACTTCCTGAACCACAACCCGCAGAACCCGTCATGGGCTGACCGCGACCGCTTCGTGCTGTCCAACGGCCACGGCTCTATGCTGATCTATAGCCTGCTGCACCTCACCGGCTACGATCTGCCAATCGAAGAGCTGAAAAACTTCCGTCAGCTGCACTCCAAAACGCCAGGTCACCCGGAAGTGGGTTACACCGCGGGCGTAGAAACCACCACCGGCCCGCTGGGTCAGGGTATTGCTAACGCAGTCGGTATGGCGATTGCTGAGAAGACGCTGGCGGCGCAGTTCAACCGTCCTGGTCACGACATCGTTGACCACTTCACCTACGCGTTCATGGGCGACGGCTGCATGATGGAAGGCATTTCTCACGAAGTGTGCTCCCTGGCAGGTACCCTGAAGCTGGGCAAACTGGTTGCGTTCTATGACGACAACGGTATCTCCATCGACGGTCACGTTGAAGGCTGGTTCACTGACGACACTGCAGCACGCTTCGAAGCCTACGGCTGGCACGTTGTGCGTGGCGTTGATGGCCACGATGCTGACTCGATTAAACGTGCAGTAGAAGAAGCGCGCGCTGTGACGGACAAACCGTCCCTGCTGATGTGCAAAACCATCATTGGCTTCGGTTCGCCGAACAAAGCGGGTACTCACGACTCCCACGGTGCACCGCTGGGCGACGCGGAAATCGCACTGACCCGTGAAGCACTGGGCTGGAAACACCCTGCATTCGAAATCCCATCTGAGATCTACGCTCAGTGGGATGCAAAAGAAGTGGGCCAGGCGAAAGAAGCGGCCTGGAACGAGAAGTTCGCTGCCTATGCGAAGGCCTTCCCTCAGGAAGCAGCTGAGTTCACCCGTCGCATGAAAGGCGACATGCCGTCTGACTTCGACGCGAAAGCGAACGAGTTCATTGCTAAGCTGCAGGCGAACCCGTCTAAAATCGCGAGCCGTAAAGCGTCTCAGAATGCGATTGAAGCGTTCGGACCTCTGCTGCCAGAATTCCTCGGTGGCTCCGCTGACCTCGCGCCTTCTAACCTGACTATCTGGTCCGGTTCTAAAGCGATCAACGAAGACACTGCCGGTAACTACATCCATTACGGTGTACGTGAATTCGGTATGACCGCGATCGCCAACGGTATCTCCCTGCACGGTGGTTTCCTGCCGTACACCTCTACCTTCCTGATGTTCGTTGAATATGCACGTAACGCCGTGCGTATGGCCGCGCTGATGAAACAGCGTCAGGTGATGGTCTACACCCACGACTCCATCGGTCTGGGCGAAGATGGCCCAACTCACCAGCCGGTAGAGCAGGTGGCTTCCCTGCGCGTGACGCCGAACATGAGCACATGGCGTCCATGTGACCAGGTTGAATCCGCGGTGGCGTGGAAATACGGCGTTGAGCGTCAGGACGGTCCAACCGCGCTGATCCTCTCCCGTCAGAACCTGGCACAGCAGGAGCGTACGCCTGAGCAGCTGGCGAACATCGCTCGCGGTGGTTACGTGCTGAAAGATTGCGCGGGCCAGCCAGAGCTGATCTTCATCGCCACCGGTTCTGAAGTTGAACTGGCTGTTGCAGCCTGGGAAAAACTGACTGCCGAAGGCGTGAAAGCGCGCGTGGTTTCCATGCCGTCTACCGATGCGTTCGACAAGCAGGATGCTGCATACCGTGAATCCGTGCTGCCTAAAGCGGTTTCCGCTCGCGTGGCAGTGGAAGCGGGCATCGCTGACTACTGGTTCAAATACGTTGGCCTGAACGGCGCTATCGTCGGTATGACCACCTTCGGTGAATCTGCTCCGGCAGAGCTGCTGTTCGAAGAGTTCGGCTTCACCGTTGAGAACGTTGTCGCTAAGGCGAAAGAACTGCTGTAATTGTTTGTATGGTGCGGGCTGATGCCCTCACCCCGACCCTCTCCCACGGGGAGAGGGTGCAAACACTAAAAACGGTAACCTCTCGGTTACCGTTTTGCTTTTATCTCGTCGTTAATTATTCCATCAAAAATGTGATGCAAGTCATATAGCCCGCTTATTCATCTGGACAGAGATTCCTTTTATTCCCCAATTCGCTTATTCTTGCTGAAGCGTTTCAGTCGATTAAATGTTCGACAATTGACCAATCAATCGCAGTTTGTGACAGCAAGGATTCCCCTTCGGGCGTCGCTGGATTACTCTTTCAGCCACCTCAAACCCAGGGATAGCTTTGCAGGAGATCTATGACCGTACGCGTAGCGATTAATGGCTTCGGTCGCATCGGGCGCAACGTGGTTCGTGCTTTATATGAATCCGGGCGTCGTGCGGAAATAACCGTGGTAGCAATCAACGAACTGGCGGATGCTGCGGGCATGGCGCATTTGTTGAAATATGACACCAGCCACGGACGCTTTGCCTGGGATGTTCGCCAGGAAAGAGATCAGCTGTTTGTCGGCGACGATGCCATCCGCGTACTGCATGAGAGCAGCATCGCCGGGCTACCGTGGCGTGAACTGGGTGTGGATATCGTGCTTGACTGTACCGGCGTTTACGGCAGCCGCGAACATGGCGAAGCACATCTGGCCGCAGGCGCAAAAAAAGTCCTGTTTTCTCACCCCGGCAGTAACGACCTCGACACGACCGTCGTGTTTGGCGTTAACCAGCATGAGCTGCAGGCCGAACACCGCATTGTTTCCAACGCCTCCTGTACCACCAACTGCATTATTCCGGTCATCAAACTGTTAGACGATGCGTATGGCATTGAATCCGGCACCGTGACCACGATTCACTCCGCCATGCACGATCAGCAGGTTATCGACGCCTACCATCCGGATTTACGACGCACTCGCGCAGCGAGCCAGTCAATCATCCCGGTGGATACGAAACTGGCGGCAGGGATCACCCGAATTTTCCCGCAGTTTAACGACCGTTTCGAAGCGATTGCCGTGCGCGTTCCGACGATTAACGTGACCGCAATCGACCTCAGCGTGACGGTGAAAAAACCGGTAAAAGCCTGTGAAGTCAACCTTTTGCTGCAAAAAGCGGCACAGGGTGCATTTCATGGTATAGTTGACTATACGGAATTACCGTTGGTCTCAGTAGATTTTAACCACGACCCGCACAGCGCTATCGTCGATGGCACACAAACGCGCGTCAGTGGGGCACACCTTATCAAGACGCTGGTCTGGTGTGATAACGAATGGGGCTTTGCTAACCGAATGCTCGACACCACGTTAGCAATGGCCGCTCAAGGTTTCAGGTAAGACGCATCGTGCGTCTGCAAAACTTTAAGAATCAACGAGAGGATTCACCATGTCTGTAATTAAGATGACCGATCTGGATCTGGCTGGTAAACGCGTTTTCATCCGTGCCGATCTGAACGTACCGGTTAAAGATGGCAAAGTGACCAGCGACGCGCGTATCCGTGCATCTCTGCCAACCATCGAACTGGCTCTGAAGCAGGGCGCTAAAGTGATGGTCACTTCCCACCTGGGTCGTCCAACTGAAGGCGAGTACAACGAAGAGTTCTCTCTGCTGCCGGTTGTTAATTACCTGAAAGACAAACTGTCAAGCCCGGTTCGCCTGGTGAAAGATTACCTGGACGGCGTTGAAGTGGCTGCCGGTGAGCTGGTTGTTCTGGAAAACGTTCGCTTCAACAAAGGCGAAAAGAAAGACGACGAAGCACTGTCTAAAAAATACGCTGCACTGTGTGACGTATTTGTCATGGATGCCTTCGGTACGGCTCACCGCGCGCAGGCGTCAACCCACGGTATCGGTAAATTCGCGGACGTAGCCTGTGCCGGTCCTCTGCTGGCTGACGAACTGGAAGCGCTGGGTAAAGCACTGAAAGAACCGGCTCGTCCAATGGTGGCTATCGTTGGTGGTTCTAAAGTTTCTACCAAACTGACCGTTCTGGATTCCCTGTCTAAAATCGCTGACCAGCTGATCGTTGGCGGTGGTATCGCGAACACCTTCGTTGCCGCCCAGGGCCACAACGTGGGTAAATCCCTGTACGAAGCAGACCTGGTTGACGAAGCCAAACGCCTGCTGACCACCTGTGACATCCCGGTTCCAACTGACGTTCGCGTAGCGACCGAGTTCTCCGAAACCGCAACCGCGACCCTGAAATCTGTAAATGACATCAAAGATGAAGAGCAGATTCTGGACCTGGGCGACGTTTCTGCACAGAAACTGGCTGAAATCCTGAAAAACGCAAAAACTATCCTGTGGAACGGTCCTGTTGGCGTGTTCGAATTCCCGAACTTCCGCAAAGGTACTGAGATCGTTGCTAACGCAATTGCAGACAGCGAAGCGTTCTCTATCGCAGGCGGTGGTGACACCCTGGCAGCAATCGACCTGTTCGGTATCGCTGACAAGATCTCCTACATCTCCACTGGTGGCGGCGCATTCCTCGAATTCGTGGAAGGCAAAGTACTGCCAGCAGTAGCAATGCTCGAAGAGCGCGCTAAGAAGTAAGCCATTCAAGGGCAGGGAAACCTGCCCAATTTTCAGCGCGCTTATAAGAGCACGCACCTTTTCTAACGGCCGAAGATACAGGACTAAGCAACATGTCTAAAATTTTTGATTTCGTAAAACCTGGCGTTATCACTGGTGATGACGTACAGAAAGTGTTCCAGGTAGCTAAAGAAAACAACTTCGCTCTGCCAGCAGTTAACTGCGTGGGTACCGACTCCATCAACGCCGTACTGGAAACTGCAGCCAAAGTTAAAGCTCCAGTTATCGTTCAGTTCTCTAACGGTGGCGCAGCGTTCATCGCAGGTAAAGGCGTGAAAACTGATGTTCCTCAGGGTGCTGCAATCCTGGGTGCTATTTCTGGTGCGCACCACGTACACCAGATGGCTGAACACTACGGTGTTCCAGTTATCCTGCACACTGACCACTGCGCGAAGAAACTGCTGCCGTGGATCGACGGTCTGCTGGACGCGGGTGAAAAACACTTCGCGGCAACCGGTAAGCCACTGTTCTCTTCTCACATGATCGACCTGTCTGAAGAGTCACTGCACGAAAACATTGAAATCTGCTCCAAATACCTGGCGCGCATGGCCAAAATGGACATGACCCTGGAAATCGAACTGGGTTGCACTGGTGGTGAAGAAGACGGCGTGGACAACAGCCACATGGACGCTTCTGCACTGTACACCCAGCCAGAAGACGTTGATTACGCTTACACCGAGCTGAGCAAAATCAGCCCACGCTTCACCATCGCAGCGTCCTTCGGTAACGTACACGGCGTTTACAAACCAGGTAACGTGGTTCTGACCCCAACCATCCTGCGTGATTCTCAGGAATACGTTTCCAAGAAACACAACCTGCCGCACAACAGCCTGAACTTCGTCTTCCACGGCGGTTCCGGTTCTTCTGCTCAGGAAATCAAAGACTCCGTAAGCTACGGCGTAGTGAAAATGAACATCGATACCGACACCCAGTGGGCAACATGGGACGGTATCCTGCAGTACTACAAAACCAACGAAGCTTACCTGCAGGGTCAGCTGGGCAACCCGAAAGGCGAAGACCAGCCGAACAAGAAATACTACGATCCACGCGTATGGCTGCGCGCTGCACAGACGTCCATGGTGACCCGTCTGGAGCAGGCATTCAAAGAACTGAACGCGATCGACGTTCTGTAATTTGAGCTGCTAACAGCATCAGAAGGCCCGCAAATGCGGGCCTTTTTTTTCGCGTTTTCAACATGCTGCAACATCTGCTTTTGTGATCTGTTTGGCAATATTTGCGCTTTTTGTTTACCCTTTACTGACCTGCCTGTCTCCATGGGGGATGGATTTTGTGTTTTGGTTTAACAAAAGGAAGAATAAATGGAACAACTCGATGTTGTAGACAGCATCAATCACGCCGGTAACTGGCTGGTGCGCAACCAGGCACTGCTGCTGAGCTATGCCGTGAACATCGTCGCGGCGATTGCCATCATCATCGTCGGGATGATCGTGGCGCGTATCGTATCGAACGCGGTCAACCGCGTGATGCTGGCCCGTCACATTGACGCCACGGTGGCTGATTTCCTCTCCGCACTGGTGCGTTATGGCATCATCGCCTTTACGCTGATTGCGGCGCTGGGTCGCGTGGGTGTGCAGACGGCATCCGTCATCGCCGTGCTCGGTGCGGCTGGTCTGGCTATTGGTCTGGCGCTGCAGGGCTCACTTTCAAACCTGGCGGCAGGCGTTCTGCTGGTCACCTTCCGTCCGTTCCGCTCGGGTGAATACGTTGACCTTGGCGGCATTGCCGGAACCGTGCTGCAGGTGCAGATTTTCTCAACCACCTTGCGTACCGTCGATGGCCGTATCGTGGTGGTACCGAACGGGAAAATCATCGCGGGCAACATCATTAACTTCTCCCGTGAACCGGTGCGTCGTAATGAGCTGATTATTAGCGTGGCCTATGACTCCGACATCGATCAGGTAAAATCGCTGATTAGCAATATCATTGCTTCAGACGATCGTATTCTGAAAGATAAAGAGCAGACGGTTCGCCTAAACGAGCTGGGCGCGTCATCCATTAACTTCGTGGTGCGTATCTGGAGCAAAAGCAGCGATCTGCAAAACGTCTACTGGGACGTGCTGGAGCGCATTAAGCGCGAGTTTGACGCCAACGGCATCAGCTTCCCGTACCCGCAGATGGACGTAAACGTCAAAAAAGTAAAAGAAGCCGAATAACGTCTCCCGTAGGCCCGGTAAGCGCTAGCGCCACCGGGCTTTTATTTTATTAGCCATGCTAATACCCAATTAATATTATCAATTTCCTCTAATGTCATTCTCACAGTATAGTCTGCTCCAAAGACAATTCTGCGAGATTTACGTCATGTTATCGTATTACTTTCAAGGGCTTGCACTAGGTGCGGCCATGATCCTCCCTCTCGGTCCCCAAAATGCGTTCGTGATGAACCAGGGCATCCGCCGCCAGTATCATCTGATGATCGCGTTGCTGTGTGCTGTCAGTGACTTACTACTGATCTGCGCCGGGATTTTTGGTGGCAGCGCGCTATTGATGCAGTCTCCATGGCTGCTGGCGCTGGTGACCTGGGGCGGCGTGGCATTCCTGCTGTGGTACGGATTCGGTGCGCTGAAAACGGCGATGAGCAGCAACCTTGAGCTGGCGAGCGCCAAAGTGATGAAGCAGGGCCGCTGGAAAATTATCGTCACCATGCTGGCGGTGACCTGGCTCAATCCGCATGTTTATCTGGATACTTTCGTGGTGTTGGGTAGCCTGGGTGGACAACTGGACGTTGAGCCAAAGCGCTGGTTTGCGCTCGGTACGGTCAGCGCCTCCTTCCTCTGGTTCTTCGGCCTCGCCATTCTGGCGGCATGGTTGGCCCCGCGTTTGCGTACCGCTAAAGCTCAGCGCATCATCAATACGCTGGTCGGTCTGGTGATGTGGTTTATTGCTTTCCAGCTGGCAAAAGAGGGCATTCATCATGTACAGGGATTGTTCAACTAAGCGTTTGTCTTATGGACATCTGAACAAGACCCGCTAAGCTTGCTGGCATGCGCCCTGATGTGAGGGCACTCTTCGCAACATGGAGGAATGACAGTGAAGTTTAAAGTGATGGCCCTGGCGGCATTAGTGAGTTTAGGTGCGGTGTCGGTGCAGGCAAATGAATTGCCAAATGGCCCGCACATCGTCACTTCAGGCACCGCAAGCGTGGACGCGGTACCGGATGTTGCAACCCTGGCAATTGAAGTGAACGTGGCCGCGAAAGATGCCGCCTCCGCTAAAAAGCAGGCTGACGATCGTGTTGCGCAATATCTCTCTTTCCTCGAGCAGAATGGCGTAGGTAAAAAAGATATTAGTTCCGCTAACCTGCGTACCCAACCGGATTACGACTACCAGAACGGGAAAAGCATTCTCAAAGGCTACCGTGCCGTACGTACCGTGGAAGTGACCGTGCGTCAGCTTGATAAGCTGAACTCGCTGCTTGATGGCGCGTTAAAAGCGGGGCTGAATGAAATTCGTTCCGTCTCGCTGGGCGTTGCGCAACCGGAGAAATACAAGGACGAAGCGCGTAAAGCCGCGATTGATGATGCAATCCATCAGGCGGAGCAGCTGGCTTCTGGCTTTAAGAGCAAGCTCGGCCCGGTTTACAGCGTGCGTTACCACGTCTCTAACTACCAGCCAAGCCCGATGGTACGCATGATGAAGGCTGATGCAGCCCCGGTTTCTGCTCAGGAAACCTATGAGCAGCCAACCATTCAGTTCGACGATCAGGTGGATGTGGTGTTCCAGCTGGAGCCAACTCAAACTCAGCAAACTGAGGCAGCTAAGGCGCAGTAATTTGCCCTCACCCTAACCCTCTCCCACAGGGAGAGGGAATTCAAGCGATTAGTCCTGTCTCAACACCTTATGCCCGAACGCCAGCAGCGCGTCGGTGACGTTGCGCATCATACGGCTTTCCGGCGCAAAGCGGTGCCAGTAGAGCATCCGGCGCTGATACAGCCCCGGTGTCAGGTCAATCAGCTCACCGCTTTTCAACTCTCTCTCAATCTGCAGGTGCGGGATCATGCAGCAGGTGGTGCCCTGACGCGCAAGCTGCACAAAGGCTTCGGACGAGTTCACGATATGGCACGGCACGCTGCCCGGCGGGAGGTCGAAGTTTTGCTGCAGGAACGCCTGGTGCATATCATCCAGATGGTCGAACGCCACGGCAGGGGCTTTCAGCAGCGCGGCGCGGGTGACGCCATTCGGGAAATAGCGCTCGGCAAAGGCTTTTGAGCCAACAAACAGGTAGTCCAGCGCACCTAGCTGATCGACAAGACAGCTTGGCAATGCCTGAGGCTGGATACTGACCGCTCCAACCACTTCACCACGACGCAGGCGCTCCTGTGTACGGGTTTCATCTTCTACCTGTAAATTCAGTCGAATAGGGGAGTCGGCCAGGACTGGCGCAAGGGCAGGCAGCAGCCAGGTTGCCAGACTGTCGGCGTTCACCGCCAGCGACAGCAGCAGCGGCGTGGAACCCGTTTGTTCATCACCCAGCCATTCATCTTCCAGCAGTTCAACCTGACGCAGCAGCGCGAGGAGCTTTTGCCCTTGCTCCGTTGGACGCGGCGGAACGGTACGCACCAGCAGGGGTTGCCCGAACATGTTTTCAAGCTGTTTGATACGCTGTGATACGGCGGACTGGGTAATGCACAACTTCTGCGCCGCGCGCTCAAAACCGCGTTCACGAATAACCGCATCAAGTGCCTGTAGTGTTCTGTAGTCCGGACGTTTCATTGCTCTGGCTTACTCCTTAATTTTGCTTAATCTGCACTATGACACAATTTTCCCTTCGTGGCAGACGAAATCCATCCGACGTGTTCTATAATGCGCCCTGAGTTTTCACACCACAGGCAAAACGATCATGACGCAGGATGAACTGAAAAAAGCAGTAGGATGGGCCGCTCTCCAGTACGTACAGCCGGGTACCATTGTCGGTGTTGGTACGGGGTCAACGGCGGCACACTTTATCGATGCCCTGGGCACGATGAAGGGGCAGATCGAGGGCGCGGTTTCCAGCTCCGATGCTTCCACGGAAAAGCTGAAAAGCCTCGGCATTACCGTTTTCGATCTCAACGAAGTGGATCGTCTGGGCATTTACGTTGATGGCGCGGATGAGATCAACGGCCATATGCAGATGATCAAGGGCGGTGGCGCGGCGCTGACGCGTGAAAAGATCATCGCTTCTGTAGCGGACAAGTTCATCTGTATCGCGGACGCCTCCA
Organism: Enterobacter sp. ENT02; assembly: GCF_019219165.1. NCBI lineage: Bacteria > Pseudomonadati > Pseudomonadota > Gammaproteobacteria > Enterobacterales > Enterobacteriaceae > Enterobacter > Enterobacter sp. ENT02. The sequence goes on from NZ_JAHUWD010000003.1 coordinate 412,452, forward strand.
AGCAGGTCGACATCCTGGGGAACTTCCCGCTGCCGGTCGAAGTGATCCCTATGGCCCGTAGCGCGGTTGCGCGTCAGTTGGTGAAGCTGGGCGGTCGTCCGGAATATCGTCAGGGCGTAGTCACCGATAACGGTAACGTGATCCTCGACGTTCACGGTCTGGAAATCCTCGACGCAGTAGCACTGGAAAATGCCATCAACGCTATCCCAGGCGTAGTGACCGTAGGGTTATTTGCCAACCGTGGCGCGGATGTGGCGCTGATCGGCACGGCTGACGGCGTGAAAACCATCGTAAAATGATCTGACGGGGGGAGTCCTCCCCCCGCTAAAAAATTTTTGAAAAGCTAAATTCGGTGACTTGTATCACGTTTTTGAACCTCTTTTGCCGATCCTGCCATGTTTGTAAATTTCCATAGCATTTTCCTCTGACATTTTGCCCTGGATGACTTTTCTTCAGAGTGCCGACGCAAACGTTCATATTGCTGCAATAGTTTTTTTTGATATGTTGGCTACAGCGGATTCATATCCAGCACAACATCAGTTCAGACAAAAACAGGGTCGGGTAAATGGCAAAGGTATCACTGGAGAAAGACAAGATTAAATTCCTGCTGGTCGAGGGCGTGCATCAAAAAGCAATCGATAGCCTTCGTGCGGCAGGTTACACCAACATCGAATTTCACAAAGGCGCGCTCGATACCGAAGAGCTGAAAGCGTCCATCCGTGATGCCCACTTCATTGGCCTGCGATCCCGTACTCATCTGACTGAAGACGTTATTGCCGCGGCGGAAAAGCTGGTGGCTATCGGCTGCTTCTGCATCGGTACCAACCAGGTTGACCTGAATGCTGCCGCCAAACGCGGTATTCCCGTATTTAACGCCCCGTTCTCCAACACCCGTTCCGTGGCGGAGCTGGTGATTGGCGAACTGCTGCTGCTGCTCCGCGGCATTCCTGAAGCGAACGCCAAGGCGCACCGCGGCGTGTGGAACAAACTGGCGTCCGGCTCTTTCGAAGCGCGTGGTAAAAAGCTGGGGATTATCGGCTACGGCCACATTGGTACGCAGCTCGGTATTCTGGCGGAATCCCTGGGTATGCACGTGTTCTTCTACGATATCGAAAGCAAGCTGCCGCTGGGCAATGCGACCCAGGTTCAACATCTGTCTGACCTGCTGAACATGAGCGACGTGGTAAGCCTGCACGTGCCGGAAAATGCCTCCACCAAAAACATGATGGGCGCAGAAGAGCTGGCGCTGATGAAGCCGGGCTCACTGCTGATCAACGCCGCGCGCGGCACGGTTGTCGATATCCCGGCACTGGCAGATGCACTGAAGCGTAAGCATCTTGCGGGCGCGGCCATCGACGTGTTCCCGACGGAGCCCGCCACCAACAGCGATCCGTTCACCTCTCCGCTGTGCGAGTTCGACAACGTTATTCTGACGCCACACATCGGCGGTTCGACTCAGGAAGCGCAGGAGAATATCGGTCTGGAAGTAGCGGGTAAGCTGAGCAAATACTCCGACAATGGTTCTACGCTCTCTGCCGTGAACTTCCCGGAAGTGTCTCTGCCGCTGCACGGCGGTCGTCGTCTGCTGCACATCCACGAAAACCGTCCAGGCGTGCTGACCGCCATCAACCAGATCTTTGCCGAGCAGGGCGTTAACATTGCCGCGCAGTATCTGCAGACCAACTCGCAGATGGGCTATGTGGTTATTGATATCGAAGCGGATGACGATGTGGCCGAGAAAGCGCTGCAAAGCATGAAGGCGATTCCGGGGACGATTCGCGCGCGTCTGTTGTACTAATTGGCGGTTTGTGGTGTCGGGTGGCGGCTGCGCCTTACCCGACCTACGTTGAGGTTATGTAGGCCGGGTAAGCGTAAGCGCCACCCGGCTTTATTCTACCAGGTCCAGGTTTTACTGGGCGTTACCACCGCCGGTAACGGCACATCCCATTTCTCCACCGGCAACGCCTCCACGCCCTGACAATCATGCGCGTAACCCACCGGTTGTAGCCCGTACTGCTGCCAGTTTTGCAGCGTTCTGTCATAAAAACCGCCGCCCATCCCTAAACGCTGGCCCTGTTCATCAAACGCCACCAGCGGCGTGATCAGCACGTCCAGCTCAGAGAGCGGCAGCACATCGCGGACGTCGAGTTTCGGCTCGGTGATTTTCAGGCGATTCACCACCAGCTCGCTGTGCGGGTGGTAGTGCAGAAACAGCAGATTACCGTCGCTAAACGGATGCAGCACCGGCAGATACACCTTCTTCCCGGCGCGCCAGAGCTGTTCTATCAGCGGCTGGGTATCCAGCTCTCCGTCAAATGACAGAAACAGCGCAACGGTGTGCGCCATCACGACAGGGGGATACGCCATCATACGGGCGGCGGCCTGCTGGGCAAAATGCGCTTGCTGATCGGGGGTTAACGCACGGCGGCGCTGACGAATTAACTGACGGATATCCTGGCGTGAAGCAGAAACTTCAGGGAATTGAGTCATGGTAGTCGGTAGAAGAAAAGAGAGGGAATCTCCGAGATGCCGCCGCAGGCTGTAACCCTTGAACCCTTGGTTCAAGGTGAATGTGTCGTCATAGTTTTAAGGCTTCTCGGACGGACCGAGCATGCTCACCAACCATGGAGCGCCACATTCTTGTGGTATGAAATATCGGCTCAGGGGACTGGCCCGCTTGCGAACATCTCAGAGAAATTTTGTCTTCACAGTTACTCTACCATAGTCAACTGAGAAGTGTTATTCAAACTTTGGTCCCGGTCTTTCGGGATTGCGACCTTGATCAAGCAATGCCTGTTCTATGGTCTGCTGGAGCATTTTAATGCGCTGCTCCATGCTTGCCGCGTAGTCGCGGGTCTTCGCTTTTTCCTGAGTCAGTTCATAGCTGATGTTCAACGCGGCGATGAAAACCAGCTGCTCAGTATTTGTGACTCTAGTGCGTTCTTTTAGATCTTGCAACCGCTGATTCAAATCGTCCGCAGCCTGATTCAAAGCATCCCTTTGTTCAGGTGGACAATTCACTCGCAGTGAACGGCCAAAAATCTGGAGATCGACGGGTTGTGCAGACATGCCACCTTCCTGCTGATTGACTGCGCTGCCTTCGCTTACTGCCCCGGGGGCTGCGAAGGGGCGACACTATAGCTACCCTGATGTGAAGATACAAGCCCTTTTCTGGTATCACCAGGGTCCAAAGTGGTAGCATATCATGAATATCCCCCCAATGATGACGAATGCGCATGTCTATACAGAACGAAATGCCTGGTTACAAGGATTTAAACCAGTTACTGAACCAGCAGGGAGTGGGTTTAACCCCTGCCGAAATGCACGGTCTGATCAGTGGCATGCTGTGCGGCGGAAACAGCGACAGCTCATGGCAGCCGCTGATCCACGACCTCACGAACGAAGGGCTGGCGTTTGGTCACGAACTGGCAGAAGCGCTGCGTAAAATGCACGCAACGACCAGTGATTCGCTGGAAGACGATGGCTTCCTTTTTCAGCTTTTTCTGCCTGATGGGGACGACGTCAGCGTCTTCGATCGCGCGGATGCGCTCGCGGGTTGGGTAAACCATTATCTGCTGGGCCTGGGCGTGTCTCAGCCGAAGCTCGATAAAGTGACCGGCGAAGCGGGTGAAGCGATCGACGATCTGCGTAATATTGCACAGCTCGGCTACGATGAGGACGAAGACCAGGAAGAGCTGGAAATGTCCCTCGAAGAGATCATCGAATACGTGCGCGTGGCGGCGCTGCTGTGCCACGACACCTTTACGCGTTCACAGCCGACCGCGCCGGAAGTCCGCAAGCCAACCTTACATTAAGAAAAATAACGCACAGGAGGGTGTCATGGTTATCTCGAATCAAGAGTATTTGCGCCGTCGTCAGGCGCTGTTAGCCAGCATGCAGCCGGGAAGTGCTGCCCTGATTTTTGCCGCGCCCGAAGTGACGCGCAGTGCCGACAGCGAATACCCCTATCGCCAGAACAGCGATTTTTGGTACTTCACCGGGTTTAACGAGCCGGAAGCGGTACTGGTGCTGATCAAGAGCAATGACACCCACAACCACAGCGTGATTTTCAACCGCGTGCGCGATCTGACGGCCGAAATATGGTTTGGCCGCCGCTTAGGGCAAGAGGCCGCCCCGGCGAAGCTGGGCGTTGACCGCGCGCTGGCCTTTAGCGAAATCAACCAGCAGCTTTACCAACTGCTCAACGGTCTGGACGTGCTGTATCACGCCCAGGGCGAATATGCGTATGCGGATGAGATTGTCTTCACCGCGCTGGATAAGCTGCGTAAAGGTTCGCGGCAGAACCTGTCAGCGCCCGCAACCCTCACAGACTGGCGCCCGGTCGTGCATGAGATGCGTCTGTTTAAGTCTGAGGAAGAGCTCAACGTACTGCGCCGCGCGGGCGAAATCAGCGCCCTGGCGCACACTCGCGCCATGGAGAAGTGCCGTCCCGGCATGTTTGAATATCAGCTTGAAGGCGAAATTCACCACGAATTTAACCGCCACGGTGCGCGTTATCCCTCCTACAACACCATCGTTGGCGGCGGGGAAAACGGCTGCATTCTGCACTACACCGAGAACGAAAGCGCGCTCCGCGACGGCGATCTGGTGCTGATTGACGCCGGGTGTGAGTATCTGGGCTACGCAGGCGACATCACCCGAACCTTCCCGGTGAACGGTAAATTCTCGCCTGCTCAGCGCGAAATTTACGACATCGTGCTCGAATCCCTGGAAACGGCGCTCAGGTTATATCGTCCGGGAACCTCCATTCAGGATGTCACCGGTGAAGTGGTGCGGATCATGATTACGGGTCTGGTGAAACTCGGCATTCTGAAGGGCGACGTCGACACGCTGATTACCGAGAATGCCCATCGTCCGTACTTTATGCACGGCTTGAGCCACTGGCTTGGTCTGGATGTTCATGACGTGGGCGCATACGGTCCTGAACGTTCACGCGTGCTGGAGCCAGGCATGGTGTTAACCGTTGAGCCGGGTCTGTACATCGCGCCGGATGCTGACGTGCCGGAACAATACCGCGGGATCGGCATTCGCATCGAAGACGACATCGTGATCACCGAAAACGGCAATGAAAACCTGACCGCAACCGTCGTGAAGAACGCCGATGATATTGAGGCGCTGATGGCAGCGGCACGCGCATGAGCGTGATCATCGTGGGCGGTGGGATGACCGGCGCCACGCTGGCGTTAGCCATTTCGCATTTGACGAAGGGCCAGCTCCCGGTACATCTGGTTGAAGCCGTTGCGCCGCAGGGAAAGAATCATCCGGGTTTTGATTCCCGCGCCATTGCCCTGGCGCAGGGTACCTGCCAGCAGCTATCCCGCATTGGCATCTGGCAGGCGATTGCCGATTGCGCCACGGCAATTAACACCGTGCACGTGAGCGATCGCGGGCATGCCGGTTTTGTGACGCTGGATGCCCATGATTACCGTATCGACGCGCTGGGTCAGGTTGTTGAACTCCACGACGTTGGCCTGCGTCTGTTCCGTCTGTTACAGGGTGCGCCTGGCGTCACGCTACACTGTCCGGCACGCGTCGCCAGTTTTAGCCGCAGCGAAGACGCGGTGAGCGTAGCGCTCGATAATGGCACCGTTCTAGACGGTCAGCTTCTGGTGGCGGCGGACGGCTCGCGTTCGGCGCTCGGCACGCAGTGCGGCGTAGAGTGGCGGCAGCAGCCTTACGGGCAGGTCGCGGTCATTGCGAACGTCGCGACCGCAGCAGAGCACAACGGCCGGGCGTTTGAGCGCTTCACGCAGCACGGCCCGCTGGCGATGCTGCCGATGTCGGACGGGCGCTGTTCGCTTGTCTGGTGTCATCCGCAGGATAAAGCTGAAGAGGTTCGGGCCTGGTCCGACGAACGTTTTTGTACCGAGCTGCAGAAAGCCTTCGGCTGGCGACTCGGGCGTATTACCCATGCGGGGATACGTGCGGTCTATCCGCTGTCGTTAACCACCGCATCACAGTCTGTATCTCACCGCGTGGCGCTGGTCGGCAACGCCGCGCAGACATTACATCCGATTGCCGGACAAGGATTTAACCTTGGGCTGCGTGATGTCATGAGCCTGGCGGAATCGCTGGCGCTGGCATGGGGCGAGCAAAAAGATTGTGGCGCTTATTCGGTACTTAGCCATTACCAGAAGCGACGCCAGGCCGATAAAGAGGCGACAATCGGCGTTACCGATGGTTTAGTACATCTGTTTGCCAATCGCTGGGCACCGCTGGTTGCGGGTCGCAACCTCGGGCTGATGGCGATGGAACTGTTCATTCCGGCACGTGACGTGCTGGCGCAGCGGACCCTGGGTTGGGTCGCGCGTTAAGGAGTTATCACCGTGCAAAATGTTGATGTCGCCATTGTTGGCGGCGGTATGGTCGGGCTGGCGCTGGCCTGCGGTTTACAGGGCAGCGGCCTTCGCGTGGCCGTGCTGGAGCAAAAAGCGCCGCAGCCCGTCGCGCAGGATGCCCCGCCGGAACTCCGCGTCTCGGCGATCAATGCCGCCAGCGAGAAATTGCTGACGCACCTTGGCGTCTGGGCAGATATTGTGGCGCAGCGCGCCAGCTGCTATCACGGCATGGAAGTGTGGGATAAAGACAGCTTTGGTCATATAGCCTTTGACGATGAAAGCATGGGCTATAGCCATCTGGGTCACATCATCGAAAACGCGGTGATCCACCACGCGCTGTGGCAGAAAGCGCAGCAGTGCAGCGACGTGACGCTGGTTGCGCCCGCGCAGATCCAGCAGGTGGCATGGGGTGAAAACGAGGCGTTTATCACCTTACACAGCGGCGACATGCTGACCGCGCGTCTGGTGGTCGGTGCCGACGGTGCGAACTCCTGGCTGCGCAACAAAGCCGATATCCCGCTAACCTTCTGGGATTACCGCCATCATGCGATGGTGGCAACGATCCGCACCGAAGAGCCGCACGGCGGCGTGGCGCGGCAGATTTTCCATAACGACGGCATTCTGGCGTTCCTGCCGCTGAGCGATCCGCACCTGTGCTCTATCGTCTGGTCACTGGTGCCGGAAAAAGCGCAGCTGATGCAGGAGGCGACGCCGGATGCCTTTAACCAGGCGCTGTGCATGGCGTTTGATAACCGCCTTGGCTTGTGCACGCTTGAAAGCGAGCGTCAGGTGTTCCCGTTAACCGGCCGCTACGCGCGTCAGTTTGCGGCGCACCGTCTGGCGCTGGTGGGCGATGCGGCCCATACCATTCATCCGCTGGCCGGGCAGGGCGTTAATCTTGGCTTTATGGACGCGGCGGAGCTGGTAGAAGAACTGCGTCGCCTGCATCGCGAAGGGAAAGATATCGGTCAGCATCTCTACCTGCGTCGCTATGAGCGCAGCCGCAAGCACAGTGCGGCGATGATGCTGGCGGGGATGCAGGGCTTCCGGGAGCTGTTTGCCGGGGCGAATCCGGCGAAAAAACTGCTGCGCGATATTGGTCTTAAACTGGCCGATACGCTTCCTGGTGTCAAACCTCAACTTCTCCGTCAGGCGATGGGTCTTAACGATCTCCCTGACTGGCTGCGCTAACTTAGATCCCCGTCACACTTTATTTTCCCGGCCGCTGCGCCGGGGAAATTCCCTCGTTTGAAATAATCTAATTCCACCTCATTTTTCGCATTAGATTAACTAATGTCGCGTTTTTTCCGGTGCGGAAATTCGGCCCGTTTTTCCGCACGAAATATCACCATGTGCTAAATCCTGTTAGATCATTGTTAATTTTGTGCGGGGTTAATCGCATTTTTCCAGTGAATAACTCTGTAGGCTTTTCAGCGTTTTTTGGTCATAAGCTAATGTGATGGCCCGTTTTACCTTATGGTTAACCGCCGGGTTCGGTGGTAAGTTCAGGTAAAAGAGAACGTTTGCGTCGGCATTCGGGAACGAGGCCGATACCGGGTTTCACGGTGAATTTTTCAACGAGGACAAGATGGCTCAACAGACTCCTTTGTACGAACAACACGTGTTATGCGGCGCCCGCATGGTGGACTTCCACGGCTGGATGATGCCGCTGCACTACGGCTCGCAGATTGATGAGCACCACGCGGTGCGCACCGATGCCGGTATGTTCGACGTGTCACACATGACGATTGTCGATCTGCGCGGTAGCCGCACCCGGGAGTTCTTGCGTTATCTGCTGGCAAACGACGTCGCTAAACTGAAGACGCCGGGCAAAGCGCTCTACACCGGCATGCTGAATGCCTCGGGCGGCGTGATTGATGACCTTATCGTCTATTACTTCACTGAAGATTTCTTCCGCCTCGTTGTAAACTCCTCCACCCGCGAAAAAGACCTCTCCTGGATCACCCAACACGCCGAACCTTATGCCATCGATATCACCGTCCGTGACGATCTGTCGCTGATCGCCGTGCAGGGTCCTAACGCGCAGGCGAAAGCCGCGTCTCTGTTTACCGACGAGCAGCGCAAAGCAACCGAAGGCATGAAGCCGTTCTTCGGCGTGCAGGCGGGCGATCTGTTTATCGCCACCACCGGCTACACCGGTGAAGCGGGCTACGAAATTGCGATGCCAAACGAGAAGGCCGCTGATTTCTGGCGCGCGCTGGTGGAAGCGGGCGTGAAGCCTGCGGGTCTGGGCGCGCGCGATACGCTGCGTCTGGAAGCGGGGATGAACCTCTACGGTCAGGAGATGGACGAAAGCGTCTCTCCGCTGGCCGCCAATATGGGCTGGACCATCGCGTGGGAACCGGCTGACCGCGACTTTATTGGCCGTGAAGCGCTGGAGATGCAGCGCGAGAAGGGCACTGAACAGCTGGTTGGTCTGGTGATGACGGAAAAAGGCGTGCTGCGCGGCGAACTGCCGGTGCGCTTCACCGATGCCGACGGCAATCATCGCGAAGGCGTGATCACCAGCGGTACCTTCTCCCCGACGCTGGGCTACAGTATTGCACTGGCACGCGTGCCGGCGGGCATTGGCGAAACGGCGGTAGTGCAAATCCGCAACCGCGAAATGCCGGTCAACGTGACCAAACCGATTTTTGTTCGCGCCGGTAAGCCGGTCGCCTAATCATTTTTATCAGGAGAACTTCAATGAGCAATGTGCCAGCAGAACTGAAATACAGCAAAGAACACGAGTGGCTGCGCAAAGAGGCAGACGGCACTTACACCGTAGGGATCACCGAGCATGCGCAAGAGCTGCTGGGCGACATGGTGTTTGTTGACCTGCCTGATGTGGGCACGACCGTTAGCGCGGGCGACGACTGCGCCGTAGCGGAGTCCGTAAAAGCGGCTTCTGACATCTACGCTCCTGTGAGCGGTGAAATCGTTGCCGTTAACGACGCGCTGAGCGATTCGCCAGAGCTGGTGAACAGCGAGCCGTATGAAGGCGGCTGGATCTTCAAGATCAAAGCCAGCGACGAATCTCAGGTTGCCGCGCTGCTGGATGCGACCGCATACGAAGCACTGTTAGAAGACGAGTAATTGTTTATCCCCCTCTCCCTCCGGGAGAGGGCAGGGGTGAGGGTGCCAGTCTTCCCCTCACCCTAACCCTCTCCCGGAGGGAGAGGGAACTTAAATTCACTGCACGTTTCAGGAACCATCGCTCATGACACAGACTTTAAGCCAGCTTGAAAACCGTGGCGCCTTCATTGAACGTCACATTGGGCCGGATGCTCAGCAACAGCAGGAGATGCTGAAGACAGTTGGCGCGGATTCATTAAACGCACTGATCGGCCAGATTGTGCCAAAAGACATCCAGCTTGCCACGCCGCCTCAGGTCGGGGAGGCCACCACGGAATTCGCCGCTCTGGCGGAGCTGAAGGCTATCGCAGGCCTGAACAAGCGCTATAAGTCTTACATTGGCATGGGCTACACCAACGTGCAGTTGCCGCCGGTTATCCTGCGCAACATGCTGGAAAACCCGGGCTGGTACACCGCTTACACCCCTTATCAGCCAGAAGTCTCCCAGGGCCGTCTGGAAGCGCTGCTGAACTTCCAGCAGGTGACGCTGGATCTGACCGGTATGGATATCGCCTCCGCTTCGCTGCTGGATGAAGCGACCGCCGCCGCCGAAGCAATGGCGATGGCAAAACGCGTGAGCAAGCTGAAAAACGCTAACCGCTTCTTCGTGGCGGCGGACGTGCATCCGCAAACGCTGGACGTGGTGCGCACCCGTGCGGAAACCTTCGGCTTTGACGTGATCGTCGACGACGCTGACAAAGTGCTGGATCACCAGGACGTCTTCGGCGTGCTGCTGCAGCAGGTAGGTACGACGGGTGAAGTTCACGACTACGGCGCGCTGATTGCCGAGCTGAAGTCCCGCAAAGTGGTTGTCAGCGTTGCCGCCGATTTTATGGCGCTGGTGCTGCTGACGGCGCCGGGCAAACAGGGCGCGGATATTGTCTTCGGTTCTGCGCAACGCTTCGGCGTGCCGATGGGCTACGGCGGCCCGCATGCGGCGTTCTTCGGCGCGAAAGATGAATTCAAACGCTCCATGCCTGGCCGTATTATCGGCGTCTCAAAAGATGCTGCCGGTAACACCGCGCTGCGCATGGCGATGCAGACCCGCGAGCAGCATATCCGCCGCGAGAAAGCGAACTCTAACATCTGTACCTCCCAGGTGCTGCTGGCCAACATCGCCAGCCTGTACGCCGTGTTCCACGGCCCGGCTGGCCTGAAGCGTATTGCCAGCCGCATTCATCGCCTGGCCGATATTCTGGCCTGCGGTCTGCAGCAGAAAGGCCTTAAGCTGCGCCACGCTCACTACTTCGACACCCTGTGCGTGGACGTGGTGGACAAAGCGGCCGTGCTGGCACGCGCGGATGCAGCAGAGATCAACCTGCGCAGCGACATTCACAACGCCGTCGGCATTACGCTGGATGAAAGCACCACCCGCGACGATATCCTGAACCTGTTCAACGTGTTGCTGGGTGACGCGCACGGTCTGGACGTTGATACGCTGGACAAAGACGTGGCGCTCGACAGCCGCTCCATTCAGGAAAGCATGCTGCGTAACGATGCGATCCTGACGCACCCGGTCTTTAATCGCTACCACAGCGAAACCGAGATGATGCGCTATATGCACTCTCTGGAGCGCAAGGATCTGGCGCTGAACCAGGCGATGATCCCGCTGGGATCCTGCACCATGAAGCTGAACGCCGCGGCAGAGATGATCCCAATCACCTGGCCTGAATTCTCCGAGCTGCACCCGTTCTGCCCGCCAGAGCAGGCGGAAGGTTATCACATGATGATCAACCAGCTTTCCGACTGGCTGGTGAAGCTGACCGGTTATGACGCGCTCTGCATGCAGCCGAACTCCGGCGCGCAGGGCGAGTACGCGGGCCTGCTGGCGATCCGTCACTATCACGAAAGCCGCAGCGAAGGGCATCGCGATATCTGCCTTATCCCAAGCTCCGCGCACGGTACCAACCCGGCCTCTGCCCAGATGGCGGGCATGGAAGTGGTGGTGGTGGCGTGCGATAAGAACGGCAACATCGATCTGGCTGACCTTCGTGCGAAAGCCGAGCAGGCGGGTGACAAGCTCTCCTGCATCATGGTGACCTACCCGTCCACTCACGGCGTGTACGAAGAGACCATCCGTGAAGTGTGCGAAGTGGTGCACCAGTTCGGCGGTCAGGTTTACCTCGACGGCGCGAACATGAACGCGCAGGTGGGCATTACCTCTCCAGGCTTTATCGGTGCGGACGTGTCGCACCTGAACCTGCACAAAACCTTCTGCATTCCGCACGGCGGCGGCGGCCCGGGTATGGGCCCAATCGGCGTGAAAGCGCATCTGGCACCGTTTGTGCCAGGCCACAGCGTAGTGCAGATTGAAGGCATGCTGACCCGTCAGGGCGCGGTCTCAGCGGCACCGTTCGGCAGCGCCTCTATCCTGCCAATCAGCTGGATGTATATCCGCATGATGGGTGCGGAAGGACTGAAGCAGGCGAGTCAGGTGGCAATCCTCAACGCCAACTATATTGCGACTCGCCTGAAGTCCGCCTTCCCGGTGCTCTACACCGGCCGCGACGGTCGCGTGGCGCACGAGTGCATCCTTGATATTCGTCCGCTGAAAGAGCAGACCGGCATTAGCGAACTGGATATCGCCAAGCGTCTGATCGACTACGGCTTCCATGCGCCAACCATGTCGTTCCCGGTGGCGGGTACGCTGATGGTTGAGCCAACGGAGTCGGAGAGCAAAGCCGAGCTGGACCGCTTTATCGACGCGATGCTGGCGATCCGCATGGAGATCGACCGCGTGCAGGACGGTGAGTGGACGCTGGAAGATAACCCGCTGGTCAACGCACCGCACACCCAGCACGAGATGGTCGCAGAGTGGAACCACGGTTATTCCCGCGAGCTGGCGGTCTTCCCGGCAGGCGTGGCAAACAAATACTGGCCGACCGTGAAGCGTCTCGATGACGTCTACGGCGACCGTAACCTGTTCTGCTCCTGCGTGCCGATGAGCGAATACCAGTAATAATGCTGATGTAGTAACGTAGGCCGGGTAAGGCGAAGCCGCCACCCGGCTTTTTTATTGGGAGAAGCGAATGGCAATTGCACTCGTCACCGGCGCGAGCCGGGGCATCGGTAAAGCCACTGCGCTGCAGCTGGCACGTGAAGGCTACACCGTGGCGGTGAATTTTCACCATAACATCAAGGCCGCGACGGACGTGATCAATCAGATTGTTGAGGCAGGCGGTAAAGCGTTTGCCGTGCGCGCGGATATCAGTGATGAAGCGCAGGTTATGGCGATGTTTGACAGTATCGATCGTGAAGGCGAGCCGCTAACGGCGCTGGTGAACAACGCGGGTATTCTGTTCGAGCAGTCGACCATCGAAAGCCTCTCAGCCGAGCGCATTAACCGCGTGCTGGCCACCAACGTCACGGGTTATTTTCTCTGCTGTCGCGAGGCGGTAAAGCGTATGTCGCACAAACATGGTGGTAAAGGAGGCGCGATAGTGAACGTCTCTTCCGCCGCCTCCCGTCTGGGCGCACCGGGGGAATATGTGGATTACGCCGCCTCCAAAGGGGCGGTGGACTCGCTGACGACGGGATTATCGCTGGAGGTGGCAGCACAGGGCATTCGCGTCAACTGCGTACGCCCCGGGCTGATCTATACCGATATCCACGCCTCCGGCGGCGAGCCGGGGCGCGTGGATCGGGTGAAATCCATGCTGCCCATGCAGCGCGGCGGCCAGCCGGAGGAAGTCGCTCAGGCCATTACCTGGCTGCTGAGCGACAAAGCCTCCTACGTGACCGGCAGCTTCCTGGAACTGGCGGGCGGAAAGTAACAACTACGACGCAAGCCACAGCCGCAGCCGCATGCCCCAGCTGCTGGTCCAGCCGGTGGTGATCGACTTCACCTCTCCGTGAGAGATCACCACCAGCGTGGGCGTGACCTGCACGTCCCACTGGCGAGACAGGCTTCCGCTGGCGTCGTTGACCGTCGGCAGCGTCATCTTCTTCTTCGCCAGCCATCTCTCCAGCGTGGCGTTATCACCGGAGCGCAGCGCAACCGACATCACGTTGCCGCCCTCTGCGGCAAGTGACGATACGGATGGCGTGGTGTAGCGGCATACGCCACACCAGGTAGCCCAGACGTACACCAGCAGCGGACGTTCCTCACTCATGGCGATAAGGTCGACGGGCTTACCGTCGAGCGTTTGCAGCGCGGCTGAGGCGAAATTCTGCGGCAGCTCGGGCTGGCGGAAATAATCTACCGCCAGGCTCACGGCAACGCCGATCAGCAGCCACATTGCGAGTTCGCGCACCAGGCGCGGGAGCTTACTGGCCACGAGCTTGCGTCAGCTGTTCTTTCACCAGCGCCTCCAGATCCTCATAAGGAATGGCTCCCGCGACCATCTGGTCGCCAATGATGGTCGCCGGGGTGCCCTGAATATTCAACACCTGCGACAGGATCAGGTTCATTTTCAGAGAGTCCATGGTTTTATCCTCCGTCTTAATGCTGTCCGTCCCGGTCTTTGTCTGAGCCGCCGCGATGCTGGCATCGTCGTGATACCCTTTTTTCATCATCAACCGCTGGTGCAGCGCCCAGAATTTATCAGGCTGTTGCTGCCAAACCGAAAGCGCCGCTTTTGCCGCATTCACCGAGCTTTGGCCCTTGAACGGTAACAGCTTAACGATGAGCTGCACGTTCGGGTTGTCATGCACGATTTTCTCAAGCTTAGGGTCGAACTGCTTGCAGTAAGGGCAGTTGTAGTCAGTGAAAGAGACAATAATCAGCTTTGGCGCTTTCGCGCCGGTACGCGGGCTATTGGGGTCGTTGAACAGCAGTTTAGCCAACTGGTCACTGGACGCGTCATCCGACGGCGCGGCGACGCTGAACGTGGATAAAGACAGCATAAGCAAGGCAATAAAGGTTCTCATGTTATTTTCCTTTCGCATCGGACAGGGTGGTAAGCACCGCGTCGCGGCTTAATAACGCAGGCAGCACGTGGCCCTGCGGTAATCCCGGCCCGTAAATCTGGTTAAACGGCACGGCGGCGCTGCCGCGCGTGGTTAAGAACTGACTAATGCTGTCGGAAGGACGGCTCCAGTCTCCGCGCAGGGCGACAATATCCGGTGCGGAAAGCGCATCCTGCACGTCGTCGCGCAGCAGAACGTTGTACTTATTGGCTTTACAGGTCACGCACCAGTCGGCGGTCACGTCAACAAACACCCGCTTGTTGTCAGCCAGCGCGCGGGCAATCGCCTCTTCACTCAGCGGCTGCCAGTTCACCCGATCGCGACGGCCGTGCTCCCCGCCGGGGGCGGTTATAAACGCCGCTGCGGCGGCAACGACCAGGGCAAAGGCACCGGCACGCAGCGCGGTTTGCCAGCGGTAGCGCCAGGCAGTAACCAGCAGCAGGATAAGGATCAGCGTCACACCCAGCGTGATGACGGGCAGCGTGCCGATATGCACCACCAGCAGGCTCAGCAGCCACAGGGATGAGCCGAGCATCATCAATCCCAATATCACTCGCACCACGTTCATCCAGCGCCCTGGACGCGGCAGCCTCTGTGCCAGCCCCGGCCAGGCCGCCACCAGCAGCCAGGGAAGGCTCATGCCGACACCCATCGCAAAGAAGATGCCCCACAGCAGCGGGAGCGGTGCCGCCAGCGCAACCGACACGGCAGTACCCAGGAACGGCGCGGTGCAGGGCGTTGCCAGCAGGGTGGCAAACGCGCCTTGCCAGAAATGGCCCGCGAGCCCGTTGCCGCCGCGCGTGGCAAGGAAGGTGCTGGCAGAGGAGGGGAGGCGGATCTCAAACAATCCCAGCAGGCTGGCACTGAACAGCACCATCACCAGCGCCATCGCAGCGATAAACCACGGGTTCTGGAACTGGATCCCCCAGCCGAGCGCCTGATTACCTAAACGCAGCACCGTCATCATTAGCGCCAGCGCAAGGAACGAAATGACGATCCCGCCTACCGAGGCAAGAAACTGCCTGCGTATCTGGCCGCGCGCCTGACGTTCTGTTTGCATCAGCGTGCCGAGCTTCATGGCCAGAACGGGCAGCACGCAGGGCATGACGTTCAGGATCAGGCCGCCAGCCAGCGCCATCAGCAGCACCCAGCCTAACGAGAACGCTGGCGTGAGGGTACCTTTCCCGATATCCAGACTGGACGCCTGCGCCTGGCCGCTATCCGCGAGAACGACTGACAGCGTTTTGCCGCTGATGTCAGGTGCAGCGTCGCCCCAGCTGTCCGTCACCGGGATGGTGGCGACAAGAGACCCGCTGCGCACGGAAAAGGTTGGCTTGCCGAAATCAACATCGTCCATGCTGTCGATAAACAGCGAGGGCAGCTGCCAGCCTGCGTCACGTTGTGCCGTTACGGTCAGCTTGCCGGAGGTGTAGCTGGCGCTAATCGCTGACGTCAATCCGCTACTGAGCGGTAGCGTGCCCATCGCCCGACGGTAATCGTAATCAAAGTCGCCGCCCGCGCTGGTCGTCAGATCCAGAGAGAACGGGTAGTCGGTGAGAATACAGACGTTGCTGCAGGTAGACAGCGTCAGCACGCCGCTCAGGGTTTTTGGCGACTCGCCACGCACCGTAATGGGAAAACTCACGTCGCCGTGATAACCCTGCGTGGTGATGCCAGCAACGTCGAAACGCTCGGGCGTAGGCCAGCGCCAGGTGGCATCAACCGGTTGATGCCATAGAATGGCAGGGGCAACGCCCCCTTCTCCCGGCGAGCGCCAGTAGGTTTTCCACCCTTTTTCAAGGGCGACATCCAGCAGCAGGCGGATATCGCCATTATTGTCAGGCTGCGCGCGCAGCCTGACGCTGGCGTGTTGATTATCGGCGGCACGCAGCCAGCCGCTGTCGGCGGCCTGGCTGAGGGGCAGCCATAGCCAAAGCAGGCAGACCAGCAGTCGCCTGAATACAGTAAACATAAATTTTCTCCGTAAATGATGAATTAACCTGATGTGTCAGGCGAATGCTCATTCACGGAAGACGCAGAGTCTTAGATGTACCCGTAATCGGGGCGGGGAGATAACGCGGGGAGGCCACAGCCGCTCGCGGCGTGGCGGATTCGCGGCCAGTAGCGCAAGAAGCAGGGTGACGGCAAAGAGAGCACCTTCAAACAGTATTGGCGGAACGGCCATCAGCGATTTAGCGCTGAGTTCACAGGGCGTCACCGGTGCGTCGATGCTCTCCTGCCCCTGCTGGACAGGCTGGCTTACGGCGGTGACGTTCATGACAAGCGCGTGCATCCCGGCCATCCGCTGGGCGGTGCATATCAGCACCACCAGACAGGCCAGGGCAACAAGCAGGATAGCGTTGCGTTGTCGTTTGATCATCTTTGCCTCAAATATTCACGAGGCTTATCTTATAGGGCGCAGGTTTTTTGGCAACGCTTAAGCTGTAAAGAAGTGTCTGGGAGATAAGAGGTTTGCCCTCTCCTGTGCGAGGAGAGGGCGATGAATTACAGCGTTTCGCCGTTGCTGGCAATCACGGTTTTATACCAGTCGAAGCTCTTCTTACGGGAGCGAGACATGTCACCTGTACCGTCGTCGTGCTTGTTCACGTAGATAAAGCCATAGCGCTTGCTGTACTGACCGGTGGTAAAGGAGACGCAGTCGATGCAGCCCCACGGGGTGTAGCCCATCAGATCCACGCCGTCGTACGTCACGGCCTTCATCATCTCTTCCACGTGGGCGCGCAGGTAGTCGATGCGGTAGTCATCGTTGATGCTGCCGTCTTCTTCCACTTTGTCGTAGGCGCCGAAACCGTTCTCCACGATAAACAGCGGCTTCTGATAGCGCTCGTACAGTTCGCACAGCGCATAGCGCAGACCCACCGGGTCAATCTGCCAGCCCCAGTCGGAAGCTTTGACGTGCGGATTCGGCACGCTGCCTTCGAAACCGGAAATCGCATCGCCGGTGCCGCCTTCCGCTTTGACCGCGTTGGTCATGTAATAGCTGAATCCCAGGTAGTCGCACGTCCCATCACGCAGGATCTGCTCGTCTCCCGCTTCCATTTTGATGGAGAAACCGCGGCGCTCCCACTCGTTCAGCACGTAGGACGGGTAATAGCCGCGCAACTGGACGTCGGTAAAGACGTAGCGCTCGCGCATGGATTCCTGGGCGAACATCACGTCTTCTGGTTTACAGGAGAACGGATAGAGGGCCACCATCGCCAGCATGCAGCCGACTTTCATCTCCGGGTTGATGCGACGGGCAGCTTTCACCGCCAGCGCGCTGGCCACGAACTGGTGGTGCAGCACCTGGTACATGGTCTCTTCCGGATTGTCGTGTTCGGTATAGACCACGCCGGAGCAGCAGTAGCCGAACAGCGGCGCGCGCCAGTTACGCTGGTTGTTAATTTCGTTGAAGGTCATCCAGTATTTGACCTTATTTTTGTAGCGCTCAAACACGACCTCGGAGAAGCGCACAAAGAAATCGACCACTTTGCGGTTGGTCCAGCCGCCGTACGCCTGCACCAGGTGCAGCGGCATTTCGAAGTGGGAGAGGGTGATGACCGGCTCGATGTTGTACTTCAGCAGCTCGTCGAACATGTCGTCGTAGAACTTCAGTCCCTCTTCGTTTGGCTGCGTTTCATCACCCTTCGGGAAAATACGTGTCCAGGCGATGGAGGTGCGGAAGCACTTGAAGCCCATCTCGGCAAACAGCTTGATGTCTTCTTTGTAGTGGCCGTGGAAATCTACCGCGTCGTGGTTTGGGTAGTATTTACCAGGCACCACCTCCTGAGTGATTTCACGCGGTACGCCGTGTGCACCGCCGGTCAGGACGTCGCAAATGCTTGGCCCTTTGCCGCCTTTATTCCAGCCGCCTTCAACCTGGTGAGCCGCAACCGCGCCGCCCCATAAAAAATCTTTCGGTAAGGTCAGTTTTTTCATCTTTGCTATTTCTCAATTCAGGACTCATTGAAATCGAGTCTAGCAAAGCGAAATTAAATGTCACGATATAACAATTTGAGCGCGATGTGATTTGTTACATCAAAAAAACAGGGTGTTTTATTCTGCTAATTTCTTCGCCAGCTTACGCCCAAGCGATTCCAGAATATAGATGACGGGAATTTGGGTGGTAATATCGTACACGCCTGCAATACGCGTTTGAGGCACATGCCAGGAGAGGTTAAAGTCCGCCAGCTTTGCCAGGCGTGAGTGTTCGTGACTGGTGATAGAGAGCACCTTGCAATGGTGCAGACTGAACTGGCTGGCAAAGCGCAGGATCTCCTCGGTTTCACCCGAGACGGAGAGCACGATAGCCAGCGCATTTTTTGCCATATCATTGGTGACGGGAAAATAAGGATCGTCGATATGGTTGCTGAATTTTCCGATATTTGAAAAAAAACGTGCGCCATATTTTGCCAGTGAACCGGACGTGCCCGCTCCGACAAATATAATGCGTTCTGAAGATAAAATAATATCTACAGCGTCATCTAATAACGCATCAAACTCTTCATTGTTGACGCTTTTAAAGAAGCTGATAATTTCACTGGCACCAAAATTGGCCTGCTGCGGTTCATTTTGCTCTAAATAGAGCTTAAAGCGCACGCGGAATTCAGAGTAGCCGTCGCAGTTCAGCTTGCGGCAAAAGCGCAGGATAGTAGTGGTGGAGACGCCAGCCGCGTCCGCCAGTTCGCGGATGGTCATGTACATCACTTTGTCACGGTTCTTAATGACGTAGTTGTAGACCATCATCTCAAGATTGTTGAGACCGGCAATGGCGGAATGGGTGAACATACTCACGGCAGCAAAACTCTCATTCAGACAGCATTTTCTCATCATAACATGCCGGCAGACGGCATAACTCAATTTTATACCCTTGATTCTTAATAATTAATTTTAAATGTGAACAAATGTTAGGTGAGTTATTGTTGTATATGTATGATTTATATTGTTATTTTTTATAGTTGAAATTATTTTAGCTAACAGGTGTTCACTGGAATCATTCTCAGTTAGCATAGTCAGGCGATGAATAATCATCTTTTGTTTTCCCGGAGTTAAGTATGGTAAGCAGACCATTAATCGCACAGGGATATTCGCTGGCTGAGGAAGTAGCCAACAGCATAAGCCACGGCATAGGCCTGGTTTTTGGGATTGTCGGTTTAGTATTACTGCTGGTGCAGGCGGTGGACACCAACGCCAGCGCGATGGCCATTACCAGCTACAGCTTGTATGGCGGGAGTATGATCCTGCTCTTCCTGGCCTCGACGCTGTATCACGCTATTCCCCATCACCGGGCTAAGATCTGGCTCAAAAAATTTGACCACTGCGCTATCTATCTTCTTATCGCAGGCACCTACACGCCGTTCTTGCTGGTGGGATTGAACTCGCCGCTGTCGCGTGGCCTGATGATTGTTATCTGGAGCCTGGCGCTGCTGGGGATCCTGTTTAAGCTGACCATCGCACACCGTTTTAAGGTGCTGTCGCTGGTGACCTATCTGACGATGGGCTGGCTGTCGCTGATTGTGGTATATCAACTGGCGATTAAGCTGGCGGTTGGGGGCGTAACGCTTCTGGCGGTGGGCGGTGTGGTCTACTCGCTGGGCGTGATTTTCTACGTCTGCAAGCGCATTCCGTATAACCACGCTATCTGGCACGGCTTTGTGCTGGGCGGCAGCGTGTGCCATTTCCTGGCGATTTATTTGTATGTGGGGCAGGTGTAGTTTTTGCTCCGTGCGGCCTGATGCCCTCACCCCGACCCTCTCCCACAGGGAGAGGGGGAACATCAAAACCGTATAAAGGCTTACTCATCCAGTGAATACGGCAGCGGTTCAATGCTCAACGTATTGGCATCATCGCGCACGCGGAATACGCTGTCGGCTTCCATATCGTTATTCATGACGACCTGCACCAGCAGACGACCATCATCCAGCTGAACGGCGGCGAGTACCGTGCCGGTACGGCGCCAGTTTTCACCCATTTTCAACTCGAGATCTTCACCTGCTTCCGGAACGCGGCTGGCGCGGCCCGCCAGTGTCCACAGGGCGCGTTTGTTGGCACCGCGGAATTTTGCACGTGCCACCATCTCCTGACCGGTGTAACAGCCTTTCTTAAAGCTGATGCCACCCAACGCCTGGATGTTTGTCGCCTGCGGAATAAACTGTGCGCTGTTCACCGCGTCAATGACGGGCAAACCCGCTTCAATGTTCAGCGCCAGCCACTGTTGGCTGTTATTCAACTGCGCTTCACCGCGCAGGGCCTCGGTCACGCGTTCAGCGGTAGCAGCATCCGTCACCAGCAGGAAACGCTCGGCAGGATGCTCAAACCACAAAATAGAGGTTTCACCTTCGCTGACCACCTGTTTTTCCGCATCCGGCAGTTCGCTGAAAAGATTGTTGAGCGCTGCACGCGCCTGGAAACCTGCCACACCCAGCAAAACATGCTCGTCGTCCGGCGCGATGGTGACTTTGGAAAACACCGCATATTTTTTCAGTTCGGTCAGCTGGGCATCACGCAGGCTGCGGCGTTCAATTAAGGCAAACCCATCCTGGCGACGGAACAGGCGCAGATTGCTCCACATTTTTCCTTTTGGATCGCAGTGCGCTGCCAGCAGGTGCTGGTGTTCAGTCAGCTGCGCAACGTCTGCCGTCACCTGCCCCTGCAGGTATTTTTCGGCGTCGGCACCGGTAAGCGTCGCCAGCGCCCAGTCATCAAGAGTCATCAGCGTCAGCGGCAGACGCGCAGAGGCGGCGGGCTGGCGAGGAGTAAATGGAGTAAATGCCATAGTGATATCCTGAATTGCTTAACGCTTTGATAATGCCTAATGGTAAAAGAGACTACAGCCATTGCAAGCGCTTTCAGCACGCCATTCGTGCCATCGTGCGGTTATGCGTAGCGTCACGCAAAATAATGTAATTCACTGTCTTTAGAGTGGTTATTCTGGAATCCGGCTCGGCGATTGCAATATTCCAGTAAAGAAACGGCCAAAAACACGTTACACTAGCAACTGTTCCCGGAAAGAAATAATGAATACCTAACGGGATACCGACTGTGCCAAACGTAATGCAGGAAACAGAACATGGATATTAACAACAAGGCCCGTATTCACTGGGCGTGCCGTCGCGGCATGCGCGAACTTGATATCTCCATCATGCCGTTCTTTGAATATGAGTATGACAGCTTAAGCGATGACGATAAGCGCCTGTTTGTTCGCCTTCTTGAGTCTGACGATCCGGATTTATTCAACTGGCTGATGAATCACGGCAAACCCGCCGACACCGAGTTGCAACGGATGGTGCAATTAATTCAAACACGGAATCGGGAACGTGGTCCTGTGGCAATCTGATCTTCGCGTCTCATGGCGCTCGCAGTGGATGTCATTACTGCTCCACGGCCTGGTTGCGGCCTTTGTTCTACTGATGCCGTGGCCGCTAAGCTATACGCCTCTGTGGTTATTGCTGCTGTCGTTTGTGGTTTTTGATAGCGTGCGCAGCCAGCGCCGGATCAACGCCCGTCAGGGTGAAATCAAACTGCTGATGGATTCCCGTCTGCGCTGGCAGGGGAAAGAGTGGGAGATCGTCGGTACACCGTGGGTGCTCAGCGTTGGCATGATGCTGAGACTGCGTCAGCCTGAAGGTGGTCGTCGCCAGCACCTGTGGCTGGCTGCCGACAGTATGGATGCTGCGGAGTGGCGAGATCTGCGCCGGATGATGTTGCAACAACCGACGCAGGACTAAGTTCGCGTTAGCTGAACTTCTCGGCCATTTCACCCAGAATCTGTTCGCACCAGTTTTCCAGGCGTTCGTCGCTGAGGTCGTACTGGTTGGTTTCATCCAGGGCAAGCCCGACAAACAGCTGGCCATCCGCGATAATCGGTTTTTTGCTGGTGAACTCATAGCCTTCTGTTGGCCAGTAGCCGATAAACGTCGCGCCTTTCGGTGCCAGTTTATCGTGCAGCATGCCGAGCGCATCCAGGAACCACTCGCCATAGCCTAGCTGGTCGCCCATGCCGTACATCGCAATGATTTTGCCGTCGAGGTTGAGCGAATCGAGCTGATCCCAGATGGCTTCCCAGTCTTCCTGTATCTCGCCAAAGTCCCAGGTCGGGATGCCGAGGATCAGCACGTCGTACTGTTCCATCAGCGCGACGGCGTCATCTTTCAGGTTATGCAACGTCACCAGTTCCGGGCCGATGATGTCGCGAATTTTTTCCGCTGCCATTTCGGTATAGCAGGTGCTGGAACCATAGAAAAGACCAATATTCATCGCGTAACGTTCTCAATTCTTACTCTGACTTTGCGCGTAGTGTACCAGAAACCGATGGCAATCAGGCATAATGCCCGGATTGCAGAATCAAAGAGGTTGATGTGGAAAAGGATCTCGCACTCATCGAACAGTTTCTCGATGCGCTGTGGCTGGAGAAAAACCTGGCCGAAAACACGCTCAGTGCCTATCGGCGCGATCTCACCATGCTGGTGGAATGGCTGGCACACCGGGAACTGACGCTTGAGAGTGTCCAACGCGATGACCTGCAGGCGCTGCTGGGTGAGCGGATGGACGGTGGCTACAAGGCCACCAGCTCCGCACGCCTGCTTAGCTCAATGCGTCGTCTGTTCCAGCATCTCTACCGAGAGAAGATCCGGGCGGACGATCCCAGTGCGCTGCTGGCATCGCCTAAACTTCCGCAGCGGCTGCCGAAAGATCTCAGCGAAGCGCAAGTTGAGAGATTATTACAATCACCCGCTGTTGACCTGCCGCTGGAGTTACGCGATAAAGCGATGCTTGAACTATTGTATGCTACCGGCTTGCGCGTTTCGGAACTGGTTGGCCTGACGATGAGCGATATCAGCCTGCGTCAGGGCGTGGTTCGCGTGATAGGTAAAGGGAACAAAGAACGACTCGTCCCGCTGGGTGAAGAGGCGGTGTACTGGCTGGAGACGTATCTGGAGCACGGCAGACCGTGGCTTCTGAATGGCGTTTCTATCGATGTGCTGTTCCCCAGCCAGCGCGCGCAGCAGATGACGCGACAAACCTTCTGGCATCGCATCAAGCATTACGCCACACTGGCAGGCATTGACAGCGAAAAGCTGTCGCCGCACGTTTTGCGTCATGCCTTTGCGACGCATCTGCTAAACCACGGCGCTGATTTGCGCGTGGTGCAGATGCTGTTGGGACACAGCGATCTCTCAACGACGCAGATTTATACCCATGTCGCGACGGAACGCCTGCGGCAGCTACACCAACAGCACCACCCACGCGCGTGAGTGCCGACGAATTGTTACAGGATTAAATATGAAAAAGTCTTTTGCGCTGTTCACCCTGCTGGCAGCCTCATTTACCGGTTTTGCTCATGCTGACGACGCCGCCATCAAACAGTCTCTGACGAAACTGGGTGTCATCAGCAGCGACATTCAGCCCGCGCCCGTTGCGGGAATGAAAACCGTCTTAACCAACAGCGGTGTGCTGTACGTGACCGAAGACGGAAAGCACATCATTCAGGGGCCGATGTATGACGTGAGCGGCGCACAGCCGGTCAACGTGACCAACCAGCTGCTGATGAAAAACCTGAATGCGCTTGAAAAAGAGATGATCGTTTATAAAGCGGCGCAGGAAAAACACGTGATTACCGTCTTCACCGATATCACCTGCGGCTACTGCCACAAGCTGCATGAAGAGATGAAAGACTACAACGCGCTGGGTATTACCGTGCGTTACCTGGCCTTCCCGCGTGCAGGCGTGCAGAGCCAGCCAGAGCAGGACATGAAGGCTATCTGGTGTGCGAAAGACCGCAACAAGGCCTTTGATGATGCCATGAACGGCAAAGGCGTTAAGCCTGCTTCCTGCGACATTGATATCGCAAATCATTATGCGCTGGGCGTGCAGTTTGGCGTGACCGGTACCCCAGCCATCGTGCTGAGCAACGGCTACGTGGTGCCGGGCTATCAGGGACCAAAAGAGATGAAAGAGTTCCTCGACGCGCACCAGAAACAGACTGCGGGTAAATAATCCGCGTGAAAGCTCCGATAAAACTGCGCCGCCGCGAAGCGGCTGACACGGCTGATTTACCTGACGATCTTTCGCCGCTGCTGAAGCGGCTCTATGCCAGCCGCGGTGTGCGAACGGCGGACGATCTTGAGCGTAGCGTCAAAGGTATGCTGCCCTGGCAGCAGCTAAGTGGCGTCGAAAAGGCCACTGAAATGCTCTACAACGCGTTCCGGGAAGGGACGCGGATTGTGGTGGTGGGCGATTTCGATGCCGACGGTGCAACCAGTACCGCACTGAGCGTGCTCAGCCTGCGCGCGCTGGGCTGCGATAACGTCACCTATCTGGTGCCAAACCGCTTTGAAGACGGTTACGGTCTTAGCCCGGAAGTGGTCGATCAGGCTCACGCGCGCGGTGCGCAGATGATCCTGACCGTGGATAACGGGATCTCCTCCCATGCGGGTGTCGATCATGCGCATGCGCTGGGGATCCCGGTGCTGGTTACCGATCACCACCTGCCGGGGGAAACCCTGCCTGCCGCCGAAGCCATCATTAACCCCAATCTGCGCGACTGCGATTTCCCGTCGAAATCCCTGGCCGGTGTCGGCGTGGCGTTTTATCTGATGCTGGCGCTGCGAACGCTGCTGCGCGATAAGGGCTGGTTTGAGTCGCGCGGGATTGCCGTGCCTAACCTGGCCGAATATCTCGACCTGGTGGCGCTGGGTACCGTGGCGGACGTGGTGCCTCTCGATACCAACAACCGTATTTTGACCTGGCAGGGCTTAAGCCGCATCCGGGCGGGCAAGTGTCGTCCGGGGATTAAGGCGCTGCTGGAAATTTCAAACCGCGATCCGCTGAAGCTGGCGGCAAGCGATCTCGGCTTTGCCCTCGGGCCGCGTCTTAACGCCGCCGGAAGGCTGGACGATATGTCCGTCGGCGTCGCGCTGCTGCTGTGCGACAACATCGGCGAGGCGCGCGTGCTGGCGAACGAGCTCGACGCCCTGAACCAGACCCGTAAAGAGATCGAGCAGGGGATGCAGGCCGAAGCGCTGACCCTGTGTGAAAAGCTGGAACGCAGCGGCGATACGCTGCCGGGCGGCCTGGCGATGTACCATCCCGAGTGGCATCAGGGCGTGGTCGGCATCCTGGCGTCGCGCATCAAAGAGCGCTTCCACCGTCCGGTGATTGCGTTTGCCCCTGCGGGCGACGGCACGCTGAAAGGCTCCGGTCGTTCAATTCAGGGGCTGCACATGCGCGATGCGCTGGAGCGTCTGGATACGCTTTACCCGGGTCTGATGATCAAGTTTGGCGGTCACGCGATGGCGGCAGGCCTGTCGCTGGAAGAGGCGAAGTTCGACGAGTTTCAGCGGCTGTTTGGCGAGCTGGTGACAGACTGGATTGACCCTGCACTGTTACAGGGCGAAGTGGTCTCCGACGGCGAGCTTTCACCGGCTGAAATGACCATGGAGGTGGCCCAGATGCTGCGTGACGCGGGGCCGTGGGGGCAGATGTTCCCGGAACCGCTGTTCGATGGCCGTTTCCGCCTGCTGCAACAGCGAATTGTTGGCGAACGCCACCTCAAAGTGATGGTCGAGCCAGCCGCTGGTGGACCGCTGCTGGACGGCATCGCCTTCAACGTTGACACCTCCATTTGGCCGGACAACGGCGTGCGGGAGGTTGAGCTGGCCTATAAGCTTGATATCAACGAGTTTCGTGGTAACCGCTCCCTTCAGATCATCATCGACAATATCTGGCCAATTTAGCGTCAGTAAAGCTACAAAAAAGGGCGTGGATTCGGTACAATCCCGCTCTTATCACCGCATTTTGACAAGCCCATAAAAGAAAACAGACCATGTTTGAAATTAATCCGGTAAAAAACCGCATTCAGGACCTCACGGAGCGCTCTGACGTTCTTAGGGGGTATCTTTGACTACGATGCCAAGAAAGAGCGTCTTGAAGAAGTAAACGCCGAGCTGGAACAGCCGGACGTCTGGAACGAACCTGAACGCGCGCAGGCGCTGGGTAAAGAGCGTTCCTCTCTCGAAGCGATTGTCGATACCCTGGACCAAATGTCTCAGGGGCTGGAAGATGTCTCTGGTCTGTTGGAACTGGCTGTAGAAGCCGACGACGAAGAAACCTTTAACGAAGCCGTGGCAGAACTTGACGTTCTGGAAGAGAAGCTGGCACAGCTCGAATTCCGTCGTATGTTCTCCGGCGAATACGACAGCGCCGACTGCTATCTCGATATTCAGGCCGGTTCTGGCGGTACAGAAGCGCAGGATTGGGCGAGCATGCTGGCGCGTATGTATTTGCGTTGGGCAGAAGCGCGCGGTTTCAAAACCGAAATTATCGAAGAATCTGAAGGTGAAGTCGCGGGTCTGAAATCCATCACCATTAAGATTATTGGTGATTACGCCTACGGCTGGCTGCGTACTGAAACCGGCGTTCATCGCCTGGTACGTAAGAGCCCGTTCGACTCTGGCGGACGCCGTCATACCTCCTTCAGCTCCGCGTTTGTTTACCCGGAAGTGAAAGACGATATCGATATCGAAATCAACCCGGCCGATCTGCGTATTGACGTTTACCGCGCATCCGGTGCGGGTGGTCAGCACGTTAACCGTACGGAATCGGCGGTGCGTATTACCCACATTCCAACCAACACGGTAACGCAGTGCCAGAATGACCGTTCCCAGCATAAGAACAAAGACCAGGCCATGAAGCAGATGAAAGCGAAGCTTTATGAGCTGGAAATGCAGAAGAAAAATGCTGAGAAACAGGCGATGGAAGACAACAAGTCCGACATCGGCTGGGGCAGCCAGATCCGTTCTTACGTCCTTGATGACTCCCGCATCAAAGACCTGCGTACCGGGGTTGAAACCCGTAACACGCAGGCGGTGCTGGACGGCAGCCTGGATCAATTTATCGAAGCAAGTTTGAAAGCAGGGTTATGAGGAACCAACATGTCTGAACAACAAGCACAGGGCGCTGACGCGGTAGTCGATCTTAACAACGAACTGAAAACCCGCCGCGAGAAGCTGGCAGCGCTGCGCGAGCAGGGCGTGCCGTTCCCGAACGATTTTCGTCGTGACCACACCTCAGACCAACTGCACGCAGACTTCGACGGTAAAGAGAACGAAGAGCTGGAAGCGCTGAACATCGAAGTGTCTGTGGCTGGCCGTATGATGACCCGTCGTATTATGGGTAAAGCGTCCTTCGTGACGCTGCAGGACGTTGGCGGCCGTATTCAGCTGTACGTTTCCCGTGACGACCTGCCGGAAGGCATCTACAACGAGCAGTTCAAGAAGTGGGACCTGGGAGATATCCTGGGCGCGAAAGGTAAGCTGTTCAAAACCAAGACCGGTGAACTCTCTATCCACTGCACCGAGCTGCGTCTGCTGACCAAAGCCCTGCGCCCGCTGCCGGACAAATTCCACGGCCTTCAGGATCAGGAAGCGCGCTACCGTCAGCGTTATCTGGACCTCATCTCTAACGATGAATCCCGCAAGACCTTCAAAATTCGCTCTCAGATCATGGCCGGTATCCGCCAGTTCATGGTCAACCGCGATTTTATGGAAGTAGAAACCCCGATGATGCAGGTGATCCCTGGCGGTGCGTCTGCGCGTCCGTTCATCACCCATCACAACGCCCTGGACCTGGACATGTACCTGCGTATCGCGCCGGAACTGTACCTGAAGCGTCTGGTGGTCGGTGGCTTCGACCGCGTGTTCGAAATCAACCGTAACTTCCGTAACGAAGGCATCTCCGTGCGTCATAACCCAGAGTTCACCATGATGGAACTCTATATGGCGTATGCGGATTACAAAGATCTGATTGAGCTGACCGAATCCCTGTTCCGTACTCTGGCGCAGGACATTCTGGGCACCACCGAAGTGCCTTACGGTGAAGAAGTCTTCGACTTCGGCAAACCGTTCGTCAAGCTGACCATGCGCGAAGCGATCAAGAAATACCGTCCGGAAACCGAGATGGCCGATCTGGATAACTTCGACTCAGCGAAAGCCATCGCGGAAAGCATCGGTATCAAGGTTGAGAAGAGCTGGGGTCTGGGCCGTATCGTGACCGAGATCTTCGAAGAAGTGGCCGAAGCGCACCTTATTCAGCCGACCTTCATCACCGAATACCCGGCAGAAGTCTCTCCGCTGGCGCGTCGTAATGACGTGAACCCGGAAATCACCGATCGCTTCGAATTCTTCATCGGTGGCCGCGAAATCGGCAACGGCTTTAGCGAGCTGAACGATGCAGAAGATCAGGCGCAGCGTTTCCAGGACCAGGTCGATGCGAAAGCGGCAGGCGACGACGAAGCGATGTTCTTCGACGAAGACTACGTGACCGCGCTGGAGCACGGCCTGCCACCAACGGCGGGTCTGGGGATTGGTATCGACCGTATGGTGATGCTGTTCACCAACAGCCATACCATCCGTGACGTGATCCTGTTCCCGGCGATGCGCCCGGTGAAATAAGACGTTAAGATGTAAAAAAAGCCCCGAAAGGGGCTTTTTTATTGCGCCGCGAAGGCTTTGAGTTTTTCGCGGGCGGTTGTCGCTTCCATGATCATCCACGGGCTAAAGGCCCAGGGCGTCGCGTCCAGCGCGCGGAATAATGTGTCCAGCTCAACCCACTGATAGTCCATCACTTCATCTTCGTTTATCGTCACGTCATTGGTGATGCGGGCAGCGAATACCGGGCAAATTTCATTTTCCACGATCCCGGACGGGTCGGCTTCCCGATAGCGAAAATCAGGGGCGACGGCGGTGATATCGGCCAGTTCTGCGCCCACTTCAAAGCGGCAGCGGCGGATTATTGCCTGTTCCATCTCTTCGCCTGACTGAGGGTGGCCGCAGACCGAGTTGGTCCAGACGCCGGGCCAGGCTTTTTTGCTTAAGGCGCGTCGGGTAACCAGACATTCGCCGCGGGCATTAAAAAGCCAGGAGGAGAAGGCCAGATGCAGCGGGGTATGCGAGGTGTGCGCGGCATATTTTTCCTGAGTGCCAATCACCTTTCCCTGGTCATTTACCAAAATAACGTGTTCTTGAATACTCATTGATGCTCCAGTGCCAGAATGCCGAGTGGTTCAGCACCATCAGCCGGATCATTATACGGCATTCTTATACGAACGGTTTGGCACCCGGAGCGGAAAAGGGCATGACCCCTGTTCGTTTTGGCTGCTATCATAGTGCGCCATTTACGCTGACCGAGGATCTGTTTTGTTTGCAGGAAGCCTGATGAGAAACCCCATTACTGCCATTTTTTGCCTGACGCTGACGCTACTTCTGGCGGGATGCTCGGGAAGCAAATCGTCGGATATGGGCAGCTATTCCGGTGCAGTCTATACCGTTAAGCGCGGGGATACCCTGTATCGCATTTCACGTGCAACGGGAACCAGCGTCAAGGATCTCGCGCGTCTGAATAACATCTCTCCCCCCTATACCATTGAGGTGGGGCAGAAACTGAAGGTCAATGGCGGCTCCTCTTCAGCCAAAAAATCCTCATCAAAAGGCAAAACGGCCAAAGTGACGCCGTCGTACCAGGTGCCGAAGTCTTCCTGGCCGCCGGTCGGGCAGCGCTGCTGGATTTGGCCCGCCAGCGGTAAAGTTGTGGTACCTTATTCACTTTCTGAGGGCGGTAACAAAGGCATTGATATTGCTGCTGCGCGCGGCACGCCGGTCTACGCCTCCGGCGCCGGGAAGGTGGTCTACGTCGGCAACCAGCTGCGTGGATACGGGAATTTGATCATGATTAAGCACGGCGAAGATTACATCACCGCTTATGCGCATAACGACACGATGCTGGTCAATAACGGACAAAACGTGAAGGCGGGGCAGAAGATAGCCACCATGGGCAATACCGGGACGGACTCGGTGAAGCTGCATTTCCAGATCCGCTATAAGGCGACGGCTATCGATCCGCAGCGTTATCTCCCGGCGCAGGGCAGCAAACCGAAGTGCTAAGTGGTCATTTAATCGCCACTTGGTGATGCTGACACTTGTATGAAAAAGCGTAAGGTCTATAATGCCTTACGCACCTCAAAGCGGGCGTAGTTCAATGGTAGAACGAGAGCTTCCCAAGCTCTATACGAGGGTTCGATTCCCTTCGCCCGCTCCAGTCCCTGCTTCATCATCCGGTCCATCAAGCACGACAATCTCTTTTTTATTGATCGACAGTTTACGCTGCGCCGCCAGCGTATCGAATGCGCGAGACAGGGTTGATTGAGAAATGCCGAGCAGCTGCGCCAGCTCTTTTTTGCTGAGCGGCAGTTCAAGAACGTTATGCTCGAAGCCATACTCCCTGTTGATATCCACCATAAGTTGAATAAATCCACGCACTTTTTGCACGCCGTCATGATTCACCAGGACGCTGATAAACTGCTGTTTTTCCCTCGCGGAGCGGGAGAGGATAGCAATGATAAAATGGGTGAAGCTGCTGGTTATCTGGCTCAGGTGATAGAAATGGGTATTTTGTAACTCACAAATTTCTACCTCGGTGGCCGCCTGCACGCTGTACTGATAATGCTCGCTAAAGAGCTCCTCTGCCCCGATAACCTGACCGGGGAAGACAATTCCCTGAAGCGTTTGCTGAGCATCATAAATCTTCGCCACCCCACGCCTGAGCGCATACAATGCTTTTACTGTCGTTCCGTGCTGGTAGATAAATTCATTTTTAGCAATATGTTTTTTACGCGCGAAATCTTTAATAAACATGGGTTCCTGATGGTCGAAAAGATACGACTGGCATACCTCAGCAAACCCACATTTTGCACAGCTGACACAATTATTCTTCTTCATAACATCGGGTTCTTACCAAAACGTCAGGACTGTATAACGCAATTCATCAACGGTGAAAGTGAATTTCCAATCGTAATAAAGTTATTATCATGCTTGTGCAGATACATAGAATATTCGCCGGTAAGAAATAATATCTTAATGGCAAGAGGCGAGATGGCTGCCGGGACATTGTCATGCGCCATGGGTTCGTGCGAAATTATTTTTATTCTGTAGGCGTTATTTTTAATATTGACATAGTTAAACTTTACATAGCGCGAGAACGTGTAGTTTTGTCCCTGATAGGAAACGTCACCGGATAAATTAAATTGTCCGGTTTTGTTCTTTGAAAATTCAAAGAATATGTTTCCTTTGAAATTGAAAGCCTTTTCATTTGTGTTATCGGTATAGGTAAAATTGGCAAAGCACCTATCGTCGATATACGCCGAGGTGCGGTTAACCATTCCCCAGATAAGCGCACCTGTCAGGATCAGGACAGTCGCAGAAAGCGTTAGCGCAATCTTCATTTCATTTTCCAGTTAAAGGCGTAGTGATTTTCACAGTACGCTAGCGTTTCGTTTTCAGGATCTAAAGGACAAAAAGAGTAAAAAATGCGTCCGCTGCTGCCATAAAACACGCTGGGCTGAACGTTTACCGTTAACAGTGCTAAATGGTTTGCACATTTTTCTGCAAGCTGTGGCTGTGCCGACAGCAATACCTCATGTAACCGATGCCGTTCATCGGCAGAAAGATGTTCATAGGTGGTGAGGGTACATTTTTCGAGCTTGCCTATCTCATTGACTCTGGAATAGCGTTCATTGGCTTTTGGCTGACTCCAGACCCATAAATTGGCCGCAATCAGCGCCAAAATAAGAAGCGCCGGGATGCTGTATTTAAGCGGCAACGACGGTATTTTCTTCTTTGCCGCAACGTTATCATTCCCGGGCGCTGGTGCACAGGGCTCATCCAGAAGCTGTACGTCAATATCGGCGGAAAAGTAAAACCCGACTTTTGGGACAACGATGATCGACTCTTCAATATCGGTCAGTGAGGTTAACGTCTTGCGTAAAATACTAATATATTGGTTGAGCGAAGAGCTAGACCCGGTATGCCCTGCGGATTCCCAAACGTGTTCCAGCAGATATTGACGCTCAAGCACTGTGCCCGGCGAAGCAATAAGCAGCGACAGAATACGGTTGGCCGTATTCGTCAGTTTTTGAGCCTCAAGGCGCTCTGCCCCGGGAAGAGTGAATTCCCCGCTCTCTGTATCGTAAATAACTTTGCTGGCAATCAAATATTTCATTAGCTGTTCTTTGGCGTTAACACATCGCGACAAGCGCTTTTACACTGCCAATATTATGGTCCAGCAATGTTACGATGTCCCTGTCCAGTCTGTAATTTCTTGCTTCTTCGTGGAGTATAGCCATCGCCTTAGCGCTCTCCATCCCTTGTCTGTAGGGACGGTTTTCCGTCATGGCAGTAAACACATCCGCCACCGCAAGGATGCGAGACGGAATATCAAGTGAGGCGGCGCCTAACCTGAACGGATATCCACTGCCATCCAGCCGCTCGTGATGGTTGGCGGCCCAACGGATAATATCCCCCAGTTCAGAGATAGGATGCAGCATCACCAGCGTTTTGTAGCTGTGCTGCTTCATCGTGGCGTACTCAAAGGATTCGAGTTTGCCATGCTTTTCCAGGATATGGAGCGGCGTAAAGAGCTTGCCGATATCATGCAGATAGCCTGCAATACAGATCTTTTCTTGCATATCGACATCATAACCGTAGAGTTCAGCCAGGCGGGCCGCAACATGCGCTACGCTGGCGCTATGGGTGCGGGTGAAGCTGCTGTACTTATCGACGATTTTTGAGATGAGCTGGCACACTTCGAGAAAATCATGATGGTCGAGCATGTGGTCGTGCAGCGGGCTGATGGCGTTCAACACCTGGGAAAGCGAAGGATTGCCGAGGCGAAACCAAAAGCCATCCTGACGGGTAGATTCTCGCAGCGCCTGCTCCAGAGGGGCGGGCCACTGAATGGGGTGGGCAAAGAAATCCGAAATGACCCTTTCGCGTTGGGTAATAAAATCCCCGTCAATCCCGCGTAAATAGAGCTCAAAGGTATCCGCCATATTAACCAAATGATGTACCACAGGAAGATCGTCCGATCCCGAGGAAGACCATGCGGTATGATGGTTCTCAAGGATCGGCGTGACGGGTTGCAGGAAACGGATCCCCGCCGTCATTGAACCCGCCAGCTGTTCGTGCCCATCAAGAAACCCTTCGCTGCCGGGAGAAAGGTGTTCACGGTCTTTACTCAGCGTACCAATGTCGTGCAGCATGCCAGCCAGAAAAGCGTTGCCGATCCCGGTTTTATCCAGCCCAATGCGCTGGCTTAAATACCAGGTGATGATGGCCGTGCGTTGTAAATGATTAACCAGATCGGCAGAGACCGGATGAATAATGTTATGTAATAAGTTAAGCACGGTTTGAACAGATATTTTCATGGCGTTTAATTGGCAGAGGTCTTAAAAAAGAAAGTCATTATCTACGTAAGTGAATTAGTCATAGCCGAACATGATTTGTGCGGTTGCGACCACCGTGCCGGTCGATAAGGCCGAGGTGTCATACACTCTGTAGTAAGCATGCAGAAGAATGTATTGCGTATCCTGAATGTCATCGTCCTTAACAATATCAAGGATCTGAGTGGCATTTCCCATGCTTGTGCTGCTGGAGAGTTTGACCTCTTCGAAATCCCCCATAAAAGATCGACTACGAATAGCAATACCGACCCCGCCCGCGGTTGTTTCATCATTTACCATCGTTTGCGAACTGCCGTCCGTAGTGATCACATCATTACTGGAAAGCCAGGCCTTAATATTCCGCGTAGATGTTTTTATGCCGGCAAGGTTTCCGCATTTGATGGGAATGGTGAAATCCGCCCCATTCGTTCTGCCGTACGTTTTAAGTTCTTTCAGCGGCGCAGGCGGAAGTTTTACCGTCATGTCACGCGTCATATTGCAGGTGGTTTCTTTCGGCTCGAATTGAATGGTCATTTTCTCGTACGCGAGGAAATAATCGGTATCCCAGCTCTTGCGCGCGGTATCTGACATCATGTTATTCCATGCCCTTGTCGCATACGTTTTAGAGGAGAGCAGGGGCGAGTCGGATCCCGAGCCGGTACCACTCATCACGGCAGGAATGACGCTCAGCGCACCGCTGGTGGTGGTTTTGGTATAGGTCGACACCCCAACAGGCGCCGAGGAAAGTAACTCTGCTCGCAAGGTATATTGCGTCTGGTAGGAGAGCGAGTGTATCCCCACAATACCGCTCACCGTGACTTTACTGCTGCCGGTTATTTCAGAGGTCACCTTAATCCAGTAACTGTTTTCACCATCAGCACTGTTAAAATTCAAATACACCGGGTTGTTATTAAACCCAGTGAAATAGTAGAGGTGATCCTGAAATACTCCCCCAATACCCACGTTGCCATAGGTACAGGTCATACTCCCCGACCAGCTGGTGGTATATGTCTTTTCAACCACCGTCGAGGTGATAAATGCAGACGATAAATTAAGCGATTTATCCGCTTCCGCCACGCTTTTAAATATAATGCCGCTATTACGGCAGGTATCCCCCGTCACGCCTCGGGCCTGTGGTGCCGCCTGGGCTGAAAAGCCAGGGATCGTTATCAGGCTGAATACGGCAAAGATGAAAAATAAAGATTTTCTCATGATCGATTTCATACTCGTGGTCGATTACCGGCAGATATTGACGGCATGCTCTGTCGGCTGCGTAATAACACAGGATTTTTTGATTTTGCCTTTACTGGTATTAATGCGAATTGCCTCTGGCTGTGCGTCAGACTTCACAAAGATTTGGCTCCCCTGGGCGACGTAACCCAGTTCCTGATGATGGCTATCTGAAACCAATGCGCCGAAGGGGAGTTGATTGCCCTCGCTGTCCAGCACGTCGAAGGTATAAACCTTGCGCGTATCGGTCTTGTACTTCAGATACGTTATGCTGCCTTCGTAAGGGGCAATATTGAGTAAATTCCCCTGTAAATCGACGTCGCTGCTTTTTGAACCATCCTGTTCCAGATGGAAGTTATTCAGCCGGTAAGGCGTTGCGCTGGCGATAAGGGCAATACCGTTGCGATTCGTGCGCGTAGAGGTATCCCCATTGACCACGGCGTTTTCGACGCCAGGGGCCTCAAGAATGACAAAGTTTCGGCCATTGTTTGGTGAGGTGATGACCCCACCGCGCCACGCGAGAATATTGCCGCTTGCGCCGAGGCTGGCCTGACGATACTCGCGCGAAAGCGTCAGCCCGCTGTTCAGGCTGGTGACGCTGTTTTTCCAGTTGGTATAGAGATCGGCGGAGCGGGAATTACCCTCACTGTCATGCGCCAGCATAAGGCTGTAATCGACATCCTGGGCGCTGCCGCTCATGCTTATATCTGATGAAGCGTATTTCCCCTGCTGAACCGTCGCATGCGAAGCAACACTTCCCGGACTGCCGAAGAGTGACATCGGAACATTGACGGAGAAATAAAGATTATTTTCCGTCTTCCCACGGGTGCGCAGCGACGTAACAACATCACCTTCGTAATCTGTTTCATAGTTGTAGTACGACTGAGTGACTTCAGAGCGGCGCAGTGATACCGCATAATTCACGCTGTTATACGCGTTGCTCCAGGTCAGATTATACTGGCGGCTGGTCTTTTGGCCGCGCCAGTAATCGCGCCAGTACGCCGTCAGGGAAAGTCGACCAAACCCATCGCCCAGCGGCTGGTTGAGGTTGGCGCTAAACGCCTGCTTGCTGTTGATGGTTGACGTGCCGGTGCCGCCATAATCCTGAATATTAGACTTCGCCAACACATAATCGTTGAACGATGCGTAATCCTGCGTGCGATAGTAATACGATGCCAGCGTCAGGTTAGTTTGCGTCGGGAAGGATTTACTCCATGAGAGCGCGTATTTTTCTCCCCGGCGTCGATTATCGCCCGGCAAGCGATACTGCGCTTGTTCAAGCGACGCTGATAGCGATCCCGCATAGGGAACAGAAAGAGCACCGCCGAGCAGAAAGGAGAAATAGTCCGCGCTCCAGATGCTCCCGGCGGTGGCCGTCACATAGTTATTAATACCGCGAGAGTAGCTGAACTGCGCAAACTGGCTGTGGTCATTGATGCCGCGCATGTCCACCTCACCGACGTTAAACTGGTAGTCGCTGGTACCGGGACGCAGCATGTCCGGGATAGACGAAAAGGGAACCGCAAAGCGCTCTATCGTTCCGCCGCTGTTCTTTACCTCAACAGAGAGATCCCCACGCGAGCCGGTGGGCATTAAATCGCGGATCGCAAAGGGCCCGGCAGGGACGGTAATCTGATGAATGATATGTCCATCCTGGTAAACGCTGACCACGGCCGAACTGGTGGCAATTCCGCTGATGACCGGCATATACACCCGTTCGCTGTCCGGCAGCATCTGACGGCTTTTATTCAGCGTCAGGCCGCGAAAACGAATCGTGTCAAAATAATCGGACGTGGTGTAGGTACGCCCCACGCGCATTAATGCCTCAATACCGACAATCGGTTTTTCAAGATAGCGTGTGGTGTTAATCCAATACCCTTTACCCATATTGCTGTAGCGCATCCACGTCGAGTTATCGAGGAGATGCCAGCCAGACATATTCAAACCGCTGTTTAGCGATAAATAGATATTATCGCTGTTGGTATACCCTTCACGCAGGCCATAAAAGTTGTAATAGTTGAGGTTGTAGTTGGTAAATACCCCATTAATCCCCTGGTCCCATTTTTGTGGGGCCACCCAGTTCTGCTTTTCGGTCACCACAAAGGCCTGGGGGACTTCTAAATCCAGACGCAATTCTCCTGGCGTCAGCGTGCTTTTTCCGCCGTGTAGCAGGGTACTGATGTCGATTTGCCCGTTTGATTTATTCGCGACGAGATCGTCGAGATCGCGAATACCCAGTAGTGGCACATCATCTTTCGGAACAAGCACCGTCCCTTTACCGTCATTGGCAATCGTCATGTCGAATTTCCCGCGCCAGGCGTTATTCACATATACGTCGAGATCGTACGCGCCCGGTGTCATGACCAGTTTTGAATTGCTCCAGTCCATATCGGCTGAATTACCGACCAGCAGGCTGCTATTAAATGTCTCACCGCTCGCCCCAAAGGAACATAAGGCGAGGCTGACGGAGTGAACCAACAGGCTTTTACGAAACAGGGATCTGTTCTTCATCAGAATTGAACCAGGCATAGCCATAAAAATAATCAGTGAAGGGTGCTGAATCTTTTGGCGCCGTAATCATCAAGCCATGTAATACGATACTGAGAACCGGCCTGGATTTTGTTGGAAACCAGTGCGCAACCGTAAGGCGGAATAAAAGCGGTATCGCTCAGCAAATTATCGTCTCGATTCTGCTTCAATTTTCCGCCCTGCCAGGTCACAACCTGTGGAATGGTTAAATAGTAAGGGGAACCGTTTTTGAGACAGGTTTGACTTCCTGAGGTGGAAATAGTGACCTTTTCGACAATTTTATTGTCCAGTTCCTGCAACGAAGCGGGGCGATAAAACAGCTTAATGCGATTGCGAATCGCCACCTGGAGATAATTATCGTTGCTGCCTTCCGGCGTTGGCGGAACATCCAGCACGTTTAACCAAAATACGCTTTCTCTGTCTGAGGGCAGAGAGGAGGTGTTAGTCGCGGCGATTTTCAGCGTTTGACCACTGTGGCCATCCATTTTGACAACCGGCGGCATGACGGAAAAGGGAACTTTAATCTTTTCCGGGGCAGCTGAAGCGTCACCTTGATCAAGCCAGGACTGTACCAGGTGAGTTTTATCGCTCTCATTCACTAATTGCACGGTAACGAATTTTGCTTCGCTGGAATAAATCACGCGCGTCTGGTTTATTACCACGCTGGCCTGAGCCGCGTGTGAAGCGAACGCAACGAAGAGAAAGAAAATATGTTTTTTCATGGTCATTAAAAACCGGGGATTGCTCCCCGGTTGGGCTATTAATCGTAGCTAAAGGAGTAAGTTGCGTCGGTAACGACTTTACCGGTCGTCACGGCAGAACCGCCGAAGTTGTAGTAATTCGCGTGCATGGTCAGCGTAACGCCGTCGGTACCGGAAACATCATCAGAAGTCAGACCGGTGTTGAACGCGGTGTCGAACGGAACGGCGGTGGTGCCATCCTTGGTCAGGGTAATACCGACCCCTTCAGCGCCGCTTTCGCTGTAGTTCTTCAGGTATTTACCGTCATCAGACAGGTTGCTGCTTGAGAAAGTGATTTTCAGCGTTTTGGTTGCGGTGTCGGCGGCAGTGCAATTTTTCAGACTCATGGTGAAGTCTTTATTATTGGCGCTGACAACGCCGGTACTGGTACCCATATCGGTCAGTGAAATAGGCGCCAGGTTCACCGTAAAATCGGAACCATTGTTGGTGGTCACGTCACAGGTTGTATCGGATACAGAACCATTGAAGGTGATTGTGCCACCCGCAACGCCGGTGCTTTCCGCTGCCATTGCCGCGCCCGAAAACATCATAGCGACTGCGATAACTGTTTTATTGAACATGCTTTTATTTCCCGTTTTCATCATCATTTTTGTCTCCCAGGCGGTTGAGCGCTGTGTTGCAGAACAACGTACCGCACCCCTTGCCTTTGGTTGGAATATAAGACCATTCTTGGTTGTTTTGGTAAACGTAAATATCGTTTAAATGATTTTTTTAAACTTAAATATCCAGATTTAAGTTTATGTATAGATTTATATGCTGCTTGGTTGTGTTGGCGCAGTGGCAGGGAGAGAGGAATGGCTATTTAAAATTATCGTCAAAATCGTCATTTGACGGAATTTACGCGTGCGATGGAGGGATAATTGAACATGCCGTTAAATAATTTAGTGCTTAATATTAATATTTTTAACATTGGATATACATTCATTGCCGTGCGCGCGTGGGTAAAGTGGGTAGAAAAAAACGCGAATTGCGGACATGGCATCCAAATTCACATGCTCACTTTCTGCTACAGGCGTGCGGGAATATTTAAAATTAAACACCCTTTCTTTTTACCCTTGTTGTTTCTGTTGATATACCTGTCGGCAAATTCGTTATTCACCAGGCTGACAGATGAAAACACGACTCCTTCTGTGCTCGGGCTTATTGGCAACATCCTGCGCCCATGCTAGTGCCCTCTATTTTTATGAAGCAGGCACCGAAGATACCGCACTTGCTGGCGCAGGGCAGGCAGCGCGCGCGCAGGATGCTTCAACAATAATGACCAACCCGGCAGGCATGACGCGATTACCCGATCGTATTATCACCGGTGGGTTACAGGTGATGGACGGCTCCATCGACTACCAGCTGAATAACGATGCGCAGAGAAGCCCCGGCGATGTGATGAAAACCGTTCCCAATGCCAGTGCCTTCTATAGCCAGAAAATGACCGACGATCTTTATGCCGGTATTGGGCTTTACGGCAATTATGGCCTGGGGATCGATTACGGTAACTGGGCGGGCGACCGGCTGATCAAAAAGAGCACCATGGTAGCCATGACGCTCAGTCCGTCCGTGGCGTACAAACTTAACGATCGCCTCTCAATAGGGGCTTCCGCCAACGTTAACTACGGCTATTTTTCATTGACCCGCAATGTGAATGACGACGACCGCCAGCAGCATGACCATGACTGGGCGATGAGCTATCGCCTGGGGCTGTTGATGCAGCTGACCGAACAGACGCGAGCCGGTATCACCTGGAACAGCAAGACGGACTATCACTACAGTATCGACGGCAAAGCACGCTTAGCGAGTGGCACATACGAGCTCCCGGTGACGGCACAGGTCAGTGCGCCGCAGCAAATTATGCTCAGCGTTGTGCGCGATGTTAACCAGCAATGGTCGGTGATGGGCGATCTCGGTTGGCAGGACTGGAGCCAGTTCGGTGCGCCACAAATCACGGTGAGCGGGCAGACGCTTAACAACGTCAGCCGCATGAAAGATACCTGGCATGGTGCGCTCGGCGTGCAGTATCGCCCAACAGAACAGTGGCGGTTGAATGCCGGTGTCGCCTTTGATAGCTCGCCGTACCACAGCCAGAGTGATGTGGCGATGACGTTACCGACCGGCGACGAATGGCGGTTCGGTACAGGCGCGCAGTATCAGATCACGCCAGCCAGCAATATTGGTGTTGCCGTCGAGTATCTTCACATGCAGTCATCGCATGTGAAATCACCCGCTGTCTTTGCGGGAAGCTATGATAACCCCCATCTTTGGTTTGCCAGCGTAAACTATAGCTATCAGTTTTAATTCGGTAACTGTTTAAATTATAGGGTCTATACTGGCAGTTACCCGATGTTATAAGGTTGTGCCATGCATATTTTACCGCCCGTTCGTCCTGTACAATCGATTGAACGACTGACCGCGATCCTTGAGCCGATAGCGGAGAAAATGAAAGTTGTGCCGCGCAAGCGCGTGACGTGGAAACATAAAGGTCGGCAGCAAATGTATCTCTTTTTAGAGGGCGGATTGTCCCTGCTGCGCGCGTCCGACGGCCTGCTGCTGGTCACGGTTTACGAATCCCATCTCTTCGGTATTGCAGAAATGATCCAGCCGACGCAGGGGCATATTCTGCGAGTGGAAACCGAGTCGACGCTTTTACGGGTGGATGCCGAACGTGCGGCGGAACGTTTCCGCGAGCAGGGCGTGTGGGAAGAGGTGGCCGCACTTCTCTCCTATCATACAGCCTATTTAATTTATCGGGATGCCCAGGTCCTGCAGCAACGGACTTATTCCGTTATTCGCAACCATCTTCAGGAGATGATCTTATTACCTGAGGAAGCACGAATGCGCACGACGATCCTCGAATATATCCAGGACCGCACGCTGTTGTCGCGCAGCAGTATTCTCAACGTATTGTCGGCCCTTAAGCAAGGTGAATATATCTCGTTCAAAAGAGGTGGGTATCTCCTTGAAATCAGAAATTTACCGGAGTCGTTTTAATATCAGTTTAAAATTAAACTAAAAACGAATTAACGACATTCTCGTTTTTGTTTACTGTTTGCTCACCGAAATGAATTTTGACGAAGCAAACAGGATACGTATGAAAAAGACATTGGTAGCTTTAATTCTGGTAAATGCATGTACCGCCACGACCGCTTTTGCCGCCGCAGATGCAGGCACCTGGTATAGTGGGGCGAAATTTGGCTGGTCACATTATTTTGATACCAATACAGGCTCTAAAGCACTCGAGAGTAATAACAGCGCTAACCATTTTGATATCGACCACGATAATGTCGGCGGCGGTGTCTATACGGGTTACCAAATTACGCCATGGCTTGCGGTTGAAGGCGGTTATGATTATCTGGGCAATATGCAGATAAAAGGCCAGCATAGCGCGGGTGGACAAATGAAAGCCCAGGGCCTGCAGATGTCTTTAAAAGCCAGCTATGCCGTGACGAACAATTGGGATATCTATGGCCGTGCGGGTGCGATGGGCTACCGTGCTGAATCTGATGTAAGTGGTCACAATCGTTTTGAGACCGGTGTTCGCCCGCTTGCGGCAGTCGGTACGGAATACGCATTCAATAAAAACTGGGCTGGCCGCGTGGAGTACCAGTGGGTCAGCAACGTGGGTAATGCCAACCAGATTGGCGTCAGCAGCGATATTAGCTCCGTTACGGCGGGGTTGACCTACCGCTTTGGTCAACACGATTAGTCCCTGTGTTCTTTTCGATGATAAAAAAGCCCGGCTACCCTGTAGCCGGGCTTTTTATCGTTTAACCCGTTATTAAGGGTTTCAGGACGAGATTGATATTTCTCAGGCCAGCTTCATTTTTATCTTTCAGGTATTGCTGGTTCACCATATCTAACTGTTCCAGCCTGGTGAGGGAGGCGTAGACGGATTGGACGGGACTGTCTTCTTTAAAGATATCTTTTGCCGAGGCATTCTGAAGATACTGTGATTTGAGGCTGCGTGTTAATGAATCAATTTGCTTTTTATTCTCCTGGTAGAGCGACGCAATATGTGACGTTTGTACTGCGGGTAGTTTCTCGCCAGGTAAAATTAAAGGAACCTGCATGTGGTTAATCTGTTCGACTTTATCGGGTGGAGCAGAGCGACAGGCGGTTAAGGTGCTCAGGCTAAATATAACGATAAAAAATGGCGTTATCTTCATTGGTTATCCTGGAGTGAATAAATGGAGTGAACATTATCCTGCCAGGCAATGACGACAACAGATTAAGTTTGTTTATTTTTAAACGTTATTTGAATGGGGAAAGAAATAATTGGCTGGTAACCTTATTTCCTAAACACATATCCGAACGTAATGATGACGTGTAGGGGATTTATGAAACTGAAAATTCTTGTTAACGCAATGACCGTTGCCGGTCTGTTATCCACCTCGCTGGTGGCCACTCCTGCCATGGCGCAGTCAACGGCAAAAGAAGCTACCACCCATACCAAAGCAAATAATGATGCGCTGTATGGCCAGCTGCCATTTTTTGATAAAATCGATTTCAGCAACGCCCATAAAGGCTTTATTGCTCCGCTGCCACAGGATGTTATTAAGGGTGAAAAGGGCAATGTTATCTGGAACCCGCAGCAATACGCTTTTATCAAAGAAGGGCAAAAAGCACCGGATACGGTAAACCCAAGCCTGTGGCGTCAGGCGCAGCTGATTAACATCAGCGGCCTGTTCGAAGTGACGGACGGCGTTTACCAGATCCGTAACCTCGACCTGTCAAACATGACCATCATGGAAGGCAAAGAGGGGATCACGGTTATCGATCCGCTGGTCTCTGCCGAAACCGCCAAAGTGGGGATGGATCTCTATTATAAAAACCGCGGTAAACGTCCGGTGGTGGCGGTGATTTATACCCATAGCCACGTTGACCACTATGGCGGCGTGCGCGGCGTGGTTGACGAAGCCGATGTGAAATCGGGCAAAGTGAAAGTCTATGCCCCGGCGGGCTTTATGAAAGAAGCGGTCTCTGAAAATATCATGGCCGGGAATGCGATGAGCCGCCGCGCCAGCTACATGTACGGCAACCTGCTGAAGCCGGACGCAAAAGGCCAGGTTGGCGCGGGTCTCGGGACGACCACGTCTGCCGGGACGGTGACGCTGATCGAGCCGACTCATTACATCACCGAAGATGGTCAGAAAGAGGTTATCGATGGTCTGACGTATGACTTTATGATGGCGCCGGGGTCAGAAGCGCCGTCTGAAATGCTGTGGTACGTTGAAGAGAAGAAGATGATTGAGGCGGCGGAAGATGTGACCCACACGCTGCATAACACCTACTCATTACGCGGGGCGAAGATCCGCGACCCGCTGGCCTGGTCGAAATACATCAACAGCGCCATTGAGCGTTGGGGTGATAAGGCTGAAATCATCATGGCGCAGCACCACTGGCCGACGTGGGGCAACGACAACGTGGTGAAGCTGATGAAAAGCCAGCGCGATATGTACCGGTATATCAATGACCAGACGCTGAGACTGGCGAACAAAGGGCTGACGCGTGATGAAATCGCGGCCAATTTTGCGCTGCCGGACGGGTTAGCCAAATCCTGGTCGGGCCGCGGCTATTACGGCTCGGTAAGCCATGACGTGAAAGCGACCTATGTGTTTTACCTCGGCTGGTTCAACGGTAATCCGGCAACGCTCGACGAACTCCCGCCCGTCGATGCCGCGAAAAAATATGTTCACTATATGGGCGGTGCCAGCGCCATCCTTGAAAAAGCCAAAGCCGATTATGCGCAGGGTAACTACCGCTGGGTCGCGCAGGTGGTAAGCAAGGTTGTGTTTGCCGATCCATCAAACAAAGCGGCGCGTAATCTGGAAGCGGACGCGCTCGAACAGCTGGGGTATCAGGCGGAGTCGGGCCCGTGGCGTAACTTCTATCTGACCGGCGCGCAGGAACTTCGTAACGGCGTACAGAAATTGCCGACGCCGAACACCGCCAGCCCGGATACGGTTCGCGCCATGTCCCCTGAGATGTTCTTTGACTTCCTCGGGGTGCACATCAATGGTATGAGAGCGGCGAATGC
The DNA here is from genome assembly GCF_019219165.1 of Enterobacter sp. ENT02. Taxonomy (NCBI): domain Bacteria; kingdom Pseudomonadati; phylum Pseudomonadota; class Gammaproteobacteria; order Enterobacterales; family Enterobacteriaceae; genus Enterobacter; species Enterobacter sp. ENT02. Next base: position 456,669 of record NZ_JAHUWD010000003.1, read on the forward strand.
AAAAGCGGTGTTCAACGTTGACCTGGGTAAAGATGGCGGTCAGTACAAGCTGGAGCTTGAGAACGGCGTGCTGAATCACAGCGCGAATACGGTTGCAAAAGAGGCGGATGCCTCAATAACACTCAGCCGCGATACGCTGAACAAAATCATCCTCAAGGAGACTACGCTGAAACAGGCGCAGGAGAAAGGGGATGTAACTGTGACGGGCAATCAGGCGAAGCTTGATGAGCTGCTGAGCTATATGGATAGCTTTGATTTCTGGTTCAACATCGTCACCCCGTAGACGAAGAAAAGGCTGCTCACGCAGCCTTTTTATTTTTAGATAGTCCCGTCGCCCCCGTCCGAGCACCACACTTGCCCGGAGGTAAACGAACATTCGTCAGAGGCTAACGTCACGTACAGCGGCGCGATTTCAACGGGCTGACCCGGACGTCCCAGCGGGGAACTCTCGCCAAAGTGTTTCACTTTCTCCATCGGCTGCCCGCCGCTCGACTGAAGAACCGTCCAGTAAGGCCCCGGCGCAACGGCGTTGACGCGAATCCCTTTAGGTCCCAGCTGTTTCGCTAAGGCCTTGGTAAATACCGCCAGACAGGCTTTCGTCTGCGCGTAATCGAGCAGCACGGCGCTCGGCTGTACCGCTTGCACGGAGGAGGTATTGATAATCGACGCTGGCGCTTTCAGGTGACGCAGCGCCGCTTTGGTGATCCAGAAGGGCGCGTAAACGTTGGTTTTGAAGGTGGCGTCAAAATCTTCGGTAGTGAGTTCTTCCAGCTTCTCGCGATACTGCTGGCGACCGGCGTTATTGACGAGAATATCCAGCCCGCCAAGTTTTGCTACCGCCTCTTCCACCAGGTTCTGGCAAAAGGTCTCGTCACGCACGTCGCCGGGAAGCGCGACGGCTTTCCGTCCCTCGGCTTCGATCAGCGCAATCACCTCAGCGGCGTCCTGCTCCTCTTCGGGCAGATAGTTAATGGCGACGTCGGCACCTTCGCGGGCATAGGCAATCGCCACGGCGCGACCAATACCCGAATCACCGCCGGTGATCAGGGCCTTCTTACCGGCCAGTCGGCCATGCCCTTTATAGCTCTTTTCCCCGTGATCGGGCACGGGTTGCATCTCGGACGCCAGACCCGGCGGCGTTTGCGGCTGCTCAGGGAACGGCGGTTTTGGGAAAGCGTTGGTACGTTGTGTGGTATCACTCATTGCTGACTCCTTACAGGCCAAGGGGTGAGATTTGATGGATAGTGACAGCGTTAACGCTTCGCTGAATTTATTTCTGCAGATGATCGACGCGTACGACAGGAGGTGATGATTTCTTATCCAGTGAGCCGTTAATACTGATCATCTGATCGGGTTTGACGGTTCTGTCGTCAAACACCGCTTTAGGGATAATGACGTCTATTTTTCCCGTTTTATCCTGGAAAACATATTTGTCGCCGCTTCCGTCAATCAGGTTTCCGCGCAGTGAGATGGTTGCGCCATCATGCATTCCTTTTGCCTGAGTAATGGTCATAATCCGCGCGTCATCAGTGCCTCGATAACCGTCGTCCAGCGCATGAGGCGGGGGTGGCGCTTCGCCTTTTTGTAACCCGCCGTTATTATCTGCCCAGGCGGCGGGAACCAGTAATATTAATAAGGCTGAAATGACTGATAATTTCATCCGATATCCTTCATTTTGGCTGTCTTGACTTATTAAGTATTGTTGCTATTCCTTTATGTGGCAAATGTGATAAGTCCTAAAAGCATTTGCTTATAGAAATCATAAATTTCGACAAATAAGCGAAGCGGTGATGGCAACGATGAATCGTAAAAATGAAAAGCTGCCCGGGATAAATGAAAGTTATCGTTTGCTGACGTTCGAGTATGCATTTCGGCAGGTCGGTTTTATCCTGTTGCTGGCTATTATTATCGCGGCGATTGCCGGTCTGTTTTCGAGCGGGGCGGTCAGTGATACTGAAAAAATGAATTCGGCAAAAACGCTCACTCTCAACTATGAGCGTTTTGGTCGCCGGGAAACAGAGTTTCCGCTGCAGATTGCCTTCCCGGTAAAAACCCAGGGGGAATACGTCATCAGCATGGCGAGCGAGAGCGGTGATGTCTATGAGCCGGGCAGCATCTGGCCGCAGCCTGACAGCATGTACAGCCGGGGAGATACGCTTTTTTTCGTCTATAACAACCTAAAATATAATGAAAAATTCACCGTCAGGCTATTTCTGACGCCGTCGAAGGCGGGGAAGTGGGCAAATGCAATTCGTGTAAACAACGAGCCAGAAATTCGCTTCTGGCAGTTCATTTACCCTTAGGAGGCGAATATGGATATGGTCTTTCGAGCCCTGGCCATTTATCTTTTTCTGGTCGTGGTATTCAAAGTGGCTGGACGGCGCGCGCTGCTGCAAATGACCAGTTTCGACCTGATCCTGCTGCTCATCATCAGTGAAGCAACGCAACAGGCGCTGTTGGGACAAGATTTTTCGGTCACCGGTGCGATGATTACGATCACCACGCTGGTGGTGGTAGACATTATTTTTGGCTTAATGAAAAAGTATTTTTCTCCCGTTGAAAATATTCTGGATGGCACACCGGTTATATTAGTGGAAAACGGTATTCCACTCATGGATAAGCTTAAAAAAGTGGATGTTTCTTGCGATGATATTCTGGTTTCAGCGCGTCAAAATAATGGCGTGACGGAGTTGAAAGAAATCAAATACGCTATTCTGGAAAGGAATGGTCATATTTCCATCATTCCTTTTGAAAATTAAGAGGCACCGCTATGCATAATCTGGAGCATGATAAAAATGAAACCGTCGGGGAGTTAACGAAAAAGCTGGCGACAAAACTCACGGATTTAGGGCTGCGTTTGACCACGGCGGAATCCTGCACGGGCGGCAATCTGGCGGTTGCGCTCTGTGCCGAGGAGAACACGGCAGAATTCTATGATGTCGGGATGGTGGTGTTCAGCGATGAGGCAAAAGAGAGGATCCTGGGCGTTCGTCATGAAACCCTCACGCGCTTCACCGCCGTCAGTGAACAAACGGTCACCGAAATGGCAGCGAAAATTCGCGATATTGCGCAGGCCGATATCAGTATCGCTATCAGCGGTTATGCGGGGCCAGAAGGCGGGAATGACGGTACGGCAGCCGGAACCGTCTGCTTCGCCTGGAATTTAGGCGAGCGTACGGAAACGAGCACTGTGCACTTTTCCGGTGAATGTCAGGATGTGGTGGAAAAAGCGGTCCGTTATGCCTTATCTGAACTGATCGAGAAGCTATCAGGCTTGAAATAAAGGCGGAGGTTGTATGACTGTAATTGTCATTACCGGCGGGACAGCGGGCGTGGGGAAAGCGACGGCGCTGCACTTTGCGAAAGCGGGTTACGATGTGGGTATTATTGCCCGCGAGGAAGAGAGCCTGCACTCCACGCAAGAGGAGCTACGCCGTTTTGGCGTCAATGCGTATGCCGTGCAGGCCGACGTGGCGGACAGCCAGGCCGTCGTCGATGCCGCCAACGATATTGAGTACCGCCTGGGGGCAATCGATGTGTGGGTGAATAACGCGATGGGGGCCGTGCTGGCACCGTTTCGCACGATGACGCCCGATGAATTTCGCCGCGTTACGGAGGTCACCTATCTGGGCTACGTGAACGGCACCCGCGCCGCGCTGGAACTGATGGTCCCTCGCGATCGCGGGGTAATTATTCAGGTCGGGTCTGCGCTGGCCTACCGTTCTATCCCCCTTCAGTCTGCCTACTGTGGCGCAAAGGCCGCGATACGCGGATTCACCGACGCCGTGCGTACCGAACTGATGCACGAAAATAGCCGGGTTCAGCTTTCAATGGTGCAAATGCCGGGTCTTAATACGCCGCAGTTTGACTGGGCGAGAAACAAATTTGCCTGGGCGATGCGCCCCGTTCCGCCCGTCTTCCAGCCCGAAGTGGCGGCCAGCGCCATTTTTAAGGTCGTGCAGAAACCAGTGCGTGAACTCTGGGTGGGCAGCAGTACCGTTCAGTCGATTGTCGGGCAGTTTCTCTTCCCCGGTTTTCTTGACAGGCTGATGGTAAAAAAGGCGTGGGAAGGGCAGATGACCGATAAGCTGAACGCCGAAAACCGCCGGGACTATCTGGATCAGCCGGTCAACGATCTGCACAAAATCCATGGACGCTTTTCTGCCGAAGCGAAGGATCGTGCCACGACCGTCTCCTCCGGCATGCCGGGGAAAGTGTTGCTCGGTTCGCTCGCGGTCGCGGGGCTGGTCATGGCTCGCCTGCTGTCGACCCGGAAAAAATAGTCAGCGCAGCGCGGTGCGGTTGGTCCAGAACCAGCGGTAGCCGTATCCGCCGATATTGAGCTCCACCGTTTTACCGGGCAGTAGCGCATCCTCGTACCGTTTGTCGGCCAGACAGGCGGTCCAGGTGGCGTGCCGGATCCCTTTCGCGGTGAACTGAACCGCCTTGTCGCTGAAGTTCACGAAGGTCAGAATGCTGCGCTCGTCGGTTTCATAATAGAGCCCCAGGACTGCATCGCTGTCGATGTTGATGAGTCGAAACGGCGCCATGCCAATTTCCGGGAACTCTGAACGCGTATTGGCAATATCAATGATGCGATGTAGAAGCGAGTTGCGGTGCAGAAGGGAATCCGCCACGTTGATTTTTTGATAGCGGAAAGGACCGCGATCGATGACAGGGGCGATAAAGGTGTCGGGGTCGGCATCCGAAAAACCACCGCCCTGCGAGCCCGCCCACTGCATGGGGGTGCGGACGGCGTAACGCTCTTCCAGCTCCAGATCGTCACCCATGCCGATTTCATCCCCGTAGCGCATCACTGGTACGCCCGGCAGAGAGAACAGCACCGCGTGACAGAACGCCAGCCGTTTTTGATCGCCATTCAGCATCGGCGCCAGGCGGCGGCGAATGCCGCGCTGATACACGTTCATGTCGTCATCTGGGGCAAAGGTATCAAGAACGGTCTGCTTCTCTTTTTTGCCGATCCCCTCCAGATCCAGCTCGTCATGATTGCGCAGCCAGTTGGCGAAACAGCAGGAGTCCGGCGGCACGATCATTTTCTTCACCGCCTTGCGCAGCGGGCGGGCGCTTTTCTCGGCCAGGCTGACGTAAAAATACTTGTTGAGCCAGAAGTTCAGCACCAGATTCAGGCGATCGTTATCACCAAAGTAGTCTTTATATTCCTCGACCTCGACGTCTACTTCCCCGAGCAGGATCGCATCCGGGTTGTGTTGCTCAATCAGCTGACGCATATGTTCGAGGATCCACAGCCCCTTTTTCTCATCCCCACGCCCGGCCTGTTTTGTCAGATGAGACGCCGCATCCAGGCGAAAGCCCGACACGCCGAGCTTGAGCCAGAAGAGGATGATGTTGTCGATCTCTTTGAGCACCGCAGGCGAGGCCAGATTCAGATCCGGCTCATGGCGATAGAACATATGCCGGTAGTATTGTCCGGCTTCCTCGTCCCATGACCAGATGCTTTTCTCCACGCCGGGAAACATGGGCGGCGTGTCGTCATCGTCGTTATCGGACCACAGGTAATAATCGCGAAAGGGGGACTGCGGGTTGCGGCGCGCCTGTTGAAACCAGGGATGCGCGTCCGAGGTGTGCTGGATCAGCAACTCGATAATCACCTGCATGCCCAGCTCGCGGGCCTGCTCGATAAACGCGATGATATCCTTCAGTTTTCCAAAGCGTGGGTCGACCTGCAGGTGGTCGCTTACGTCGTAGCCTTCATCCAGAAACGGCGTCAGATAAAACGGGGTGATCCAGATAACAGTTGCCCCCATCCGACGGATGTAGCGCAGCTTGGCCCCAATTCCGGCGATGTCCCCGCAGCCATCGCCGTTCAGGTCGTAAAACAGGGCGGTATCAATCTGATAAATAATGGCTCGTGTATGCCAGCCTGCCATAGCGCACCTCAGTGATAGCCTTCCGTATCAGACACTTTGCCCCGGAAGACGTAGTAGCTCCAGGCGGTGTACACCAGAATCACCGGAATAATCAGCAGCGTCCCGACCAGCATAAACAGCTGGCTGGCCGGCGGCGCGGCGGCCTCCCACAGGGTAATACGCGGCGGAATGATATGCGGCCACAGGCTGATGCCCAGCCCGCTAAACCCGAGGAAGATGAGTCCCAGGGTGAGCAGGAACGGGCGGGCATGGCTGCCTGGATTGCGGGTCAGCCGCCAGATCAGCAGGCTAAACACCGCCACCAGAAGGGGAACCGGCAGGAACCAGAAGAAATTCGGCAGGGTGAACCAGCGGTCGGCCACGTACTGCCAGCCAAGTGGCGTCCAGATGCTGACCACCGCGATAACCACCATCAGCGCCAGCAGCACGTGGCGGGTCAACTCGCGCATGCGGGTTTGCAGTGCGCCCTCGCTTTTCATGATGAGCCAGGTCGTCGCCAGCAGGGTATAAGCGACGATCAGCCCCAGCCCGCAGAACAGGTTGAACGGCGTCAGCCAGTCCAGCGATGAGCCGACAAAGCGTCGTCCTTCCACATCGAAACCGTTGATCATTGCCCCGACGACGATCCCCTGACTGAATGTGGCGAGCAAGGATCCGCCCGCAAAGGAGTAGTCCCAGAATTTGCGGTGCGACGGCGTCGCCTTGAAGCGAAATTCGAACGCCACGCCGCGAAAGATCAGGCCAATCAGCATGGCGGTAAGCGGAATGGTCAGCGCATCAATGATCACCGCATAGGCCAGCGGAAACGCACCAAACAGCCCCGCACCGCCCAGCACCAGCCAGGTTTCATTTCCGTCCCAGACCGGGGCCACGCTGTTTACCATCACGTCGCGCTCTTTGGCATCACCTACAAAGGTGAAGAGCATCCCAATTCCGAGATCGAAGCCGTCCATGATGATGTACATCAGCGTGGCGAAGACGATGATTGCAAACCAGATAACCGAGATATCAACGCCCATCAGCTTCTCTCCTCTTCGGGAACCGATTCAGCGGCAGACAGCGGACGGGCAGGGGTGCCCGAGGTGTTAGAGGTTAGGGTGCCAACAGGCTGCGGCCCTTTCTTAATTAGCCGAACGAGATAGACATAGCCCACGCCAAAGACCGAACAGTAGACCACGATAAAGGCCAGCAGGCTGATGCTCATCTGCAGCGTGCTGTGCAGCGATACGGCGTCGATGGTGCGCAGGTAGCCGTAGACTACCCACGGCTGGCGGCCCACTTCGGTGGTCACCCAGCCGGCCAGCAGTGCGAGGAGCCCGGCGGGCCCCATGCAGAGGGCAAACCAGTGGAACGGACGCGAGTGGTATAGCCGGTGCCGGTAGCGCAGCCAGACGCTGAGCGCGCCGAGCGCAATCATCAGCAGCCCCATCCCGACCATAACGCGGAACGACCAGAAGACAATCAGGGAGTTCGGGCGATCTTCTTTCGGGAAGTCCTTCAGGGCGGGGACCTGTTTATCCAGGCTGTGGGTCAGGATCAGGCTGCCGAGCGCGGGGATCTCCAGCCCGTATTTGGTGCGCTCTTCCTCCATGTCCGGCACGCCAAACAGCAGCAGCGGCGTGGCTTCGCCCGGCGGGTTCTCCCAGTGTCCTTCGATGGCGGCAATCTTGGCGGGCTGGTGCTCCAGCGTGTTCAGGCCGTGCATATCGCCGACCACCGCCTGGATGGGGGCGACCAGCAGCGCCATCCACATCGCCATTGAGAACATTTTGCGCACGGCGGGCGTGTCGTTGCCGCGCAGCAGGTGCCACGCGCCCGATGCGCCCACAAACAGCGCGCTGCTCAGAAAGGCGGCGATAGACATGTGGATCAGCCGATACGGGAAGGAGGGGTTAAAGATAATTGCCAGCCAGTCCTCAGGGATCACCTGGCCGTTCTGAATACTGAAGCCCTGCGGAGTGTGCATCCAGCTGTTGGAGGCCAGGATCCAGAAGGTGGACATCAGGGTACCCAGCGCCACCATGCAGGTCGCGAAGAAGTGCAGGCCAGGGCCGACCTTGTTCCAGCCGAACAGCATCACGCCCAAAAAACCGGCTTCAAGGAAGAAGGCGGTGAGCACCTCATAGGTGAGTAGCGGGCCGGTGATACTGCCTGCGAACTGGGAAAAACCGCTCCAGTTAGTACCGAACTGGTAAGCCATCACCAGCCCGGACACCACGCCCATGCCAAAGTTGACGGCAAAAATCTTTAGCCAAAAATGGTACAGCGAACGCCAGACGTCGTTTTTGGTGCGCAGCCACATGCCTTCAAGTACTACCAGATAGCTGGCAAGCCCGATGGTGATGGCGGGAAAAAGGATGTGAAACGAGACGGTAAAGGCGAATTGTATTCTGGCCAGATGAAACGCATCGAGTTCGAACATGGGCCGTACCTCTGGAACGGAGGGCTAACGAGAATTGCCAGGCAGCGTCAGGCTACCTGGCAAAACCGATTACGGTTTTTTCTTCCCTGCGCCAAGCTCGGCGCCGGTTAGCGGGTCGGCGTTTGGATCGGACTTTGTGCGTGCAGACATAGCTTTGACCAGCGTGGCCTGCTCGGTCGTAAGCGTTACGCTTGCACTGCCGTCTCCTCCGTCAACCGCTGGCTGGGGAGATTCCACGTAGTCGAAATGCTTATCGCTGTTCCAGCTTCCGCGAACTTCTCCACCTTCAGACATATTGTAGTACTTGTTGGTGTACTCCTCGATTGGCGGCAATTTTCCGGGAGGAAAATTATTGCGGATAGACTGCAGCGCCTTTTCAAAGGAGAGCTGGTGCGCCGCCTCACGCGTCATCAGAAACGCCAGCGCATCCTTAACCCCCGGATCGTCCGTCACGTTGATCAGTCGTTCATAAATGATCTTGGCTCTGGCTTCCGCCGCCACGTTTGAGCGCAGGTCGGCGGTAGGTTCGCCGATGGTGTCAATGTAGGCTGCAGTCCACGGCACGCCCGCCGAGTTGGTCAGCGGCGTACCACCGCCGTATAGCAGCGACGTGATGTGGCTGTCGTTGCCGTTTTCGGTCATTGACCGATACAGTTCCGCTTCACTTTCAACACCTTCCGCCAGTTCACCTTTGGCCCCTTTGTTAAGCATACCGACCAGGGTGCCGATAATTTCGAGGTGGCTCAGCTCCTCGGTCGCGATATCCATCAGCATATCTTTGCGGCCAGGATCGTCATCGCTCAGTCCCTGAGTGAAGTAACGACAGGCGGCGGCAAGTTCGCCCTGCGGCCCGCCAAACTGTTCCAGTAACAGATTGGCCAGGCCCGGATTGGGTTCGGCCACGCGAACCGTATACTGCAGCTGTTTTACGTGTCGGAACATAGACTCTCCCTCTCCAGTTATTTTTTCGCTTCAACGCCGTCCGCGTCCGAGCGCAGCAGGAACTGTTCCGTCGTTTGCGGAATATGGCGAATCAGCCAGTCGGCCATTTCGCGCTCTTCCGCCAGGATGGTCTCAATGGCGGGTATCGAGGCGGTATCACCCGCTTTTTTGGCGGCTGCCAGCAGGGAGGTATAACAGGCAATTTCAAACTGCTCGAAAACGTAGCCGCTGATTGAGCCTTTTACGATCTCATCGGAGGGGAACATGCCGCCAATGGACTGTCCCAGGGCCGCCATTTTGCTCATTGAATCTTTTAAAACCGAACGTGAAATATCATTGCGGTCGAGTATTTCTTCCAGCAATGTAATTTGGCGTTTTGTCTCATTAATATGTTGTTCGATACGAGCACGTAAATCGGGATAATTTTCAATACGGCTGGCCATGGATTCCAGCATCGATTCGGCTTGCTTTTCCATCGCATGGGCATCGCGTAGCCAGTCATGATAGTGTTCTACGTGATTCATCATTATTTCCTCTGCATTGGCCTGGTTATTTGGTCTCACTTTCAGCAGCCTGGTCGGCACGCGCGGCAGTATAGCCAGATAAGTGGCCGACTATATTTGCGTAAATACTGATGATAATGACCCAGAGCACGCTATTCTTCCACCAGATAATGGAGGGTATGGCGAGAATGAGCCATATTATAGCTGCCGCTAAATGGCACCGTTTAATTGTCCTGGGACTGATGCTCATTTTATTTAACCTGTGTTAAAGCGTTATTTTTGCGCTTTTTGGTTAATATTCCCTACGGCCAGATCGGTGAGTTTGAGATCGGTTTCTTTCTCTTCTTCAAGCGTTTCGGCAAGAAGTTTAACGGCTTTTTTATAGCCAAGTTGCTCAGCTAATGTGGCAAGGGTACCGTAACTGGCAATTTCGTAGTGTTCGACTTTTTGCGCTGCGGCAATCAATGCAGCATCACGTACGTTGTCTTTCTCTGTGCTCTCAATGACTTCATTGGCCTCTTCGATGAGACCTTCCATCGCAACGCACTTCATTCGCTTCAGCTTAATGCCAGATTCCTGCTCGACAATCTGGTCAATACGCTCAATCTGTCCCTGCGTTTCCTCGAGGTGAGCCGTAAACGCGGCGCTCAGTTTCTCACTGGAAGCAGCACGTGCAAGCTTACTGAGTGCCCGGGTGAGCTGTTTCTCTGCGCTGTAGGTATCGGACAGAAGATGAATAAAAACGTCTTCGATACTTTTCATGTTCATATTTACGCTCCGGTTAAATAAGTAAAGGGTACTGCGAGCCTGCAGGCCCGCAGCATGCTCTCTGGTTTATTTATAAGAGACTTAAATAAGATCAGGAGTTATCAGATTTACGGCCTCCGCCGTGACTGTTCTGTCCCCCTTTCTTACCTGCTTCAGACGCGCGTTGCGGATCGTTTTTGAAATTACCACCGCTGTGCTGGCCGCCTTTACGTCCAGCTTCTGATGCTTTATCACGGTCTTCAGCGAAATTACCGGAACCACCACGATGTTCTGCCATATATCAACCCTCTTGTTGCGTTTATGTCAGGAGATACGATTTTTTAATTCGTATCATTTGTCGTTCAGGAATTAACATTAGTCGTTATGCTGGAAGAGTCAAATTACAGTTTCGCTTTATTTTGGGACGAGGTGGTTGCCGCTGCGAAATATACCGCTTCGTTATTTTACAGGTCTGTGCCTATAAATGGTTGCGATATCCGTTGCTTACTGGTTCGATTCATCAGAATTGCCGCCTGGTGCAAGGTTTTTTTACCCTAAGCCCGTCGCGAAAATGAATTACATGAGTTTACAAATTGCGCGAAAGAGAATGAAGCGGCAAAGTGTGCAATGAGAATGTTCTCAAGGTGAAAAATATAAGGTGGTAATTATTTGGGGGTAGGTGTAGGCGTTATTTATAAATAAAAGTGTTATTGGCGAAATCTCCGCTGAAATAAATTTTAACCCTTATTCTTGCAAGCCCATTGCTGGCTTTTTGATATCGATAGACAGAAAACTTCGTAGTGCACTATGTGGCGAAATGGCAAGGTGAGCGCATTGTCATAAGCTGGAAAAAAACGATGAGCACAGCGCAAAATCTCTCCTTACCTGTTATTGAACTCTCCCGGTTGCAGGGCGATCCTCAACAGCGTAAAGCCTTTCTTGAAGACCTGGGGAAAGCGGCCCGCGATGTGGGTTTCTTTTATCTTACCGGGCACGGTATTTCTCAGGCGTTGCTGGACGACGTACAGCGCGTCTCGCGTGAGTTTTTTGCCCTCCCGGAGCAGGAGAAGCTGAAGGTCAGGATGGCCAATTCACCGCATTTTCGCGGCTATAACCGCGCGGGTTCGGAAATTACCCGCAGCCAACCGGACTACCGCGAGCAATTTGATATTGGCGCTGAACGCTCTGCCATCGAAAGCAGCACTGGCCCGGTATGGCAACGTATGCAGGGACCCAATCAGTGGCCCGAAGCGCTGCCGGAAATGCGTGGTGTGATCACTCTCTGGCAGCAAAAAATGACCGACGTGGCGCTTGAACTTCTGCGGGCTTTTGCCGAAGCGCTGTCCCTGCCGAGAAACTCCTTCGATGACCTTTACGGCGAATATCCCAACGAGCACATCAAGCTGATCCGCTATCCGGGGCGCAGTGAAAATGAATCCCGCCAGGGCGTTGGCGCGCATAAGGATTCGGGTTTCCTGACGTTGTTATTGCAGGACGAGCAGGGCGGTTTGCAGGTTGAGGTCTCGCCGAATGAATGGGTGGACGCGGTGCCGCTGCCTGGCGCATTCGTGGTTAATATCGGCGAACTGCTCGAACTGGCAACCAATGGCTATCTGCGCGCTACCGTACACCGCGTCGTCTCCCCGCAGGCTGGCCGGGAGCGCCTGTCATACGCTTTCTTCCTCGGCGCACAGCTGAATGCAGTCGTGCCGGTCTTTCAACTGCCCGACTCCCTCGCGCGGTTGGCACACGGACCAACCAGCGATCCGCTCAACCCCCTGTTACGCGAAGTGGGCTGGAATTATTTAAAAGGCCGACTGCGTTCTCATCCTGATGTGGCAAACCGTTTTTACGCGGATCACCTCAGCAGCGAACCACAGTTTTAATAAACAATATGAGATAAGACGATGATGAAATCTGCATTCTTTACGCTGGCTGGGCTCGCTTTACTGGTTTCACAAACGCTGCACGCCGCACCGTTACGTATCGCCGCCGATCCTATTCCCCATGCGGAAATCCTGGAGTATGTGAAAAAAATCGATCCTAAACTCGATCTGAAAATTATCGAGATGAGCAGCGGCGGGATTAACCCGAATGAGTTACTGGCTTCCGGAGAGGTGGATGCCAACTATTTCCAGCATCTGCCGTACCTGAAAGATCAGGAGAAGGCGCTGGGAAAAACCTTCAGCGTGGCTGCTGAAGTTCATATTGAACCCTTGGGTATCTATTCCCGTAAGGTGAAATCACTGGATGAATTACCGGAAGGGGCAAGCATTGCCGTGCCGAATAACGCCACTAACCTCAGCCGTTCATTGTGGCTGTTGCAGAGCAAAGGCGTGCTGAAACTGAAGGCCAGCGGCGACGCGGCCTCTACGCTGGTGACGCCTGCTGACATCAGCGACAACCCGAAGAAAATCAAGATCGTGGAGATTGAATCGCCGCAAATCCCGCGTGCGTTAGACGATGTGGACGCTGCGGTGATCAACGGCAACTATGCCCTTGAGGCGGGTCTGGTTCCGGCGAAAGACGCTTTAGGGCTGGAATCCGCCAGCAACAACCCTTATGCCAACCTGCTGGTCACCACGCCTGAATTGCTGAAAGACCCGCGTATTGCCGAACTCGCGAAAGACTTAACCTCCCCGAAGGTTGCAGCCTTTATCCGCGAGAAATACAACGGCTCGGTGATCCCCGTTACGGCGCCACAGCATGATTAAACTCGAGCACATCAGTAAACAGTATCCCGGCGCAATCGCGCCGGCCTTGACGGACATTTCGCTGTCGATAGAAGAAGGAACAATCTTTGGCATTCTCGGGCGCAGCGGGGCGGGAAAAAGCACCCTGCTGCGCTGTCTGAATCGCCTTGAACAGCCGACGTCGGGTCGCGTACTCATCGACGGCCAGGATATCGCCACGCTGGGCGTGGCGCAGCTTCGCCAGCAGCGTCAGCAGATGGGCATGATCTTCCAGCACTTCAATCTGCTGCACTCGCGTACCGTAAACGACAATATCGATCTGCCGCTGGAGATTGCCGGTGTCCCGCGCCCGTTGCACCAGCAGCGGGTTGCCGCCCTGCTCGAACTGGTGGGTCTGGGGAATTTTGGTCACGCGTGGCCCTCGCAGCTCTCAGGTGGTCAGAAGCAGCGGGTGGGCATTGCCCGTGCGCTGGCGGTGCAGCCTCGCTACCTGCTGTGCGATGAAGCGACCAGCGCGCTCGATCCGGAAACGACTCGCGCAATTCTCGATCTGCTGGCTGATATTCAACAGCAGCTCAATATCACCATTGTGCTGATCACCCACGAAATGACGGTCGTGAAGCAGATCTGCCATGCCGCGGCCCTGCTGGAGCAGGGGGCGCTCATTGAGAGCGGGTCGCTTTCGCAAATTATGTCGCGTCGGGAAGGGCGGCTGCGTCAAATGCTGCTGCAGGATGGCGAAACCGATCGTGCTTTCCTGGCAAAATATGAGTCAGAGACGGGGGCGAGATGCGTAGCGTGAACTGGGATCGCTTTCAGGACTTAATGATTAACGCCACCCTGGAAACCCTCTACATGGTGGCGCTGGCGACGCTCTTTACGGTAGCCATTGGATTACCCGTTGGCGTGCTGCTGTTTATCACGCGTAAAGACGGTGTGTTACCCAACCGGGCGGTGGCTGTCGTGCTCAATAGCCTCGTGAATATTGGTCGAGCCTTGCCCTTTGTTATTTTGCTCATTGCCCTTATCCCGGTCACCCGGTGGATTGTCGGCACCACGCTTGGCAGCACCGCCGCCGTGGTACCCATTACGCTTGGTGCCTTTCCCTTTTTCGCACGCATTGTTGAAAGCGCGCTGGACGAGGTGGATCGGGGCCGCATTGAAGCGGTGGAGTCGATGGGGGGCAGCCACTGGCATATTGTCAGCCGGGTGCTCTTGCCCGAAGCGCTGCCCGCGCTGGTGGCGGGAATTACGCTGACCATTGTGATGTTGATCGGTTTTTCCGCCATGGCGGGCGTCGTCGGCGGCGGCGGGCTGGGAGATCTGGCCATTCGCTATGGCTATCAACGCTTCGATAACACCCTGATTGCCGGCACGGTCATCGTATTACTGCTGCTGGTGCAGACTATCCAGAAACTCGGCGACAGACTGGTACGATCGCTCGCTTACCGACGCTAACCGCCTCCCGCTTTCCTGTGCTATAACCCATTCACCAACATAATAACAACAGAGGCTATGTCGTGGATAAAGAGCTACTGGAAGCGGGATACCGGGCCTACACCGGTGAGAAGATCGACGTCTACTTCAATACCGGGATCTGCAAACATTCAGGAAACTGCGTACGCGGCAGCGCGAAGCTGTTCAACCTGAAACGTAAACCGTGGATCGTACCGGATGAAGTCGATGTTGAGACCGTCATACGCGTGATTGATACCTGCCCGAGCGGCGCGCTGAAGTATCGCCAAAAATAAGCGAGGAACCATGGATATTCTGGAAGGCCATAACAAATTTTATGTGAATGATGCAGACGGGAACCAGGTGGCGGAGATTGTCTTTGTTCCGACCGGTGAACACCTCAGCATTATTGAACATACCGACGTGGACGAGAGCCTGAAAGGGCAGGGCGTGGGTAAGCAGCTGGTGGCGAAAGTGGTGGAGAAGATGCGCGGTGAAAACCGTAAAATTATCCCGCTGTGCCCGTTTGCCAAACATGAATTTGATAATACGCGGGAATATGACGATATTCGGGCGTGAGAGAGGTGCCCGGCATTGCGCCGGGCACCGCGGGCTTATCCTACAAACATCACCGACACGCACAGCACGCCGACGATCAGCGTCAGCAGGTTGCCGATGGAGCGATACTGTTTCAACGACGGGATCAGGTACGTCGACAGCGTCGGCATAATAAACAGGATCATGGCAATAAGCGGGCCGCTAATGGCATAAATCATCGAAATGGCGTTCGGATTGATGCAGCAGACCGCGAAGGTGATCAACGACACGCCAAGAATTGAAATCGCGCGGTTAAAGGCGCGGCTCTTTTTGACCCCCACCTGATTCAGCGACGATTTGACAATTTCCGTCGCCCCTTCAATCACCCCGAAATAGGTGCCGAGGAACGATTTCGACATCGCGATAATGGCCACAATAATCCCGGAAATGCCCAACCATGCAGGTGAAGAGGGCATCATCGACAGCGCTGAGAGGATCGTGACCCCTTGCTCTTTCGCCGACACAATGTACGACGGCGGGATAGAGAGCAGGCAACTAAACACGAAGAACAGCACGCTCAGGCAGATAATCAGATACGCCACCTTCATGATTTTCTTGCATTTACCCATGGCCTCATCACCGAACTTCTCACGACGGTCAACCGCGAACGTCGAGATAATCGGGGTATGGCTAAAGGCGAAAACCATCACCGGGATCGAGATCCACACCTGATGCAACGTATGCCGATCGAACGCCATCTGGCTGGTGAGCAGCGAGGGCTGCCAGCTTCCCGTCAGGTACAGCGAGACAAACAGAAAATAGGCAATCAGCGGAAACACCAGGAATCCCATCACTTTGATGGTGATGTGCCGTCCCATCAGGAAGATCAGATTCAGTACCAGCACCACGCCCAAACTGACCAGCACGCGAACGGCGGTATCCACGGTCATCTGTTTTGCCAGCTGCTCGGTTAACGAGTTGGTGATAGCCACGGCATAAATCTGCACCACCACAAAAAAGGCGATGAAATAGAGCGTGGTGATCAGATTCCCCACCTTTCTGCCGTAGTAGTGGGAAACGGCACCGGTGATCCCCTCATTACCTTTTGTCTTCGACGACAGAATAAACTGCGCCAGCGCTCTGTGCGGCCAGTAGGTTAATGGGTAGGCCACGAGGGCGGTTATAAACAGGACAATGGCGCCTGCGGAGCCCAGCTGAATGGGCAAGAACAGCGTTCCTGCGCCCACGGCCGTGCCATAGAGAGCGAAACTCCAGAGAGTCTCATCTTTTGACCAAATTTTCGACATTAGAGCAACGTTTCAACTATCAAACCATCAGAATGGCGTGCAATTTACCATAATTATGCGTGGAGAGCGCAGTTGCTTCGAAGGAGTTTGGCCGGAACGGGCGTCCGGCCAGAGGGCGTTTAGCCAGCCAGGGCGCGTCGTTGCTGGCGACGCTTAAGGAATTTTTCGCGCAGGGTATCGTACGCCCAGTTATAGAACATGGTGTACGGCAGGAAGAACAGGAAGAAACCTATTTCCAGCGTGAATGCCTGAAGCAACGTCACGCCGAGAACGGCGGCGACAATGGACACGCCAATCACAATAAACCCGCATTCGAACCCCAGTGCATGTAGCGCGCGCACTTTTGCCGTGCGTTTGACCCGCTGAACGGGCCAGAAGCGGTCGAAGCCAAAGTTATAAATAATGTTCCACAGCATCGCCGTGGTCGCCAGGATAATGGTTAACCCACCCATTTCCACCACGGAGCGCTGCATAAGCCAGGCTGCGGTTGGGGCGAGGATCGCCGTGGCAATCCCTTCAAAGCAGACGGCATGGAAGATCCGCTCCGGCAGTTTACGGTGGAGTGCATCTTGATGTTGCATAGTGACCTCATTCATTCGCCAGGATGGGCGTCGATGTGGCCTATTTTTATCGCTAAAGCTGATATATTAAAGATGGTATCCATCGATAAAGTAGATAGTTCATGCGCTATTCCCCTGAAGCCCTCACCGCGTTTGTCGAGACCGTTGCCGCAGGTTCCTTTTCCGCCGCCGCCCGCCGCCTGCGTAAAAGCCAGTCCACAATCAGCACGTCCATAGCCAACCTGGAAGCCGATCTCGGGTTTGATCTGTTTGACCGCTCGGCACGCCAGCCGGTGTTAACCGTCCAGGGCGAGCAGGTGCTGGGCTATGTGCAGTCGATCCTGGCCGCCAGCGCGCGGCTGGACGAACTGGCGGTGTCGTTAACCGCGCAGACCGAGGCGCGGCTGACGTTTGTGCTCTCCGATACGCTCAACCCGGACGTGCTTGAAAACCTGCTGAAACAGTTCGACCAGCGCTTTCCGCATACGGAATTCGAATGTCTGATTGGCGAAGAAGAGGATGTCATCGATCTGCTGCAGAAGGAGAGGGCGCAAATTGGCCTGACGGAAGCGCGCGGCAGTTATCCTACCGATATTGGTGTGACCCGGCTTCCCCTGCAGACCCGGATGGCGATTTACGTCAGCGCGGAACACCCGCTTGCCGGGCAACACGAAACCAGGGCTGATGAGCTACAGGGCTGGCGAGAACTGCGCCTGAGCACCTATCTCGAACGCGAAGCCACCCTTGCCCGGGGGCCGGTCTGGTCAGCACCGAATTACCTGTTACTCTTGAGTATGGCGGTCCAGGGATTTGGCTGGTGTGTACTGCCCTGTGCGCTGGTCGATGAATTTGCGGCGGCGAAATCGCTGGTGCAACTCAATGTACCCGGCTGGCCACGCGCGATTGGTGTCGATCTGCTCTGGAACAAACGCTCTCCCCCTGGCGTCGCCGGAAGCTGGCTGCGACAGTATTTGCAGGACGCGCGCTGATCCTTGTGATTTAACTCACTAATTTTAAACAATCGCGATAATTGTTGATAACAATACTCTACTATCGTCAGGTCATTTAACACTGAGGTCGTGATGAAAGATGTCGTTATAGTGGGTGCGTTGCGTACAGCTATCGGCTGTTTTCAGGGGGCATTAGCGCGCCACTCGGCTGTCGATCTGGGTAGCGTGGTGGTGAAAGCGCTGGTGGAACGCAGCGGTATTGCCGCCCATGAAGTCGATGAGGTGATCCTCGGCCAGGTGCTGACCGCCGGAGCCGGGCAAAACCCTGCCCGACAGGCGGCGCTGAAAGGGGGGCTGCCCAACACGGTTTCCGCCATTACCATCAACGACGTCTGTGGTTCCGGTTTAAAAGCGCTGCATCTTGCCACCCAGGCCATTCAGTGCGGCGAGGCGGATGTGGTGATTGCCGGTGGGCAGGAGAACATGAGTCGCGCGCCACACGTTTTGACCGATAGCCGTACCGGCGCGCAGCTTGGAAACAGCCAGTTGCTCGACAGCCTGGTGCATGACGGCCTGTGGGATGCGTTCAACGATTATCATATGGGCGTGACGGCGGAAAACCTGGCGCGTGAATATGGCATCAGCCGCGAGCTTCAGGACGCCTACGCGCTGAGCTCGCAGCAAAAAGCCCGCGCCGCAATTGATTCCGGACGGTTTCGCGATGAGATCGTCCCGGTCAGGACCCAGCGTCAGAACGGTGAAGCCGTGATGGTGGAGACCGACGAGCAGCCGCGCACCGATGCCAGCGCAGAAGGGCTGGCGAAGCTTAACCCGGCCTTTGAAACGCTGGGGTCGGTGACCGCAGGGAATGCCTCTTCCATTAACGATGGCGCTGCGGCCGTGATGATGATGAGCGAAAGCAAAGCGCAGGAGCTGGATCTTCCCGTGCTCGCACGTATTAAAGCATTTGCCAGCGTGGGGGTGGATCCGGCGTTAATGGGGATCGCCCCCGTCTATGCGACGCGCCGCTGTCTGGAGCGCGCAGGCTGGCAGCTTAGCGACGTGGATCTGATTGAAGTCAACGAAGCCTTTGCCGCGCAGGCGATCTCGGTAGGCAAAATGCTGGAGTGGGATCCGCTGCGGGTCAACGTCAACGGTGGCGCTATTGCGCTGGGGCACCCTATCGGCGCGTCAGGCTGCCGTATACTGGTCTCCCTGGTGCATGAAATGAAAAAGCGTAACGCCCGTAAAGGCATTGCCACGCTCTGTATTGGCGGTGGGCAAGGGGTGGCGCTGGCGATTGAGCGGTGATCCTTTCCTTTCAAAAAGCAAACCTCCCTCGGGAGGTTTTTTTTTGCGCATAGCGTGACGTTTTTTACGATTATTAGTTCAATCTCAATGCAGAGTGGAATAATTACGCGCTGTATTATTATCCCCGCTAACATCTTACTGTGATCTCTCCCCTGAAATTTAAGGTTAATAATCCTCTTTTGTTGACTGACATCACGTGCATCTTTGCCAAAAAAAATGAAACAAATAATTACGATCTCGATCACTAAAATAACGTTTATTAAAAAATAAACTGCAGTTCCATAAAAACGAAACGCTATTTTATTTGAGGGTTTTTTCATGTTTAATAAATCTCTGGTCCTTGCCTCTCTTATTGGTGCGTCTTTTGCGGCTCAGGCGGTTACCGTCGATCTGCGCCATGAATATATTGATAACGGCGCGAACGCAGACCGCGTTGCGGTCTCGCATCGCTTTGCTAACGGCTTTGGCTTCTCTGTTGAAGCGAAATGGAAATCCGGTGGCGACAAGGCCGACCAGCCGTTTGCCGATGTTGTGGGTAACGGTCATGAAGACCAAATTAGCTGGCGCTGGAAAGCGACCGACAATATTGCGCTGACGCCTGCATTTACCATTGAGAGTAATGACAGCCGTACCATTTATAAACCGAACCTGCACCTGCAATACAGCTTCGATAATGGTTTTTACGTGGCGGCACGTTACCGTTACGAATATACCCGTTATCCGTCCAGCTCAAATAAAGACGATGACAAAGTTAACCGTGGCGATGCCTGGGTGGGTTGGGTCATGGGGGACTGGCGTACCGAGCTGAATTACGTTTATGCGAAAAGTACCGAGGGTATTATTCGTAATAATAATAAAGATTATTCTAACGAATATAACGCCAAGCTGGCCTATAAATGGGATCAAAACTGGGCGCCGTATGTTGAGGTGGGCAACGTGGGCGTAAAAGACACCGACGAGCGCCAGACCCGTTTCCGTTTAGGCGTGGCGTATTCCTTCTAAAGTCCAACTTATTCTCTAAAAACTGCCGGGTGGCGCTAGCGCTTACCCGGCCTGGTCATTCCCTCCAGTCAGGCAGCCACCTACCAAAAAAAAGCCCTCCGAAACGGAGGGCAAGGCCAGTTACAGAAACACTAACTCAAATCAGGCATGCAACATTTCAGGTTGCTCGGGGAGTTTCGCGATATAGAGCGCTGGTTTGCCGTCTTTATCGGAACTGTACAGCACCGCTTTATCATCCGGAGTAAAGGATGGATGCGGGTGGGTGACCTGGCGGCTGTTTGCCACCGTCGCCCAGGAGGTGTCGTGACGCGCGATGCGGAAATAAGCTTTTTTCGCGACGTCGAAGGCATACAGGTACGGGTCGTTATCGATGGTGTAGCCCCCGGTGTCCTTGACGTCGACCGGCGTGCCTGAACCGTCGCCCACCAGCAGCGTGCCGTCAAAATTACTCATCAGATGCGAGCAGGCGGGCATCTGCATCACTGCCTCGTTAACGCCGGTTTCCGGGTCAAAACGGGAGATGGTGCGACCCTGCTGACCCTTCAGATACGAGACGTACACCAGGGCAGATCCGTTCGGCACCCAGAATTCATGCGTGCAGCTTTCGCCTTCTGCATGCGTTTTCACCTTACGCACGTTGCTGCCGTCTTCGTTAACCAGCCACATACGCGCGTCGACCAGGTCGTGCGGGCCTTCGTGGCAGAAGGCCACCGTGTTGTCGTCGGACGGACGGTAAATAGGATGGCCCAGCCAGTTCTTCTCTTCATGGATAGTGGCGCTTGCGCCCGTTTTCAGATCCACGCGCAGCAGGCGGCAGTGCGGCCCCTTGTGGAAGAAATCGTGGAAGATCTTCCAGTCGTTCAGCGGCGTCCAGTCGCTTTTAGCGATCTCAATACCCACCAGTTTGGTGCAGTCGCTGTTGGCAACCCAGGTGCCGTAACCGACCCAGTCGTCAGAGACGCGATACACTTCGCGTTCTTCCAGCGTCTGCAAATCCACTTCCAGCAGGGTGCGATCGTTCTTCACATAGTAGAAGGCGCTGTCATCCGGCGAAAGGAACCCACCAAACGTGTTATCCCCCGCGCCTTCTGTCAGTTGCACCGCTTCAGCCTTTTTCAGATCCAGCAGATAGTAGTTCCAGTGACCGTCGAACGCCCCTGCAAACAGCAGATGGCTGCCGTCGTTGAAGAAGCACTTCTGGTAAAAGTAGTTGCGATGACAGGTGACTTCCGGGGGGGTCAGGCGGGTGACTTCCACGCCTGTATCCGGATCGCGGCTGACCTCGTAGTTCAGCTTGACCCGCATACCTTTAGCCATAATGCACTCCTTTGAATGAGGTTGAGTTAAAAACTGGGTGTTAAATTATCAAAACAATGTTTCATTATGTGTGACTGGTGGCGCAATTCGTAAGAGTTATCGGGATTGATAGGGATGTTCTGACATTATCGTGATCGAAACATCATTTTCGGTATTAAGATGCAGAAAAAGTGAAACGTTGTTTTAAATGCAATTGAAAAGCCAAATCTCAGCGGATACTATGTGTTCATCAAGAAAACGGAACGTCGTTTCGTTAATCATCTTTGCCCTTGGGCACGATCATTTCTGGAGGTCAACGTGGACATCAGACAAAGCATCCACAGTGCGCATGCTAAGGCGCTGGATACGCAGGGATTGCGTAATGAGTTTTTGGTGGAACAGGTATTTGAAGCCGACAAGTACACCATGGTCTACAGCCACATCGACCGCATCATTGTGGGCGGGATTATGCCCGTGGCGAAAACCGTCTCCGTGGGTGGAGAAGTGGGTAAACAGCTGGGCGTGAGCTATTTCCTTGAGCGTCGTGAACTGGGCGTGATCAACATCGGCGGGCCGGGCACCGTTACCGTCGACGGCCAGTGCTATGAGATTGGCCATCGCGACGCGCTGTACGTCGGAAAAGGGGCGAAAGAGGTGGTCTTTGCCAGCATTGACGGCGGTAAGCCAGCGAAGTTCTACTACAACTGCGCCCCGGCGCATACCACCTACCCAACCAAAAAAGTGACGCCAGCGGACGTCGCGCCGGTCACGCTGGGCGATAACCTCACCAGCAACCGCCGCACCATCAACAAATACTTCGTTCCGGACGTGCTGGAAACCTGCCAGCTCAGCATGGGGCTGACCGAGCTCGCGCCGGGCAACCTGTGGAACACCATGCCGTGCCATACCCACGAGCGCCGCATGGAAGTCTATTTCTACTTCAACATGGATGAAGACGCCTGCGTATTCCACATGATGGGACAGCCTCAGGAAACCCGCCATATCGTGATGCACAACGAGCAGGCGGTAATTTCGCCAAGCTGGTCCATTCACTCAGGCGTGGGGACGAAAGCCTATACCTTCATCTGGGGAATGGTCGGTGAAAACCAGGTCTTTGATGACATGGACCATGTCGCTGTTAAGGATCTGCGCTAGTCGCAGGCAGTGAAGCATAAACCTGCCTGTTGGTGACAGGCGCTGAACGATTAAGGAACAAACATGATTCTGGATGCATTTTCTCTGCAGGGTAAAGTGGCTGTGGTTTCCGGTTGTGACACCGGGCTGGGTCAGGGTATGGCGCTGGGTCTGGCGGAAGCGGGCTGCGACATTGTCGGTATCAACATTGTTGAGCCTACCGAAACCATCGAGCGCGTCACCGCGCTGGGCCGCCGATTCCTGAGCCTGACCGCCGACCTGCGAAAAATCGACGCGATCCCTGAACTGCTGGATCGCGCGGTGGCGGAATTCGGTCATATCGATATCCTGGTGAACAACGCGGGTCTGATCCGCCGTGAAGACGCGATCAACTTCAGCGAGCGCGACTGGGACGACGTCATGAACCTGAACATTAAGAGCGTGTTCTTTATGTCTCAGGCAGCGGCGAAGCACTTTATCGCCCAGGGCAAAGGCGGCAAGATCATCAACATCGCCTCCATGCTCTCCTTCCAGGGCGGTATCCGCGTGCCGTCTTATACCGCGTCGAAAAGTGCGGTGATGGGCGTTACCCGTCTGCTGGCCAACGAGTGGGCGCAGCACAACATCAACGTTAACGCGATTGCGCCAGGCTATATGGCCACCAATAACACCCAGCAGCTGCGTGCGGATGAAGAGCGCAGCGCGGCAATCCTGGAGCGTATCCCAGCGGGACGTTGGGGTCTGCCGAGCGATCTGATGGGGCCGATTGTGTTCCTGGCATCCCCGGCTTCTGACTATATCAACGGCTACACCGTGGCCGTCGACGGCGGCTGGCTGGCGCGTTAATTCCGCCTGCATGACGAACCTCTGCCGCCGGGTGGAGGTTTTTTTTGGTTAAAAATTGCCATTATCCATATGGCATAAGATGAAAAATCCATACTGAAAATTCATAAATGATGCGCATCACAGTTTTATTGCTTAAATATTAGGTGATTAATAAAAAACGGTGCTATTTCAGCATTAGTTGAAATTGTAATGTCCATCACAGAACGCTATGCCATAGCGAAATAATCCATATCTTCACGAATTCCCGCCTGACACTTTTCTTCACTATCTCGTAATTTCACTTAACGAATTTTGCTGTTGAGGCAGGAAAAATATGACATCTATAAATGACTCTACCCTGATGCCCGCCGCGTTGCGCGATACCCGACGCATGAATCAGTTCGTCTCTATTGCGGCAGCCGTGGCCGGTTTGCTGTTTGGTCTGGATATCGGCGTCATTGCCGGGGCCCTACCGTTTATTACCGATCACTTTACGCTGAGTAACCGCCTGCAGGAGTGGGTGGTGAGCAGCATGATGCTCGGCGCGGCTATCGGGGCGCTGTTTAACGGCTGGCTCTCGTTCCGCCTCGGGCGCAAATACAGCCTGATGGTCGGGGCGATCCTGTTCGTCGCGGGGTCGATTGGCTCGGCGTTTGCCACGAACGTGGAGGTGCTGCTGCTCTCCCGCGTGCTGCTGGGCGTGGCGGTGGGGATAGCGTCTTATACCGCGCCGCTGTACCTCTCCGAAATGGCGAGCGAGAACGTGCGCGGGAAGATGATCAGCATGTACCAGCTGATGGTGACGCTCGGCATCGTGCTGGCGTTCCTGTCCGATACGTACTTCAGCTACAGCGGCAACTGGCGCGCGATGCTGGGCGTACTGGCGCTGCCTGCGCTGCTGCTGATCGTGCTGGTGATTTTCCTGCCGAACAGCCCGCGCTGGCTGGCGCAAAAAGGGCGTCACGTGGAGGCGGAAGAGGTGCTGCGTATGCTGCGCGACACCTCGGAAAAAGCGCGTGAAGAGCTGAATGAAATCCGCGAAAGCCTGAAGCTGAAGCAGGGCGGCTGGGCGCTGTTTAAGGTCAATCGCAACGTGCGTCGTGCGGTGTTCCTCGGCATGCTGCTCCAGGCGATGCAGCAGTTCACCGGGATGAACATCATCATGTATTACGCGCCGCGCATTTTCAAAATGGCCGGGTTCACGACCACTGAACAGCAGATGATTGCCACGCTGGTGGTGGGGCTGACCTTTATGTTCGCGACTTTTATTGCGGTATTCACCGTGGATAAAGCCGGACGTAAACCGGCGCTGAAGATTGGCTTTAGCGTGATGGCCCTCGGTACGCTGATCCTCGGCTACTGCCTGATGCAGTTTGATAACGGCACGGCCTCAAGCGGGCTGTCCTGGCTCTCCGTCGGCATGACCATGATGTGCATCGCCGGTTATGCGATGAGCGCCGCACCGGTGGTGTGGATCCTGTGCTCTGAAATTCAGCCGCTGAAGTGCCGTGACTTTGGTATCACCTGTTCCACCACCACCAACTGGGTGTCGAACATGATCATCGGCGCGACCTTCCTGACGCTGCTGGATGCGATTGGCGCAGCGGGAACCTTCTGGCTCTATACGGTGCTGAACGTGGCGTTTATCGGTGTCACCTTCTGGCTGATCCCTGAAACCAAAGGCGTGACGCTGGAGCATATTGAACGCAAGCTGATGGCGGGGGAGAAATTGCGGAACATCGGCATCTAATTATAGCGACTCTCGGGGGAGCCACGGGCTGGCGACCCGAACCGTCTCACGATGGCTGTCACCGTTGATAATATGCAGGGCGCTCAGGCGCCCGATTTCATAATGAGGTAACTGCACCGTTGAGAGGGGCGGTAAGAACAAATCGCCAATCCCCACCATGTTATCGTACCCCACCACGGCCACATCCTGCGGAATGCGCAACCCATGTCCCAGCAGCGTTTGATAAACCATAAACGCAATGCGGTCGTTGCCGCAAATCACGGAGTCGAACAGCGGCGTTTGCTGCTGAATATGCGCCAGAACGCGTGCCGGAATATCGCGATAGTGCTCATCGCCATATTCCATATAGCAGTGAACCAGGGTATTTGGGTCGATTCCCGCTTCCCGACAGGCGCGCTCCAGTCCCTGGCGACGGCGAAGGGTAGCCAGATGGTTAGCTGGCAGATGCAGGCAAAGGGGGCGGCGGTAGCCCGCAGCCAGCAGAGCCTGAACCGCAGAGAACTGGCCCTGCTCGTCATCGGGTATGTAGCTGGCCACCGGATCGTGCAAACTTTCGCAGTTTGCCAGCACGCAGGGAAGGGTTAGCAGCTTGGACGGGAGCGGCACCTTGCGCAGCCCCATGGTTGTGTAGATGATCCCGTCCGGGCGATGAGAGAGCAGAAGGTCTACCATGGTCTCCGGGCTATCGTCGGTAAACATGTTAACCACAAAGCTGTTCCAGCCGTGCGCCCGCGCGGTTTCTTCAATCGACAGCGTGATGTCTACCGAAAAGGGCGTGGTCACCGTATCCAGCGCCAGCACCCCGATGGTGTTCGGCATGGCGTGAGCCCCGCGAATTTTTTTCGCTGACAGGTCAGGCACGTAATGGGTCTGTTCAATAGCGGCCTGAACCCGGGCCAGCGTCTCCGGTTTTAGCCTTTCCGGGCTGTTGAGCGCGCGAGATACCGTCATCAGTGACACATTGGCCAGCTTTGCCACATCCTTAAGCGATGCCATGTTGATTACTCCGCCCTTGCTAAGCTGCTGATGTAAAAGATCGTTCGATATTCTATCTTACGCGTGACGCGCGCGCAGGTAAGAAATAGTTGATCGCGATCGCACTCCGCTAATGTTAACGTTAACTTTTGTGATTAACATCATGAATCTCAGCAAAATGACATGAGTTAACCCATTTGTTAACGTTACCATTTTCGACATTCCTCCACGATGAGAATGTCATGATGAAGAAACATCACTCTCACAGCTACCCGTTACTCAGTGCGTTACTGTTTTTCTTTTTTGTCTGCTGGTCCTCTTCCGGATCGCTGCTCTCTATCTGGCTGCACCAGGAGGTAGGGCTCAAGCCGGGGGATACCGGCATTATCTACGCGGTGCTCTCCGTCTCCGCGCTGTTTGCACAGGTCTGCTACGGTTTTATTCAGGACAAGCTCGGCCTGCGTAAAAATCTACTCTGGTACATCACCGTACTGCTGATCCTCTCTGGCCCGGCCTTTTTACTGTTTGGCTATCTACTGAAGATTAACGTGTTGCTTGGCAGCATTTTCGGTGGGATTTACATCGGCTTGACCTTTAACGGCGGTATCGGTGTTTTAGAGTCCTATACCGAGCGTGTGGCACGACAGAGCCAGTTTGAGTTTGGCAAGGCGCGGATGTGGGGCTCGCTGGGCTGGGCAGTCGCGACGTTCTTTGCCGGTTTACTCTTCAACATCAACCCAAAACTCAACTTTGCGGTGGCCAGTTGCTCAGGGCTGGTATTTTTCATTTTGCTGGCGCGGCTGCGGGTTTTCTCCGCCTCGCAGGCGATGGAAGAAGCGGTGGCGGGCGGTAAGGTGACGCTGGAAGATGCGCTGCGCCTGCTCACCCTACCGCGCTTTTGGGCGCTCGTGTTCTTCGTGATCGGCACCTGCATTTACGGCGTTTACGACCAGCAGTTTCCGGTTTACTTCTCTTCTCAGTTCCCGACCCTCCAGGAAGGGAACGCCATGTATGGCTATCTGAACTCATTCCAGGTTTTCCTTGAGGCGGCTGGCATGTTTTGCGCGCCATGGCTGGTTAACCGCATCGGCGCGAAAAACGGCCTCATCTTCGCCGGAATGGTGATGGCGAGCCGCATGGTCGCCTCCGGGCTGGTGGAAGGCCCGCTGCTTATCTCTATCACCAAGCTGCTGCACGCGCTAGAGTTGCCGGTTCTGCTGGTGGCCATCTTCAAATACAACAGCCTTAACTTCGATAAACGACTTTCATCCACGCTGTATCTGGTGGGCTTTGCGTGCACCAGTTCGGTCATCGCCACGGTACTTTCGCCGCTGGCAGGCTATAGCTACGAGAAGTACGGCTTCGCCCAGTCCTATCTGATTATGGGGCTGCTGGTGTTTAGTACCACCTTTATCTCCATTTTCTTGCTGCGCTCCTCGCGGTCGTCCTCAGACCCGCTGGTCTCGCAACCCTCCGCTATCTGAATCAAAAAGAGTGAAGACTATGATGTACACCATTTCTAACGCAGAACAGGAACTCCAGGCTAAACGCGAGGCGCTGAACCTGCGCTGGTATCCGCACTACCACCTGGCCGCTCGTGCGGGCTGGATGAATGACCCGAATGGGCTGGTTTGGTTCGATGGCTGGTACCACGCGTTTTACCAGCATCACCCGTATTCAACCGAATGGGGACCCATGCACTGGGGGCATGCACGCAGTAAAGATCTGGTGCACTGGGAACATTTGCCGGTGGCGCTGGCCCCGGAAGGCCCAGAGGACAAAGACGGTTGCTTCTCCGGTTCGGCGGTGGTCGATGGCGATACGCTGGCGCTGATTTACACCGGGCATAAATTTCATGGCGATCCCAGTGATGAGGCCAACCTTTATCAGGTCCAGTGCCTGGCGACCAGTCGCGACGGTATGCGCTTTGAACGTCAGGGTATTGTGGTGGACACACCGGCAGGGATACATCATTTCCGCGATCCGAAAGTGTGGCGTGAAGGGGATGACTGGTACATGATCGTTGGCGCTCGCGACGGTGATACCGGGCAGGTGCGGCTATATCGATCGGCCGATCTCCGCCAGTGGCAGGACGCGGGTGTGCTTGATGAAGCGGAAAAAGAGATGGGCTATATGTGGGAGTGCCCGGATTTTTTCACCCTCAACGACAAGCGCGTTCTGATGTTCTCTCCCCAGGGACTGGAGGCAAATGGCTACCAGAACCGCAATCTGTTTCAGAGCGGGTATCTGCTCGGCGAATGGCAGCCAGGGCAGGCGTTTGCCCGCGAGGGCGACTTTGTTGAAATGGATCACGGTCACGACTTTTATGCGCCGCAAAGTTTCCTGACGCCAGATGGCCGACGCATTGTCATTGGCTGGCTGGACATGTGGGAATCGCCATTGCCGGAGCAACGGGACGGGTGGGCGGGCATGCTTTCACTGCCGCGCGAGCTGAGTCTGGGTGCGGACAACCGCCTGCAAATGCGTCCAGCCAAAGAGGTCGAGGGGATGCGCGGTGCCTGGTTCCCGTGGCCGATCACCACCGTTAAAAACCAGCAAAGCGTAATGATGGAAAACGGCGAGGCGCTGGAGGTTATCCTTCACTGGGACTGCGCAAACAGCAGTGCAGAACAGTATGGACTCCGTTTCGGTAATGGCCTGCGCGTGTATGTTGATGCGCAGATGCAGCGGCTGGTGCTGGAGCGTCATTATCCGCAGTATGGACTGTGTGGCGTGCGCAGCGTGCCATTAACCGCCGGGAAGGCGCTGACGCTACGGCTGTTCTTCGATAGTTCGTCAGTGGAGGTTTTTGTTAACGACGGTGAGGCTTGCCTGAGCAGCCGTATTTATCCGGATGCCGACCATCGGGATTTAGCGTTATTCGCCTGGAGCGGTTTGGCCGTTTTAACCGAGGCTGGTGCCTGGCAACTTGAGTAATCTCTAATACCGCTGTGCCTTTCCGGATCGCGGAAAGGCACAGTTTGCCGCCCAGCTAAGCGCAGGACGGGCAGGGAGGAGACTATTAACGCATTGCGCGTTTCAAAATACGCTCTGCCTGACGCTGGAAATCAGCCGCTGTCTCTTCTACGGTTTTCTGACCGTAATCGATATACTGCAGCGACGTCCCGAACTGAGCCACAATCTGCGGGTCGTCAAAGTAAGGCGACACGGTAAGCTTCGCTGGCAGCGACTGCGCCAGGCGCAGGCCCGCAACGGACGGGTCGTTCTCCTTGATGGTGCCGTCTTCGGTCAGGAACTGCACCGCTGCTTTGCTCAGCGGAACGCCGCGCTCCAGACCCAGCGTATCCACTCCCTCTTTGCTGTTCAGCAGGAAGTTAATCAGCTTCGCCGCTGCTTCCGGGTTTTTGGTGGATTTACCAATCGACAGCATCTGCGCCGGTTTGAAGAACAGTCCCGCATCGGTGGCACCCGGCAGCATAGGGTAGCTGCCCAGTTCCAGCTTCGCCGGTGGCTTCAGGTTGTCGGAATACTTGTTGATGGTCGAGTTCCACATGTAAGTGCCGCCCCATTCGCCCTGGATCCACGGCTTCATCTCATACATGTTGCTCTTACCAAACGACGCGTAGTATTTGGTATCCGGCATCACGTGGCTATCCACCAGCTTTTTGTAGGTCTGGAAGAACTCCACCCACTGCTCTTTGGAGTAGCTGAATTTTTTGGTTTTCTCGTCCACCGCAGGGATGTTGTATTTCTGGATCATGTACGAGTTCAGCAGCGCCAGCGTGTCTTGATGCTCCAGCACGACCGGGTAATACTGCTTGCCGAGCTTGCTCTCGAACGTCTTGCCTGCCGCCATCAGCTCGTCCCAGGTTTTCGGGTATTCAACGCCTGCTTTTTTCCAGGTCTCGTCGTTGAAGTAGAACACGCGCGCGGTCACGGAAATCGGAATGCCATTCAGCTTGCCGTTAACGGTGGTGGACTGCAGCTCTTTCGGATCGAACTGCGTCAGGTCGATGACGTCCTTCATCTTATTCAGATCGTAAAAGCCGTCGCCGGTTTTGGAGAAGATCGGCAGCCAGTTCCAGTTGGTCTGCATCACGTCCGGTTCGGTACCGCCCGCAATCTGGGTGGTCAGACGGGAGAGGTGACCGTCCCAGCCGGTGTACTCAGCCTTCACGTTGATGTCCGGGTTCTGCTTGTGGAACGCCTCCAGGGCTTTCAGGGTGACCTGGTGACGACCGTTGCCGCCCCACCAGGACATACGTAAATCAACATCTTGCGCCATCGATGGCAAAGCGGTAAGGCCCAGAGTCGCGGAGATTGCTGCGCTTAAAAGCACTTTTTTCATTTTTATCACTCCATCAGAGAGAGAGGTTCTGTTCAGTTTTTGCGTCAAAAATATGACACTTGTTCATATCAAACGTGAAATACACCTTACGGTTAAGGCCTTTATCAATCATAGGCTTAGCTTCATCGGAAGGAATTCTGGCGGTCAGTTCGTAGTCCGCGACTTTCAGATATACAAAGAATTCGTGGCCCATGTTCTCGACGCGCACCATCTCGCCGCTGCAGCCGCCGTCCTGGAACGGCTCGTCAGAGAGGGACACGAACTCCGGGCGCACGCCGTAGAAGACCTCCTGACCGGCGTAAGCGGAAACCTTCTCCTGCTTTTCTGCGTTCAGCGGCATGGTTTCATTGCCGATGGCGATGTGCAGCTTCCCTGCTTTTTCCACCAGCAGGCTTTTACGAATGTTCATTTCAGGCGCGCCGATAAAGCCCGCCACGAACATGTTCTTCGGCTTGTGGTAGAGGTTATCCGGCGTATCCACCTGCATGATGTGGCCGAGCTTCATCACGCAGATGCGGTCGCCCATGGTCATGGCTTCGGTCTGGTCGTGGGTGACGTAGACGGTGGTGGCCGGTTTGCCGGAGGCTTTCAGCTGCTTATGCAGGTCAGAAATACGAATTCGCATCGAGGCGCGCAGTTTGGCATCGAGGTTGGACAATGGTTCGTCAAACAGGAACACGTCCGGCTTTTTCACAATCGCGCGGCCTACCGCCACGCGCTGTGCCTGGCCGCCGGAAAGCTGGCGCGGCAGGCGGTCGAGCAGCTCTTCCAGCTCCAGGATTTTCGCGGCTTCGTTCACCTGAGACTCAATCTGATCTTTCGGCAGCTTGCTCAGCTTCAGGCCGAAGGCCAGGTTCTCGCGCACCGTCATGTGCGGATAGAGCGCGTAGTTCTGGAACACCATCGCAATCCCGCGCTCCTTTGGCGCGAGGTTGTTCACAATCTTATTGCCAATACGCACTTCGCCGCCGCTGATGGTTTCCAGTCCGGCCAGCATGCGCAGGGTAGTGGATTTGGCGCAGCCGGACGGCCCGACAATCACCATAAACTCCCCTTCGGAGATGGAAAGGTCGATAGCATGTACCGCTTTGAAGCCGTTGGAGTAGACCTTTTCCAGTTTGTTGAAGATTACTTCAGCCATGATATTTCCCTCTTAACCTTTAATTCCGCTGCTGGTGACGCCCTGTACGAAGTAGCGCTGTGCCAGGAAGAAGACAATGATGGATGGCAGAATGGAGATGCTCGCCATTGCCAGAATTTCGTTCCACGGCGCACCTTCGGTGACGTCGATGGACATTTTCAGCGCCAGTGCAATCGGGTATTTATCCACGCTGTAGACGTAAATCAGCGGCCCAATAAAGTCGTTCATCGACCACATGAACTGGAACAGGGCGACGGAGATAATGGCCGGTTTCAGGATTGGCACCACCACGTACCACAGCACCTGGAAGGAGTTACAGCCGTCAATTTGCGCCGCTTCCTCCATGTCACGCGGCACGCCGCGCAGGAACTGGATCAGCATAAAGACGAAGAACCCCTGCGTGGCGAAGGCCAGTGGCAGGTACAGCGGCATATAGCTGTTAAGCATGCCCATTTCACGGAACATCAGGTACTGCGGGATCAGCAGCACGGTACTGGGCAGCAGCATGGTGGTGATGAGCGTGGCGAACCAGAATTTCTTCCACGGGATCTCGAAGCGGGCAAAACCGTACGCCACGATGGTGGACGAGATAATGGTCAGGATCACTTTCGGGATCACATACTTAAAGGTGTTGAGCATGTAATGGCCGAAGTTGTATTCGGTCCCGGTTTTCCAGCCGTTCACAAAGCCGTCCCAGGTGGCATGGGCAGGCCACAGGCTCAGGGTGGTGAAAATCTCGTGGTTCGGTTTGAACGAGGCCGAGAACATCCACACCAGCGGGTAGAGCATCAGCAGGCCGACAATCAGCAGGATCGCGTAGCGAATGCTGGCGTTGATTTTCTCTCTGCGCAGCGTACGGGCGACTTCGCGCTCTGCAACGCTTCTTGCCGTGGAGAGTTCCTGAATATCAGCCATTTTTGCCTCCTTTATCGGCGGAGTAGAACACCCAGTATTTCGACGACTTAAAGGCGATACCGGCAAAGACGGCCACCACCAGGAACAGGATCCACGCCAGCGCCGCCCCGTAGCCCATATCGAAGTATTTGAACGCGGTGTCGTAGATATAGAGCGAGAACAGATAGGTCGAGTAGGTTGGCCCGCCGCCGGTGATCACGTACGGTCCGGTAAATTCCTGGAACGCCTGGGTGGTCTGCATGATGAAGTTGAAGAAGATCACCGGCGTAATCAGCGGCACCGTCACTTTTGTGAACATTTGCCATTTGGATGCACCGTCGATCATCGCTGCTTCATACTGCGACTGCGGAACGTTTTGCAGCGCGGCCAGGAAGATGACCATCGCAGAGCCGAACTGCCAGACGCGCAGCAGGGTAACGGACATCAGCGCCAGTGACGGCTCGCCGAGCCAGTTCACCGGGTCGAAACCAAACACGCCGATAAAGCTGTTCAGCAGGCCATCAATGGCAAACAGCGCGCGCCACAGAACGGCAATAGCCACGGAGCTGCCGAGGATGGACGGAATATAGTAGGCCGTACGGAAGAAGCCGATGCCGCGTAATTTAAAGTTCAGAACAAACGCAATCCCTAATGCGAACGCGAGCTTTAACGGGATGGTTAAAAATACGTAAGCAAAGGTCACGCCCATGGATGTCCAGAAGAGCGTGTCTTCGGTAAACATGTAGCGATAGTTCTCAATGCCGTTAAACACCGGCGGACTCATTAAATCGTAATCCGTAAAACTGAGGAAAAACGATGAAACAAAGGGGAAGGCGGTAAAGAGTATCAACCCGATGATGTAGGGAGATATCCACGCTAACCCCAGCAGCTTGTTTTCATTCATACATACCTACCTGGCGATCAATGGTTAAAACGGAATCTGGTTTGTTACAACTTTCTCGCGCTTGCCCTGCTCAGCATGAGAGGAAATATGTCATGTGGTGTGTTGTTCGTTGCTTTTTATATTATGTTTTATAAGGATTTTATTGGCATTTCCTTAATGCATCATGGTCAGGTTTCAAAACTTACGAACCGGTGTTCTTGAATACTAAAACAACGTTTTATTTTATATTATTGCTATTTATTTCTGCGTCATTCGCTTAATGATGGAAATGTGATCGGCGTCGAAACGCTGTTTCAATAAGGTGATGAGAGTGGCATTTTTGCGCTATTTCACACAATCGCACCCGACAGTCAGGAAAGGAGGGGGAAGAAACCGAATGATTAATAAGAACAATACCGCTTAGAAACTTCCTACTAAATCTGATAGTCGGTCTACAGATAGATCAATCTGGCGTTCAGATTATTCTTACTTTCTTGTATCATCCGACCACTGCAACCAATCAGGCAGAAATTTACTGCACTCCAAAAAGAAGAACGGTTATGTCAGCGATGGATTTCAAGAAAAACACGGACCTCGATTTTCCCCGTTATGCCACTCCGGCGGTAAGTACTAAAGAGATAGATCTTCTCGGATTGTTAGACGTACTTCTGGCGGCCAAAAAACGTATTGTGGCGATCGTCCTGGCGTTTGCCGTGGTAGGGTTGGCCATTGCGTTTTTAATCCCGCAAAAATGGACCAGTAAAGCCGTGATCACACCGGCCGAGCAGACGCAGTGGAACACGCTGCGCCAGATGATGGTGACGCTGCAGGTGCTGGATGTCGACGCGAAGGTGAGCCATGGAGACGTGTTTAACCTGTTCATCAAAAAGTTTCAGTCGCAGTCGCTGCTCGAAGAGTACATGAAAACCTCCCCGTACGTGATGTCTCAGCTGGAAGGCACCGAGGTAGACCCGCTGGAGCTGCATCGCGCGGTGGTGAATATTGCTGAAAAAATGAAAGCGATAGATAACACGCAGGTTAAAGACGCAGACAAAGCGCCGTATATCTCATGGACGCTGAGCTTTACCGCCCCGACGGCGGGAGACGCGCAGACGGTTCTGGAAGGTTACATCAACTATATTTCCCGCATTGTTGAGCAGGAGACGATGGAAAATATCCGTAACCAGATCACGCTGAAAACGAAAGTCGTTCAGCAGCAGCTGGAGCTGGATCGCGTGCGTCTGACCAATATCCACAACACCAACCTGCAGCGCCTCAACTATTCGCTGGAAGTGGCGAACGCGGCAGGCATTAAGAAACCGGTATACAGCAACGGACAGGCGGTAAAAGACGATCCTGACTACTCCGTGGCGCTGGGTGCTGACGGTATTGCGCAAAAGCTGCAGATTGAAAAGAATCTGAAGGACGTGGCCGAGCTGAATGCGGATTTCCAGAACCGTGAATACTATCTGGCTCAGCTGCAAAAACTGTCCGTGGAAGACGTGAAGCTTGAGCCCTTCAGGTATCAGCTTTCACCGTCACTGCCGGTGAAAAAAGACGGTCCGGGCAAAGCCCTGATTGTGCTGCTGGCAGGGATTCTGGGCGGCCTGTTTGCCTGCGGCAGCGTGCTGCTGCGTGAGGCAATGCTCTCGCGCAATCCGCTGCCAGAACCGATAACGGCCGTAACGCCAGCAACAGAGTAACGACGATATTAAAAAGGCGCTGATTCAGCGCCTTTTTTTATTTCAGGAAATCGTCGCGCACCGGCGTAAAGGTATCCAGAAGGGTGCCGGGCTTCAGGCAAACGCAGCCGTGCATCACGTGCGGCGCTTTATAGAGCGTATCGCCCGCCGTCACGATCTGCTTTTCTTCACCTATCGTAAACTCGAACTCCCCGGAGAGCACATAGGTAAGCTGTTCATGCGGGTGATTGTGCATCGGGCCAATCGCACCTTGCTCAAAATTGACCTCCACCGCCATCATCTTTCCATCGTGCGCCAGAATACGCCGCGTCACGCCATTGCCCAGATCTTCAAGCGTGGTCTCTTTGTGGAAAATAAACATCTCTCCGCTCCGTTATGTAATGAAACAATGTTTCATTTAACTTATCTCACCCTGCGATAAAAAGAAATGACGCGACAAAGAAGTGGAAAGAGGATCACAAGTTTGCTTCACTGGCAGAAACACATAAGGAGGGATGCATGAAAACGATCGGCCTGTTGGGTGGGATGAGCTGGGAATCGACCATCCCCTATTACCGCCTGATTAATGAAGGGGTGAAACAGCGTCTGGGTGGCCTGCACTCCGCGAGCCTGCTGCTGCACAGCGTTGATTTCCATGAAATCGAAGCCTGCCAGTCGAGCGGCGAGTGGGATAAAGCCGGGGAGATCCTGGCGCAGGCGGCGCTGGGGCTGGAGCGTGCGGGGGCGGAAGGCATTTTGCTCTGTACCAACACCATGCATAAAGTGGCGTCTCATATTGAAGACCGCAGTTCACTGCCGTTCCTGCATATCGCGGATGCGACCGGGCGCGCGATTCGTGCATCCGGGATGTCGCGCGTGGCGCTGCTGGGCACACGCTATACGATGGAGCAGGATTTTTATCGCGGCCGTCTGAGCAGTGAGTTCGGCATTGAAAGCTTAATCCCGGACGAGGCTGACCGGGCACGCATCAATCAGATCATCTTCGACGAGCTATGTCTCGGCACCTTCAGCGAAGCGTCCCGCGCGTACTACCTCAGCGTCATCGAGAGGCTCGCGCAGCAGGGAGCGGAAGGGGTGATCTTTGGCTGCACGGAAATCGGTTTGCTGGTGCCGGCCGAGCGCAGCGCCATTCCGGTGTTCGACACCGCGGCCATTCACGCCGCCGATGCCGTCGAGTTTATGCTGTCATAGGGCGTTTTGTAGGTCAGGTAAGCGAAGCGCCACCTGACGCGCGTGCTCGGTCAAATGCCCGGTGAAAGCGTCCACCAGCGCCGAAGCCGGACGGTGCAGGGGGCGAATAAGGCTCACGGTGAAGGGAACGGACACGCTAAACCTGCGGATGACGATCCCGCTTCCGGCATAGTCCAGCGCCGTGAGGGGATTGACGACCGCTACGCCCACGCCCGCGCGCACCATGGCGCATATTGACGCCGCGCTGTGCGTTTCCACTACCATC
Organism: Enterobacter sp. ENT02; assembly: GCF_019219165.1. NCBI lineage: Bacteria > Pseudomonadati > Pseudomonadota > Gammaproteobacteria > Enterobacterales > Enterobacteriaceae > Enterobacter > Enterobacter sp. ENT02. Next base: position 493,373 of record NZ_JAHUWD010000003.1, read on the forward strand.
CGCCGTTTCACCTGATGTTCGGCAAACAGCGAATCCAGCAACTGACGGTAGCTGTCGGTCTGGGACAGGCTGATGTAGTTTTCCCCGTGAAAATCTGCAGGCGTCAGCACGGCCTTACCGGCGAGCCGATGCCCGGCGGGCAAGACGCAAACTTCATCCAGCGAGAGCAACTCCGTGCGCTCGGTGCCTGCGGGTGTGGCGAGCGTTTCCGTCAGGCCCAAATCATGGCGCTGGGCGGAAAGCCACTCTTCAAGCAGCGGTGACTCCTGCGGAACAATGGTGAGATTGACCTCAGGATAGCGGGCCAGAAACGGCTGCAGCAGCGTCGGCAGAAACGACTGGGAAAAGACGGGCAGGCAGACGATGGAAAGCTCACCCTGGCGAAACTCCCGCAAACTCTCCGCCGCGCTGACGATCCTGTCCAGCCCGTACCACGAGCGCTGGACTTCTTCGAACAGACGTAATCCCTGCACCGTCGGGTGAAGCCTGCCGCGCGCGCGTTCAAACAGCTTAAGCCCCAGCACCTTTTCAAAACGCGCCAGCTCACGGCTGACCGTTGGCTGCGAGGTATGCAGCATCTGTGCGGCTTCCGTGAGATTACCGGCGGTCATCACGGCGTGAAAAATCTCGATGTGGCGTAGGTTAACGGCGGGCATAGGGCACCTGAAAGCGGGTGGGGGTTCCATATCATTTTTGCATAGAGTTGGGATAAAACGATATTTTTTATTCCCTTCTTTTTGTGGCGTAATCATAAAAAATGATTCATGCCCCGGAGATAACCATGCCACGCCCGCTGAACCAGACTGATACTGATTTGAACGCCGATAACCTGCTGCGCCTGCCTGCCGAATTCGGCTGCCCGGTGTGGGTCTACGACGCGCAGATCGTTCGCGAGAAGATCGCCGCGCTGCATCAGTTCGACGTGGTGCGTTTTGCCCAGAAAGCCTGCTCGAATATTCATATTTTGCGCCTGATGCGCGAGCAGGGGGTAAAGGTTGACTCCGTTTCTCTTGGCGAAATTGAGCGCGCGCTGGCGGCCGGGTTTGATCCGAAAGCTGACGGCGACGCAATCGTCTTTACTGCCGACGTGATCGACGACGCTACGCTTGCGCGCGTGCATGAGCTGCAGATCCCGGTCAACGCCGGTTCTGTGGATATGCTGGAACAGTTGGGTCAGGTGTCTCCCGGCCACCGCGTCTGGCTGCGCGTGAACCCCGGTTTTGGCCACGGTCATAGCCAAAAAACCAATACCGGCGGCGAAAACAGCAAGCATGGCATCTGGTTTGCCGATATGCCCGCCGCGCTTGAGGTATTGCAGCGTTATAACCTGAAGCTGGTGGGGATTCATATGCACATCGGGTCAGGCGTGGATTATGGTCACCTTGAGCAGGTGTGCGGTGCGATGGTGCGCCAGGTGCTCGACTTCGGGCAGGATCTGGAGGCGATCTCCGCAGGCGGCGGGTTGTCCATTCCTTACCGTGAAGGGGAAGAGGCGATCGATACCGATCACTATTACGGACTGTGGAGTGCGGCGCGCGACAAAATTGCTGCCCATCTGGGCCATCCGGTAAAACTGGAGATCGAACCGGGGCGTTTCCTGGTGGCGGAGGCTGGCGTGCTGGTGGCACAGGTGCGTAGCGTGAAAGAGATGGGAAGCCGTCACTTTGTGCTGATTGATGCAGGCTTTAACGATCTGATGCGTCCGTCTATGTACGGCAGCTATCACCATATAACGGCGCTCGCTGCGGACGGTAGCGGTCTGATTAACGCGCCGCGCGTAGAAACCGTCGTGGCGGGACCGCTGTGCGAATCCGGCGACGTGTTTACCCAGCAGGAGGGCGGCAAAGTGGAAACGCGCGCGCTGCCAGAAGTCAAGCCGGGTGATTATCTGGTGCTGCACGACACCGGGGCGTACGGCGCGTCGATGTCCTCAAACTACAACAGCCGCCCGCTGCTGCCGGAAGTGCTGTTTGATAACGGCGTGGCGCGACTGATTCGCCGCCGCCAGACCATTCAGGAACTGCTGGCGTTAGAACTCGTCTGAGTAAAATACGGCCCCGTTGTCACCGAGTCGCGCAACACCAGCGTGCCGGTAAACGGCGGGATCGCTTCGACCGGCTGGTTTTTTGCCAGCCGGATCGCCTGATCGATCGCCGTGACGATCATGTTGTCAATCGGCAGATACACCGATGAGAGCGCAGGCTCCAGCCATTTTGCACTCGGCGCATCGTCAAACCCAAACAGCGAAATATCCTGCGGGATCTTCAGCCCGGCCTGGTGTAATGCTTTGGACGCGCCCAGCGCCATATCATCGTTACAGGCAAACAGCGCGCTGAACGGTATCTTTTCCTCAATCAACGCTTTGCACAGCTCATATCCCCGCGTCATTCCCGCATCGCCGTATTTAATTCGCCGCTCGTCCAGCCGAATACCGTGCTTTTCCAGCGCCTTGCGGTAGCCCATCAGACGCGCTTTTCCGGTTGGGGTGTGGATAGGAACGGTGATGCAGGCGATCTCCCTGTGGCCCTGGCTAATCAGGTAATCCACCGCTTTGAATGCCGCATCCTGTTGTTCGAAGAAGACGCAGCGATCCGCCGCCTGGCTGACCTCCCGGTTGATCACCACCAGCGGGGTCTGCACCCTGTTCATCAGCTTGATGATTGCCTTTTCGCTCATGTAGCGGGTGTACAGCACGATGGCATCGCACTGACGATCCGCCAGCATCTGTACCGCCTGCTCTTCCTGCTCCGGCGCGTCGTGACCGTCGGTCACGATCAGCTGTTTACCGTGCGTTTCTGTTTGTCGGGAGGCCTGCTGCAGCAGGCGGCCGAAGTAAAATCCGTCGAAGGTGGAGACCACCAGACCAATGCTGTTGCTGGTCTGGTTGGCGAGCGAACGCGCGAGAAAGTTTGGGCGATAGCCCAGTTCTTCCATCGCCGCGAACACCTGCTGACGCGTACTCTCTTTAACCTGACCCGTGCCGTTCAGTACGCGCGAGACGGTGGCCTTTGACACGCCCGCACGCAGTGAGACATCCAGCATTGTTGCCATTCGAAATTCCTGCTTCCACGTAATGGCATGCAGTTTAACACAGACCATCCGGCGCATAAGCGACGCGGGAAGGGCAAAACGCCCACCAGGATCACGCTTTTCAGTAACGATCCATCAGGTCAGGACAAATGGCTGTAAGTGGTATGCCAAAACAGTCATAAATCATAATCTGGAATACCGGACGTCGCGTTGAGAGCTTAATCACAGAACAAATTGGGGCGTGAAGCTATTTTTGGTATGCCAATAGTATCCGGCTGTACACCTTATTCAATAAAAGCCCTTTTACTGAGGTATTACCCTATGGCATTGCAGGAAAAACTGATCGACGCTCTGGGCAGTTTTGCCACCAAATTCAACAGCTATCGCTATATCATGGCGATCAAGTCTGCCTTTATTACCTTAATGCCGGTCATCATCGTTGGGGCATTTTCTGTGCTTATTTCCAACATGGTGCTGGATCCGAAAAATGGCCTGGCGAGCTTTGAGTCTTTGTCATTTCTCGCTGCGCTAAAACCGATTACCAGCGCGCTCAATTACGCCACGCTGAACTTCCTCAATATCGGCGCGGTGTTCCTGATCGGTATTGAGCTGGGGCGCATTAACGGTATTAAATCGCTGTTCCCCGGCCTGCTGGCGGTGATTTGCTTTATCTGCGTCACGCCGACCACCGTAGAGATGCTGGTGGACGGCGAAATGCACGTGGTGAAAGACGTGCTGCTGCGCCAGTTCTCCGATACCCGCAGCCTGTTCCTCGGCATGTTTATCGCCATTCTGTCGGTTGAGATTTACTGCTGGCTGGAGAACCGCAAGGGGCTGAAAATCAGAATGCCGGACACCGTGCCGCCTAACGTGGCGGCGTCGTTCTCCGCGCTGATCCCGGCCATTATCACCACCACCGCCATTGCCACCTTTGGCTTCGTGTTCCACCAGCTTACCGGCATGTACCTCTACGACGCGGTTTATCAGGTGGTGCAGCAGCCGCTTGAGCGCGTGGTGCAAAGCTTGCCGGGCATTCTGCTGCTGATGTTTGTCGCCCAGCTGTTCTGGGTGATCGGCATTCACGGCAACCAGATGATCAAGCCGATCCGCGAGCCGCTGCTGCTGGGGGCGATCACCGTCAACATGAGCGCGTTCGAGCAGGGCAAAGAGGTGCCAAACATCATCACCATGCCGTTCTGGGATGTGTATATGAGCATTGGCGGCTCAGGGCTCACTATCGGTCTGCTGATCGCGGTGATGATTGCCACCAAACGCAAAGAGATGAAGGAGATCGCCAAGCTCTCCATCGGTCCTGGCCTGTTTAACATCAACGAGCCGGTGATTTTCGGTATGCCAATCATGCTCAACCCGATCCTTGCCATTCCGTTCATCATTACCCCGCTGGTGACGGGCTCTATCGGTTATTTTGCGACGGTGACCGGTTTTGCCGGCAAGGCCGTGGTGATGGTGCCGTGGACCACGCCGCCGCTGATTAACGCCTGGCTCTCTACCGCAGGCTCGATGGGGGCGGTGATCACCCAGCTTATCTGCATTGTGACGGCGGTGATTATCTATCTGCCGTTTGTGAAAATTGCTTCACGCCGTGCGGAGCAGGCCGCGTTGAAGCAAGCCACCGATAACGTATGAGGACGTGATGAGCACAAAAAAGATTACGATACCGCAGGATTTCATTCTGGGCGCAGCGGCATCAGCCTGGCAAACCGAGGGCTGGAGCGGTAAAAAATCGGGTCAGGATTCGTGGATCGATCTCTGGTACAAGAACGATCGTCACATCTGGCATAACGGCTACGGCCCAGCGGTGGCGACCGATTTTATCAACCGCTTTCGCGAGGACGTGGCCCTGATGAAGCAGGCGGGGCTGACGCACTACCGCACCTCCATCAACTGGTCGCGTTTTTTGACCGACTATGAAAACGCGACGGTGGACGAAGAGTACGCTGCGTACTACGACGCGCTGTTTGATGAGATGCATCGTCAGGGCATCGAACCGATGATCTGCCTGGAGCATTACGAGCTCCCTGGCGCGCTGCTTGAAAAATACGGCGGCTGGGCGTCGAAGCATGTGGTTGAGCTGTTTGTCCGCTACGCGGAAAAGGTGTTTGACCGCTACCACGGCAAAGTCACCCGCTGGTTTAGCTTCAACGAGCCGATCGTGGTGCAGACCCGCGTTTACCTGGACGCGCTGCGCTGGCCGTACGAGCAGAACACCGGTACGTGGATGCAGTGGAATCACCACAAGGTGCTGGCGACGGCGAAGGTCGTGAAGCTATTCCGGGAAAAGGGATATGACGGCTCCGTCGGCTGTATTCTCAACCCGGAAGTGACCTACCCGCGTTCCCGCGCGCCACACGACGTGCGGGCGGCGGAGATCTACGATCTGTTTTATAACCGCGTGTTCCTCGATCCGCTGGTGCACGGCCGCTACCCGCAGGAACTCGTTACCCTGCTTGAGCAGCATCAGGTTGAATGGGACTACACGGCGGAAGAGCTGGCGCTGATTGCCGACAACACCGTGGACGAGCTGGGCATCAACCTCTATTACCCGCACCGGGTGAAAGCGCCTTCCCGCGCCTGGCATCCGGAGACGCCGTTCCACCCGGCGTACTACTACGAGTCGTTCGAGCTGCCGGGGCGGCGGATGAACAGATCCCGCGGCTGGGAGATTTATCCGCGCATTATCTATGACATGGCGATGCGGATTAAAAAGGAGTACCGCAATATCGACTGGTTCGTGGCGGAGAGCGGTATGGGGGTTGAAAACGAAGCCCAGTTCCGCAATCGTGACGGCGTTATCGACGATACGTACCGCATCGATTTTATCAGCGAGCACCTCTACTACGCGCTGCTGGCGCATGAAGAAGGGGCAAACTGCCACGGCTATATGCTCTGGGCCTTTACCGATAACGTCTCGCCGATGAACGCCTTCAAAAATCGCTATGGGTTAATTGAAATCGACCTCGAAAACAACCGCGCCCGCCGCGCGAAAACATCGGCCTCCTGGTTTCGTCAGCTGCGCGATGAGCGCGTGCTGACGCTCAGCGTTGACGATGAATGGAACCAGGCATTCTGATAAAATAGCGCACAAACTGGCCGGGAGGACGCCCGGCCTGCGCTTAACTGAAAAACACAGGTGAAAACGTGGATAAGGCTGTCATCCTGCCGGAAAAAAAACAGTACCAGGAAATTGGCGAGGATTTACGGGCGCAAATTATCCAGGGGCATTATCCCGTTGGGTCGCGCCTGCCGCCGGAGCGCAACATTGCCGAGACCTACGGCGTAAGCCGTACTATCGTGCGTGAGGCGCTACTGATGCTGGAGCTACAGGGCACGGTGGATATTCGCCAGGGGTCCGGCGTCTACGTGATGCGTATTCCTGAAGAACATGAAAACGAGGAAGAACGCTTCCTCAATAGCGACGTTGGCCCGTTTGAGATCTTACAGGCGCGCCAGCTCCTCGAAAGCAACATCGCCGCCTTTGCCGCCAAAATGGCAACGCGCGCGGATATCGACAACCTTCGCCGCATCATCGAGCAGGAGCAGCGGGCCATCGCCGCGGACGATCGCAGCCAGGACAACAACAAGATGTTCCACCTGGTACTGGCGGGGGCGACGCAAAACCAGATGCTGCTGGCGACCGTCGAGAGCATCTGGCATCACATGGACAGCAGCCCGCTGTGGCAGCAGTTTAACGTCCACATCGCCAGCCGCGCGTATCGCCTTAAATGGCTGGGCGACCGGCAGACCATCCTTGCAGCCCTGCGTCGTCGCGACGTCATGGGCGCGTGGCAGGCCATGTTCCAGCATCTGGAAAATGTGAAAAAGAGTTTGCTGGAGCTGTCGGATGAAGATGCGCCGGATTTCGACGGCTATCTGTTTGAATCTGTTCCCCTGTTCCAGGGGAAACTGGTATGACGATCCTGCCGCTGTACGCCGCGCCGCAGTTTGCGGGGCAGGCGATCGACTGGATTTGGCGGGCCTTCGGTGACGGCCTGCCGCGTGAATTTTTCCAGAGCGTTATCGATCACAGCCAGACACCCGGCGCGCTGCCGCTGACGTTTATTGCCGTTGAGGATGAACGGCTTCTGGGCACCGTCGGATTATGGCGCTGCGATCTCATCACGCGTCAGGATCTTTATCCCTGGCTGGCGGCGCTATACGTGGATGAGGCGGCACGAGGAAAAGGACTCGCGGGGAAGCTTCAGGAGCATGTTATTGCGTATGCCGCGCAGGCCGGGTACACCGAGCTACATCTGTGGTCTGCCTGCCGCGACTTCTACGAACGCTACGGCTGGCAGTACATTGGCGATGGGCTGGAATACCCGAATACGCAGGTTCACCTCTACCGTTATTCGCTCTGTGCTTCTGCAAGAGACGCAACGGAATGACGGCGCACCAGCGTCGGGCTGAACAAATGCGTAATATCCGGCGGCTGGCGCTGTTCAGCCAGCGCTAACGCCAGCTCGGCAGCTTGCGTCGCCATGGTGATAATGGGGTAACGCACTGTCGTCAGGCGCGGGCGCACGTAGCGTGAGACCAGCACGTCATCGAAGCCAATCAGCGAAATTTCTGCCGGAACCTCAATGCCGTTGTCATTTAACACGCCCATTGCCCCTGCGGCCATCGAGTCGTTATAGCTGGCCACCGCCGTGAAATTTCGTCCGCGACCTAACAGTTCCGTCATGGCCTGTTCGCCACCGCTTTCATCGGGTTCACCATACGCCACCAGCCGGTCGTTACACGGCAAACCGTTTTCACGTAGCGCGTCGTAATAGCCCTGCAAACGATCTTCCGCGTCGGAAATAGGGTGGTTTGAGCACAGGTAGCCAATTCGGGTATGACCTTGCTGAATCAGGTGTCGCGTGGCAAGCCAGGCACCGTAGCGGTCATCAAGCGCCACGCAGCGCTTTTCGAAGCCGGGAATGATGCGGTTGATGATCACCATACCGGGCATTTGCTTCATCAAATGAATGAGTTCGGCATCGGGGATCATTTTCGCGTGAACCACCAGGGCGGCACAGCGGTGACGAATCAGCTGTTCAATGGCCTGGCGCTCTTTGAGTTCATTATGATAGCCGTTGCCGATCAGCAGAAAATTACCCGTCTGGTAAGAAACCTGCTCAACTGCTTTTACCATCGCCCCAAAAAACGGATCGGAAACATCTCCCACGACCAGCCCGATGGTTTCGGTAGATTGCTGCGCAAGGGCGCGCGCATTGGCGTTGGGGTGATAATTCAGGTTTTCCATGGCGTCCTGCACGGCCTGGCGTGATGCGTCACTGGCTTTAGGAGAGTTATTGATCACGCGGGAGACGGTCGCGACGGAAACACCAGCCAGACGAGCCACATCCTTAATTGTCGCCATTTATTACCTTCTTATTAGGGGTAAGCGTTTACACACTAACTAGTGTTACGGAAAAGCGGCACGCATTCAAGGGGAGCGGGGTAACACCCTCACCAAACGTGACGCAGAACACCCCTGGTCGTGTAATCGTTACACGGGCAGACGTGTCAAAATAATGTTAATCCGAACCTTTAGTTACACTTTGCCTCAGGCTGTTGCGATTGTCCGGTAGCGAGGACAATGTCGGGGTTGATAGAGTCGAGATCCCAGAGGTATTGATAGGTGGAATCAACTCCGGTTGATTAACACGATTTACACCAACCTGCGTTTATACGCAGGTTTTTTTTGCCTGTAAGTTCAACCTGTAACAGCAAAAGAGAATATACACACCTGGTTGCACTTAGGCTCATTCCCTTGCGTTTTCTCACTGGCGAAGCGCCGGGTGAACGGCCACAATCAAGATCCCAGAGGTATTGATTGGTGAGAATTCTTAGTACGGTTTCGTACTCATCTCTTGCACCAACCTGCGCGGATGCGCAGGTTTTTTTTCGCCTCCGTTTTTGCTGTCGCTCCCTCCCCACTTCTCGTGTAATCTGCCACCATTTACTATCAACCCTTCATTCTGGCTGGCAAAGGGAGTTGAAATGCTTTTTGGGTTCTTCCGCACACTGTTCCGTATTCTCTTCCGTCTCCGCGTCACGGGCGATGCGCAGGCACTTTATGGCGAACGTGTTCTTATCACGCCGAACCACGTTTCTTTTCTTGATGGCATATTGCTGGCGCTGTTTTTACCCGTGCGGCCAGTCTTTGCGGTCTACAGTTCCATCAGCCAAAAATGGTACATGCGCTGGCTGGCGCCGCTGATTGATTTTGTCCCGCTCGACCCAACAAAACCGATGATGATCAAACATCTGGTGCGTCTGGTTGAGCAGGGGCGTCCGGTGGTCATTTTCCCCGAGGGGAGAATTTCCGTGACCGGTTCGCTGATGAAAATTTATGACGGGGCCGGTTTTGTCGCGGCGAAGTCACAGGCCACCGTGGTGCCGCTGCGCATTGATGGAGCAGAACTGACCTATTTCAGCCGCCTGAAGGGGTTAGTGAAGCAGCGCCTGTTCCCCAAAATTACCCTGCATATTCTGCCGCCCACAACGCTCCCTATGCCGGAAGCGCCGCGCGCGCGCGATCGTCGTAAAATCGCCGGTGAAATGCTCCATCAGATAATGATGGAAGCGCGCATGGCCGTCCGTCCGCGCGAGACGTTGTACGAATCTCTGCTGTCGGCGCAGTACCGCTACGGCGCGAAGAAAAACTGCATTGAAGACATCAACTTCACCCCGGACACCTATCGCAAACTGCTGACCAAAACCCTGTTCGTGGGCCGTATTCTTGAGAAGTACAGCAAGCGGGGCGAGAAAATTGGCCTGATGCTGCCTAACGCCGGGATCAGCGCGGCGGTGATTTTTGGTGCCGTTTCTCGCGGGCGTATTCCGGCGATGATGAACTACACAGCGGGTGTGAAAGGGCTTACCAGCGCCATCACTGCCGCCCAGATTAATACCGTCTTTACTTCCCGTCAGTTCCTGGAAAAAGGCAAGCTCTGGCACCTGCCGGAGCAGCTTACCCAGGTACGCTGGGTCTTCCTGGAAGATCTGAAAGCGGATGTCACGACGCTCGACAAGCTGTGGATTTTTGCTCACCTGCTCGCGCCTCGCCTGGCGCAGGTCAAACAGCAGCCGGAAGATGATGCGATTATCCTTTTTACCTCCGGATCTGAGGGCAACCCGAAAGGCGTCGTCCACAGCCACAAAAGCATTCTGGCGAACGTTGAGCAGATCAAAACGATTGCCGACTTTACCGCTAACGATCGCTTTATGTCCGCGCTGCCGCTGTTCCACTCTTTCGGCCTGACCGTCGGTCTCTTTACGCCGCTGCTCACCGGTGCCGAAGTATTCCTCTACCCAAGCCCGCTGCACTACCGCATTGTGCCGGAGCTGGTTTATGACCGTAACTGTACCGTGCTGTTCGGCACGTCAACGTTCCTTGGCAACTATGCGCGCTTCGCCAATCCGTATGATTTCTTCCGCGTGCGCTACGTGGTTGCCGGTGCGGAAAAACTGCAGGACAGCACGCGGCAGATTTGGCAGGACAAGTTTGGCCTACGCATTCTGGAAGGCTACGGCGTCACGGAGTGCGCGCCGGTGGTCTCTATCAACGTGCCGATGGCGGCGAAACCGGGGACGGTTGGCCGCATTCTTCCGGGGATGGATGCGCGCCTGCTGGCGGTACCGGGAATTGAAGAGGGGGGGCGCCTGCAGCTGAAAGGACCCAACGTGATGAACGGCTATCTTCGCGTAGAAAACCCAGGCGTGCTCGAAGCGCCAACGGCGGAAAACGTCAACGGGGACGTTGAGACCGGCTGGTACGACACGGGTGATATTGTTCGCTTCGACGAGCAGGGCTTTGTGCAGATCCAGGGACGTGCAAAACGCTTCGCTAAAATTGCGGGCGAAATGGTCTCCCTTGAAATGGTGGAGATGCTGGCAACAGCGGTCTCCGCTGACAAACTGCACGCCACGGTTGTGAAGAGCGATGCGAATAAAGGTGAGGCGCTGGTGCTCTTCACCACGGACAGTGAGCTTAAGCGTGACGCGTTGCTTAAGCATGCGCGCGAGCATGGTATCCCTGAACTGGCCGTGCCGCGTGATATTCGCTACCTCAAACAGCTTCCGGTGCTGGGCAGCGGTAAGCCCGATTTCGTGACCCTCAAGGGCATGGTGGAAGAGGCGGAACAGCAAAATGCATGAGTCAGCACAGGCTAACAACTCACTCCGGTCGAAGGGCATGATGGCGGTTATCGCCGCGCAGTTTCTCTCTGCGTTCGGTGATAACGCGCTGTTGTTTGCCACGCTTGCGTTGCTCAAGGCCGAGTTTTACCCCGACTGGAGCCAGCCGATCCTGCAGATGGTGTTTGTGGGCGCTTACATTATTTTCGCGCCGTTTGTTGGGCAGGTGGCGGACAGCTTCCCTAAAGGTCGGGTGATGATGTTCGCCAACGGCCTGAAGCTGTTGGGGGCGGCAAGCATCTGCTTTGGTATCAACCCGTTTATCGGCTATACGCTGGTAGGCATTGGCGCGGCATCTTACTCTCCGGCGAAGTATGGCATCCTGGGCGAGCTGACGACGGGCGATAAGCTGGTTAAAGCCAACGGTCTGATGGAGTCCTCTACCATCGCGGCGATTTTGCTCGGGTCCGTGGCGGGCGGTGTACTGGCGGACTGGCATGTGCTGGCGGCTCTGGGCGTTTGTGCGGTGGTGTACGGCGGGGCGGTTGTCGCGAACCTGTTTATTCCCAGACTGCCGGTGGCGCGTCCGGGTCAGTCCTGGCGTTTCGGGCCGATGACCGGCAGCTTCTTTAACGCCTGCCGCGTACTGTGGCGCAACGGTGAAACGCGTTTCTCATTGATGGGAACCAGCATGTTCTGGGGGGCGGGCGTCACGCTACGTTTCCTACTGGTGCTGTGGGTACCGATGGCGCTGGGGATCACCGACAACGCAACGCCAACCTACCTGAATGCAATGGTCGCCGTTGGGATTGTCGTCGGAGCAGGGGCGGCGGCGAAACTGGTCACGCTTGAGACCGTTGCGCGCTGTATGCCAGCAGGGATTTTAATCGGTGTCGGCGTGCTGTTCTTCTCGCTTCAGCATGCGTTGTTGCCAGCGTACGTGCTGCTTATCCTGATTGGTATTCTGGGTGGTTTCTTTGTGGTGCCGTTGAATGCGCTTTTGCAGGAGCGCGGAAAGCAGACCGTGGGGGCCGGAAATGCCGTTGCCGTGCAAAACCTTGGCGAAAACGTGGCGATGCTGCTGATGCTGGGCCTTTATTCGCTGGCGGTCAAAGTGGGTGTGCCGGTGGTGGCCATTGGCGTCGGGTTTGGCGCGCTGTTTGCGCTGGCGATTACGGGATTATGGATCTGGCAGCGTAGGCGTTGATAAGTGCGGCCTGATGCCCTCACCCCGGCCCTCTCCCACAGGGAGAGGGGGCAAACCCTAAAAACGGCAACGTGTGTTGCCGTTTTGCTTTTATTACGGTGCAGGATAAGTATAAACCTGATGCACCGCTTCAATCTCCGCTAACACCTCCTCACTCAGGTTCAGATTGAAACTCTCAATATTGGTTTTCAACTGTTCCATAGTGGTCGCGCCCAGCAGGGTGCTGGCAACAAACGGCTGACGCCGCACAAAGGCCAGCGCCATCTGCGCAGGGTCAAGACCGTGACGCTTCGCGATATCCACATAGGCCGCAACGGCTTTCTGCGTTTGCTCACCGCTGTAGCGGGTAAAGCGGCTGAAGAGCGTGTTACGCGCCCCGGCAGGCTTCGCGCCGTTAAGGTATTTGCCCGTCAGCGTGCCGAAGCCGAGACAGGAATAGGCCAGCAACTCCACCTCTTCATACTGCGTTACTTCCGCCAGACCGACCTCATAGCTGCGGTTCAGCAGGCTGTACGGGTTCTGGATGGTGACGATGCGCGGGAGATCGTGTTTATCGGCAAGGTGCAGATAACGCATCACGCCAAATGCCGTTTCGTTAGACACGCCGATGTAGCGGATTTTCCCCGCGCGCTGGCACTCGGTCAGCGCTTCCAGCGTTTCCAGTAGCGTAACGGCGGGCGCGCTCTCGTTCCAGCTGTAGCCGAGCTTGCCAAAGCAGTTAGTCGGACGCTGCGGCCAGTGTACCTGGTAGAGATCAAGATAGTCGGTTTGCAGACGCTTCAGGCTGGCATCCAGCGCGGCGCGAATATTCTTACGATCGAGGATCTGGTTTGGGCGGATCCCGGCATCGTTATTACGAGAGGGGCCGCTGACTTTTGAGGCGATAACGAGCTTTTCGCGATTGCCGCGTTTTGCCAGCCAGTTTCCCACATAAGTTTCAGTCAGCCCCTGCGTTTCCGGACGGGGAGGAACAGGGTACATCTCTGCGACGTCAATCAGGTTAATACCCTGGCTGACGGCGTAATCGAGTTGTGCATGGGCATCGGCTTCGCTGTTTTGTTCACCAAATGTCATCGTGCCCAACCCCAGTTGGCTTATCTCCAGAGCGCTATGGGGGATACGGTGATAATGCATAGCCGGCTTCCTTCATTAAACATACGGACGCGTCAGGAACTTCCCGACAAAGGAATATAAACATGGCAGAGGGGAAGCAAAAGGGGAAGGGAAAAATCAAAAAGGCCAGCAAGCGACTGACCTTTAACGGGTTTAGCGCTCGATAATTTGCGAGACTTCGTCGCGGTTAATCTGCATTTTATTCCCTGCCGGGTCGCGGTAACTCACCAGCCCGGTATCGTCGTCGACTTCGGGTTTACCATCGGTCAGGATCATCCGACCATCTTTTGTAGACATAACATAATCACTGCTACAGCCCGATACCGCAAACGCCAACCCGACTGCAGAAATTAACACTGCCCATTTTTTCATCGTTATCGTCCTCACCTGGCTTGTATTAAATCATAGTGTAGTAATAACCTGATATGACGAAAGCAGGAAGTAGTAAAATCTTAAAAACCAGGTGATTATGTTTGATAGCTCGCAAAATTCGTTAAAAACCTACGTTTTTAGTAAGAAATGGCGTGCGAGCAGCGTGCCAGTGAAATTCTTTTTGAGATAAAAGCCGCGAGGCAACGTCAGGATCGGCTCGCCATGAGCGCCGATCGCTTCGGTAAGGGCCTTGCTGTTGGCCGCCTTTGGACGCAGCTGCAACACCTCACCATGACGGGCGGTGATGCGCTCAACCTGCCCAAGGACGATCATGTCCATTAACTCTTCCCAGTCCAGACGCAACTGCTGCTCTTCGTCTTCATCAGGGCTCCAGAGCAGCGGCGCGCCCACCCGCCGTTCGGCTAGCGGGATCTGCCGTTCACCTTCCACCGGAACCCACAGTACGCGTTTCAGTTTATGACGTACGTGGCTGGTTTCCCAGGTTACGCCGGTATTGCCGGTTAACGGCGCCACGCAGACAAACGTGGTTTCCAGCGGTCTTCCCTGCCTGTCGATGGGGATCGTTTTTAACTCCACGCCCAGTGCGGCGAAATCTTGTTCTGGCTTACTGCCCGCGCTGGCACCTAACCACAGTTCCAGCAGCATGCCGATCCAGCCCTTGTCTCTTTTCAGATCGTCAGGGATCGGTAGACCCGCCATTGCCGCCAGATCGCCAAGCGAATAGCCTGCCAGGCGCTGCGCCTGAGTCAGCAACTCGGTTTCGCTGGAGGGGGGAGTAAACAAGGGAGCAAGCGGAAGCATGACGGTAACCTTCTGATTAAAAAATAAACTAAGAAATTATCCCTTGTGGATAGAGTCTACCGTTTTCTGTACGAATAATCCATGTGTATGATTTATAGGTTTTTTTACTACTGCAAAATTATTGTGTCCGCGGCTAAAAACAGGTTGTTCAAATCTGGTCACTGACAATAAACAGGATCTTACACCCTGTTATCCACAGAAAAGTGGGATAACTGGGAATAACCCACACTACTGTTTCGATTTACAGCCTTGACGTGCGACGAAAATCGAATTTTCAGACAAATTGTGCCTAACTTATTGGCACAATCTGTGGATAAAACCGACGCTGTTCGATCTTTCATCAGTACAACGATCGCTGATGTGATGATCGTCACGTTATCCGTTCTGGTATCAATAATTAAAGGTATAACCTAATGAAATATAGCATTTTTTATAATGAGCGGTGTAAGCGGCTTTAAACGACGATTCAGGTTGTTCATCGGTAATTCCATACTTCTTCACAACTATATCCACAGAAAAGGTGAATAAAATTGCCCTTGCGGTCCTTCATCTGTTTATAACTCCCCACATATTTGTGAGTTATTCAAATGTTATTAGGTTGCAAGCCTGTAAGAGAGTGGTTTACCGCCTCCCTGTAGTGTGAAACAATCATTCATATATAAGGTTTAGTTTGGGGTAGTCCGGTGATTGATGACGATGGCTACCGCCCGAACGTAGGAATAGTAATTTGTAATCGTCTGGGTCAGGTCATGTGGGCCCGTCGATATGGTCAGCACTCCTGGCAATTCCCGCAAGGCGGGATCAATCCAGGAGAGTCCCCAGAACAAGCGATGTACCGGGAGCTGTTTGAAGAGGTCGGTTTAAGCCGAAAAGATGTTCGCATCCTGGCTTCGACCCGCAACTGGTTGCGTTACAAGTTACCGAAACGTTTGGTGCGTTGGGACACAAAGCCGGTTTGTATCGGCCAGAAACAGAAGTGGTTTCTTCTGCAGTTGGTGGGCAACGATTCAGAGATCAATATGCAAACCAGCAGTACGCCGGAGTTTGATGGCTGGCGTTGGGTGAGCTATTGGTATCCTGTTCGTCAGGTCGTGTCATTTAAGCGCGATGTTTACCGTAGGGTGATGAAAGAGTTCGCAAGTGTTGTCATGCAGCTTCAGGAGATCCCGCCTAAGCCGCAAAGCGCACCTGCCTGGCGACGTAAAAGAGGTTAAGCTACGCAAATCATGCTCACCCGCTTGCGCGAAATAGTCGAGAAGGTCGCCAGTGCGCCTCGCCTGAACGAGGCGCTGAATATTCTGGTGACTGATATCTGTCTGGCGATGGAAACCGACGTTTGTTCGGTGTATCTGGCCGACCATGACCGGCGTTGCTATTACCTGATGGCGACTCGTGGTTTGAAAAAACCACGAGGCCGCACCGTTACGCTTGCTTTTGATGAAGGTATTGTTGGGCTGGTTGGTCGTCTGGCCGAACCCATTAACCTTGCTGATGCGCAAAAACACCCTAGCTTCAAATATATTCCTTCCGTAAAAGAAGAACGCTTCCGCGCCTTCCTGGGCGTGCCGATTATCCAGCGTCGTCAGTTGCTTGGCGTTCTCGTTGTTCAGCAGCGGGAACTGCGCCAGTACGATGAAAGCGAAGAGTCATTCCTTGTGACGCTTGCCACGCAGATGGCCGCCATCCTCTCTCAGTCTCAGCTTGCTGCCCTGTTTGGCCAGTATCGTCACACGCGCATACGTGCGCTCCCTGCGTCACCGGGTGTGGCAATCGCCGAAGGCTGGATGGACGCCACGTTGCCGCTGATGGAGCAGGTTTACGAGGCCTCGACGCTTGATGAAGCGCTCGAACGCGAGCGTCTTACCGCTGCACTGGAAGAGGCTTCCAACGAATTTCGCCGCTACAGCAAACGCTTTGCTGCGGGTGCGCAAAAAGAGACGGCGGCGATCTTTGACCTCTATTCACACCTGCTTTCTGATGCGCGTCTGCGCCGTGAGCTTTTCGCGGAAGTGGATAAAGGTTCGGTGGCCGAATGGGCCGTTAAAAAAGTCATTGAAAAATTTGCCGAGCAGTTTGCGGCACTGACCGATGGTTATTTGAAGGAGCGTGCCGGGGATTTACGCGCGCTGGGACAGCGTTTGCTGTTCCATCTTGATGACACCATTCAGGGCGCGAATGCCTGGCCAAAACGGTTTGTGCTGGTAGCAGATGAACTTTCAGCGACGACGCTGGCAGAGCTACCGCAGGACAGGCTCGCCGGGGTAGTGGTGCGCGATGGTGCCGCCAACTCCCATGCTGCCATCATGGTGCGCGCGCTCGGTATTCCAACCGTCATGGGGGCCGATATCCAGCCCTCGGTGCTCCACCGCCGCACGCTGGTGGTGGATGGCTATCGCGGTGAACTGCTGGTCGATCCTGAGCCCGTACTGCTGCAGGAATACCAGCGTCTCATTAGTGAAGAGAATGAATTAAGCAAGCTGGCAGAAGATGACGTCAACCTGCCCGCGCAGCTCAAAAGCGGTGAGCGGATCAAAGTCATGCTCAACGCCGGGTTAAGCCCCGAGCACGAAGAGAAGCTCGGCAGCCGCATCGACGGTATCGGCTTATACCGCACTGAAATCCCGTTCATGCTGCAAAGCGGCTTTCCGTCAGAAGAGGAGCAGGTGGCGCAGTATCAGGGGATGCTGCAGATGTTTAACGACAAACCGGTCACGCTGCGCACGCTGGACGTCGGGGCAGATAAACAACTGCCGTACATGCCAATCAGTGAAGAAAACCCATGTCTGGGTTGGCGCGGGATCCGCATCACGCTCGACCAACCGGAGATCTTCCTGATCCAGGTTCGTGCCATGCTGCGTGCAAATGCCGCAACGGGCAACCTCAGCATTTTATTGCCGATGGTCACCAGCATTGACGAGATCGACGAAGCAAAACGCTTGATCGAACGTGCGGGCCGTGAAGTGGAAGAGATGATCGGCTATGCGATCCCTAAACCACGTATTGGCGTGATGCTCGAAGTGCCATCGATGGTCTTTATGCTGCCGCAGCTGGCAAACCGCGTTGATTTTATCTCCGTCGGGACCAACGATTTAACGCAGTACATACTGGCCGTTGATCGAAATAACACGCGCGTCGCGAGTATCTATGACAGCCTGCATCCGGCAATGCTCCGGGCTCTCGCCATGATTGCCCGTGAAGCGGAGCAGCACGGTCTTGATTTGCGTCTGTGTGGTGAAATGGCGGGCGATTCGATGTGCGTTGCCATCCTGATTGGCCTGGGCTTCCGTCACCTGTCCATGAACGGCCGTTCTGTCGCGCGCGTGAAGTATCTGTTACGTCATATTGAAATAGAAGATGCCCGCGAGTTGGCGGAACGCAGTCTGGACGCACAGATGGCAGCCGAAGTACGGCACCAGGTTGCGGCGTTTATGGAACGACGCGGCATGGGTGGCCTAATCCGCGGCGGCCGCTAATTTGCATTTCTCCCTCTCCCCGTGGGAGAGGGCCGGGGTGAGGGCATCAGGCCGCACAATACCCTATACACATCTTTTACATCTCAGGCGCATCCTCCATGCCTGCCTTATGCTATGATTCGCACCTTTGGAGCCTCTGCGACACGCAGAAGCGCATTTCTACCGCTGTCCACTTTCAGCGGAATAACAACATCTTGTGGTGACAGATGAACAGTGGTTATCTGCATTTTCCGGAATTTGATCCGGTTATTTTCTCAGTAGGACCTGTCGCGCTGCACTGGTACGGTTTGATGTACCTGGTGGGCTTCATTTTTGCGATGTGGCTTGCGGGCCGTCGCGCAGGTCGTCCCGGCAGTGGCTGGACGAAGAACGAAGTTGAGAACCTGCTGTATGCTGGCTTCCTCGGGGTATTCCTGGGCGGGCGTATTGGCTATGTCCTGTTCTATAACTTCCCGGTATTCCTCAACGATCCGCTCTATCTGTTCCGCGTCTGGGATGGGGGAATGTCCTTCCACGGTGGCCTGATCGGTGTGATCCTGGTGATGGTGATCTTCGCCAAACGCACTAAACGCAACTTCTTCCAGGTGGCTGATTTTATTGCTCCACTGATCCCATTCGGGCTGGGAGCGGGGCGTCTGGGTAACTTTATCAACGGCGAACTGTGGGGCCGTGTTGACCCGAGCGTGCCGTATACGATGCTCTTCCCGGGCTCTCGTGCAGAGGATATCGCGCTGCTGCCATCGCATCCGGAGTGGCAATCCATTTTCGATACCTACGGTGTTCTGCCGCGCCATATGTCCCAGCTTTATGAGCTGGCGCTGGAAGGTGTGGTGCTGTTTATCATCCTGAACCTCTTCATCCGCAAGCCGCGTCCTATGGGGGCTGTCTCCGGTCTGTTCCTGATCGGCTACGGTGCGTTCCGCATCATCGTTGAATTCTTCCGTCAGCCGGATGCACAGTTCACCGGCGAGTGGGTGCAGTACATCAGCATGGGGCAGATCCTCTCCATTCCGATGATTGTCGCGGGTGCCATTATGATGATTTGGGCGTATCGTCGTCGTCCACAGCAACAAATTTCCTGAGGAACCATGAAACAGTATCTTGAATTGATGAAAAAAGTGCTCGATGAGGGCACGCCGAAAAATGACCGCACCGGTACCGGTACGCTCTCCATTTTTGGCCACCAGATGCGCTTTAATCTGCAAGAAGGCTTCCCTCTGGTGACGACGAAGCGCTGCCATCTGCGCTCGATCATTCATGAACTGCTCTGGTTCCTGCAAGGCGATACCAACGTTGCCTATCTGCATGAAAACAACGTCTCTATCTGGGACGAATGGGCAGATGAAAACGGCAACCTGGGCCCGGTTTACGGTAAGCAGTGGCGTGCATGGCCAACGCCTGACGGTCGCCATATTGACCAGATCACCACCGTGATGAACCAGCTGAAAAATGACCCGGATTCGCGCCGAATCATCGTTTCCGCCTGGAACGTGGGTGAACTGGACAAAATGGCGCTGGCACCCTGCCATGCGTTCTTCCAGTTCTATGTGGCGGATGGCAAGCTCTCCTGCCAGCTTTATCAGCGTTCTTGCGACGTGTTCCTCGGTCTGCCGTTTAACATCGCCAGCTATGCGCTGTTAGTTCACATGATGGCGCAGCAGTGCGATCTCGACGTGGGTGATTTCGTCTGGACGGGTGGGGATACCCATCTCTACAGCAACCACATGGAGCAGACGCATCTCCAGCTGACTCGCGAACCGCGTGCGTTGCCGAAGTTGATTATTAAACGTAAACCAGACTCGATCTTCGATTACCGCTTTGATGATTTTGAGATTGAGGGTTACGACCCGCATCCCGGCATCAAAGCGCCCGTCGCTATCTGATACGGCAGATACTCACACAACCGGTGCTTTTTAGCGCCGGTTTTTTTCGTTCTCGATTTGTCTTACGAGCCGTTTTCCAGAGACGCTGCAACGTCCTGCAACAGTCGACATTCACTGGATGACGGCTCGTAAAAACCTGATTTGCCCCTCGCTGCTTTTCCCGCATTTCGCCACACTCCCGGCATGAAAAAAGAGAACGGCTTTACGCTTATCGAAACCCTGGTGGCCATTTCGCTGGTCGTGATCCTGAGCGCAACGGGTTTATACGGCTGGGACAGTTGGCAACGACAGCAGCGGCTCTGGCAAACCGCCGTACAGATACGCGACTACCTGGTGTTTCTTCGCAACGATGCGAATCGGCACAATCGTGACCACCTCATTACGCTTCAGCGGGATGAGGCTGGCGTCTGTCTGTTGAGTTCTGTCGTACAAGGCTGTGTGAAGGAGAGTGCCTTTGTGCTGATTCCATTTTGGGCTGACGTCACCATAAGTGAGTTAACACCCTCATTAGGGTTCTATGGATTAAGAGATACAGCGTGGGCGGGGCGGATACGTGTGAACAGCCGTGCAGGAGAATGGCTGATTATTGTCTCAAATGGAGGGCGCATCAGGATGTGCAATGCTTCAGAGGGAGGGGGATGTCAATGAACCAGCACGGTTTCTCACTTACAGAGGTCTTGATTGCCACGGCTATCAGCAGCCTTTTGCTCATAAGCGCATCGCGTTTTTTACCGGGTTTACAGCGGGCGGTATTACTGCAGTCCGGTCAGCGGGAGGTGGAAGAAGAGGTCTGGCAAAGGCTTTTTGCCCTCGGCAAACAGCTGCAGAGAGCGGGATATTGCGCGGGTAACTGTCCAGGGCAAGGCCTGGTGACGGCAAGGCAGGGGAGCTGCGTCATTGTGCAGTGGGATGCAAACAGTAACGGCATCTGGGATGCCTCTGCAGCAGAAAACGACAGCACAGGGTTTCGTCTTGAGTCTGGTGCGCTAGAAACGCTGCGTGGGGCGACATCCTGTGAAGGAAAAGGATGGGAAAAACTCACTGACCCGAACAGGCTGGTGATCCAGCACTTTAGGGTCGATAAGGTTGAACACGCCGGTTTCGCGCCTGAGTTGAATATCGAGCTGGCCGCCATTCGCCAGGGTGAAAAAGGTGAGCCCTTCCAGGCTATTTATGGCGTCACGGGGTATAACTTGTGAACCGTCAGCGCGGGATGTCTTCGCTGGCGCTGGTACTGCTTTTACTGGTGTTAGGCACGCTGATCCTCACGGGACTTAATCAGCAACTGACAACATTTAGCGCACTCGTTGGCGGCGAGAGCCGTTCACTCCAGCAGCAGGCATCTGTGCAATCCGCGCTTGAGTGGGGGCGCGTTCAGGATTGGCTGGTCTCCCCAGGGGTTCAGTGCAAAAAGGCGTCGACGTGGCAAGCATGCATGCGGTGGCTGAGCGAGTCGCGTGTTTTGCTCATCGCCGGAAATAATGACCTTTTGCTCTGGCGTGCAGGAGAGGTAATCGACGGGAAGATTCATTTTTTGCCACACGGCTGGAGTGATTTTTGTCCACTTAAGGAGAAGGCGCTATGCCAGTTGCCGTAAACAGAGAAAAAGGATTTAGCCTGGTTGAGGTTCTGCTTGCGATGATGCTGCTGGTGATAATCGTCACGGCACTGTCGGGTTATCATCGGGCACTGGCGGCGCGATTTACCCTGTATAACCAGTATCGTCAGCTTTGGCATCATGCCTGGAATCAGGCTCAGCTCTCAACCCCCGTTCTCCCCGAAGGCTGGCAGGCCAGTCGGGGGCAGACAACGCACGCCAGATGTGTCAGCATCACGGTTACACTTATTTCTCCTCTGGGGCGGCGCGGCGCGATGACGCGTCTGCATTGCCCGGTTAGCCAGTAGTCGGGAGCGTCTATGTTAAGGGTCTACCACTCAAATCGTCTGGATGTGCTGGAAGCACTGATGGAATTTATCGTTGAGCGCGAGCGGCTTGACGATCCTTTTGAGCCTGAAATGGTGCTGGTGCAGAGCACCGGTATGGCGCAGTGGCTGCAAATGTCGCTTTCCCGGAAATTTGGCATAGCGGCAAACATTGATTTCCCGCTGCCCGCGAGTTTTATCTGGGAGATGTTTGTGCGCGTACTGCCCGACATCCCTGAACAGAGCGCCTTCAACAAGCAGAGCATGAGCTGGAAGCTGATGGCCCTGCTGCCCGATATGCTGTCAGGCGATGCGTTCGCCATGCTGCGCCACTACCTTAATGACGATACCGATAAGCGCAAGCTGTTCCAGCTGGCGTCGCGCACGGCCGATCTCTACGACCAGTATTTAGTGTACCGGCCTGAATGGCTGACAGCTTGGGAAGCGGGTGAACGGGTGGAGGGCTTGCCGGAAGCACAAGTCTGGCAGGCACCGTTATGGAAAGCACTGGTGGAACATACTGAGGCGCTCGGTCAACCAAAGTGGCACCGTGCAAACCTCTACCAACGGTTTATCTCGATACTCGAAAATGCGTCGGAGCGACCGGCTCGTCTGCCGTCACGCGTGTTTATCTGCGGTATTTCGGCTTTGCCGCCGGTCTATCTGGATGCGCTAAAAGCGCTGGGTAAACACATTGATATCCATATTTTGTTCACGAATCCCTGCCGCCACTACTGGGGTGATATCCAGGATGCGCGCTGGCTTTCACGGCTGGTCACGCGGCAGCGTCGACGTCTCTTTGAAGACCGCTCCGTGCCCTTGTTCAAGGATAGCTCGACAGCCGCGCAGCTTTTCGATGAAGAGGGCATTCAGAACCTGCCGAATCCGTTGCTGGCCTCATGGGGCAAGCTGGGACGTGACTACATTCACATGCTTTCTGACATTACGTCATCTGGCGAGGGGGACGTGGACGCCTTTGTCGAAATCGAATCTGACAGCCTGTTGCACAACATTCAGTTAGATATTCTGGATCTGGAAAACCGGGCCGTTATGGGCGTGACGGAAGAAGAGTTCGAACGCAGCGGCAGGAAACGGAAGCTGGATCCTGGCGATCGGAGTATTACCCTTCACGTTTGCCATAGCCCACAGCGTGAGGTGGAAATCCTGCACGATCGCTTGCTGGCAATGCTACAGGACGATCCTGAGCTCACGCCGCGCGACATTGTGGTGATGGTGGCAGACATCGACAGCTATAGCCCCTTTATTCAGGCCGTTTTTGGCAGCGCGACGGGGGAGCGATACCTTCCTTACGCCATTTCTGACCGTCGGGCACGTCAGTCCCATCCGGCCTTGCAGGCATTTATCTCCCTGCTGTCGCTGCCGGACAGCCGGTTTATCTCTGAAGATGTGCTGGCGCTGCTGGATGTCCCTGTTCTGGCTGCCCGTTTCAACATCAATGAAGAGGGGCTACGCTATCTTCGCCAGTGGGTTAACGAATCCGGCGTTCGCTGGGGGATTGATGACGACAACGTGCAGGAGTTTGAACTCCCACCAACGGGGCAGCACACCTGGCAGTTTGGCCTGACGCGAATGCTGCTCGGGTACGCAATGGAGAGCAGCCAGGGTGAATGGAATGACGTTCTGCCATACGACGAGTCCACCGGGTTAATCGCGGAGCTGGTCGGGCATTTAGCCTCGTTGCTGATGCAGCTCAACCGCTGGCGACGGGAGCTGATGCAGCCGCGCCCGCTGGATGCCTGGCTGCCGGTGTGCCGGGAAATGCTCACGGATTTCTTCCTGCCGGACAGTGAAACCGAAGCGGCGATGGCGCTCATTGAAAAGCAGTGGCAGGCCATCGTGGATGAGGGCGTGAATTCGCACTATCAGGAGGCGGTGCCTTTGTCGCTTCTGCGTGATGAGTTGACCCTGCGTCTCGATCAGGAGCGTATTAGCCAGCGTTTCCTGGCAGGGCCGGTCAATATTTGTACCCTGATGCCGATGCGATCCATCCCGTTCAAAGTGGTGTGTCTGCTCGGGATGAATGACGGCATTTATCCTCGGGCACTGCCGCCGTTAGGCTTTGACTTGATGAGTCCTAAACCGAAGCGGGGCGACCGCAGCCGCCGTGATGACGACCGTTATCTATTCCTGGAAGCGCTTATTTCAGCGCAGAGCAAACTGTATATCAGTTACATCGGCCGGTCGATTCAGGACAACAGTGAACGTTTCCCGTCGGTTCTTGTGCAGGAGCTGGTGGACTATATCGGGCAGAGCCACTATTTGCCGGGAGACGAAGCGCGTAATTGTGATGAGAGCGAGCAGCGGGTGAAGGCCCACATCACCTTCTGTCACAGCCGTATGCCTTTCGATCCGGTGAACTATGTCGCCAATGAACACCAGAGTTATGCGCGCGAGTGGCTTCCGGCTGCGAAGAAAGAAGGGATGGCGCATACCAATTTCATTCAGGAACTGGATGAACTCCCCCTGGAAACGTTGACCTTCGAACAGCTTCAGCGTTTTTGGGCACACCCGGTGCGCGCGTTCTTCCAGCAGCGTTTGCAGGTCAACTTCCGTTCTGAAGAGAGTGAAATTCCTGACGCCGAACCCTTTATTCTGGATGGGTTGGAGCGCTACAAGCTGAATCTCCAGCTCCTGAATGCCCTGGTCGAACAGGAAGATGCTGCCACTCTATTTCGCCGCTACCGTGCCGCGGGTCAGTTGCCTTACGGTGCATTCGGGGAGATTGTCTGGGAGGCGCAGTGTCAGGAAATGAAGGCACTTGCTGAACGCGTTATTGAGTGCAGACAACCCGGTAAAAGCATCGAAATTGACCTTGACTGTAACGGTGTCCATTTGACCGGCTGGCTGACGCAGGTTCAGCCGGACGGACTGCTGCGATGGCGGCCCTCGATGCTCAGCGTTTCACAGGGTTTGCAACTCTGGCTCGAACATCTTGTCTACAGTGCTGGCGGCAATACGGGTGAAAGCCGAATTTTCGTGCGCAAAGAGGGCGAATGGCGTTTTCCGCCGATGGAGGCTGAGCAGGCTTTGTGTTATTTGTCGCTTTACATCGACGGTTACCGCCGGGGAATGAATAAACCTCTGCTCCTGTTGCCGGAAAGCGGTGGCGCGTGGATAAAAGCCTGTTATGACGCGCAGAATGATGCCATGTTAACGGATGATGCTTCACTGCAGAAAGCGCGGAATAAGTTTGTGCAGGCCTACGAAGGTAACATGATGGTGCGTGGCGAAGGGGAAGATGTCTGGTATCAACGTTTGTGGCGAACGCTTGAGCCAGAATACTTCGACATGATCACTGTAGAGGCACAGCGCTACCTGTTACCGTTGTTCAAATTTAATCAGTCCTGAGCGCTGTATAAAAATTGCGCAGTATGAGGTGTTCATTTATGATGCACTTCTTATCACGGACTGATGTACCCAATAAAAAGATGTTGGCGTGCCCAGCACGCAATGTATTAATGATGTAGCCGTGATAAAGAGGTAGCACCTTGTTTAAAGCGTTTGTTTTGTTTTTCGCCCTCTGGGTACCCGTCACTCAGGCAGACTCCGGTTGGCAACCCGTTCAGGAAACTATTCGTAAAAGCGAAAAAGATACCCGCCAGTATCAGGCTATTCGTCTTGATAACGGCATGACCGTACTGCTGGTTTCCGATCCGCAGGCGGTGAAATCCCTTTCGGCATTAGTGGTGCCGGTTGGATCGCTGGAAGATCCTGAGGCTCATCCTGGGCTTGCACACTATCTGGAACATATGACCCTGATGGGGTCAAAAAAATACCCGCAGCCTGATAGCCTGTCCGAATTTCTGAAAATGCATGGCGGCAGCCACAATGCCAGCACGGCACCGTACCGCACGGCTTTTTATCTTGAAGTCGAAAATGATGCGCTGGAAGGCGCAGTCGATCGCCTTGCTGATTCCATCGCCGCCCCCTTGCTGGATAAAAAGTATGCCGATCGTGAACGCAATGCGGTGAATGCCGAGCTGACCATGGCCCGCACGCGAGATGGTATGCGCATGGCCCAGGTTAGCGCTGAAACCATCAACCCTGCGCACCCAGGGTCGCGTTTCTCCGGCGGTAACCTGGAGACGTTAAGCGACAAACCGAACAGCCCGGTGCTTGATGCCCTGCACGCGTTCCGCGATAAATACTACTCCGCCAACCTGATGAAAGCGGTCATCTACAGCAATAAACCGTTGCCAGAACTGGCAGGCATGGCGGCTAAAACATTTGGTCGGGTGCCGAATAAAAATATCGACCGGCCGCAGATAGACGTCCCGGTGGTCACGGACGCGCAAAAAGGGATCGTTATCCACTACGTGCCGGCGCTGCCGCGCAAAGTGCTGCGCGTGGAATTCCGCATCGATAACAACACCGCACAGTTTCGCAGTAAAACCGATGAGCTCGTGACCTACCTGATAGGTAACCGTAGCCCGGGTACGCTTTCTGACTGGCTGCAAAAACAGGGGCTGGTGGAAGGTATTCGCGCCGATTCCGATCCGGTTGTGAACGGCAATAGCGGCGTGCTGGCGATCTCCGCCACCCTGACCGACAAAGGGCTGGCAAACCGTGATGAAGTGGTAGCAGCGATTTTCAGCTACCTCTCTTTACTGCGCGAGAAAGGCGTCGATAAGCGCTACTTTGATGAACTCGCCCACGTGCTGGATCTCGATTTCCGTTACCCGTCCATTACCCGCGACATGGATTACGTTGAGTGGCTGGCGGACACCATGATCCGCGTGCCGGTGGAACACACTCTTGATGCGGTCAATATTGCCGACCGGTATGACGCCGAGGCGGTAAAAGCCCGCCTGGCGATGATGACGCCGGAGAATGCCCGCATCTGGAACATCAGCCCGAACGAACCGCATAACAAGACGGCGTATTTTGTCGATGCCCCCTATCAGGTGGATAAAATAAGCGCGCAGACCTTCGCCGACTGGCAGAAGAAGGCCGAAGAAATTGCGTTAAAGCTGCCGGAGCTGAACCCTTATATTCCGGATGACTTCTCGCTGACCAAAACGACTAAAGATTACCCGCATCCGGCGCTTATCATTGATGAGCCGACGCTGCGCGTGGTGTATACCCCCAGCCGCTATTTCGCAAGCGAGCCAAAAGCCGATGTCAGCGTGGTGCTGCGTAACCCGAAAGCGATGAATAGCGCTAAAAATCAGGTGATGTTCGCGCTCAATGACTATCTCGCCGGGATTGCGCTCGATCAGCTTAGCAACCAGGCGGCCGTGGGTGGCATCAGTTTCTCCACCAACGCCAACAACGGTTTGATGCTCAATGCCAACGGCTATACCCAGCGTTTGCCTCAGCTGTTCCAGGCACTGCTGGAAGGGTATTTCAGCTACACGCCGACGGAAGAGCAGCTTGAGCAGGCCAAATCGTGGTATGCGCAGATGATGGATTCTGCGGAGAAGGGCAAAGCTTACGATCTGGCGCTTATGCCAGCGCAAATGCTTTCGCAAGTTCCTTATTTCCAGCGAGAAGACCGCCGCGCGCTGTTGCCTTCGATCACCTTAAAAGACGTGCTGGCTTACCGTGACGGGCTGAAAACCAACACGCGTCCGGAGTTCCTGATCGTCGGCAACATGAGTGAGGATCAGGCCAAAACGCTGGCGCAAAATGTCCGTACACAGCTGGGTTCAAAAGGTGACGAGTGGTGTCGCAATCAGGACGTGCTGGTTGAGAAAAAGCAGAATGTGATTTTCGAAAAAGCGGGTAGCAGCACCGATTCCGCGCTGGCCGCCGTGTTTGTTCCGACCGGGTATGATGAGTTTGCCAGCTCTGCGCAGAGTGCTGTTCTCGGACAAATCATCCAGCCATGGTTCTACAACCAGTTGCGTACTGAAGAGCAGCTTGGCTATGCGGTCTTCGCCTTTTCCATGAACGTGGGCCGCCAGTGGGGTCTTGGCTTCCTGCTGCAAAGCAGTGATAAACAGCCTGCCTACCTCTGGCAGCGCTATCAGGCTTTCTTCCCGCAGGCGGAAGCAAAACTGCGCGCCATGAAGCCAGACGAGTTTGCCCAGATCCAGCAGGCGGTCATTGCGCAGGTGATGCAGGCACCGCAAACGCTGGGTGAGGAAGCTTCTCAACTGAGCAAAGATTTTGATCGGGGTAATCTGAAGTTTGATTCGCGTGATAAAGTAGTGGCCGAAATAAAACAGCTGACGCCTCAGAAGGTTGCCGACTTCTTCCATCAGGCGGTGATTAAACCGCAGGGGATCGCCATTCTGTCTCAGGTTTCCGGCAGCCAAAATGGCAAAACGGATTACGTAAACCCGAAAGGCTGGAAAATCTGGAAGAGCGTCACTGCGTTGCAGCAATCAATGCCCTGGAGTAAGAAAGAATGACCGATACCGCTGAGTCCCTTGATCCCTTACGTTTACCTCTACAGGGTGAACGATTGATTGAAGCCTCAGCGGGAACGGGAAAAACCTACACTATTGCCGCGCTCTATCTGCGTCTGCTGTTAGGGCTTGGCGGTACTGCCGCTTTTCCGCGTCCGTTAAGCGTGGAGGAGCTGCTGGTGGTGACCTTCACCGAAGCAGCTACCGCCGAGCTGCGTGGCCGTATCCGTGCCAATATTCACGAGCTGCGCATCTCTTGCCTGCGACAGAGCACCGATAACCCGCTTTACGCCAGCCTTCTGGAAGAAATTGCCGATAAGCAGCAGGCTGCGCATTGGCTGCTGCTGGCGGAACGGCAAATGGATGAAGCGTCCGTTTTCACCATCCACGGCTTTTGTCAGCGCATGCTGAGCCTGAATGCCTTTGAGTCCGGCATGCTGTTTGAACAGCAGCTCATTGAAGACGAGTCTGAGCTTCGCTATCAGGCCTGCGCAGATTTCTGGCGCCGCCACTGCTACCCCCTGCAGCGTGACATCGCCGAAGCGGTGCATGCGTTGTGGAAAGGCCCTGAAGAGCTTTTGCGTGCTATCGATCGCTATCTACAGGGGGAAGCGCCCGTCATCAAATCACCGCCGCCAGCGGACGAAACGCTCACATCACGCCATGAAAAGATCGTCACGCAAATTGCGACCTTGAAGCAAAAGTGGAATGCGTCCGTCAGTGAAATTGCCTCGATCCTCGAAAACTCCGGTATTGACAGGAAAA
The DNA here is from genome assembly GCF_019219165.1 of Enterobacter sp. ENT02. Taxonomy (NCBI): domain Bacteria; kingdom Pseudomonadati; phylum Pseudomonadota; class Gammaproteobacteria; order Enterobacterales; family Enterobacteriaceae; genus Enterobacter; species Enterobacter sp. ENT02. Next base: position 522,480 of record NZ_JAHUWD010000003.1, read on the forward strand.
AATTTAACCGCGGCAATCAGGGCAAATGGATCGACAAGATCAGCGCCTGGGCACAGGAAGAGACGCGAGGCTATCAGCTTCCGGATGCTCTGGAAAAGTTCTCCCAGTGTTTTTTGACCGAGCGGACGAAAGCCGATGGCATCGTGCCAGAGCATCCTCTTTTTGTTGCCATCGAGAGTCTACTGGCTGAGCCGTTAACGCTTAACGACTTAATGATTACCCGCGCCATGACGGAAATCCGTGAAGCCGTGGCGCGTGAAAAACGCCGTCGGGGTGAGCTGGGCTTTGACGATATGCTAAGCCGTCTGGACGCCGCGCTGTGCAGTGAAAATGGCGAAGCGCTCGCTGCGGCAATCCGCACGCGTTTTCCGGTGGCCATGATCGATGAGTTTCAGGATACGGACCCCCAGCAGTACCGTATTTTCCGCCGTATCTGGCGTCAGCAGCCCGACACTGCGCTGCTGTTGATCGGTGACCCGAAGCAGGCGATTTACGCCTTCCGTGGCGCCGACATTTTTACCTACATGAAGGCCCGTAGCGAAGTTACAGCCCATTACACCTTAGAGACTAACTGGCGATCCGCTCCGGGTATGGTGGAAAGCGTCAACACGCTCTTTAAGCAGATGGACGCGGCGTTTATGTTTCGTGAAATTCCTTTCCTGCCGGTCAAGTTTGCTGAAAAAAATGCCTCGTTGCGCTTTGAGTTCAATGGCGTGACTCAGCCAGCCATGAACCTTTGGCTGCTCGACGGTGAAGGCTGTGGCGTTGGGGATTATCAAAGTGCGATGGCGCAGCACTGCGCCGCACAGATCCGCGACTGGCTGAGTGCCGGAGCGCGTGGCGAAGCCGTGTTATGGCGAGGGGAGCAGGCGAACCCCGTCAAGGCATCCGATATTACGGTGCTGGTGCGCAGTCGCCAGGAGGCGGCGCTGGTCCGCGATGCGCTGACCTTGCTCAACATCCCGTCCGTCTATCTCTCGAATCGCGACAGCGTCTTTGAAACTCTGGAAGCTCAGGAGATGCTATGGCTGCTGCAGGCCGTGTTGGCCCCCGAGCGTGAAAGCACGCTTCGCAGCGCCCTGGCCAGCGCAATGATGGGGCTGAATGCCCGTGATATTGACGCGCTAAACAACGACGAGGAAGCCTGGGATAATGTCGTTGAAGAGTTTGCCCACTACCGGGAACGCTGGCAAAAACGCGGCGTAATGGCCATGCTGCGCGAGCTGATGGCGAAGCGTCAGATTGCGGAGAATATGCTCGCCACGGCAGGCGGCGAGCGCCGCCTGACCGATATTCTGCATATCAGCGAGCTGTTGCAGGAAGCGGGAACGCAGCTCGAAAGCGAGCATGCGCTGGTGCGCTGGCTGTCACAGCAGATTGCCGATCCGAACAGCAACTCATCCAGTCAGCAGATGCGCCTCGAAAGCGATAAACATCTGGTGCAGATCGTCACCATTCACAAGTCGAAAGGTCTTGAGTATCCGCTGGTCTGGCTCCCGTTTATCGCCAACTACCGCGTGCAGGACCAGGCCTTTTACCACGACCGTGAATCATTTGAAGCCGTGCTCGATCTCAGTAAAGCGGAATCCAGCGTTGAGCTGGCGGAGGCTGAACGTCTGGCAGAGGATTTACGCCTGCTCTACGTGGCGCTGACCCGCTCGGTCTGGCATTGCAGTCTGGGTATTGCGCCGCTGTTTCGTCGCCGTGGTGAGAAGTCAGGAGAGACCGATTTCCATTTAAGCGCGCTGGGACGTCTTATTCAGCTCGGAGAGCCAAAAGATGCGGCAGGGCTGCGCCAGTGCATCGAGGCGCTGTGTGGTGACCATATTGCTCTGCATATTCCCTCATCGCCGGATAACAGCCGCTGGCAGATGCCGGAGCAGCCTGTTGCCGATCTGAATGCCCGGCAAATCAAGCGAACTCTCGCTGACGACTGGCGCGTAACCAGTTACTCCGGTTTACAGCAGCATGGGCAGAGCATTGCGCAGGATCTGATGCCGAAGTTGGATGTGGATGCCGCCGGAGTGGGAGACGTACTTCCTGAGCCTGCCCTGACTCCGCATCAGTTCCCACGCGGCGCGTCACCCGGTACCTTTTTACACAGCCTGTTTGAAGAACTGGATTTCACCCAGCCGGTTTCTACTGAGTGGGTGCTGAAAATGCTCCAGAGCGGCGGCTTTGACGAGAAATGGCAGCCTGTCCTCACCGACTGGGTCACTGCGATTTTACAGGCATCGCTCACGCAGCAGGGGATTTCGCTCAACCAGTTGACCGCTAAAGACAAACAGGTGGAAATGGAGTTTTATCTCCCTATCGCCAGCCCGCTTAAAGCCGATGCGCTTGATGCGTTGATCCGTGAGTACGATCCGCTTTCCGCTGGCTGCCCGCCCTTGAACTTCCGCCAGGTTCAGGGGATGTTAAAAGGTTTTATCGACCTGGTTTTCCGCCACGAAGGACGTTACTACCTGCTGGATTACAAATCGAACTGGCTGGGGGACAGCAGCGACGCCTACACGCAAGACGCGATGGCATCTGCCATGCAGCAGCATCGCTACGATTTGCAGTATCAGCTTTATACGCTGGCTCTGCATCGCTATCTGCGCCACCGCATTGCCGATTACCGTTATGAAGATCATTTCGGCGGCGTTATTTATCTCTTCCTGCGCGGGGTGGACGCTACGGATCCCAACTCCGGCATTTTCAGCACACGCCCGGACGCGGCATTGATAGAAAAGATGGATGAGTTGTTTGCCACAACCACGGAGGAGATGGCATGACGATGCAGGAACTATTGCTGGAAGCCGTGGAACAACGCGTGCTGCGCCCCCTTGACGTTCAGTTCGCCATGATGGTGGCGGGCGAGGAGCCGGAGGTGATGCTCGCTGCCGCTCTCCTCAGCAAAGACGCGGGAGAAGGGCACGTTTGCCTGCCGCTTTCGCGTCTCGTGCCAGATGAACAAATGCCTGCGGCATTGCAGTCCTGTTTCGTTCTGCTGGGGGAATCGGTGGACTGGCAGGCTGTATTACTCCGCTCTTCCGCTGTCAGCGGGGCCGAAACGCAAACGCCGATGATCCTGACCGGCGAGCGTTTATACCTTAACCGCCTGTGGCGCAACGAGCTGACGGTGGCGCGCTTTTTCAGCGAAACGAATGCCCCGCTTCCGTGTGATGAAACGCAGCTTCGACAAACGCTGGATGGCCTGTTTAGCTCGGGTGAGGCCATCGACTGGCAAAAAGTGGCGGCGGCCGTGGCCTTAACGCGGCGGATTTCGGTGATTTCTGGCGGCCCGGGCACGGGGAAAACCACTACGGTGGCAAAACTCCTCGCGGCGCTGATTCAGCTATCTGGCGAGCAGAAATGCCGTATCCGGCTGGCCGCACCTACCGGTAAAGCCGCGGCTCGACTCACGGAGTCGTTGGGTGGGGCGCTGCAAAAACTGCCGCTAACCGAGGCGCAGCTTGCACTTTTCCCCAATGAGGCCAGCACCTTACACCGTCTGCTTGGCGCACAGCCGGGCAGCCAGCGGCTGCGATATCATGCCGGCAACCCGCTGCATCTGGACGTGCTGGTGGTGGATGAAGCCTCAATGATCGACCTGACGATGATGTCGCGGCTGGTTGATGCGCTGCCGCCTCACGCGCGGGTTATTTTCCTTGGCGATCGCGATCAGCTTGCCTCTGTGGAAGCCGGAGCGGTGCTGGGGGATATTTGCACCTACGCCAGTTTTGGCTATACCGCTGCGCGTGCTCAGGAGCTGGCACGCCTGACCGGCTGCGCGCTCGAGCCCGATAACTCTCCGGTAGCGGGGGCGCTGCGCGACAGCCTGTGCCTGCTGCAAAAAAGTTACCGTTTCGGCAGCGACTCCGGCATCGGCCAGTTGGCTGCTGCGGTAAACCGCGGCGATCGGCATAGCACGCGCGGTGTGTTTGACGGCACCTTTACCGACATCGAGAAAAAATCGCTGCAAAGCACTGAAGAGTATCAGGCGATGCTGGATGACGCGCTGGAGGGATATCAGTACTTCCTGACCTGTGTACAACAGCAGAATACGCCGGAGCAGGTCATTGCCGCGTTCGGTGAATATCAGCTCCTGTGTGCGCTGAGGGAGGGGCCGTTTGGCGTCAGTGGGCTAAACGACAGGCTGGAACAGCTGCTGGCGCAGAAGCGTAAAATCAACCGTTTGCCGCATTCGCGCTGGTATGAGGGGCGACCGGTAATGATCTCCCGCAATGACAGCGCGCTGGGCTTGTTTAACGGGGATATCGGAATTGCGCTTGATCGCGGTCAGGGGCTGCGCGTCTGGTTCATGATGCCGGAGGGAAGCGTGAAGTCGGTACAGCCAAGCCGTCTGCCCGAGCATGATACGGCGTGGGCGATGACGGTCCACAAATCCCAGGGCTCTGAGTTTAATCATGCGGCGCTGATCCTGCCTACGCAGCTGTCACCCGTCATCACCCGAGAGCTGATTTACACCGCCATTACCCGCGCGCGCCAGCGGCTGTCGCTCTATACCGATGAACGCGTTCTGATACAGGCCATTGCCGCGCGAACGGAACGTCGAAGCGGCTTAAGTGCGATATTCGAGTCCCTCTAAATAAAACGCCCTCACCGGACGGTGAGGGCGCTGTATTATCCCAGGTCAGCCATCAGCACTTTTGAACGACGCTGATAGTTGTACATCTCTTTCTTGCTTTCCGGCAGTGAATCAATGTCGACCGGCGTAAAGCCGCGTTCCTGGAACCAGTGAATGCTGCGGGTCGTCAGAACAAACAGCTTGCTGAGCCCAATCTGCCGCGCCTGAGCTGCCACACGCTCCAGCAGCATCTCGCCGCGGGAAGAGCTGCGGTAGTCAGGATGCACGGCAACGCAGGCCATTTCGCCGATCTTCTCCTCCGGGAATGGATAGAGCGCGGCACAGGCGATGGTCAGGTTATCGCGCTGGATGATGGTGAATTTGTCGATCTCCATCTCCAGCTGCTCGCGTGAACGGCGAACCAGAATTCCCTGCTGTTCCAGCGGACGGATCAGTTCCAGAATGCCGCCAATATCGTTGATGGTCGCGCGGCGGATCTGCTCGGCGCTCTCCATCACAATCTGCGTACCAATACCGTCGCGGGAGAACAGCTCTTGCAGCAGCGCACCGTCTTCCTGATAGCTGATCAGGTGGCTACGGCGCACGCCGCTGCGGCAGGCTTTCACTGCTCCGCGCAGAAAGCGCACGGTGCCGGAGTGGTAATCTCCCGCTTCTTCGAGCGCTTCAACGCGCGCCTGCGCTTCGTTGGGAAATAGTTCAGGCACAATCATCCCTTCATCGTTTTCGACACCCTGTGAGGAACAAAACCCAATCATTTTTTCCGCTTTCAGCTTGATAGCAAGCTGGGTGGCTATCTCTTCAGACGTCAGGTTAAAACTTTCGCCCGTTACAGAAACCGCGACCGGACCCATCAGCACGATGGCACCGCTGTCCAGCTGGCGGTGAATAGCCTCTTCATCGATACGACGAATACGACCGCTGTGGCAATAATCCACGCCGTCGTCCACGCCAAGCGGCTGAGCGATGATGAAGTTGCCGCTCACGACGTTAATATGCGCGCCTTGCAGCGGCGTATTGTTCAGGCTCATCGACAGGCGGGCGGTGATGTCCAGCTGCAGCAGACCCGCAGCCTGTTTCACCAGTTCAAGCGTTTTCGCATCCGTCACGCGGGTATGTTTGTGATAAATAGGCTCATGCTGATGAGAGGCCAGATTGGCATCGATCTGCGGGCGTGCGCCATACACAACAACCAGGCGGATGCCAAGGCTGTGCAGAAGACCTATATCATTGACGATACTGGAAAAATTTTCATGCTCAATGGCTTCGCCGCCGAGCATGATGACGAACGTTTTCCCCCGATGGGCGTTGATATAGGGAACAGAATGGCGGAATCCCTGGACCAGTTCGGTTCTACGTTCCTTCACCATGGCACAACCCTTAATGAATGTTTATTCGTAATTTCTGTATTTTTATTCGATTATGGCCGCGTGTGCAAGCCTAAATTTTCCGCGACACACAGAAAAGAATAAGTAATCCGTGCGTTAACGTATGATTGTTTACCCTTTTATAGATGACAGTTTATGCGTCATTCGTTAAAGTTTTCGGTCAATCTGGACATTTTGTATATCAGTTCGTTTTCTTGCTCGGGAGAAGCATGTCGGGATCCAATTCAGCAATAAGCCGCCGCCGTTTGTTAAAAGGGGCCGGGGCAATGTGGTTGCTTAGCGTCAGTCAGGTCGGTCTTGCTGCCACAAGCCAGGTGGTGGCGGTGCGCGTCTGGCCGTCGTCGACCTATACGCGCGTGACGGTCGAATCCAATCGCGTGCTGAAATATAAGCAATTTGCCCTCAGCAATCCTGAACGTGTGGTCGTGGATCTCGAAGGTGTAAACCTCAATTCCGTGCTTAAGGGGATGGCGGCGCAGATCCGCGGTGACGATCCTTTTATCAAGTCAGCGCGCGTTGGCCAGTTTGATCCGCAGACGGTTCGTATGGTGTTTGAACTGAAGCAGAACGTGAAACCGCAGCTGTTTGCGCTTGCGCCGGTAGCAACGTTTAAAGAACGTCTGGTGATGGATCTTTATCCCGCCAACGCAACGGACATCCAGGATCCGCTTCTGGCGCTTCTGGAGGATTACAACAAAGGCGATCTCGAACGTCAGGTTCCGCCCGCGCAAAGCGGCCCACAGCCGGGTAAAGCAGGGCGCGATCGTCCTATTGTGATCATGCTCGATCCCGGCCACGGCGGGGAAGACTCCGGTGCCGTCGGGAAATATCACACCCGTGAAAAAGATGTGGTGCTGCAGATCGCCCGTCGCCTGAAGGCATTGATTGATAAAGAAGGCAATATGCGCGCCTACATGACGCGTAATGAGGATGTCTTTATTCCGCTAAAAGTTCGCGTGGCAAAAGCGCAGAAGCAGCGCGCGGATCTGTTCGTCTCCATCCATGCGGATGCCTTTACCAGTCGCCAACCGAGTGGTTCATCGGTTTTTGCACTCTCGACCAAAGGGGCGACCAGTACTGCGGCAAGATACCTGGCGGATACGCAGAACGCCTCGGACTTAATTGGTGGCGTGGGCAAGAGCGGCGACCGCTACGTCGATCACACCATGTTCGATATGGTGCAATCATTAACCATCACCGACAGCCTGAAATTTGGCAAAGCGGTGCTGGGCAAGCTGGGCAATATCAATAAGCTGCATAAAAACAGCGTCGAGCAGGCCGGGTTTGCGGTACTGAAAGCGCCGGATATTCCGTCCATCCTGGTCGAAACCGCGTTTATCAGTAACGTGGAAGAGGAGCGCAAGCTGAAGACCGCTAAGTTCCAGCAGGAAGTGGCGGAGTCGATTCTGGCAGGGATACGGGCGTATTTCTCAGACGGGGCGACGCTGGCGCGACGTGGTTAGCGCTGTACGCCGGGTTATCGCCCGGCAGTTTCACAAACTGCAGATACAAAAAAACACCCTTAAGGGTGTTTATTGTTTTTAGATGTGTTGGTTGCGGGGGCCGGATTTGAACCGACGACCTTCGGGTTATGAGCCCGACGAGCTACCAGGCTGCTCCACCCCGCGTCCGTCTTTCTACAGTCGTAGAAACTTACTTCTTCAAATTTGATTGGTTGCGGGGGCCGGATTTGAACCGACGACCTTCGGGTTATGAGCCCGACGAGCTACCAGGCTGCTCCACCCCGCGTCCGTCTTTCTACAGTCGTAGAAGATACTTCATCAAATTTTAATTGGTTGCGGGGGCCGGATTTGAACCGACGACCTTCGGGTTATGAGCCCGACGAGCTACCAGGCTGCTCCACCCCGCGTCCGTGGATGCGCACTATACTCGGATAGGTTTGTGATGCAACCCCTTTTTCACATAAATCATGATTTTGTATGCAAATTGAACGACATGGCTTGGTTTGGACTATTTTTTGCGCAAAATTTGCCAAAGGGCATGTGATTGCATTTCATTAGCCCTGGCGGTTTGTTATCTTCATCACGCGGATAAGGGCAACTTAAAGACGAGATATAATGAAAGGACGTTGGGCGAAGTATCTGATGACGGGCGCAATGGTAGCGATTCTTGCGGCCTGTTCTTCCAAACCGACCGATCGCGGTCAACAGTATAAAGACGGGAAGTTATCCCAGCCTTTCTCTTTAGTTAATCAACCTGATGCGGTCGGCGCACCGATCAATGCCGGAGATTTCTCCGAACAGGTCTACCAGATCCGCAATGCGTCACCGCGTCTGTATGGCTCACAGAATAATGTCTATAGCGCGGTACAGGACTGGCTGCGTGCGGGCGGTGATACGCGCAATATGCGCCAGTTTGGTATTGATGCCTGGCAGATGGAAGGGGCGGATAATTACGGCAACGTTCAGTTCACCGGGTATTACACGCCAGTGATTCAGGCGAGACATACCCGCCAGGGCGAGTTCCAGTATCCTATCTACCGTATGCCGCCAAAACGCGGCCGCTTGCCGTCTCGTGCTGAGATCTACTCCGGTGCGCTGAGTGAAAATTACATCCTGGCCTACAGCAACTCGCTGATGGATAACTTCATCATGGATGTTCAGGGCAGCGGGTACATTGATTTCGGTGATGGTTCGCCACTTAATTTCTTCAGCTATTCCGGTAAAAACGGTCATGCCTATCGCAGCATCGGTAAGGTGCTGATCGACCGTGGCGAAGTAAAGAAAGAAGATATGTCGATGCAGGCGATCCGCGAGTGGGGAGAAAAACACAGCGAAGCCGAAGTGCGTGAGCTGCTGGAGCAGAACCCGTCGTTCGTCTTCTTTAAACCGCAAAACTTCGCGCCGGTGAAAGGGGCGAGTGCGGTACCGTTGATTGGTCGCGCATCGGTCGCCTCGGATCGGTCGATTATTCCTGCGGGCACCACGCTGCTTGCTGAGGTTCCTCTGCTGGACAACAACGGCAAATTTAACGGCAAGTATGAGTTACGCCTGATGGTGGCGCTGGACGTCGGCGGCGCAATCAAAGGCCAGCACTTCGACATCTATCAGGGTATTGGCCCTGACGCAGGCCATCGTGCGGGCTGGTATAACCACTACGGACGCGTATGGGTGCTGAAGGCGGCACCGGGTGCCGGAAACGTATTCAGCGGCTGATTGTGGTATTCTGAGCGCAATACGGATTACTGTTCAGGGTGAGGAAAACCTCACCCTTTTTACATCTGAGGTTTTATGTCTGTGGTAATCAGCGACGCCTGGCGCCAGCGTTTTGGCGGTACGGCACGTTTATATGGTGAAAAAGCCCTCCAGCTGTTTGCGGATGCGCATATCTGCGTCGTGGGCATTGGTGGTGTAGGGTCGTGGGCGGCGGAAGCGCTGGCGAGAACCGGTATTGGCGCAATCACGCTGATTGACATGGATGACGTTTGCGTGACCAACACCAACCGTCAAATTCACGCCCTGCGTGATAACGTCGGCCTGGCGAAGTCTGAGGTGATGGCGGAGCGTATTCGTCTCATCAACCCCGAGTGCCGCGTGACGGTGATCGACGACTTTGTGACGGCAGATAACGTCGCGGAGTACATGAGCAAAGGCTACAGCTATGTGATTGACGCCATCGACAGCGTGCGGCCAAAAGCGGCGCTGATCGCATACTGCCGTCGCTACAAGGTGCCGCTGGTCACGACGGGCGGGGCGGGCGGTCAAATTGATCCGACGCAGATCCAAGTGGCCGATCTGGCGAAAACGATCCAGGATCCGCTGGCCGCCAAGCTTCGCGAACGCCTGAAAAGCGACTTCAACGTGGTGAAGAACAGCAAAGGCAAGCTGGGTGTTGACTGTGTGTTCTCAACTGAAGCGCTGGTTTATCCCCAGGCAGATGGGTCTGTCTGTGCGATGAAGAGTACGGCGGAAGGGCCAAAACGAATGGATTGCGCCTCCGGCTTTGGTGCGGCCACCATGGTGACCGCCTCCTTTGGCTTTGTGGCGGTCTCTCACGCCCTGAAGAAGATGATGGCGAAGGCGGAACGTCAGGCCTGAGCCTGACGCGCTGCGTCCTGTACCGCGTCGCTGAGCGCGATCAACCCCTGACCGCGCGAGGCGCTGAGCTGCGCGCGCAGCCCAAGCTCATCAAACAACGCCAGCGGCGAATGTGCCAGCAATTCTGCCGCGTTTTTCCCTTCCACTGCGGTTAACAGCACCGCCAGCAGCCCTCTGACGATACGGCCTTCGCTGTCGCCAAAGAAGTGCAGTTTCTCGCCGGAGAGGCTATACCCCAGCCAGACGCGGTTTTCACAGCCTGCAATCTCTTTCGCCTGCGCTTTGAGATCGTCTGAAAGCGCAGGGAGCTGTTTACCCAGCAGGATCAACTGACGATATTTATCTTCCCACTGTGTAAGCGGGGCGAAGGTCTGTTTTAAGGTCTCTTCTGTGATGACCGTGCCGAACGGATGCCCGGCTAAAGCAGCGCTAGTCATTAATCCACCAGTAATTCAAGGGCGCGGTCAACGGCGGCAACCAGAGCGTCAACATCGCTTTGTGTGTTGTAAGGCGCGAAGGAAGCTCGTAGCGTACCGCTAACGCCAAGCGCCGTCAGCAGCGGCTGGGCGCAGTGCTGTCCGGCGCGCAGGGCGATGCCATATTCCGCCAGCAGCGTGACCATATCACTGTGATGCACGCCTGCAAAATCAAAGGCGAGCAGGCTGGAATCCTGCACGCGGAACGAGCGGAAACCGGGGCGTTTTTTAAGCTCTTCTTCTGCAAGCGTAGCCAGACCCCGGCTCCAGCTTTCAGCCTGAGCCACGTCCGTTTCTTCCAGCCACTCAAGCGCCGCGCTTAAGCCAATCACGCCCGCCACGTTCGGCGTACCGGCTTCCAGACGGTAAGGCACTTCCTGGGTTTTAAAGCCGTCGAAGGTGACTTCGGCGATCATCTTTCCGCCGCCGAGCCACGGCGTCATCTGCGCCAGCAGTTCAGGCTTGCCGTACAAGGCCCCGATGCCGGTTGGCCCGTACAACTTGTGTCCTGAAAAGGCATAGAAATCAATATCCAGCGTTTGCACATCCGCCGGAAAATGCACCACGCCCTGCGCACCGTCGACCATCACCACCATATTGCTGGCATGGGCGATCGCAATGGCTTTAGCCAGATCTGGACAGCCACCGGTAACGTTAGACATCTGCCCCAGCGCCAGAATCCGGCTGCGGGGGGTGGTAAGCTCTGGTAAACGCGCCACGTCCGGCAGTAAATCGGCACCCAGCGGGAGCTTCACAATGCGCGCGCCCGTTTGCTCTGCCACCATCAGCCACGGCACCAGGTTGGCATGATGTTCAGCCTCGCTGACGATGATTTCATCGCCCGGGTGAAGCCGCGGACGTGCGTAGCACTGGGCCACCATATTGATGGACTCGGTGGTGCCGCGCGTCCAGACAATATTTTTCCCGCTTTCGGCATTAATCAGCCGTGCGACCCGATCGCGAGCAGCCTCATAGCGCGCAGTAAGACGCTGCGCTTCAGCGTACTGGCTGCGATGCACATTGCCTGCACTCAGGCTGTAGAATTGCTGCGTTGCTTCAATGACCGCCTGAGGCTTCAGGGCCGTGGCAGCGCTATCAAGGTAAATACCGGCATCGGCCAGCGCCGGAAACTGTGCGCGAAAGTGCGCAGGACTGAAAGCGTTCATGGAATTCCTCGTGTCGATAAAGAGATCGTCGCGCAATTTCATCGGCAGGGCAAGGAGGTTGGTATCTATAAGATTTGTCTGCATATCCTGGCGACCTCGAAAAAGCAGGTTATGCTAAATAGTGTTAGGTGGATGTTTTAGCCTGTTATAAATCGAGGTTTGAATAGCATTAATTGCTAAAGGAGAATAATCATGAAAAAGACAGCCGCAATCATCTCAGCCTGTGTGTTTACTTTTGCCCTGAGCGCTTGTTCCGGTAATAACTACGTGATGCATACCAACGATGGTCGATCTATCGTTTCGGAAGGGAAACCGTCTACCGATAATGATACTGGGATGATTTCGTACAAAGATGCAAACGGGAACAAACAGCAAATCAATCGCAGTGATGTGAAAGAGATGAAAGAAATCGAGCATTAACAGCAAGATAAGTGAAAAAAAAGCACCGCAAGTTGGCGGTGCTACATTAATCACTATGGACAGACAGGGTAAATGTACAGGAAGTGAAAAATTGGTAGCGTTGCTACCGTGGTCTGAATCGCAGACCAATTGCAAACACAACAACACAACATCACAACCGTAAGCCAAAAGCCCTTCAGAACACGCATTCCAAAAAACTTTTCGTTCCGGCTCAGGAAGTGCCGCCACTATAGGTATTTGCTGGTAGTTCCTCAACGGACAAATTATAATGGCTCAGATAAAAAAAACTAATAGGTTAAACGTTGTTTCCTATATGTTAAATCTTGTTAACATCTAAGCCAGATAACCATGTCGAAGCGATTGCCACCTCTTAATGCATTACGTGTTTTTGATGCAGCAGCACGTCACCTGAGTTTCACCCGCGCAGCAGATGAGCTTTTTGTGACTCAGGCCGCAGTAAGTCATCAAATCAAGTCCCTGGAGGATTTTCTGGGGCTTAAGCTGTTCCGTCGACGCAACCGCTCCTTGCTTCTTACAGAAGAAGGCCAGAGCTATTTTCAGGATATTAAAGAGATTTTTTCCCAACTGACGGAAGCCACGCGGAAACTGCAGGCCAGGAGTGCCAAAGGCGCGCTGACGGTCAGTTTATTGCCCAGTTTTGCCATTCAGTGGCTGGTGCCAAGACTCTCAAGCTTTAACTCAGCTTATCCGGGAATCGACGTCCGAATCCAGGCCGTGGATCGTCAGGAAGATAAACTGGCTGACGATGTGGATGTCGCTATTTTTTATGGCCGCGGCAACTGGCCGGGCTTGCGTGTTGAAAAATTATACGCAGAATATCTGCTGCCTGTTTGTTCGCCGCTGCTGCTGACAGGCGACAAGGCGCTGAAAACGCCCGCTGATTTGGCGCAACATACGCTTTTGCATGATGCTTCTCGCCGTGACTGGCAAACTTATACCCGCCAATTAGGTCTTAACCATATAAATGTGCAGCAGGGACCCATTTTTAGCCACAGCGCGATGGTGTTACAGGCTGCTATTCACGGGCAGGGCGTCGCGTTGGCGAACAACGTGATGGCACAGTCCGAAATTGAGGCTGGCCGTCTGGTCTGCCCGTTTAATGATGTTCTGGTCAGCAAGAATGCGTTTTATCTGGTTTGTCATGACAGTCAGGCAGAACTGGGTAAAATAGCCGCCTTCCGACAGTGGATCCTGTCTAAAGCGGCAAACGAGCAAGAAAAATTCCGCTTCAGGTATGAACAATAACTTTTGTGTGCTGTGCACGCATCACTTTAGGACTGAAACATGACCAGCCGATTCATGCTGATTTTTGCCGCGGTGAGTGGCTTTATTTTTGTGGCACTGGGTGCTTTTGGCGCGCATGTGTTAAGCAAAACTTTAGGGGTGGTAGAGATGGGCTGGATCCAGACCGGCCTCGAATATCAGGCGTTTCACACCCTGGCAATCTTTGGGCTGGCGGTGGCAATGCAGCGCCGCATCAGCATCTGGTTTTACTGGAGTAGCGTGTTTATGGCGCTGGGTACCGTGCTGTTCAGCGGTAGCCTGTACTGCCTTGCGCTCTCTCATTTGCGCCTGTGGGCGTTTGTTACTCCTGTCGGCGGCGTCAGCTTCCTGGCGGGATGGGTATTAATGTTTATCGGAGCTATCCGTCTGAAACGCAAGGGCGTTGTTCATGAATAAGGTTGTTTTATATTGTCGCCCGGGGTTTGAGAAAGAGTGCGCCGCGGAAATTACGGATAAAGCTGCGAAGCGCGAAGTCTTCGGTTTTGCTCGCGTAAAAGAGAACGCGGGTTATGTGATATTCGAATGTTATCAGCCTGAAGACGCCGACAAGCTGGCACGTGAGCTGCCGTTTAGCTCGCTGATCTTCGCGCGTCAGATGTTTGTCGCGGGCGAGCTGCTGAAAGATCTGCCGCCGGAAGACCGCATCACGCCGATTGTCGGCATGCTGCAGGGCGTGGTGGAGAAGGGGGGCGATCTGCGCGTTGAGGTTGCCGATACCAACGAAAGCAAAGAGCTGATGAAGTTCTGCCGCAAATTTACCGTGCCGCTGCGTGCGGCGCTGCGTGACGCGGGCGTGCTGACGAACTACGAAACGCCGAAGCGTCCGGTGGTGCATATCTTCTTTATCGCCCCTGGCTGCTGCTATACCGGCTATTCCTATACCACCAACAACTCGCCCTTCTTTATGGGCATCCCGCGTTTGCGCTTCCCGTCCGATGCGCCGAGCCGTTCCACGCTCAAGCTGGAAGAGGCGTTCCACGTCTTTATCCCGGCGGATGAGTGGGATGAGCGTCTGGCAAACGGCATGTACGCCGTCGACCTTGGCGCGTGCCCGGGCGGCTGGACCTATCAACTGGTGAAACGCAATATGTGGGTTTCGTCTGTCGATAACGGCCCAATGGCGCAAAGCCTGATGGATACCGGACAGGTCACCTGGCTGCGTGAAGACGGTTTCCGCTACCGTCCAACCCGCAACAACATCTCCTGGATGGTGTGTGATATGGTTGAGAAACCGGCGAAAGTGGCCGCGCTGATGGCCTCCTGGCTGGTGAACGGCTGGTGTCGTGAGACAATCTTCAACCTTAAGCTGCCGATGAAAAAGCGCTACGAGGAAGTCTCTCAGAATCTGGCGTACATTCAGGAGCAGATGGATGAACACGGTATTAACGTGGAGATTCAGGCGCGTCAGCTGTATCACGACCGTGAAGAAGTGACGGTGCATATTCGTCGCTGGTGGGCTGCGGTCGGCGGACGTCGCGATGAGCGATAGTCTCCTCACCCTAACCCTCTCCCCATAGGTTGAGGGATCCCCACAAAATAACGCCGGCAAAGACGACTCCCTCTCCCTTGAGGGAGAGGGCGGGGGTGAGGGGGAACATACGACTGTGGAGGTTATTCCGTTCACTTTATGTTCCTCGCTACTCTGTAACGACATAACCTGTGAACGTGCCATGGCGGCTCAATCGCCGCCGCCCTGGCGACCCGGGCTCCCGGCGGTAAATCGCCGCTACGCGGTACCTTCGGCTTATTCCTTCCGGCTTATCGGGGACGGGCGGAGGTAACGTCCGTGTAAAGCCCGCCCTCTCGGCGCATCCCTGCGCCTCGCCCCGGCCTCCAGGAAACGCCTCAGCGATTTACAGCCGGATCAGGGCGTCGCTGTAAGTCATTAATTATCCTGAAACAACATTCATCGCTTCCGGTTAAAAGATTACTGGGGATTCCTCAGCCCCACTGGGGAGAGGGAACTAGCTGCGTTCTAACCGCAACTGCTGTAAATTCCCGTCCAGCTGTAAATCCGTCTGTAGCGTTGCGATTTCCCGGCAGATAAACGCCATCTCTTTATGCGCCTCCAGCTTCTTGCGCCACTTTTCCGGTACCTCATCCAGACGGGCGTAAATCCCTTCCAGACTTTGAAAATCCGTTAGCAGCTGCGCGGCGCTTTTCGGCCCAATACCGGCAACACCCGGAACCTTAGAGCTGCTGATGCCTGCCAGCCCCCAGTAATCCGGCAGTTGCTCAGGCGAGACGCCGAACTCACCGGCAATAAACGGCGCGTCCAGCCAGCGTTTTTGAAAATAGTCGCGAATGCGGACAGTCGGCGATAGCAGCTGACAGTAGCCTTTGTCAGTTGAAACGATAGTGGCCTGATGCCCGGCGCTCGCTACCTTTACGGCCAGGGTGGCCGCGAGATCGTCGGCTTCATTTCCGTGAGCGCCCCAGCAGGGGACGCCGCGCTGTTCAAATGCCGCGCGTATCATGGGTAACTCTGCATGAAGATCGTCCGGCATCGGCGCGCGTCCGGCTTTGTAGTCGGGCAGACGCTGGTGTCGCCAGCCCGTGTTGCGGGCTTCGTCATCAAATACCGCGACCGCGTGGGTAGGTTCACTGTGGCGGATAAGCTGTTCCAGCGCGTGCAGGCAAGTGTCCTTACAGGGCGTGCCCTGTACCGCATGGATACGGCGAATCAGGTTGAGTGCATCGACGATAAGTAAATGAACGGCCACAGATAATCTCCCTTCTATCTAATGCGTGAAGGGTAACACTGTCAGCAGCATGAAACTATGAATGGTGGGGAAAACAGGAAGAAGCCTCGCAAAACGAGGCTTCCTGAGAGGCTTAATCGCAGGTCACGATCTTCATCGCCAGGCCACCGCGTGAGGTCTCGCGGTATTTGGCGTTCATATCTTTACCCGTTTCGTACATGGTTTCGATAACTTTATCGAGGCAGACGCGCGGTTCGCTGGTGCGGCGCAGCGCCATACGTGCCGCGTTCACCGCCTTCACGGAGGCAATCGCGTTACGTTCGATGCACGGTACCTGCACCTGTCCGGCGACCGGGTCGCAGGTCAGCCCCAGGTTATGCTCCATGCCGATTTCAGCCGCAATGCACACCTGCGCCGGGCTTGCGCCCAGCAGTTCAGCCAGACCCGCCGCCGCCATGGAGCAGGCTACGCCGACTTCACCCTGACAGCCCACTTCCGCACCGGAAATGGAGGCGTTCATTTTATACAGTGAGCCAATTGCGCTGGTGACCAGCATATAGCGCGCCAGTGAGTTTGCGTTCACTTCGCGGATAAACTTGTCGTAGTACGCCAGCACCGCCGGAACGATACCGCACGCACCGTTGGTTGGTGCGGTAACAACGCGGCCGCCCGCGGCGTTCTCTTCGTTTACCGCCAGCGCGAACATGTTGATCCAGTCCACCACCGCCATCGGGTCAGTCGTGGTTTTGTCGGTGCTCACCAGCATACGACGCAGCGCTGCCGCACGGCGCGGTACGCGCAGTTTACCCGGCAGGACGCCTTCCGTGGTGATCCCGCGCTCGATACCGCCGCGCATCACGTCCCAGACGTTTGCAAAGTGCTGTTCCAGCTCTTCTTTGCTGTGCAGCGCCAGTTCGTTTTTCATCATCAGGCCGGAAAGGGAGAGGCCTGTCTCCTGGCAGTGACGCTGCAAATCCGCCGCGTTTTTATACGGATAAGGCACGTCAACAGCGGAAGTGTTGGTTTGACCAAAGTGGTCTTCGTCGACAATAAAACCGCCGCCGATAGAGTAATACGTCTGGCTGTATACCGCTTTGTCGCCCGCCAGCGCGGTAATGCGCATGCCGTTTTCGTGCAGCGACAGGTTGTCCGCATGGAAATTCATGCAGTGGTCAACCGGGAATTCAACCTCATGCTCGCCGTTCGCCAGCAGCAGGCGACCGTGGGTGTTTACGTCCTGGATGAAGCCAGGGATCGCATCAATATCAACGGTATCCGGCAGGTTACCCGCCAGGCCCATGATAATGGCGATATCGGTATGGTGGCCTTTACCGGTCAGGGAAAGGGAACCGTATACATCGACGACCACGCGGGTGATGTCGTGCAAGATGCCGCGTGCAATCAAGTCATCCGTGAATTGTTTACCGGCTTTCATTGGTCCGACGGTGTGAGAGCTGGAAGGACCAATACCGATTTTGAAAATATCGAATACGCTAATCATGATGCGTCCATTGCTATCAGTCAGAGGGGAGGAGTGCGCCGCCCGAGGACGGCGCTGGAGATATTAGCTGAACAGCGAGAAGAAAATGGCGGAGATGGCAATCAGGCCCATAATCACAACGAATACGTTGCTGATATGGCCGCTGTATTTACGCATCGCAGGGACTTTCTGAATCGCGTACATCGGCATAAGGAACAGAATCATCGCGATAACCGGGCCGCCCAGGGTTTCAATCATGCCCAGGATGCTTGGGTTCAGGGTCGCTACCGCCCAGGTGGTGAGCAGCATGAACAGTGCAGTGATTTTGTTCAGCTTGTTGATTTCAATGCTCTTGCCTTTACCGCGCAGAGATTTAATCACCATACCGTTGAAGCCTTCACGCGCGCCCAGATAGTGGCCCAGGAAGGATTTGGTGATAGCGATAATCGCGATGATTGGCGCCATCCAGGCAATGACCGGTGCGTTAAAGTGGTTCGCCAGGTAAGACAGAATAGAGATGTTCTGCTCTTTCGCTGCCGCCAGATCCACCGGGGAGAGGCTCAGTACGCAACTGAAGACGAAGAACATCACGGTCAGTACCATCATCACGTGAGCGCGAGCCAGGATGCTGGAGCACTTCTTCTCTGCGCCATTGCCGTATTCTTCGCGCTTCGCTACTGCGAAGGAGGAGATGATTGGCGAGTGGTTGAAGGAGAACACCATGACCGGAATGGCCAGCCACAGGGTCATCAGCAGGCCGTTACCGGTTGCGGATGCGCTGCTCAGGGACAGGGTTTCCAGCGCGGCACCGTTCCACTGCGGGATCAGGTAGCAGGCCAGTACCATCAGAGCAATAACGAACGGGAAGACCAGTACGCTCATTGCTTTTACAATCATCTGCTCACCGAAGCGCACGATGGTCATCATGCCGACGATCAGGATCAGAGACAGAATGGCGCGCGGTGGCGGCGTCATCTGCAACTGGTGCGTCATGAAGCTTTCAACGGTGTTAGTGATCGCCACGCTGTAAACCAGCAGAATTGGGTAAATCGCGAAGAAGTAGAGCAGGGTAATCAGTTTACCCGCGCCGACGCCAAAGTGCTCTTCAACCACTTCAGTGATGTCTTCGCCCGGGTTTTTACCGGACAGCACGAAGCGGGTCAGGCCGCGGTGTGCAAAGAAGGTCATCGGGAAAGCGATGATAGCCATGATGATCAGCGGGATCAGACCGCCGACGCCTGCGTTGATAGGAAGGAACAGTACACCAGCGCCGATTGCTGTGCCGTAAAGGCCAAGCATCCACATGGTATCCGTTTTGCGCCAACCACTTCGGGAATCAATCGAAGCAACGGTGCTGGTTTGAGTGGTTTCCATCTGTATCTCCTGGAGGAAGCAAATTGTCAGGTTTTTAGTCAAATCCGATGAAAAAGTGCCTGACGGTAATATGAAATTCGTTCAGTGACGGTTTTTTAATAATTTTCACCCGTAACTATTGGCGGGCGGAAAGATACATTTTCGTTATGAATCCTTCAGTGATCCTGATCCCAATTGCAATAATCCACTCTCTATGTGGGCATGTTTAGACCATTTATCTGTCAAAAAAACGTCAAAGAGAATTTACGGGCGCGAAGGCTACCATTAACGACATGTAGCTTGAAAGGCTGGCCCGCGAGTTAGGAGGGTTACGCTGTAAAGAAATGGGTTTTTAGGATTTTCTGGCAGGTAATTTAGATTAAGGCTGATATTTTACGGTTCCGAAAACGAGGTAATCGTTTGCGTATGGGGGAAAGATATAAATAACATAAATGATGTCTATGAATTGCATCAGTAATAAAAAAGCCGGACCCTGATGAACAGGATCCGGCTTTAAAAGCGCAGGTTTAAATCTTATTTGATGATTTCGTAGCAAGGAATATAGGCCGAGCCCGGCAGCTTCATGCGGTGCTGTGCGACAAAGCCCTGCAGCATGTCATCCATGCGACGCATCATCTCCGGGTCACCGTGGATCTTATACGGCCCAAATTCTTCAATGGCGCGGATCCCCACCTCTTTCACGTTACCCGCCACAATGCCGGAGAAGGCGCGGCGCAGATCGGCGGCCAGCACTTCCACTGGCTGATCGGGATAGAGCTTCAGGTTCGCCATATTTTCATGCGAAGGTTCAAACGGGATCTGCAGATCCGGCGCGATGCGGATTGACCAGTTAAAGCTGTAAGCATCCCCGGTATCACGACGGTTCTCTTTCACCAGCGGCATTGCTTTCTTCATCTGGCGAGCCACTTCTGCGGCATCGTCAATGATGATGCGATAGTGACGACGCGCGGCTTCACCCAACGTGTGCACGATAAATTCGTCCAGTACGCGGAAGTAGTCTGCGCTCTCTTTCGGCCCGGTCAGGATCAGCGGCAGAACCTGATCTTTGTTGGCCGGGTTCATCAGAATACCCAGCAGATAAAGCAGCTCTTCCGCCGTGCCCACGCCGCCCGGGAAGATGATAATGCCGTGAGCGATACGGACAAACGCCTCAAGACGTTTCTCGATATCCGGCATGATAATCAATTCGTTAACCAGCGGGTTAGGCGGCTCAGCCGCGATGATGGACGGCTCGGTCATACCGATAAAACGTCCTTCTTTATAGCGCTGCTGCGCGTGTCCCACTGCGGCACCTTTCATTGGCGCTTCCATCGCGCCCGGACCACAGCCGGTACAGATATTCAGTTCGCGCAGGCCAAGCTGGGTGCCCACCCGACGTGCATACAGGTATTCGGTCTCGTTAATGGAGTGACCGCCCCAGCAGACGACCATGTTCGGTGCTTCGCCCACGTGCAGAGCACGGGCGTTACGCAGAATCGAGAACACCAGGTTGGTGATATGGACCGAGCTTTCCAGGTCGAGATGCTGGAAACGGCCAGCGTTGTGGATCTGCCCGTTCACGAACAGAATGTCGCGCAGCACGGCAAACAGGTTGGCCTGCAGAGAGCGAATAATGCGCCCGTCGACAAAGGCGTCTTCCGGCGGGTTGATGACTTCAAGCTTCACGCCACGCTCGCGGCGCAGCACGTTGATATCAAAGCTTTCGAAGCGAGACAGCAGCTCTTTACTGTTGTCGGTCAGGCTTCCGGAGTTCAGTACGGCAAGTGAACAGTTACGAAACAGTTGATAGAGATCGCTACTGGCCGTGCGTTTAAGCATGTCCACTTCCAGCTGCGACAACATATCCATTGAGCCAAGCGGGCTAATATGTGTAATCAAGTGAGCTCCTTACGGGACGATTATCGTCTTTCCCTGTTGATTACAATAGCCCTGGCGCGTGACGTTTCACAACCTAAAGCGCGGAAGATACCGCGCATATTGTGAAAATATTTATATTATTGACGCACCAGACGGCCCGTTGCAGGCACAAAATCGGTGTTGGTACGCCACGGGTTGATGTCCAGTCCACCACGGCGGGTGTAGCGCGCATAAACGCTCAGCTTTTCTGGCTGGCAGAAACGCATAATGTCGTTAAAAATGCGCTCCACGCACTGCTCGTGGAATTCGTTGTGATGGCGGAACGACACCAGGTAGCGCAGCAATTTTTCCCGGTCGATTTTCGGCCCGCGATACTGGATCTGCACCGAGCCCCAGTCTGGCTGGTGAGTGATCAGACAGTTGGACTTCAGCAGATGGCTCACCAGTGTCTCTTCAACCACCTTTCCGCTCGCCGCGTTTTCGAGGTAGTCGGTACTGAACTCATAGCTTTCAACTTCAATGTCCTGATCGTCAATGCAGGCACCGTTAAAGTGGGCGATAGGCTGCCCTTCCAGCTCATTCAGGCGATACAGCGATACGGCAACGTTTCCTTGCGCACAGGCGCGTAAATCCCGCTCCAGCGTAGCCTGGACGTCTTCCCAGCTGTTGAATGTTGTCTGGTTAAAACTGTTGAGATAAAGCTTGAAGCTTTTCGACTCGACAAGGTTAACGCTGGCGTAGTCCAGTTCCACATGGCCGACGGCCACCTGCGGCAGCCCGCGCGCGTTAAGCCAGGAGAGTTCGTACAGCGTCCAGATGTCGCCGCCGACAAACGGCAGCGCGTCCGCGTGTAACCCAAGCGGGTCGCGGTTCAGGCTGCGGGGCACGCCCTGCAGAAGGCTTGCATCGTAGGTGTCGCGGTAATCGGTCGATTTACCCAGCGTTAAGCCGGTTAACGCCTGATGATTTTCGTAAGACATGTTTCATAGCCACTTTACAGGTACACTTATGGCCTGAGTTTATCCTGTCTTACAAGAAGAGAGAAATCGGTGGATATCGAAACTGCAAATGCCCTGACGACCTTTACGACCCGCTATTGCGATGCATGGCATGAAAAACAGGGGACGTGGCCGCAAAGCGCTGATTTATATGGCGTACCCTCGCCGTGCATTATCTCTTCGCTCGACGATTACGTTATCTGGCAGCCGAAACCCTTTACAGGCGAGCAAAATGTAAATGCGGTTGAACGGGCAATGGACATTGTGGTACAACCAGCGGTTCACGCGTTTTATACCGCGCAGTTTGCAGGGGATATGCCTGCGCGCTTTGCCGATATTCCGCTGACGCTGTTGCAGACCTGGAGCGAAGACGATCTGCAGCGTGTACAGGAAAACCTGATTGGTCACCTGGTCACGCAAAAGCGCCTTAAGCTTTCTCCGACGCTCTTTATTGCCACGCTGGACAGCGAACTGGATGTTATCTCCGTCTGCAACCTGTCCGGTGAAGTGGTTAAAGAGACAATCGGTACCCGCAATCGCGAGACTCTCGCCCCCTCTCTTGCGGATTTCCTCACCCAACTTGAGCCACTTCTGTAATCCATGATGCTACGGCGCGTGTGAGAGATCTCTTACAAGGTTTGTGAGAGATCGCTGGATCATTCAGTATTACCTCATTTAGTTAAGATTAATATTACGCTGTTTTTCAATGGATTACTTGTTCATCGTATCGTTATTAGGGATTTCTGACGTCTTACTGCGCTCACGGGGTGGGTTGTAAGACGAAGCGGAATAGCGGATTCTATCTCCGTCGACAGGAAGCCGACACGAGAAACGAACATCAGGATGATGGCGTTTCTTACTCAGGACTCGTCAGGATGGCGCTGCAGGAAGGCTTCAGGATGAAGCAAATTGGATCGCGCAGGATGCGTAAAGGACACCTCCAGGAAGGAGAACGAGAGCCGGTCAGGATGGTCGGTGGGTCAGGACGGCCAGGACGTTTCAGGATGAAACAATCACGTCAGGATGATGTGAGCAGGATGCGAAAGGTAGACGGATGACCGGGCCTTCGGGCTTCAGGAAAAGTTGTCACGGATGAGCAGGGAGCACGAATTGTAGCTGGAATGCTGCGGAACGAACCGGGAGCACTGTTTTTACAGTGCTCCCTTTTTTTATTTCTGCGTTCTGCAATGCTATGCTGCGCGCCGTTCAGTTTTTCAGTTGAGGTGACTATGACGCAACACGATAGCGTTCGTGCCCAGTTGCACGCCATCGAAGCACTTTTGCGCCAACATCAGCTGTGGCAGGAGATCGCGCCGCAGCCAGAAGCATTCGCAAGTACCCAGCCATTCTGCCTGGATAAGCTGGCTCCCTTTGAGTGGCTGCAATGGGTATTAATTCCGCGCATGCACGCTCTGCTGGACGGTGGTCATCCGCTGCCGCAGGCATTTGCTGTCTCTCCCTATTATGAAATGGCGCTGGAAGCGACCCATCCCGCCCGCGAGGTTATGCTGGTTGAGTTAGAACGCCTAGATGCGCTCTTTGCCGGTGACGATGCATGACGCTTGAGATCCTCTATCAGGATGAGTGGCTGGTGGCAGTCAACAAGCCGTCAGGCTGGCTGGTGCACCGCAGCTGGCTCGATCGCGATGAAAAAGTGGTGGTGATGCAGACCGTTCGCGACCAGATTGGTCAGCATGTATTTACCGTCCATCGTCTGGACCGTCCAACCTCCGGCGTACTGCTGATGGGGCTTTCCAGCGAGGCGGGACGTCTGCTTTCGCAGCAGTTTGAACAGCATCAGATGCAAAAGCGCTACCATGCGATTGTGCGCGGCTGGCTGACGGAAGCCGCCACGCTCGATTATCCGCTGGTGGAAGAACTGGATAAAATCGCCGATAAATTTGCCCGTGATGATAAAGGTCCGCAGCCAGCGGTGACGGATTATCGTGGCATGGCGACGACCGAAATGCCGGTGGCGACCAGTAAGTTTCCGACCACACGCTACAGCCTGGTTGAGCTTTTGCCTAAAACCGGGCGCAAGCACCAGCTTCGCCGCCACCTTGCGCATCTGCGCCATCCGATTATTGGCGACAGCAAGCACGGTGATTTGCGCCAGAACCGCAGCGCGGCCGAGCATTTTGGCTGTCATCGCCTGATGCTGCACGCCAGCGAGCTGAGCCTGACGCACCCGTTCACCGGCGAACCGCTGACTATCCGCGCGGGGCTGGACGACGTCTGGATGCAGGCGCTGTCACAATTTGGCTGGCTGGGGCAACTCCCCGAAAATGAAAGGGTTGAGTTTGTATCAGGCAACGTTCAGGATGAACAGCAAGCGCAATAATTAAGGGAGCAAAGCATGGCTGAAGTAGGCATTTTTGTCGGCACAATGTACGGCAACTCGCTGCTGGTAGCGGAAGAAGCTGAGGCAATACTCGCCAGCCAGGGCCATAAAGCCACGGTCTATGAAGACCCGGAACTGGCAGACTGGGAAAAGTATCAAGATAAATACATTCTGGTGGTGACCTCCACGACCGGGCAGGGCGATCTGCCGGACAGCATCGTGCCGCTGTTCCAGGGCATTAAAGACCAGCTTGGCTATCAGCCGAACGTGCACTACGGCATCATTGCCCTGGGCGACAGCTCTTACGCCAACTTCTGTGGCGGCGGTAAACAGTTCGATGCCCTTTTGCAGGAGCAGAGCGCCCAGCGCGTCGGCGAGATGCTGCTGATTGACGCAGGCGAACACCCGGAGCCAGAAAGCGAATCAAACCCGTGGGTTGAGCACTGGGCAACGCTGCTTAACTAGTTTTATAGTTTGTTGGCCGGGTCAGGTGAAGCCGCCACCCGGCAACAAAGCCGCCCGAAAACCTCAATTCCGTGAACCATCTTCCACTGCTTTGGGCTTATGCCCCAAACCACGTCTCACTCCCCCTTCAATGTTGTGTCGATGCACGGTGAGGAAGAGCGCCACTCCTTCATATACTTTTCCCGTCAGTTACCCAATAAGGCAGCGCTTCACCATAAAACGGCCTTCAGCCGTACCAAAACTGCCGAACACTTATCTCTCATTCTGATTACCCTACAGGTGCTGTACAGAATGAACCAGGCGAAAGCTATGATTCAGGAGTGCAACTATGAGTTCATTAAGCCAGGCGGCGAGCAGCGCAGAGAAGCGCACTAACGCTCGCTACTGGATAGTGGTGATGCTGTTTATCGTCACATCCTTCAACTACGGTGACCGCGCCACGCTGTCGATTGCTGGTTCTGAGATGGCAAAAGATATCGGACTTGATCCGGTCGGCATGGGTTACGTTTTCTCGGCGTTTTCATGGGCCTATGTCATCGGCCAAATTCCTGGCGGCTGGCTGCTTGACCGCTTTGGCTCAAAACGGGTCTATTTCTGGTCCATCTTTATCTGGTCGATGTTTACCCTGCTGCAGGGGTTCGTCGATATCTTCAGCGGCTTCGGCATTATCGTTGCGCTCTTCACGCTGCGCTTCCTGGTTGGCTTAGCGGAAGCGCCTTCCTTCCCGGGGAACAGCCGCATTGTCGCAGCCTGGTTCCCGGCACAGGAGAGGGGAACCGCGGTCGCGATTTTCAACTCCGCACAATACTTCGCCACGGTGATCTTCGCGCCAATCATGGGCTGGCTGACGCATGAGGTGGGCTGGTCACACGTCTTCTTCTTCATGGGTGGGCTTGGGATCGTCATCAGCTTTATCTGGCTGAAAGTGATCCATGAACCCAATCAACACCCGGGCGTGAACAAGAAGGAGCTGGAGTACATCGCAGAGGGCGGGGCGCTGATCAACATGGATCAGAAATCCGCAAAAGCAAAAGTTCCGTTCAGCCAGAAATGGGCGCAGATCAAACAGCTCGTTGGCTCGCGCATGATGATCGGTATCTATCTGGGCCAGTACTGCATCAACGCCTTAACCTACTTCTTCATCACCTGGTTCCCGGTTTACCTGGTACAGGCGCGCGGTATGTCGATTCTGAAAGCGGGGTTTGTTGCCTCGATCCCGGCCATCTGCGGCTTCGTGGGCGGCGTGCTCGGCGGGGTGATTTCCGACTGGCTGATGCGCCGCACCGGCTCTCTCAATATCGCGCGTAAAACGCCTATCGTGCTCGGGATGCTGCTCTCCATGACCATGGTGTTCTGTAACTACGTGAGCGCTGAGTGGATGATTATCGGCTTTATGGCGATGGCCTTCTTCGGCAAAGGCATTGGCGCGCTGGGCTGGGCGGTGATGGCGGATACGGCACCGAAGGAGATCAGCGGCCTGAGCGGCGGTCTGTTCAATATGTTCGGCAATATTTCGGGGATTGTTACGCCAATCGCTATCGGCTACATCGTCGGCACCACCGGCTCCTTTAACGGTGCGCTGATTTACGTAGGGGTGCATGCGCTGGTGGCGGTGCTGAGTTACCTGGTGCTGGTCGGCGATATCAAACGCGTCGAACTTAAACCTGTAGGGGAGCGTGGATGATGACAACGCAATCAAGCCCTGTCGTCACTGAGATGAAGGTCATCCCGGTGGCCGGACAGGACAGCATGCTGCTCAATATTGGCGGCGCGCATAACGCCTGGTTTACCCGCAATATCGTAGTACTAACCGACAGCGCGGGGAATACCGGCGTTGGCGAAGCGCCGGGCGGAGAGGTGATTTACCAGACGCTGGTTGATGCCATTCCACAGGTGGAGGGCCAGGAAGTGGCCCGTCTGAACAAAGTGGTTCAGCGGGTGCATAAGGGTAACCAGTCTGCTGACTTTGATACCTTCGGAAAAGGTGCCTGGACGTTTGAACTGCGCGTCAACGCGGTTGCCGCGCTGGAAGCCGCTCTGCTCGATTTGCTCGGTAAGGCGCTGAATGTCCCGGTCTGCGAACTGCTGGGCCCAGGCAAACAGCGCGATGCGGTAACGGTGCTGGGCTACCTGTTCTACGTAGGCGACCGTAATAAAACCGATCTGCCTTATCTGGACCGTTCGCCGGGCAACCATGAGTGGTATCACCTGCGCCATCAGGAGGCGCTGACCGGCGAGGCGGTGGTGCGTCTGGCGGAAGCCGCACAGGACCGCTACGGCTTTAAGGATTTCAAACTGAAAGGCGGTGTGCTGCCCGGCGAGCAGGAAATTGAAACTGCCCGCGCGCTGAAAAAGCGTTTCCCCGATGCGCGGATCACCGTGGATCCGAACGGTGCATGGTTACTGGATGAAGCCATCTCGCTGTGTAAAGGTCTGGGCGATGTACTGACCTACGCGGAAGATCCGTGCGGTGCCGAACAGGGTTTCTCTGGTCGGGAAGTGATGGCCGAGTTCCGACGCGCCACCGGGCTGCCGGTCGCCACTAACATGATCGCCACCAACTGGCGTGAAATGGGCCATGCGGTCATGCTCAATTCGGTGGATATTCCGCTGGCTGACCCGCACTTCTGGACGCTGTCCGGTGCGGTGCGCGTGGCGCAGCTGTGCGACGACTGGGGGCTGACCTGGGGCTGTCACTCCAACAACCATTTCGACATTTCGCTGGCGATGTTTACCCACGTTGGCGCGGCGGCGCCGGGTAACCCGACCGCCATCGACACCCACTGGATTTGGCAGGAGGGGGAAGCCCGACTGACGAAAAATCCGCTGGAGATCAAAAACGGCAGCATTGCCGTACCGGATGCGCCGGGGCTGGGCGTGGAGCTTGACTGGGATCAGATCCACAAAGCGCACGAGGCGTATAAGAGGTTACCAGGCGGCGCGCGTAACGACGCGGGCCCGATGCAGTACCTGATCCCCGGCTGGACATTTGACCGTAAGCGCCCTGTTTTTGGACGTCACTGATAAAAGGATTGAACCATGAGCACATTTTCTACCCCTGTAGTCACTTCCATGCAGATCGTTCCGGTTGCGGGCCATGACAGCATGCTGATGAATTTGAGCGGCGCGCATGCGCCGTTCTTTACCCGCAATATCGTGATTATCAAAGACAATTCCGGCCATACGGGCGTGGGCGAAATTCCGGGCGGGGAAAAGATCCGCAAAACGCTGGAGGACGCCATTCCGCTGGTGGTGGGGAAAACCCTCGGCGAATACAAAAATGTTCTCAATGGCGTGCGTAGCACCTTTGCGGACCGCGATGCGGGCGGGCGCGGGCTGCAAACCTTCGACCTGCGTACGACTATCCACGTGGTCACCGGTATTGAGGCGGCAATGCTGGATCTGCTTGGTCAGCATCTTGGCGTGAACGTTGCGTCCCTGCTGGGCGAGGGTCAGCAGCGCACCGAAGTGGAAATGCTGGGCTATCTGTTCTTTGTCGGCAACCGTAAGCTGACGCCACTGCCGTACCAGAGCCAGCCGGATGAGCACTGCGACTGGTACCGCGTTCGCCACGATGAAGCGATGACTCCTGACGCGGTGGTGCGTCTGGCCGAAGCCGCTTACGAAAAATATGGCTTCAACGACTTCAAACTGAAGGGCGGCGTACTGGCAGGGGAAGAAGAGGCGGAGGCCATTACCGCGCTGGCAAAACGTTTCCCGCAGGCGCGCGTCACGCTGGATCCGAACGGCGCATGGTCGCTTGATGAAGCGATTAAAATTGGTAAGCAGCTTAAAGGCGTGCTGGCCTACGCGGAAGATCCGTGTGGGGCCGAGCAGGGCTTCTCCGGGCGCGAGGTGATGGCCGAGTTTCGCCGCGCCACCGGTTTGCCAACGGCAACCAATATGATCGCCACCGACTGGCGCCAGATGGGGCATACCTTATCCCTTCAGTCCGTCGATATTCCTCTGGCGGACCCGCATTTCTGGACGATGCAGGGTTCAGTTCGCGTGGCGCAGATGTGCCACGAGTTCGGCCTGACCTGGGGCTCGCACTCCAACAATCACTTCGACGTGTCGCTGGCAATGTTCACTCACGTTGCCGCTGCCGCGCCGGGCACGATCACCGCCATAGATACCCACTGGATCTGGCAGGAGGGCAATCAGCGTCTTACTAAGCAGCCGTTTGAAATCAAAGGCGGCATGGTGCAGGTGCCAACCACGCCGGGCCTGGGCGTTGAGCTGGATATGGACCAGGTGATGAAAGCCCACGAACTGTACCTGAAACACGGTCTGGGCGCGCGCGACGATGCGATAGCCATGCAGTATTTGATCCCGGACTGGACATTCGACAATAAACGTCCGTGCATGGTACGATAAACGCATTGGGACCGCTCCCATGAGCGGTCGTTTACGTGGTGTATGCTTAACGTAATGACTATGCGTAAGGATGGCTTATGAAAATTGTTATCGCACCGGACTCGTATAAGGAAAGTTTGAGTGCTCTTGAGGTAGCGACAGCGATAGAACGCGGCTTTCGCGAGATTTTTCCCTCGGCTAACTACGTAAAATTACCGGTTGCCGATGGGGGCGAAGGCACCGTCGAGGCGATGGTTGCGGCCACTCAGGGGCGAATCATTCATGTCCCGGTGACAGGTCCGCTGGGGGAGCCTGTTGAAGGGTTCTACGGGTTATCCGGTGACGATCAAAGCGCGTTTATTGAAATGGCGGCGGCGAGCGGTCTGGAGCTTGTGCCACCCTCGCAGCGCAACCCGCTGAAAACGACCTCGTGGGGAACCGGCGAGCTCATCCGTCATGCGCTGGACGCGGGCGTTAAGCATATCATTATCGGCATTGGCGGCAGTGCCACCAACGACGGCGGCGCGGGCATGGTCCAGGCGCTGGGCGCGAAATTGCTGGATGCCGCTCAGAAGCCTGTCGGACTCGGGGGCGGCGAACTTGCCACGCTGGCACATATTGACCTTACCGGTCTCGATAAACGGCTGAAAGCGTGCCGGATTGAGGTTGCCTGCGATGTCACCAACCCGTTAACGGGGGAGGAGGGAGCCACTGCGGTGTTTGGCCCGCAGAAAGGGGCGACGCCAGAGATGATTGTCACCCTGGACAACGCGCTTGCCCATTATGCGCAGGTTATCGCCCGCGATCTGGATATCGACGTTCTGAACCTGTCCGGCGGCGGTGCGGCGGGCGGGATGGGGGCCGCGTTATACGCCTTTTGCGGCGCTCAGCTGCGTCAGGGGATTGAGATCGTCACCGATGCCTTGCATCTCGCGGATCAGGTCGCCGATGCTGATTTAGTGATCACCGGCGAAGGCCGCATCGACAGTCAGACTATCCACGGTAAAGTGCCCGTTGGAGTGGCGAAAGTCGCAAAACGCTTTAACAAACCGGTTATCGGGATTGCGGGCAGCCTGACGGCGGATGTCGGTGTGGTGCATGAGCACGGTATCGACGCCGTGTTTAGCGTGATTTACACCATCTGTTCACTGGAGGATGCGCTGGAAAATGCCAGCGAGAATGTCAGGATGGCCGCAAGGAATATCGCGGCGGCGCTGAAAGTGGGGCAGGGAATGTAGTTTTCCCTCTCCCTGTGGGAGGGCATCAGGCCGCACCCGCAATTGTAGGCCCGGTAAGCGTAGCGCCACCGGGCTTTTATATCAGCTCCCTAACACCTTCATCGCTTCCCGCGTCACGTTATCCATTTCATCCAGCAGCTCCAGAAACTCGGGTTCAAGCTCGGATTCTGGCGTACCGGCGCGTAACTGTTGCTCCAGCAACTGACAAAGGTTCTTCAACCGCGGCACCCCGCTGTAGCCGCAGCTGCCGTGCAGCTTGTGGATGGCTTCCAGCAGTTCTTCGGGGTTTTCTCCCACCAGTTGTTCTTCAACTTTATTACGGATTTCCGGCAGGAAGGCGACCAGCATTTGCAACATGTCGCGGGCTAAATCGGTTTTCCCTGCCGCCTGGCGCAGCGCCAGCGACCAGTCGAAGGTGGCATTCTGGTTGACGCTAATCTCCGGCGATTCTGTTGCAACCATGTACGTCCCGCCAATATGCCCCGGTTTGTAGCGCACCAGCAGGCTATGCAGTTTCTCTTCGTCGATAGGCTTGGCCAGATAATCATTCATCCCGGCGCTCAGCAATTTTTCTTTCTGTCCGGCCATGGCGTGCGCGGTCACCGCAATAACCGGCGTTTGCTGCTGATGCGGGAGCTGGCGGATAAGCTCGCAGGCGCGAATTCCGTCCATACCCGGCATCTGAATATCCATCAGAATCAAATCGAACTGCATCTGTTTAGCCTGTTCCACTGCCTGCGCACCGCTAGTACACAGTTCCACATGCTGAACCTGATCCTCCAGCAGCACGCCAATCAGCTTCAGGTTTGCCGGGTTATCGTCCACCGCCATCACGCTCATCGGCAGCTTTTGCTCGTCGCTGACGAGCGGCAGCGCGTGCTGGCTTAGACGACAGTATTCGGTGAGTGCAGGCAGCAGGCGTGTGGCCGTGAGCGGTTTGAGCAGACAGGCGGCGGCCCCATCGTTTTTCAGCTCTTCGGCGTTAATTTGTGCATGGCAAGGCAGAGCCAGCAGCAGGTAGTCAGTCATTGATGCCGCTTTCGCCAGGCGCTCCTGCTGCATGGTCAGTTCGCCCGTAAAGGTGACCGGGATCCCCATCAGCAGGATATCGTAGTGCTCAACGGCAAGCGCAGAGAAGGTCGGGCTGTACACAACCTCCAGCGGCGTGGTGCTTAACACGTCCAGCGTGCACTGTGCCGCTGCGGCATTTGGCTCAACGTAGGCCAGACGCATCCCTTTCAGGCAGTCAGTCACTGGCCCATCGGTCATGACGTTCGGGTTGAGATCGAGATTGATATGGAACCAGAAGGTTGAACCCCGGTTAGGCTGGCTGTGGAAGGAGATATCGCCGCCCATCTCTTTTACCAGTTTTTGGGTGATCACCAGCCCCAGGCCGGTCCCCCCGTGGCGGCGGGAAATACTGGCGTCCGCCTGACGGAATGCCTGGAACAGACGCGACTGATCGCGCTCCGGTATGCCGATACCGGTATCGCGGATCTGCACCTCAATCTGTACCTTGTTATTACTGAGCGCCCGCTTTTCGACAAGAATGTCGATATTGCCGCTCTCGGTAAACTTGATCGCGTTACCCACCAGATTGGTTATGACCTGCTGCAGACGCAGCGGGTCACCAATGACGTTATCCGGCACATCGTTTTTGATATTGAGCGTCAACTCCAGCCCCTTATCGTGTGACGAATGCGCAAGCAGCGTCACCACCTCATCCAGCGTGCCGCGCAGCGGGAACGGAATACTCTCGAGGATCAGCTTGCCCGCCTCCAGCTTCGAGAAGTCCAGCACGTCGTTAATGATCGCCAGCAGGTTGTTGGCCGAACGTTCGATAGTATGCAGGTGGTCGCGCTGGGTGGGGTTAAGCTCGCTTTTCAGCGTCAGACGGGTAAAGCCGATTACGCCGTTCAGCGGGGTTCTCAGCTCGTGTGACATATTGGCAAGGAATTCGGATTTAATGCGCGCGGCTTCCTGGGCGCGTTTTTTGGCCAGATCCAGCTCGACGTTCTGAATCTCCATTTGCTCCAGCGTTTCGCGCAGGTCGGAAGTGGCCTGGTCAACGTTGTGCTGCATCTCTTCATGATACGCCGCCAGCGACATCGCCATTGAGTTGATGCCGTTTTTCAGCATATCCAGCTCGCCCAACATAAACCCTTCCACGCGGCTGTCGAGCTGGCCGCGACGGATACGGTCAACGGTGTTGACCATGTTTCGAATCGGCCCCGTCACATCACGCATCAGTCGCCAGCCGAAAATCAGCGCAATGCCGATACAGAAGAGCATCATCACGCCGGAGATAAATATTTCTTTGTACTGCTGCAGCCGGACTGACTTGAGATCCAACTCCAGCGCCACATATCCCAGCATGTTGTTGCTGGATTTGGCTTCAGACTGAGCGGATTCATCTGGAGAATAGCTCTCGGAGATGATTGGCGTGCGCAGGATCATAATATCCCCTCGCCGCAATACGGTGAGATGGCGCGGGAACGGCGTGCCGTCAGGAATTTTCAGGGACGTCGGGTCAAGGTGAAAATTCGAGGTAACAAACAGACGGTTGTTTTCATCATAAACGGAGATAGCCCGCACGATGTCCGAATGACGACGATGCAGGACGCTAATTAACTGACCAATGGATTCCCGGTTTTGCAGGTTCATCCCGTACTCGCTGGAGACCGCCAGCGGTTCGATAATGCTGGCTCCGGCGTCTTCCAGCTGTCGCTGCAAATCGTTATAGCGATGCACCACAAAGAAGATACTCAGCAGCAAACCGATCAATACGGTGGGGGCGAGGATCAAAATCATCATGCGTGCACGCAGGCTGTAGTTGGTCATGGCGTTCCGTTATGGGACAATTAGGACAATTATGTTTATATGTGAGAAAAATCTCAGCGATGGCGCAATTCTACTCTGCAAAGCGACGCGTGACGACGCGTCAGATCATAACTGTTGAAGCCACGGACCTCGATCCCTTTGGGCAGGGTGTGGCGCGGCACAACGGTAAGACACTGTTTATAACAGGTTTGCTGCCATCAGAACGAGCAGAAATTACGCTGACGGAAGATAAACGCCAGTACGCGCGCGGCCAGGTAAAGCGCCGACTGAGCGATAGCCCGGAACGCGAAGTGCCTCGCTGCCCCCATTTTGGCGTCTGCGGGGGCTGCCAGCAACAGCATGCCAGCGTAGTTTTACAGCAAAAAAGTAAAAGCAGCGCGCTGGCGCGTCAGCTTAAGCATGAGGTTAACGAGATTATCGCCGGGCAGCCCTGGGGCTACCGTCGGCGCGCGCGCCTGAGCCTCAGTTATCAGCTAAAAACCGAGCGGCTGGAGATGGGATTTCGTAAATCCAGCGCCAGCGATATCGTGGATATAAAGCAGTGCCCTGTTTTGGTGCCCCAACTTGAGGCATTGCTCCCTGATGTGCACCAGTGTCTGTCCGGGCTCGAAGGTGTTCGCCATCTCGGGCACGTGGAGCTGGTTCTGGCTAACAACGGCCCGCTGATGGTGCTGCGCCATACTGCGCCGCTGTCCGAAAAAGATCGCGAAAAACTGGAACGCTTTTCGCATTCCCACAAGCTTGCGCTTTTCCTGGCACCACAAAGCGAGATACTTGAGCAGGTTACGGGAGAGGCTCCCTGGTATGCGTCAAACGGGCTACGCTTAACGTTCAGCCCGCGGGATTTCATCCAGGTCAATGACGGCGTGAATCAGCAGATGATTGAAAAAGCGCTGGACTGGCTCGATATCCAGCCGACCGACCGGGTGCTCGATCTCTTCTGCGGTATGGGTAATTTCACGCTGCCCCTGGCGCAGAAAGCGGCAAACGTGGTGGGTGTGGAAGGCGTTGAGGCGCTGGTCGCCAAAGGACAGGAAAACGCTCTACAGAATGGCTTGCAAAATGTGACATTTTTTCATCAAAACCTTGAGGAAGATGTGACTCAACAGCTGTGGGCAAAACAGGGCTTTGATAAAATTTTGCTCGACCCGGCACGTGCCGGTGCTCCGGGCGTAATGGCACATATTATTAAACTCGCGCCGAAGCGTGTGGTCTATGTTTCCTGTAATCCGGCGACGCTTGCCCGGGACAGCGAGGCATTAATCAGTGCGGGTTACCAGATTCAGCGTCTGGCAATGCTGGACATGTTCCCGCACACTGGACATCTGGAATCGATGGCGTTGTTTGAGCACATCTAATTTGTTTGGCTTGTCGACTTCGACAGGCCCTGGTCCCTAAAGGAGAGGACGATGGTTGCGGTAAGAAGTGCACATCTTAATAAAGCTGGTGAGTTTGACCCTCAAAAATGGATCGCAAGTCTGGGGATTTCCAGCCAGCAGTCGTGTGAACGCTTAACCGAAACCTGGGCCTATTGTCTGCGCACCACGCAGGGACATCCTGACGCCGAGCTGCTGCTGTGGCGCGGCATCGAAATGGTCGAAATTCTCTCCATGCTGAACATGGATATCGAAACGCTGCAGGCCGCGCTTCTGTTCCCGCTTGCCGATGCTGACGTGGTCAGCGAAGACGTGCTGCGTGACAGCGTCGGAACCTCCGTCGTCGCGCTGATCCACGGCGTGCGCGATATGGCGGCCATCCGCCAGCTTAAAGCTGCCCATACCGATTCCGTCTCCTCAGAACAGGTTGATAACGTCCGGCGAATGCTGCTAGCCATGGTGGATGACTTCCGCTGCGTGGTCATCAAGCTTGCCGAACGTATTGCGCACCTGCGCGAAGTGAAGGATGCGCCGGAAGACGAGCGCGTCCTTGCCGCCAAGGAGTGTACAAATATCTATGCGCCGCTGGCGAACCGCTTAGGTATCGGTCAGCTGAAATGGGAGCTTGAAGATTACTGCTTCCGCTATCTGCACCCGGCGGAATACAAGCGCATTGCCAAACTTCTGCATGAACGCCGTATCGATCGTGAACACTACATCGACGAGTTTGTCAGCGGGCTGCGTCAGTCAATGAAAGAAGAGAACGTGCGCGCCGAAGTCTACGGTCGACCTAAGCACATCTATAGCATCTGGCGCAAAATGCAGAAGAAACACCTCGCCTTTGACGAGCTGTTTGACGTGCGCGCCGTGCGTATTGTGGCGGAGCGTTTGCAGGACTGCTACGCCGCGCTGGGGATAGTACATACTCACTTCCGCCACCTGCCGGACGAGTTCGACGACTATGTGGCGAACCCGAAACCGAACGGCTACCAGTCTATTCATACCGTGGTGCTTGGCCCCGGCGGCAAAACGGTTGAGATCCAGATCCGCACCAAACAGATGCACGAAGACGCCGAGTTGGGCGTGGCCGCGCACTGGAAATACAAAGAGGGTACGTCCGGCGGCGCGCGTTCTGGCCACGAAGACCGCATCGCCTGGCTGCGTAAGCTGATTGCGTGGCAGGAAGAGATGGCTGATTCCGGCGAAATGCTCGATGAAGTGCGCAGCCAGGTCTTTGACGACCGGGTCTACGTCTTTACCCCGAAAGGGGACGTTGTCGACCTGCCCGCGGGCTCCACGCCGCTCGACTTCGCCTACCACATCCACAGCGATGTGGGGCACCGCTGCATCGGGGCGAAAATCGGCGGACGAATCGTGCCATTCACCTATCAGCTGCAGATGGGTGATCAGATTGAGATCATCACCCAGAAGCAGCCCAACCCGAGCCGCGACTGGCTGAACCCGAACCTGGGCTATGTCACCACCAGCCGCGGGCGCTCCAAGATCCACGCCTGGTTCCGCAAGCAGGATCGCGATAAAAACATCCTTGCCGGTCGCCAGATCCTCGATGACGAACTGGAGCATGTGGGGATCAGCCTGAAAGAGGCGGAGAAATTCCTGCTGCCACGCTACAACTTCAACGAGCTTGACGAACTGTTAGCGGCCATTGGCGGCGGAGATATCCGTCTGAATCAGATGGTGAACTTCCTGCAGGCGCAGTTCAACAAGCCAAGTGCGGCGGAGCAGGATGCGGCGGCGCTGAAGCAGCTGCAGCAGAAAACCCATGCGCCGCAGCAGCGCAGCAAAGATAACGGCCGGGTGGTCGTGGAAGGCGTGGGCAATCTGATGCACCACATTGCCCGCTGCTGCCAGCCTATTCCAGGTGATGATATCGTTGGCTTTATCACTCAGGGGCGCGGGATTTCGATCCACCGTTCAGACTGTGACCAGCTTGCAGAGCTGCAGTCACATGCGCCGGAGCGTATCGTGGAAGCGGTCTGGGGCGAAAGCTACTCTGCAGGCTACTCGCTGGTGGTGCGCGTCACCGCCAATGACCGCAGCGGCCTGCTGCGCGACATCACGACCATTCTCGCCAACGAGAAGGTTAACGTGCTGGGCGTTGCCAGCCGCAGCGATACCCGCGAGCAGCTTGCCACCATTGATATGACCATCGAAATTTACAACCTGCAGGTGCTGGGCCGTGTGCTCGGCAAACTGAACCAGGTGCCGGATGTGATAGACGCGCGTCGTCTGCACGGCGGTTAACTGCACTTTCTTATGTAGGCCGGGTAAGGCTTTGCCGCCACCCGGCTTGTTTTTTAATGGAACAGATTATGACTCAAATCGACCGCCTGCTCGGCATCATGAAACGCCTGCGCGACCCGGAGAACGGTTGCCCGTGGGACAAGGAGCAGACTTTCGCCACCATCGCCCCGTACACCCTCGAAGAAACCTATGAAGTGCTGGACGCCATTTCACGCGAGGATTTTGACGACCTGCGCGGCGAGCTGGGCGACCTGTTATTCCAGGTGGTGTTCTATGCGCAGATGGCACAGGAAGAAGGGCGCTTTAACTTTGACGACATCTGCGCTGCCATCAGCGAGAAGCTGGAGCGCCGCCATCCGCATATTTTTGGCGATGCCACCGCAGGCAACAGCGCGGAAGTGCTGGCTCGCTGGGAGCAGATAAAAAGCGCCGAGCGGGCCGAAAAATCCCAGCACTCGGCGCTAGATGATATTCCGCTAAGTCTGCCCGCGCTGATGCGCGCGCATAAAATCCAGAAACGCTGCTCCGCCGTGGGTTTTGACTGGGACTCCTTGGGGCCGGTGCTGGATAAAGTGCATGAAGAGATCGACGAAGTGATGCATGAAGCGCAGCAGGCGGTTGTGGATGAAGCAAAGCTGGAAGAGGAGATGGGAGACCTGCTTTTCGCGACCGTAAATCTTTCGCGCCATTTGGGTGTAAAAGCGGAAACCGCCCTGCAAAAAGCCAACATTAAGTTCGAGCGACGCTTTCGCGAAGTTGAGCGGATTGTGGCCTCACGCGGCCTGGAAATGACCGGAATCGACCTCGAAGCCATGGAAGAAGTCTGGCAGGAAGTAAAACGCCAGGAACATGATCTCTAACGAGATTTTGCGATCAAGCGCAATTTGTGTGATTTTTTAAATGACAAGCGCTTGATTTGCGTCAAAAACATTTACCCAAAAGGGGCTATTTTCTCACTCCTTATGTTTGTCATGGCTTGGAATGGAGACGGAGAATGAAAGTTTGTGGCGCTCGCCGTGTTCGGGTATACTACTTTCCCGTCCTGGTTATTCCATCGTTTCACCCTAACTTCTCAGGTTCAGCATGACAACGAACTATATTTTTGTGACCGGCGGGGTCGTATCCTCTCTGGGTAAAGGCATTGCCGCAGCCTCCCTCGCAGCCATTCTTGAAGCCCGTGGCCTCAATGTGACCATGATGAAACTGGATCCGTACATCAACGTCGATCCGGGCACCATGAGCCCAATCCAACACGGGGAAGTGTTCGTTACTGAAGACGGCGCTGAAACCGATCTGGATCTTGGCCACTACGAGCGTTTCATCCGCACCAAAATGACCCGTCGTAACAACTTCACGACTGGCCGCATCTACTCAGACGTTCTGCGTAAAGAGCGCCGCGGTGACTACCTGGGGGCAACTGTTCAGGTTATCCCGCACATCACTAACGCAATCAAAGAACGCATCGTTGCGGGCGGCGAAGGGCACGACGTGGTGCTGGTCGAAATCGGCGGAACCGTAGGTGATATCGAATCCCTGCCATTCCTTGAAGCGATTCGTCAGCTGGCTGTCGATATTGGTCGTGAGCACGCGCTGTTCATGCACCTGACCCTGGTGCCGTACATGGCCGCCGCAGGTGAAGTGAAAACCAAGCCGACTCAGCACTCAGTAAAAGAACTGCTCTCCATCGGTATTCAGCCAGACATCCTGGTTTGCCGCTCCGATCGCGCGGTTCCAGCGAACGAACGTGCGAAAATTGCATTGTTCTGTAACGTGCCTGAAAAAGCCGTTATTTCAATGAAAGACGTCGATTCCATTTATAAAATCCCGGGCCTGTTGAAATCACAGGGCCTGGACGATTATATTTGTAAACGATTCAGCTTGAACTGTCCGGAAGCTAACCTGTCTGAATGGGAACAGGTTATTTACGAAGAAGCCAATCCGGCTGGTGAAGTGACTATCGGTATGGTCGGCAAGTACATTGAACTGCCGGACGCCTATAAGTCAGTCATCGAAGCGCTGAAGCACGGTGGTCTGAAGAACCGCGTCTCCGTGAACATCAAGCTGATTGATTCGCAGGATGTTGAAACGCGTGGCGTCGAAATTCTGAAAGATCTGGATGCGATTCTCATCCCTGGCGGCTTCGGCTACCGTGGTGTAGAAGGCAAGATCGCCACCGCGCGCTATGCGCGTGAAAACAATATTCCATACCTCGGCATCTGCCTGGGTATGCAGGTTGCGCTGATCGAATTTGCGCGCAACGTAGCGGGAATGGAAAACGCGAACTCTACGGAATTTGTGCCAGACTGTAAGTACCCTGTAGTGGCGCTTATCACTGAATGGCGCGACGAAGAAGGTAACGTCGAAGTCCGTACCGAGAAGAGCGATCTGGGTGGCACTATGCGTCTTGGCGCACAGGCCTGCCAGCTGTCCGACGATAGCGTGGTTCGCAAGCTGTATGGCGAGCCAACCATCACCGAGCGCCATCGTCACCGCTATGAAGTCAACAACATGTTGTTGAAACCGATTGAAGCTGCGGGTCTGCGTGTTGCGGGCCGTTCCGGGGATGATCAGTTAGTCGAGATCATCGAGGTGCCTAACCATCCATGGTTCGTTGCCTGCCAATTCCACCCGGAATTTACTTCTACGCCGCGCGACGGGCATCCGCTGTTTGCAGGCTTCGTGAAGGCCGCCAGCGACTACCAGAAGCGTCAGGCGAAGTAAAAAAAGTTAGAACGGCAACGCGTACCTCTGGTACGCGTTGTTTGTCTGGAGTTTTAGTTTAACTTGTACTGAGGAAAATCTAATGTCCAAAATCGTTAAAGTCATCGGTCGTGAAATCATCGACTCCCGTGGTAACCCGACCGTTGAAGCGGAAGTTCACCTGGAAGGTGGTTTCGTTGGTATGGCTGCTGCTCCATCAGGTGCTTCTACTGGTTCCCGCGAAGCGCTGGAACTGCGCGATGGCGACAAATCCCGCTTCCTGGGCAAAGGCGTACTGAAAGCGGTTGGCGCTGTAAACGGTCCTATTGCTCAGGCAATCCTTGGCAAAGACGCCAAAGACCAGGCTGGCATCGACAAGATCATGATCGATCTGGACGGTACTGAAAACAAATCTAACTTCGGTGCGAACGCAATCCTGGCTGTTTCCCTGGCTAACGCCAAAGCAGCAGCAGCAGCGAAAGGCCAGCCACTGTTCGAGCACATCGCTGAACTGAACGGCACCCCAGGCAAATACTCCATGCCTGTACCAATGATGAACATCATCAACGGTGGTGAGCACGCAGACAACAACGTTGATATTCAGGAATTCATGATTCAGCCAGTTGGCGCGAAATCCCTGAAAGAAGCAGTACGTATGGGTTCTGAAGTGTTCCACAACCTGGCTAAAGTTCTGAAAGCTAAAGGTATGAACACTGCTGTTGGTGACGAAGGTGGCTATGCGCCAAACCTGGGTTCTAACGCAGAAGCTCTGGCTGTAATCGCTGAAGCAGTTAAAGCAGCAGGCTACGAGCTGGGCAAAGACATCACCCTGGCGATGGACTGTGCAGCATCTGAATTCTACAAAGACGGTAAATACGTTCTGGCTGGCGAAGGCAACAAAGCATTCACCTCCGAAGAGTTCACTCACTTCCTGGAAGACCTGACCAAACAGTACCCAATCGTGTCTATCGAAGACGGTCTGGACGAGTCTGACTGGGCTGGCTTCGCATACCAGACCAAAGTACTGGGCGACAAAATCCAGCTGGTTGGTGACGATCTGTTCGTAACCAACACCAAGATCCTGAAAGAAGGCATCGAGAAAGGCATCGTTAACTCCATCCTGATCAAATTCAACCAGATCGGTTCTCTGACCGAAACTCTGGCTGCGATCAAAATGGCGAAAGACGCTGGTTACACCGCTGTTATCTCTCACCGTTCTGGCGAAACTGAAGACGCTACCATTGCCGACCTGGCTGTGGGTACCGCTGCAGGCCAGATCAAAACCGGTTCTATGAGCCGTTCTGACCGTGTTGCTAAATACAACCAGCTGATTCGTATCGAAGAAGCGCTGGGCGAAAAAGCACCATACAACGGTCTGAAAGAGATCAAAGGCCAGGCATAAGCCTGAACTTTCGTTCTTATGAAAAAACCCGCTTCGGCGGGTTTTTTATTTTCTAAAGCAGAAGCGGCAGCGTGGCGCTTGCCGTTTGTTGGCTAACGTCGCCGTAATGACCATCCAGCGCAATCATGGACGTGGTCAGCAGCTCGACCAGCAGCATCACCCCAACTTTAGCATTGAGTGCGCCTGCGCTAAGGGGACCCTCTGGTTTGGCGGCAACCAGCTGCATGTCGCTCAGAGACGCCAGCGGGCTGCGGGGTGTATTGCTGAGTGCCAGAACCTTAACGCCGCGCTTGCGGGCAAGTTTCACCACGTGGAGTAAATCCCGCGTTGAACCCGAACTGGAGATGGCCACAACCAGCGTCTCTTTCGAAAGCGTTGTCGCATTCATGGCCGCGCGGTGCATATCGCTAAACAGCTGCGCGGGTTTTCCCAGCCGCAGCAGCTTGTAGTGCAGATACTCCCCGAGGATCGCGCTGGCCGCGACACCGTAAATCTGTACGGACTGCGCCTGATGCAGCGCCAGCGCGGCCTTTTCAAGCAGCCCGCGGTCGAGGAGTCTGGCGGTATCCTGCAAAGCCTGCACCGACTCATCCACGACGTTATCAATGTCATCCCCCGACTGACGCGCGGGCTGGCCCTGCTGAATATCCAGCGCAAGCGCCATTTTGAATTCGTTATAGCCCTTGCAGCCCAGCGTGCGGCAAAGACGCGTTACGCTGGCCTCGCTGGTGTGGCTCTCGCGCGCCAGTTCCGTGATCGTCAGGTAGAGCACCCGGGCAGGATCGTTGAGGACAAACTCGCCGAGTTTTTGTTGCGTTGGGCTGTATCCGGAAGCCTCCTGGCGGAGCTTCAGCAGCAGGTTTTCATGGTCCGACATGCCAGGTCCTTAATGTGTTTCTCTGCGCCTAGTGTGGCGGAAAGCGGGGGAAAGATGCCAGTCATTTTGAAAAAGTATGATCGGCTTCCTGGTTTTTGATGGTAATTTTCACTAAATAATATTTATATGGTAAAAATTTTCATCGTTTAATGGGGAGATGAGAAAAATGATGCAAATGTTCAGTGGCGCTTCTTCGGGGGGATGGTTTGAAAAAGCGCAGCGCTTTGGTAAGTCCTTTATGTTGCCCATAGCCGTGTTGCCCGCGGCGGGTCTGCTGCTGGGGATAGGCGGTGCGTTATCGAATCCGAATACGCTGGCGGCTTATCCGTTTTTAGATGTCGGCTGGCTTCAGGCCATTTTCACTATCATGAGCAGCGCAGGTTCAATCGTCTTTGCGAACCTCTCGGTGTTGTTTGCGGTTGGGGTTGCCGTCGGGTTGGCAAAAAGCGATAAGGGCACGGCTGGGCTGGCGGCGCTTCTCGCGTTTCTGGTGATGAATGCCACCATCAACGCGCTGCTGATCCTCACCGGCAAACTGGCGCACGCGAACCCGGGCGCTGTGGGGCAGGGCATGACGCTGGGGATTCAGACGCTGGAAACCGGCGTGTTTAGCGGCGTGGTGATTGGTCTGGTGACCTGCACGCTCCATCATCGGTTTAATAAAATTGCGCTTCCGCAGTTCCTCGGGTTCTTTGGCGGCTCGCGCTTTGTCCCCATAATCAGCTCGCTGGCGGCGATACTCGTCGGCGCGCTCATGACCGTGGTTTGGCCGCATTTCCAGAAACTGATTTTTGGTCTCGGCGGGCTGGTGGATGCCACCGGCTATCTGGGCACTCTGCTGTACGGCTTCATTTTACGCATGCTGGGCCCGTTTGGTTTGCACCATATCTTCTATCTGCCGTTCTGGACCACCGCCCTCGGCGGCAGTGAGATTGTCAACGGTCACCTGGTTGAGGGCACACAGCGGATCTTCTTCGCCCAGCTGGCCGATCCCACCACGCGTCAGTTTTACGAAGGCACGTCACGTTTCATGTCCGGGCGCTTTATTACGATGATGTTTGGCCTGCTCGGCGCCTGTCTGGCGATGTACCACACGGCAAAACCAGAAATAAAAAGCGCGTTGCCGGGCTGCTGCTCTCTGCGGCGTTAACCTCGTTCCTGACCGGGATTACCGAGCCTATCGAGTTCTCCTTCCTGTTTATTGCGCCGGTACTTTACGTCATTCATGCACTGTTTGACGGGCTGGCGTTCATGCTCGCACACATGCTGCATATCACCATCGGACAAACCTTCTCCGGCGGTTTTATTGACTTCGTGCTGTTCGGCATTTTGCAGGGGGAGGCCAAAACCAACTGGATGTTCGTTCCGCTGGTCGGCGTGCCGTGGTTCTTCCTTTACTACTTCACCTTCCGCTACCTGATTAACCGCTTTGATTTTGCCACGCCGGGTCGGGAAAAGGAGGCGATGGCCAATGAAGTGACTTTTTCGCAGAGCGAGCGCGCCGTTGCGGTGATCGCTGGATTAGGCGGAAAAGAGAATCTGGAAGAGGTGGACTGCTGCGCTACGCGTCTTCGCGTCACGGTGAAGGACGGCAGCAAAGTGAATGACGCGGCGCTGAAAGCCACCGGCGCGCGCGGCGTTATCGTGCGCGGTAACGGTGTTCAGGTCATTTATGGCCCGCACGTCACGATTATCAAAAACGAAGTGGAAGAGATCTTATCGTAATGAAAACTGTACTGGATAACCTGAAGGGAAAACTGGTCGTCTCCTGTCAGGCGCTTGAGAATGAACCGCTGCACAGCCCGTTTATTATGTCGCGGATGGCGCTGGCGGCGGCGCAGGGCGGGGCCGCCGCCATTCGTGCCAACAGCGTAGTAGATATTGAGGCCATTAAGCAGCAGGTCTCTTTGCCTGTTATCGGCATCATCAAACGGGATTACCCGGAAAGCGAGGTGTTTATCACCGCCACGATGAAAGAGGTGGATGAGCTGATGACCGTCTCGCCGGAAATCATAGCGCTTGATGCGACGGCGCGGGAGCGCCCCGGTGGGGAATCCCTGGAAACGCTGGTCACGCGCATCCGCTCACGGTATCCCGCGGTACTGCTGATGGCGGATATCGCCACCGTGGGTGAAGCCGTGACGGCGCAGGCGCTTGGCTTTGACTGCGTCGGCACCACGCTTTACGGCTATACGGCGGAAACGGCGGGTCATTCGCTTCCTGAGAATGACTGCGAG
Organism: Enterobacter sp. ENT02; assembly: GCF_019219165.1. NCBI lineage: Bacteria > Pseudomonadati > Pseudomonadota > Gammaproteobacteria > Enterobacterales > Enterobacteriaceae > Enterobacter > Enterobacter sp. ENT02. The sequence continues at coordinate 566,393 of NZ_JAHUWD010000003.1, forward strand.
TTCCTGAAGGCAGTGCTGGCTGCCGTGACAGTTCCCGTGGTTGCCGAAGGCAACGTGGATACCCCTGAACGCGCGGCCAGATGCCTGGCGCTGGGCGCGCATACGGTTGTTGTCGGCGGCGCAATCACCCGTCCACAGCAAATTACCGAGCGTTTTATGGCGGCGATTGGCGCGTAAAGCACCGATGGAGCATGACCATCCGGCGGGGATCTGCGATACTTATCGTTTATCCCCTTTACTGAGATGACTATGCAGTACCCGATTAACGAGATGTTCCAGACCCTGCAAGGCGAGGGTTACTTTACCGGCGTTCCCGCTATTTTCATTCGTTTACAGGGATGCCCGGTTGGCTGTGCCTGGTGTGATACCAAACATACGTGGGATAAGCTCGCAGATCGGGAAGTGTCGCTGTTTAGCATACTGGCGAAAACCAAAGAGAGCGATAAGTGGGGCGCGGGCAGTCCAGAAGATCTGCTGGCCATTATTGGTCGTCAGGGCTGGACGGCGCGCCACGTGGTGATCACCGGCGGTGAACCCTGCATCCACGATCTGACGCCGCTGACCGAGCTGCTCGAAAAGAACGGCTACAGCTGCCAGATTGAAACCAGCGGCACCCATGAAGTGCGCTGTTCACACACCACCTGGGTGACGGTATCGCCAAAAGTGAATATGCGCGGCGGGTATGACGTGCTGTCTCAGGCACTTGAGCGTGCTGATGAGATCAAACACCCGGTAGGGCGCGTACGTGATATCGAAGCGCTGGATGAACTGCTGGCAACGCTGACCGATGAAAAGCAGCGCGTCATTGCGCTACAGCCGATCAGTCAGAAAGACGACGCGACGCGCCTGTGCATTGAAACCTGTATTGCGCGTAACTGGCGCCTGTCGATGCAAACGCACAAGTACCTGAATATTGCATAAAAAAAGCCCGGTGGCGCTAGCGCTAACCGGGCCTAGGGTTCGAGGCTCTTGTAGGCCGGGTAAGCGTCAGCGCCACCCGGCAAGCATCACTCCCCGCGATACACGCAGCCTGCCGTGCAGGTCTCTTTGATCATTACCGCGCTCAGCAACGGCACCAGCGGCTTCATCTGATCCCAAATCCATTTTGCCAGCACTTCGCTGGTCGGGTTTTCAAGGCCAGGAATATCATTCAGATAGTAGTGATCCAGACGATCGTAGGTCGGCTTAAACGCGGCCTTCAGCTCGGCAAAATCCATGATCCAACCGGTATGCGGATCGACTTCACCGGTGATCTCAAGACGCACCATAAACGAGTGTCCGTGCAGGCGGCCACATTTATGCCCTTCAGGGACATGCGGAAGGTGGTGGGCGGCTTCGAAGGTGAAATCTTTAAACAGTGTGGTGGACATGATCGCTCTCAGTAATGCGGAAAAAACCGCCGCATAGTACCGGAAAGCACAATTTTTAGCATTAACTAAAACGGCTCAATAGGTACTGAAGCGCGATATGCCCTTTTTTTGTTAGTTTTCGTATTATATTTCAATGGGTTAATTAATCGTTTTTACTGTTAAGAACGATAAGTAAAACAGGTTAGTCCATTTGGTTATTTATTATTTCCATCCCTTCTTTAATTGTTATTATCCTCGCCGTTAACCTTATCTTCAGTTTGGATTTATTCGCTTAAAGTCCGCTTGGCTACTGGAACATAACGACGCATGACAACACAGGCCCCACCTTCAAATTTGCTTCCCCTGAACCCGGAGCAACTGGCGCGCCTTCAGGCTGCCACCTCTGATTTTTCTCCCACTCAGCTTGCCTGGGTCTCCGGTTATTTCTGGGGAATGCTCAATCAGCAGCCTGGCGCTGTGGCGGGTGTACCGGCAACGGCCGTTGAAATTCCTGCCATTACGCTCATTTCCGCCTCGCAAACGGGTAACGCCCGCCGCGTGGCCGAAGCGCTGCGTGATGACCTGCTCGCCGCTAAACTGAACGTGAACCTGGTCAATGCCGGGGATTATAAATTTAAACAAATCGCGTCAGAAAAACTGCTGGTGGTTGTGGCCTCAACGCAGGGCGAAGGTGAACCCGCTGAAGAAGCGGTGGCGCTGCACAAGTTCCTGTTCTCGAAAAAAGCGCCGAAGCTGGACGGCACGGCTTTTGCCGTGTTCGGCCTTGGCGATACTTCCTATGAATTCTTCTGCCAGTCCGGTAAAGACTTCGACAGCAAGCTGGCGGAGCTGGGCGCGGAGCGCCTGCTGGACCGCGTTGACGCGGACGTCGAGTACCAGACCGCCGCCGCGGAATGGCGTGCCCGCATTGTTGAGGTGCTGAAAGCGCGCGTGCCGAAAGAGACGTCGGCGCAGGCCGCCTTCACCGCAACGGGTGCCGTCAACGACATTCACACCAGCCCGTACACCAAAGAGGCACCGCTGACGGCAAGCCTGTCGGTGAATCAGAAAATTACCGGCCGCGACTCCGAAAAAGACGTGCGCCATATCGAGATCGATCTCGGTGATTCTGGCCTGCGCTATCAGCCGGGCGATGCGCTGGGCGTCTGGTATCAGAACGATCCGGCGCTGGTGAAAGAGCTGGTTGAGCTGCTGTGGCTGAAGGGTGACGAGCCTGTCACCGTTGACGGCAAAACCCAGCCGCTTTCAGACGCGCTGCAGTGGCATTTCGAGCTGACGGTGAACACCCCGAATATCGTCGAAAATTATGCCACCCTAACGCGCAGCGAATCCTTGCTGCCGCTGGTGGGCGACAAAGCGAAACTGCAGCATTACGCCGCGACGACGCCAATTGTCGATATGGTGCGTTTCTCTCCGGCTCAACTGGATGCCGATGCGCTGATTGGCCTGCTGCGTCCGCTGACCCCGCGCCTGTACTCCATCGCCTCTTCGCAGGCTGAAGTGGAGAGCGAAGTGCATGTTACCGTCGGCGTGGTGCGCTACGACATCGAAGGCCGCGCCCGCGCGGGTGGGGCATCAAGTTTCCTGGCGGACCGCGTGGAAGAAGAGGGCGAAGTGCGCGTCTTCATTGAGCACAATGACAACTTCCGCCTGCCTGCGAACCCGGAAACGCCGGTCATCATGATTGGCCCAGGCACCGGCATTGCGCCGTTCCGCGCCTTTATGCAGCAGCGCGCGGCAGATGAAGCGCCGGGTAAAAACTGGCTGTTCTTCGGCAACCCGCACTTTACCGAAGATTTCCTCTATCAGGTTGAATGGCAGCGCTATGTGAAAGAAGGCGTACTGACCCGCATCGATCTGGCCTGGTCCCGCGACCAGAAAGAAAAAGTATACGTACAAGACAAACTGCGCGAACAGGGCGCAGAGCTGTGGCGCTGGATCAATGACGGTGCCCACATTTATGTCTGCGGCGACGCCAATCGCATGGCGAAGGACGTTGAGCAGGCACTGCTGGAAGTGATTGCCGAATTCGGCGGTATGGATGCCGAAACGGCGGATGAATTTTTAAGTGAGCTGCGCGTAGAGCGCCGTTATCAGCGAGATGTCTACTAATGAGCGAAAAACATCCCGGCCCACTGGTGGTCGAAGGCAAACTGACTGATGCCGAGCGCATGAAGGTAGAGAGCAACTACCTGCGCGGTACCATTGCCGAAGATTTAAATGACGGTCTGACCGGCGGTTTCAAAGGCGACAACTTCCTGCTGATCCGCTTCCACGGTATGTATCAGCAGGACGACCGCGACATCCGCGCCGAGCGTGCAGAACAGAAGCTGGAGCCGCGTCACGCGATGCTGCTGCGCTGCCGTCTGCCGGGCGGGGTGATCACCACCAAACAGTGGCAGGCCATCGACAAGTTCGCGGGTGAAAACACGATTTACGGCAGCATCCGCCTGACCAACCGCCAGACCTTCCAGTTCCACGGCATTCTGAAGAAGAACGTAAAGCCGGTGCATCAGATGCTGCACTCGGTCGGGCTGGACGCGCTGGCAACCGCCAACGACATGAACCGTAACGTGCTTTGCACCTCGAACCCGTATGAGTCCGAGCTGCACGCCGAAGCGTATGAGTGGGCGAAGAAGATCTCTGAGCACCTGCTGCCGCGCACGCGCGCCTACGCAGAGATTTGGCTCGATCAGGAAAAAGTCGCGACCACGGACGAAGAACCGATCCTTGGCCAGACCTATCTGCCGCGTAAGTTTAAAACTACTGTCGTGATCCCGCCGCAGAACGATATCGACCTGCACGCCAACGACATGAACTTCGTGGCAATTGCCGAAAACGGCAAGCTGATTGGCTTTAACCTGCTGGTGGGCGGCGGCCTGTCCATTGAGCACGGTAACAAGAAAACCTATGCCCGCACCGCGAGCGAGTTCGGCTTCCTGCCGCTGGAGCACACGCTGGCCGTGGCGGAAGCGGTAGTGACTACTCAGCGCGACTGGGGTAACCGTACCGACCGTAAAAACGCGAAAACCAAATACACCCTGGAGCGCGTGGGCGTAGAGACGTTCAAAGAGGAAGTGGAGCGTCGCGCAGGCATCAAATTTGAGCCGATCCGCCCTTACGAATTCACCGGTCGCGGCGATCGCATTGGCTGGGTGAAAGGTATCGACAATAAATGGCACCTGACGCTGTTTATTGAAAACGGTCGTATTCTGGATTATCCGGGCCGCCCGTTGAAAACCGGTCTGCTGGAAATTGCTAAGATCCATAAAGGTGAGTTCCGCATTACCGCCAACCAGAATCTCATCATTGCCGGCGTGCCGGAGAGCCAGAAGGCTAAAATCGAGAAGCTGGCGCGTGATCATGGGTTGATGAATGCGGTTAAACCGCAGCGTGAAAACTCGATGGCCTGCGTGTCGTTCCCGACCTGCCCGCTGGCGATGGCCGAAGCGGAACGTTTCCTGCCGTCATTTACTGACAAGGTAGAAGCGATTCTGGAAAAACACGGTATTCCGGACGAGCATATCGTGATGCGCGTCACCGGCTGCCCGAACGGCTGCGGACGTGCAATGCTGGCCGAGCTGGGACTGGTTGGCAAAGCGCCGGGTCGTTACAACGTGCACCTTGGCGGCAATCGTATGGGGACGCGCATTCCGCGTATGTACCGTGAAAATATTACGGAACCGGAAATTCTCGATTCCATCGACGAGCTTGTCGGGCGCTGGGCGAAAGAGCGCGAAGCGGGTGAAGGCTTCGGCGACTTTACGGTGCGTGCGGGCATCATTCGCCCGGTACTCGATCCCGCACGGGATTTCTGGGAGTAACCACGAGAGGTAATTATGTCCGTACTCGATCTAAACGCCCTTAATGACCTGCCAAAAGTCGAACGCATTCTGGCGCTGGCAGAAACCAACGCTCAGCTGGAAAAACTGGACGCCGAAGGGCGCGTGGCGTGGGCGCTGGAAAACCTGCCGGGAGACTATGTGCTGTCGTCGAGCTTTGGTATTCAGGCGGCGGTCAGCTTGCATCTGGTGAATCAGATCAGCCCGGACATTCCGGTGATCCTCACCGATACCGGCTACCTGTTCCCGGAAACCTACCAGTTTATCGATGAGCTCACGGACAAGCTCAAGCTGAACCTGAAAGTCTACCGCGCGACGGAAAGTGCGGCCTGGCAGGAGGCACGCTACGGCAAGCTGTGGGAGCAGGGCGTTGAGGGCATTGAGAAATACAATGAGATCAACAAAGTCGAGCCGATGAACCGCGCGCTGAAAGAGCTGAAGGCTCAGACCTGGTTTGCGGGTCTGCGCCGCGAGCAGTCGGGAAGCCGCGCTACGCTACCGGTGCTGGCGGTTCAACGCGGCGTGTTCAAAGTGCTGCCGATCATCGACTGGGATAACCGCACCGTGTACCAGTACCTGCAAAAACACGGGCTGAAGTACCATCCGCTGTGGGACCAGGGCTATTTGTCGGTGGGGGATACCCACACCACGCGTAAATGGGAACCAGGAATGGCGGAAGAAGAGACGCGATTCTTTGGGCTGAAGCGCGAGTGCGGGCTGCACGAAGGGTAAATCCCATTTACTCCCTCTCCCTGTGGGAGAGGGGTGGGGTGAGGGCATCAGGCCTCGATATACTTAAAAACCTCAGGCTTTCCCGGCTTTCGCCAGCTCCTTCACCAGCGGCAGCATCACCTTCACCACATCACGGCTGCGGTGCTCAATTCGTTGAGGCAGCGCGCGGTCAATGTGCTGCTGATTGTCCAGCATCACGTTATGCCAGCTTGTCCCCTCCGGGAACGCTTTCGTTTTCGCCCGCTGTTGATACCCATCTTTCTTGCCCAGACCCCAGTTCGTCGCCTCAACGTACAACACCGGAATGCCCGCTTTATCAAACACTTCGCCGTCGTTACAACAGCCCGTTCCTTTCGGATAATCCGGGTTGCCGCCGGGATTGGTGGTGGCATACACACCGTGGCTACGGGCGATGGCTAATGCCCGGTCGCGCGTTAATTTACGCACGCTGCTGGGGGTGCTCTGCCCACTATTAAAATAGAGCTTATCGCCGACGATCAAATTATCGAGATTGATCACCAGCAGCGTATTTTTTTTCTCCTCATTGCTCATGCGTTTAAGGAGATTCTCAGCGCCAAGCTTTCCTTCTTCTTCTCCGCTGGTGGCAATAAAGCGAATCCCGTATTTCGTTGGGATATTTTTCATTCGCTCGGCCAGTTCAAGCATGACGCCCAGACCCGCCGCGTTGTCGTCCAACCCCTGCAACGTCAAACCGCCGAGGTTATTGTCGGTGTCGGCGTCGCTCATCGGGGCGAAGGTATCGAGATGCGCCATGATGATGATCTGCTCAGCCGCTTTCCCTTCGTGTGCGGCAATGACCGTACTGCCCGTCACGTTGTGCCAGTTTTTTGTTTTATTACGTGAGGTATAGATGTAGCGGCTGTGAAACGAGCGGATATCGCTCTGGTAGCCCATATCGGCAAACTGCTGACGAATATAGTCTGCGGAGAGCATCTCGGCCGGTGTGCCGGTCATGCGTCCAGGGAAGACCGTGGCAATATGCCGCGCCTGCATATTGGCGATTTCACCATAAGGTTGGTTTTTTGCCTGAACCGGAAGGATGAAGCAAACGCCGAGCGCCAGGGCAGCAATACGGTGGCGCGTTGCGGAAAACATAGTGAGTCCTTAAAAACAGAGCAAATTTTTAACCCGCTTAGTATGAAACTGTGATCGTGCATACACAATTTGAATTGCTCTTAAATGCCCGAAATTTCGCGTGTTAAGCACTTTTTGATATTTGCTTTTCCAGGGCGTTATTCCATTGAGTAACTACTCATTCCAATTCGTAATTTCATTCGGTCTAAGTCGCCCCCTATAGTCCCACTATTCCTGTTGTTAGTGAGTTGTTGCCTGTGGACTATCTGCCCTTATTTGCCGCAATTAAAGAGAGACCGGTGCTGGTTGTTGGTACGGGTGACATTGCCGATCGCAAAATCGCGTTCCTGCAACGGGCAGGCGCGCAGGTACGGGTAGTCGAAGAGGCGGATTTCGAGGAGTCGCAAATCGACAGCGTGGTGCTGGTGATTGCGGCCACCGAAAATCGTGAACTCAATCGTCGAATTTCTGACGCGGCGCAAGCCCGTTACCGCCTGGTGAACGTGGTGGACGACCAGCCTTTGTGCTCGTTTATCTTCCCGTCGATTGTTGACCGCTCGCCGCTGCTGGTGGCGATCTCCTCCGGCGGCACCGCGCCGGTGCTGGCGCGCGTGCTGCGGGAAAAAATCGAAGCGCTGTTGCCGACCAGCCTCGGGCGCATGGCGGAAAAAGCCAGCTTCTGGCGTAACCACCTGAAAACTCGCCTGACCAGCGTGGCGGAACGTCGTCGCTTCTGGGAGCGCGTGTTTCGCGGCCGCTTTGCCAGCCTGATGCATACCGGTAATGAGACGGCGGCGCAGAAAATCCTCGAGGACGAACTGGATAACCCCGGCAGCACGAGCGGGGAGATCATTCTTGTGGGGGCTGGGCCGGGAGATGCCGGTCTGCTGACGCTGCGTGGCCTGCAGGTGCTGCAGGACGCGGACGTGGTGTTCTACGACCATCTGGTCACCGACGGCGTGCGCGAGCTGATCCGTCGCGACGCGGAGCAAATCTGCGTCGGCAAACGGGCTGGCGAGCACTCGGTGCCGCAGCACGACACTAACCAGATGCTGGTTGACGCCGCCAAAGCGGGTAAAACCGTGGTGCGCCTGAAAGGGGGCGATCCGTTTATTTTCGGTCGCGGCGGCGAAGAGCTGCAGGCGGCAGCCGAAGCGGGCGTACCGTTCCAGGTGGTGCCCGGCATCACGGCGGCCTCTGCGGTGACGGCCTACGCCGGTATCCCGCTAACCCATCGCGATTACGCCCAGAGCGTGACCTTTGTGACCGGACACTACAAGGCCGACAGCACGCCGTTTGACTGGTCGCATCTCGCCCAGAGCCGCCAGACGCTGGCGATCTACATGGGCACGATGAAAGCGGCAGACATCAGCGAACAACTTATTCAGCACGGTCGCGAGGCGACGACGCCCGTTGCCGTGATTTCTCGCGGCACGCGCGTCGATCAGCACGTTGCGACGGGCACCCTGGAACATCTTGCAACCCTGGCGAAAGACGCCCCGATGCCCGCCCTGATCGTGGTGGGGGAAGTGGTGCAGTTGCACAGCACGCTCGCCTGGTTTCAGAACACAACCGATACAGAAGGCTTTGGTTCTTCTGTCGTAAATTTGGCTTAAGGAACGGTTATGGACCAAAAACGTCTTACACACCTGCGGCAGCTTGAAGCGGAGAGTATCCATATTATCCGCGAAGTGGCCGCCGAGTTTTCTAACCCGGTGATGATGTACTCCATCGGTAAAGATTCCAGCGTCATGCTGCATCTGGCGCGTAAAGCGTTTTATCCGGGTACGCTGCCGTTCCCGCTGCTGCACGTGGATACCGGCTGGAAATTCCGCGAAATGTACGAGTTCCGCGACCGTACCGCGAAAGCCTACGGCTGCGAGCTGCTGGTGCATAAAAACCCGGAAGGGGTGGCGATGGGCATTAACCCGTTCGTGCACGGTAGCGCCAAACATACCGACATCATGAAAACCGAAGGGCTGAAGCAGGCGCTGAACAAATACGGTTTTGACGCGGCCTTCGGCGGCGCGCGCCGCGACGAGGAGAAGTCCCGCGCCAAAGAGCGTATCTACTCCTTCCGCGACCGCTTCCACCGCTGGGACCCAAAAAACCAGCGCCCGGAGCTGTGGCACAACTATAACGGTCAGATCAACAAAGGCGAAAGCATTCGCGTCTTCCCGCTCTCCAACTGGACCGAGCTGGATATCTGGCAGTACATCTACCTGGAAAACATCGAAATCGTTCCGCTGTATCTGGCCGCTGAGCGCCCGGTGCTGGAGCGCGACGGCATGCTGATGATGATCGACGACGATCGCATCGACCTGCAGCCGGGCGAGGTAATCAAACAACAGATGGTGCGTTTCCGTACCCTCGGCTGCTGGCCGCTGACCGGCGCGGTGGAATCCAGCGCGCAGACGCTGCCGGAGATCATCGAAGAGATGCTGGTGTCCACCATCAGCGAGCGACAGGGGCGCGTGATTGACCGCGACCAGGCAGGCTCCATGGAGCTGAAGAAACGTCAGGGTTATTTCTAAGGAGCCGCCATGAATACCACTATTGCTCAACAAATTGCCAACGAAGGCGGCGTGGAAGCGTATCTGCACGCGCAACAACATAAAAGCCTGCTGCGTTTTCTGACCTGCGGCAGCGTGGATGACGGGAAAAGTACCCTGATTGGCCGCCTGCTGCACGATACGCGCCAGATTTACGAAGATCAGCTCTCTTCCCTGCATAACGACAGTAAGCGTCACGGCACCCAGGGTGAAAAACTCGACCTGGCCCTGCTGGTGGACGGCCTGCAGGCGGAGCGCGAGCAGGGCATCACCATTGACGTGGCCTACCGCTACTTCTCCACCGAGAAGCGCAAATTTATTATTGCCGACACCCCGGGGCACGAGCAGTACACCCGTAACATGGCGACCGGAGCGTCTACCTGCGACCTGGCGATCCTGCTGATGGACGCGCGTAAAGGCGTGCTGGATCAGACCCGTCGTCACAGCTTTATCTCGACGCTGCTGGGGATCAAACACCTGGTGGTGGCGGTCAACAAGATGGATCTGGTGAACTTCAGCGAAGAGAAGTTCGAGGAGATCCGCCAGAGCTACCTGACCTTTGCCGAACAGCTGCCGGGCAACCTGGATATTCGCTTTGTACCGCTTTCGGCGCTGGAAGGAGATAACGTCGCCTCCCAGAGCACAAACATGCCGTGGTACAGCGGCCCGACGCTGCTGGAAGTGCTGGAAACCGTTGAAATTCAGCGCGTGGTCGACACCCAGCCGATGCGCTTCCCGGTACAGTACGTGAACCGTCCTAACCTCGATTTCCGCGGCTTCTCCGGCACCCTCGCGTCAGGCTTCGTGAAGGTTGGCCAGCGCGTTAAGGTGCTGCCATCCGGCGTGGAATCCACCATCGCCCGCATTGTCACCTTCGACGGTGACCTGCAGGAAGCGGGCGCCGGTGAAGCAGTAACGCTGGTGCTGAAAGACGAAATTGATATCAGCCGGGGCGATCTGCTGGTGGATGCCCACGAAACGCTGGCGGCAGTGCAGGGCGCGTCCGTGGATGTGGTGTGGATGGCCGAACAGCCGCTGACCGCAGGCCAAAGCTATGACATCAAAATTGCCGGTAAGAAAACCCGCGCCCGCGTGGACGGTATTCAGTTCCAGGTGGATATCAACAACCTGACCCATCGTGACGTCACCGAACTGCCGCTGAACGGCATTGGTCTGGTCGATTTGACCTTTGACGAACCGCTGGTGCTGGATCCGTATCAGCAGAATCCGGTTACGGGCGGGCTGATCTTTATCGACAGGCTGACCAACGTGACCGTCGGGGCCGGTATGGTGCGCGAGCCTAAAGAACAGGCTGCCGTGGCGTCTGAATTCAGCGCCTTCGAGCTGGAATTGAACGCGCTGGTGCGTAAGCACTTCCCGCACTGGGGCGCACGCGATCTGCTGGGAGGCAAGTAATGGCCGCCCATGATGAGAACGTCGTCTGGCATCCTCATCCGGTCACCGTCGCCCAGCGCGAACAGCTCCACGGCCACCGTGGGGTTGTACTGTGGTTTACCGGGCTGTCCGGCTCAGGTAAATCCACGGTGGCGGGCGCGCTGGAAGAGGCGTTGCATCAGCAGGGCGTAAGCACGTACCTGTTGGACGGCGACAACGTGCGCCACGGGCTGTGCAGCGATTTGGGGTTTAGCGACGATGACCGCAAAGAGAACATCCGCCGGGTGGGCGAAGTCGCCAGCCTGATGGCGGATGCCGGGCTGGTGGTGCTGACCGCGTTTATCTCACCGCACCGCGCCGAGCGCCAGATGGTGCGCGAACGCGTGGGTCAGGATCGCTTTATTGAGGTGTTTGTCGATACGCCGCTGGAGATTTGCGAAGCGCGCGACCCGAAAGGGCTGTACAAAAAAGCCCGTGCCGGAGAACTGCGTAATTTCACCGGCATTGACGCGGTCTACGAAGCGCCTGAATCGCCAGAGATTCACCTGGAAGGTCAACAATTGGTAACAAATTTAGTAAGCCAATTATTAGACCTGCTCAGACGGGACGATATTATCAGATCCTGAGACGGTATCGTTCGGGAGCTGTCTTCCCGAACGATGAGTCATGGTCACAGGATCAGCTATGCGCAACAGTGAAAACTACATTATCACCACCGGGTCGGAGCCGTTAACGACCGACGACGAGACGACCTGGTCCTTCCCTGGGGCCATTGTCGGCTTTATCTCGTGGTTACTGGCGCTGGGCATCCCGTTTCTCATTTACGGCGGTAACACGCTGTTCTTCTTCCTCTATACCTGGCCTTTCTTCCTGGCGCTGATGCCTGTGGCGGTCGTGGTGGGTATTGCGCTGCACTCCCTCTTCAATGGCCGACTCCTGTATAGTACGGTTATCACGATTGTGACCGTTGTGGTGATGTTTGGCCTGCTGTTTTTATGGCTGATGGGCTAACTTGCGACATAATTAAAACCCCGGAGTAGAGTCGAACGGAAAGTTATGGGATGATGATGCCGTTTTTTCAGGGGGCAGGATGGGTAAACTAACGCTGCTGTTGCTGGCTTTGCTGGTCTGGCTGCAATATTCGTTGTGGTTCGGTAAGAACGGACTGCACGACTATAGCCGGGTAAGCGATGACGTCGCGGCTCAGCAGGCAACAAACGCCAAACTCAAGGCGCGAAACGATCAACTCTTTGCTGAAATTGATGACCTCAATGGCGGGCAAGAGGCGATTGAGGAACGCGCACGCAATGAACTCAGTATGACTAAGCCGGGCGAAACTTTTTATCGTCTGGTTCCGGATGCGTCTAAACGCAATCAGGGCTCAGCACAAAACAATCGATAATCAGGCCCAGGATTACGACATGGCAGCAACTTTTTCGGACGTCTGTGCCGTGGTGCCGGCCGCAGGTTTTGGCCGGCGCATGCAGACAGAATGTCCCAAGCAGTACCTTTCAATTGGCGATAAAACGATCCTTGAGCACGCCGTGGCGGCGCTGCTGGCGCACCCGAGGGTGACGCACGTGGTCATCGCCATCAGCCCAGGCGATGCGCGCTTCGCGCAGCTCCCGCTGGCAAACCACCCACAGATTACCGTCGTTGACGGTGGCGCCGAGCGCGCCGATTCCGTGCTGGCGGGCATTCAGGCTGCCGGAAACGCCTCGTGGGTACTGGTACATGACGCGGCGCGTCCGTGTCTGCATCAGGACGATCTTGCGCGTCTGCTGGCCCTGAGAGAAACAAGCAAGGTCGGCGGGATTCTGGCTGCCCCCGTGCGTGACACCATGAAACGCGCCGAGCCGGGCAAACAGGCTATCGCCCATACCGTTGAGCGCGTTGATTTATGGCACGCGCTGACGCCACAATTTTTCCCCCGCGAACTGCTCCACGACTGCCTGACGCGTGCGCTTAAAGATGGTGCGACCATCACGGACGAAGCCTCAGCGCTGGAGTATTGCGGTTTTCACCCTGAGCTTGTTGAAGGGCGCGCTGATAATATAAAAGTGACGCGCCCGGAAGATTTGCAGCTCGCGGAATTTTATCTTACCCGTTCGACCCATCAGGAGAAGGCATAATGCGAATTGGACACGGTTTTGATGTACACGCCTTTGGCGGAGAAGGCCCAATTATCATTGGCGGCGTGCGTATTCCTTACGAAAAAGGACTGCTGGCGCATTCTGATGGCGACGTGGCGCTGCATGCGCTAACCGACGCGCTGCTGGGCGCTGCCGCGCTGGGGGATATCGGCAAGCTGTTCCCGGACACCGACCCGGCATTTAAAGGGGCAGACAGCCGCGAACTGCTGCGCGAAGCGTGGCGCCGCATTCAGGCTAAAGGCTACACCCTGGGTAACGTCGATGTGACCATCATCGCTCAGGCACCTAAAATGCTGCCGCACATTCCGCAGATGCGTGTGTTTATCGCGGAAGATCTGGGCTGCCATATGGACGACGTCAACGTCAAAGCGACCACCACCGAGAAGCTGGGCTTCACGGGCCGTGGTGAAGGCATTGCCTGTGAAGCCGTGGCGCTTCTGGTGAAGGCGAGCAAATGACAGACTTTGACAACCTGACATACCTGCACGGTAAACCGCAGGGGAACGGGGTGCTGAAAGCCAGCCCGGAAGATTTCCTCGTGGTGGAAGATCTGGGCTTTGAGCCGGATGGCGAAGGCGAGCACATTCTGGTGCGCATTCTGAAAAACGGCTGCAACACACGGTTTGTGGCCGACGCGCTGGCAAAATTCCTGAAAATTCATGCCCGCGAAGTGAGCTTTGCCGGACAGAAAGATAAACATGCGGTCACTGAACAGTGGATCTGCGCGCGCGTGCCGGGCAATACGATGCCGGATTTAAGCCAGTTTGAGCTTGAAGGCTGTAAGGTGCTGGAGTACGCCCGTCACAAGCGCAAACTGCGCTTGGGCGCGTTGAAGGGCAACGCCTTTACGCTGGTGCTGCGTGAAGTGACTGACCGCGAAGACGTTGAAAAACGCCTACAGGCGATAAACGAACGCGGCGTACCGAACTACTTTGGCGCACAGCGTTTTGGTATCGGTGGCAGCAACCTGCAGGGCGCACTGCGCTGGGCGCAAAGCGATGCACCGGTACGCGACAGGAATAAACGCAGTTTTTGGTTGTCTGCGGCCCGCAGTGCGTTGTTTAATCAGATTGTGAGCGAGCGTCTGAAAAAATCGGACGCTAATCAAGTTGTTGTCGGCGATGCGCTACAATTAGCGGGACGCGGAAGCTGGTTTGTGGCAACGGCCGAGGAAATGGCCGATGTCCAGTCTCGTGTGGACGCCAAAGCGCTGATGATTACGGCCGCGCTGCCCGGAACGGGAGACTGGGGCACGCAGGGCGACGCGCTCGCTGCCGAGCAGTCAGCCGTCGCGGACGCGCCAGAATTACAATCACTGCTGGTGCGGGAAAAAGTCGAAGCAGCACGCCGCGCGATGTTGCTCTACCCGCAGCAGTTAAGCTGGAACTGGTGGGATGACGTGACCGTTGAGTTACGCTTCTGGCTACCTGCAGGTAGCTTTGCCACCAGTGTTGTCAGGGAACTTATCAACACCTCGGGTGATTATGCGAATATTGCTGAGTAACGATGACGGGATCCACGCGCCAGGTATACAGACCCTGGCGAAACACCTTCGCGAATTTGCGGATGTGCAGGTTGTGGCTCCCGATCGTAACCGCAGTGGAGCGTCTAACTCACTGACGCTGGAGTCGTCGCTTCGCACCTTTACCTTTGAAAATGGCGATATCGCCGTACAGATGGGCACGCCGACCGACTGCGTGTTCCTCGGCGTGAATGCGCTGATGCGCCCGCGCCCGGACATTGTGGTGTCAGGTATCAATGCCGGACCGAATCTCGGCGATGACGTGATCTACTCCGGTACCGTGGCGGCAGCGATGGAAGGCCGTCATCTGGGCTTCCCGGCGCTGGCGGTTTCGCTTAACGGCCATACGCATTACGACACGGCGGCGTCGGTCACCTGTTCGATTCTTCGCGCGCTGGGGCGTGAACCCCTGCGTACGGGCCGTATCCTGAATATCAACGTACCCGACCTCCCGCTCAATGAGATCAAGGGGATCCGCGTGACGCGCTGTGGCAGCCGTCATCCTGCTGACCAGGTTATTCCGCAGCAGGATCCGCGCGGCAATACCCTCTACTGGATTGGGCCTCCGGGCGAAAAATGCGATGCCGGTCCAGATACGGACTTCGCTGCTGTAGATGAAGGGTATGTTTCCGTTACGCCACTGCACGTAGATTTAACCGCGTATAGCGCGCATGATGTGGTGTCGGACTGGTTAGATCGGGTCGGGGTGAACGTGCAATGGTAAGCAAACGTGTACAAACTCTTCTGGAACAACTTCGCGCTCAGGGGATCACCAACGAGGAGGTGCTGGATGCGCTTGCCCAGGTTCCGCGCGAGAAGTTTGTAGACGAGGCGTTTGAGCACAAAGCGTGGGAAAACGTGGCGCTGCCTATTGGGCAAGGCCAGACCATTTCTCAGCCCTACATGGTGGCGCGCATGACGGAACTGCTGGAGTTAACACCGGAGTCCCGCGTGCTGGAGATTGGCACCGGGTCAGGGTATCAAACCGCGATCCTCGCGCATCTTGTTCGCCATGTTTGTTCCGTCGAACGCATCAAAGGTTTACAGTGGCAGGCGCGTCGTCGCCTGAAACAACTTGATTTACATAATGTTTCAACACGTCACGGTGATGGATGGCAGGGTTGGCAGGCTCGCGCCCCGTTTGATGCCATTATCGTCACGGCCGCACCGCTGGAGATCCCTGCAGCACTCTTGTCGCAGCTGGATGAAGGCGGCATTCTCGTCTTGCCCGTGGGCGATGAACACCAGCTTCTGAAGCGTGTTCGTCGGCGTGGCGGCGAGTTTATTATCGATACCGTAGAAGCCGTACGCTTTGTGCCTCTGGTTAAGGGAGAGCTGGCCTGAGACTCGGATTTATCCAGGGTTATTAAGGCAAATTCAGCGTATTGTGTGGCGCAAAAGGTTCGTGCCATCACGGTTATTTTTAAGTCACTGGTAGTTAACACATTCCTGGGGGATAAATGAGCGCGGGAAGCCCAAAATTCACCATCAGCCGTGTTGCGGCATTATCACTGGTTTCGCTCTGGCTGGCAGGCTGTACAAGTTCGAATAACGCACCTGCGCCTGTAAGCTCCGTCGGCGGGAACAGCGGCTCGGGTAACACGTCCAGCGGAATGTTGATCACTCCTCCGCCGAAAATGGGCACCTCTACGGCGCAGCAAACTCCGCAGATCCAGCCGGTTCAGCGTCCAACCACGCAGCCAACACAGATTCAGCCAGTTGAACAACCTGTTCAGACGGAAAATGGCCGCATAGTATACAACCGCAAGTATGGGAACATTCCGAAAGGGAGCTATACCGGCGGCAGCACCTACACCGTGAAGCGCGGCGACACGCTGTTCTATATCGCCTGGATCACCGGGAACGATTTCCGTGACCTGGCACAACGCAATAACGTGCAGGCCCCGTATGGACTGGAAGTCGGCCAAACGCTCCAGGTGGGCAACGCGACGGGTACGCCACTCACGCCGGGGAACACAGTTTCTGCGGCGGATGTGACCGCGCAAAATAACAGCGTTATGCCTGCACAAAAATCCACCATGGTGGTTGCTTCACAACCTGTAATTACGTATTCTGAGGATTCAGGTGATCAGAGTGCTAACAAAATGTTGCCGAATAATAAAGGGACTGCGACTGCTGTCACAGCACCGGTTACGGCACCTGTGGTTAGCTCTACTGAACCGACTGCCAGCAGTACCTCCACCAGTTCGCCTATCTCTGCATGGCGCTGGCCGACTGATGGCAAGGTTATCGAAAACTTCTCTTCCTCCGAGGGAGGAAATAAAGGGATCGATATCGCAGGGAGTAAGGGACAGGCTATCATCGCGACCTCAGACGGACGCGTTGTCTATGCCGGTAACGCTCTGCGCGGTTACGGTAATCTTATTATCATCAAACATAACGATGATTACCTGAGTGCCTACGCCCATAACGACACAATGCTGGTCCGGGAACAACAAGAAGTTAAGGCGGGGCAAAAAATCGCTACCATGGGTAGCACCGGAACCAGTTCTACACGCTTGCATTTTGAAATTCGTTACAAGGGGAAATCCGTAAACCCGCTGCAGTATCTGCCGCAGCGATAATTTGACGGGGCATGCCAGCCAGGGTGTCTCGTTCAGGGATCACGGGTAGGAGCCACCTTATGAGTCAGAATACGCTGAAAGTTCATGATTTAAATGAAGATGCGGAATTTGATGAGAACGGAGCAGAGGCTTTTGACGAAAAAGCCTTAGTAGAAGAGGAACCCAGTGATAACGATTTGGCTGAAGAAGAGCTGTTATCGCAGGGCGCCACACAGCGTGTACTGGACGCGACTCAGCTTTACCTTGGGGAGATCGGTTACTCCCCACTGTTAACGGCCGAAGAAGAAGTCTATTTCGCACGTCGTGCTTTGCGTGGTGATGTTGCCTCGCGCCGTCGCATGATTGAAAGTAACCTGCGACTGGTCGTGAAAATTGCTCGCCGTTACGGCAATCGTGGTCTGGCTCTGCTGGACCTGATTGAAGAGGGCAACTTAGGGCTCATCCGCGCAGTTGAGAAATTTGACCCGGAACGCGGGTTCCGCTTCTCAACCTACGCGACCTGGTGGATTCGTCAGACCATCGAACGGGCAATTATGAACCAAACCCGTACGATTCGACTGCCGATCCACATCGTCAAAGAGCTGAACGTCTATCTGCGTACCGCGCGTGAGTTGTCCCATAAACTGGACCACGAACCGAGTGCGGAAGAGATTGCCGAACAGCTTGATAAACCGGTTGATGACGTAAGCCGTATGCTGCGTCTCAACGAGCGCATTACCTCGGTTGACACCCCGCTGGGTGGCGACTCCGAAAAAGCGCTGCTGGACATCCTGGCCGACGAAAAAGACAACGGCCCGGAAGACACCACGCAGGACGATGACATGAAACAGAGCATCGTCAAATGGCTGTTCGAACTGAACGCCAAACAGCGTGAAGTGCTGGCACGTCGTTTCGGTTTACTGGGGTATGAAGCTGCGACACTGGAAGACGTCGGCCGCGAAATTGGCCTGACCCGCGAACGTGTTCGTCAGATTCAGGTTGAAGGTCTGCGTCGCCTGCGTGAAATCCTGCAGGGGCAAGGTCTGAATATCGAAGCGCTGTTCCGCGAATAAGCAACCTTTCGTCAAAAAATGGCTCGTCGTAAGACGGGCCATTTTTCTTTGGTGCTACGGCTGTGCTGTTTCGTGCAGCAGACGCCACGTAATTCTGTCGCCTTCCTGATTCAGCACCGCCGTCGACCAGCGCACGTTTACCGGTATATCGGGGCGGGTTTGTGTCTCGCGATAGTGAAGTACTGCGCCGTTATCCCAGGCTTCTATCGTGGCGAGTTCATCAATGACGATTTTCAGGCCGGGTCGGCTTCCGCGCTGGGTGTCGAGAAAATGGGCAAGGGCGTGATAGTCAAGATGTGCGCCGCCCGGTGGTATCATCAGAAAATCCGGTCGAAAGCGGGTGAGCAAGGTTTCAGCCTCACCTTCACCTTTGCCTAACCAGTTTTCAAGCGCAATGTGGAGGTCGATAATGTCGTGTTCAAAAAGCGTCATGAATTCTCCTGTCGCAGCTGGCTGAGCACCTGCATCGTGTTAAGACGAGAAACGTACAATACAGGCACTAAAGTGATGCCTGCGGCAAAAATAAACATCCCGTGCCAGGCGACGAGCGGCGCAAGATAAACCTGCGCAATGCTCAGCGCCTGCGCCAGTAGCAGTGTTCCCGCAAAAAAGCTTAGCTGACGATTAAGATTCCACAGGGCGCTGGCGTCAGGCATATCGTCCCGGGCTGTCGTCAGAAACGCGCTGCTCTGCGCCGTGCTGCTGCAAAGACTGCCTCCGGCCCCCATCAACACAAAGGCCGCGACAGATAACAGCGCTGGCGATGCCGAACTGACGTTCAGTAAAAGCAGAATGCCCGTCGCCTGCAAAAGGCACCCGATCACCACCAGAGGCCGGGGACCGACGCGGTTAAAATAGCGTCCTGTTACCATAACGGCCATAAACGATGCCGCGGACCATGGCAGCATAAGCATGCCCGTTGCGGCGGGCGTCATGCTGGCTTCGCTCTGAAGATAATATATGCCCGTTACGTTTACCCCGATAAAGATGCCGGGCACGCACACGTAGACAAGCATGGAAAAACGCAAAAGTGGATCGGTCAGCAAGGAGAGGTTTAACAGCCTGGCTGTTTTCTTCGGCGGCATTTCAGCGTTAAGCCATACGCAGGCTAAAACAAAGGTGACGATGGCGACGGGCAACGTCGCAAAAAAGATCCAGCGCCAGCTTAGCGTCTGCACCAGCAGTCCCCCGATAGCAGGGGAGCAGGCAGGGGCAAGCAGCGCGACCAGCATCACCGCCGAGGAGAGCCTGGCGCGTTCGTGAGGCTTAAACTGTTGCCAGGTCAGCGCCTGTCCTACCGGGATCAGCAAGCCACCGCCAATCCCTTGCAGTGCACGCCAGGCAATCAGGCTTTCCAGCGAGGAAGACAGTCCCGCAGCAGCGGAGGTCGCGCTAAAGAGAGCCAGAGAGAGGAGGATGACGCGCTTTGGCCCGATGCGGCGCGTCAGCGCGCTGCCGAAAGGGATCGCTAGCGTCAGACCGGCAATGTACCCGTTACTGACCCAGGCAAGTGCTGAGGGAGTAGTGTTGAACGCGCGCGCCATGGCCGGAAAGGCGACGCTGGCAATAAACATATTTATCAAATCAAGGAAAAAGCCGAGCAGATAGACAACGGCGACTTTGCTGCGATACGTCATGGTGGATCCTCCGGTGAGGTGGCGTATCGTATCGGCCCGCAAGCTACGGATAAACGCGACAAACAGCGATATACTGTCAAAATATTTTTGACAGTGATAAAGGTTAACGATGTTTACTCTACAGCGTACGGCAATGTTTATCGCAGTCGCGGAGGCGGGCAGCTTCACCGCCGCGGCAGAGGCAATGGGCCTGACAAAAGCCGTGGTGAGTTTCAACATTCGCCAGCTTGAAGACGAGCTGGGCGTTACACTGCTGCTGCGGTCAACCCGCCGTCTGACGTTAACCGAGGCAGGCGCGCTTTTTCATCAGCGAAGCGTCGCGCTTCTGAAGGAGGCAGAACAGCTGCAGGACGATGTCCGCGCGAATCATGCGGGACTCTCCGGAGAATTGCGGATAACCACCACGCCTGAGTACGGCTCGCAGGTTGTGGTGCCTTTGCTGGCGGAATTTAATCAGCAGCACCCGGAACTTCGCGTGCGCCACGTTTCGTCCTCTTTGCATGCCGACCTTATCTCTGAGCGCTTTGACGTCGCCATCCGGCTGGGAACGCTCGCCGATTCACGCTACCACGCCGCGATGATTACCTCTTTCGCCATATTGCCGGTGGCAGCGCCGGACTGGCTGGCTAACCATCCGGTAGAGACCCTTGAACAGCTGGCGAAAGCCGACTGGATCATTCACGAGCGTTTGCCCTCTCCACTGCGCTGGCAGGTGAAAGCGAGCAGCGGAGAGCTTGTCTCGTTTGAAATCACGAAAGCCCCGCGTCTGTATGCTGACAGTGCTCAGGCGCTGATGGCTTTCGCACGTGCCGGAAGCGGCGTGGCGTTACTGCCTGAATGGCTGGTGCGAAATGCGCTGGATGCCGGGCAACTGGCGTCGGTATTACCGGGCTACACCTTTGCACAGCAGGGCATCTATGCGGTTTATCCCGATGCCCAACACGTGCCCGCGAAAGTCCGAAAGTTTATCGATTTTATGCGTGCGAGGGTGAATTAGTCGTGCATCATCTTTTTGATGAGCGCAGAAAATTGCTCGCGTTCGGCCTTGCTCAGGCGTCCTAAAAACGCCTCATCCACGTCATTGCCGACCGGTCTACAGCCTGCAAGCAGGGCTTCACCTTCTGGCGTCAGGAAGACAAACCGGCGGCGCTTATCTGCGGGATCGTGCTCGCGTTTTACCAACCCACGCGCCTCCATGCGGCTGAGCATCTCTGCCAGCGTCGCTTTCGTGCTGACTGCCACTTCTGTCAATGCCACCTGTTCGATACCCGGATGTTCGGCAATTGAGCGCAGAACTGCATATTGCGGCTTGGTCAGCTCCGGCAAAGCATGCTGCCATTGCGCAGTATGTTGTTGAAAAAGCTGGCGCAACAGGTGGAACGCTTCTTGTCTTAGTTCCATGAACACTCCGACGAAAAAAATCACTCTCTATGATAGCCGCTAACGCCCTGGATTATAACGCGGGAGTTTTTAGCATTTAGTGTGATCGTATGCGAACGATCTTGTCATGAACAGGTTCCAGGAGTAGGTTACTCAATATGTTCGTGCACGAACAAATTGATTGAGGTACTGAATGAGATTGATAGTAGGAATGACGGGAGCAACGGGCGCGCCGCTGGGTGTGGCTTTATTGCAGGCACTGCGAGACATGCCGGAGGTGGAAACCCATCTGGTGATGTCGAAGTGGGCAAAAACCACCATTGAGCTGGAAACGCCTTACACCGCGCAGGACGTTGCCGCACTGGCTGACGTTGTTCACAGCCCGGCTGACCAGGCCGCCACCATCTCCTCCGGCTCGTTTCGCACCGACGGCATGATCGTCATTCCCTGCAGCATGAAAACGCTGGCGGGTATCCGCGCGGGCTACGCCGAGGGGCTGGTGGGGCGTGCGGCGGATGTGGTGCTGAAAGAGGGGCGGAAGCTGGTGCTAGTCCCCCGTGAAACGCCGCTCAGCACTATTCATCTGGAGAACATGCTTGCACTTTCCCGCATGGGCGTGGCGATGGTGCCGCCCATGCCTGCCTATTACAACCACCCGCAAACCGCTGATGACATCACCCAGCATATTGTGACCCGCGTGCTCGACCAGTTCGGTCTGGAGCATAAAAAGGCGCGCCGCTGGAACGGATTGCGCGAGGCGAAACATTTTTCACAGGAGACTAAAGATGGCATTTGATGATTTGAGAAGCTTCCTGCAGGCGCTCGATGAGCAAGGGCAACTGCTGAAAATTGAGGAAGAGGTGAACGCCGAGCCGGACCTGGCGGCGGCCGCTAACGCGACCGGCCGCATTGGCGACGGCGCGCCCGCGCTGTGGTTCGACAACATTCGCGGCTTTACCGATGCCCGCGTGGTGATGAACACCATCGGCTCCTGGCAGAACCACGCCATTTCGATGGGGTTGCCTGCGAACACCCCGGTTAAAAAACAGATCGACGAGTTTATTCGCCGCTGGGATAAATTCCCCGTTACGCCAGAGCGCCGCGCTAACCCCGCCTGGGCGCAGAATACGGTGGACGGTGAAGAGATCAACCTGTTCGACATTCTGCCGCTATTTCGCCTGAACGACGGTGACGGCGGTTTTTATCTCGATAAAGCGTGCGTCGTCTCGCGCGATCCGCTCGACCCGGACCACTTCGGCAAGCAGAACGTCGGCATCTACCGCATGGAAGTGAAGGGCAAGCGCAAGCTCGGCCTGCAGCCGGTTCCGATGCACGATATCGCTCTGCATCTGCATAAAGCGGAAGAGCGTGGTGAAGATCTGCCGATTGCGATTACCCTCGGCAACGATCCGATCATCACGCTGATGGGCGCGACGCCGCTGAAATACGATCAGTCCGAGTATGAAATGGCGGGCGCACTGCGTGAAAGCCCGTACCCGATTGCCACTGCGCCGCTGACCGGCTTCGATGTGCCCTGGGGTTCTGAAGTGATCCTTGAAGGGGTCATCGAAGGCCGCAAGCGTGAAATCGAAGGGCCGTTCGGCGAGTTTACCGGACACTATTCCGGTGGACGTAACATGACGGTTGTACGTATCGACAAAGTCTCTTACCGCACCAAACCGATTTTTGAGTCGCTCTACCTCGGCATGCCGTGGACCGAGATTGATTATCTGATGGGACCGGCAACCTGCGTGCCGCTTTACCAGCAGCTAAAAGCAGAATTCCCGGAAGTGCAGGCGGTGAACGCGATGTACACCCACGGCCTGCTGGCGATTATCTCCACCAAAAAACGCTACGGCGGTTTTGCCCGTGCGGTCGGTTTACGTGCTATGACCACGCCGCACGGTCTGGGCTACGTGAAGATGGTAATCATGGTGGATGAAGATGTCGATCCGTTCAACCTCCCGCAGGTGATGTGGGCGCTGTCGTCGAAAGTGAACCCGGCAGGGGATCTGGTACAGCTGCCGAACATGTCGGTCCTTGAACTTGACCCAGGTTCCAGCCCGGCGGGCATTACCGACAAGCTGATTATTGATGCCACCACGCCAGTTGCACCGGACACCCGTGGCCACTACAGCCAGCCGGTACAGGATCTGCCTGAAACCAAAGCCTGGGCTGAAAAATTGACCGCGATGCTGGCAGCACGCCAATAAGGAGGAAAAGATGATTTGTCCACGTTGTGCCGATGAGCATATTGAAGTGATGGCGACGTCACCGGTGAAAGGGGTCTGGACCGTTTACCAGTGCCAGCATTGTTTGTATACCTGGCGCGATACCGAACCGCTGCGCCGTACCAGCCGCGAGCACTACCCTGAAGCGTTTCGCATGACGCAGAAGGATATTGACGAGGCACCGCAGGTGCCGACGATCCCACCGTTGCTGTAAAAAAAAGCCCGGTGGCGCTGCGCTTACCGGGGATAACATCGTGCGGTCTGTTTTGCCGGGTGGCGGCTTCGCCTTACCCGGCCTACAAAGCCCGTAGGCCCGGTAAGCGTAGCGCCACCGGGCAAAAGACCGCAGAAAACTAAACCAGACTCTTCAACCGATAAATCCACTCCAGCGCCTGACGCGGCGTCAGTGAATCCGGGTCGAGATTCTCCAGCGCTTCCACGGCTGGCGACGTCTCTTCCGCAGGCACCAGCAGCGACATCTGCGTACCATCTATCTGCGTCGCCGCCGCGTTCGGCGACAGGCTTTCCAGTTCGCGCAGTTTCTGACGTGCGCGCTTGATCACCTCTTTCGGTACACCTGCCAGCGCCGCTACAGCCAGCCCATAGCTCTTGCTTGCCGCGCCATCCTGCACCGTGTGCATAAAGGCGATGGTGTCGCCGTGCTCCAGTGCATCAAGATGCACGTTCGCCACTCCTTCCATTTTCTCCGGCAGCTGCGTCAGTTCGAAGTAATGGGTCGCAAACAGCGTCATAGCCTTGATTTTATTCGCGAGGCTTTCCGCGCAGGCCCACGCCAGGGACAAACCATCATAGGTTGATGTTCCGCGCCCGACTTCGTCCATCAGCACCAGGCTGTGCTCGGTGGCGTTATGCAGAATGTTGGCCGTTTCGGTCATCTCGACCATGAAGGTTGAACGACCGCTCGCCAGATCGTCCGCAGCCCCGACGCGGGTAAAGATGCGGTCGATTGGGCCAATCTCCACGTTTTGCGCCGGGACGTAACTGCCGATATACGCGAGCAGCGCAATCAGCGCCGTCTGACGCATATAGGTACTCTTACCGCCCATGTTCGGTCCGGTAATGATCAGCATGCGTCTCTGCGGCGACAGGCTGAGCGGGTTAGCGATGAACGGTTCGTTCAGTACGCGTTCCACCACCGGATGACGCCCTTCGGTAATGCGAATGCCGGGCTTGTCGGTAAAGGTCGGGCAGGTATAGTTCAGCGTTTCAGCGCGTTCAGCAAGGTTGACCAGCACGTCCAGTTCGGCCAACGCGGCGGCGCTTAGCTGCAGATCGGCCAGGTGCGGCATCAGCATGTCGAACAGCTCGTCATACAGCTGCTTTTCCAGCGCCAGCGCTTTTCCTTTCGAGGTGAGGACTTTGTCCTCGTACTCTTTCAGCTCGGGAATAATGTAGCGCTCAGCGTTTTTCAGCGTCTGGCGGCGCACGTAGTGAATCGGCGCCAGGTGACTCTGCCCGCGGCTGATCTGAATGTAGTAGCCGTGGACCGCGTTATAGCCCACTTTCAGGGTATCAAGACCCAGACGCTCGCGTTCACGGATCTCGAGCTTATCAAGGTAGTCCGTTGCGCCGTCTGCCAGCGCGCGCCACTCGTCCAGCTCTTCGTTATATCCGGGGGCAATCACGCCGCCATCGCGCACCAGTACTGGAGGCGCATCGATGATGGCGCGCTCAAGCAGTTCGCGGAGCTCGGTGAACTCGCCCATCGTTTCACGCAATTTTTGCACCGGTGCGCTGTCGACGTTGCCCAACTGAGCGCGCAGTTCCGGCAGCTGCTGGAAGGCATGGCGCATACGTGCGAGGTCGCGCGGGCGTGCCGTACGCAGAGCCAGGCGGGCGAGGATACGCTCCAGATCGCCTACCTGACGCAGTACCGGCTGTAATTCGGTGTAACTGTCCTGCAATGCGGCGATGGTTTGCTGGCGGCCGATAAGCGTATTGGTGTCGCGAATCGGCATATGCAGCCAGCGCTTAAGCATGCGGCTGCCCATCGGCGTAACGGTACTGTCGAGGACGGAAGCCAGGGTGTTTTCAACGCCGCCCGCCAGATTCTGGGTTATCTCCAGGTTACGGCGCGTGGCGGCGTCCATGATGATGCTGTCCTGCTGACGCTCCATGGTGATAGAGCGGATATGCGGCAGGGCAGTACGCTGGGTATCTTTTACATATTGCAGCAGACAGCCTGCCGCACACAGTCCGCGCGGGGCGTTTTCCACGCCAAAGCCAATCAGGTCGCGCGTGCCAAACTGCAGGTTGAGCTGCTGGCGCGCAGTATCAATTTCGAATTCCCACAGCGGACGACGACGCAGACCACGACGACCTTCAATCAGCGCCATTTCAGCGAAATCTTCGGCGTAGAGCAGCTCTGCCGGGTTAGTACGCTGCAATTCGGCAGCCATCGTCTCACGGTCAGCCGGTTCACTCAGGCGAAAACGCCCGGAGCTGATATCCAGCGTCGCATAGCCAAATCCTTTAATATCCTGCCAGAGTGCGGCCAGCAGGTTATCCTGGCGTTCTTGCAGCAGCGCTTCGTCGCTGATGGTGCCGGGCGTGACGATGCGCACGACTTTGCGCTCAACCGGGCCTTTTGACGTGGCGGGGTCGCCAATCTGCTCGCAAATGGCGACGGATTCTCCCTGATTCACCAGTTTCGCCAGATAGTTTTCCACCGCATGATGCGGGATACCGGCCATAGGGATGGGCTCACCTGCCGATGCGCCGCGTTTGGTCAGGGAGATGTCGAGCAACTGCGACGCACGTTTAGCATCGTCATAAAAGAGCTCGTAAAAGTCGCCCATACGGTAAAACAGCAGAATTTCCGGATGCTGTGCTTTCAGCTTCAGATACTGCTGCATCATGGGGGTATGTGCGTCGAAATTCTCTAGTGTACTCATTAGCGTATCGTGTCCATTTTATTAACTTTCAATGAGTTGGCTTTTGTTTTTATTGTCAGGTGTCTTCCTGTCTCATTGGAACTCATGAAATCCTGAGCGTCTTATCATGCAATGTTTGGTGACCATGATAACGGAGTCTGTAGGGCAGGAAAACAGAAGGAGAAGGCTCTTTCGACTAAAGTGCGTACCGGATTCCATCTATGCGAAAACGGGGCTTTTTGCACGTACCTTCCGCATAAGAGCACTCGTTATATTATTCATTCATTCAGGAACGCATTCTTTCGCTCACTTATACCGTAACTTCTTGCTTTGACAAGAAATAGCCGCGGCGTATAATTATCATTCATATCAATAGTTTCCCGATTCTGTTTGCTGTCGAGCGAGTAGCGTATGTTTTGGATAATTAACGATAATATTAAATTTTGTCCTGACAAAAACGTCCTTGTCTCGTTGAATAAACCTGAATTAAGCGTAATTCTGACAACGCCTGCAAGTCGTTGTCTCGCGCTTTTACTGGAATCCTCGCCAGAGGTGGTGAACCAGAAAGAATTCTTCGATAAAGTGTGGGGCGAGGACGGAATGATCGTCCCGGCAAATACGCTTTATCAGAATATCTCTATTATCCGGCGCGGTTTGCGTTCGGCTGGAGAAACGAGCGACACGCTGGTTGCGACGGTGCCGAGAAAAGGTTTCCAGATTCATAAAAGCGTAAAGGTCACCCGCGTTGAAACGGATGGGGTGGATACAGAAGAACCAGCAGAGGTTTCGTTGCCCGAAGCGCCTCTGACGGTGCCTGTCGAACAACCGGCGGTGAATACGTCTCAGGTGCTGGTCGAAAAAAAATCGCCGCGTAAATTACGTCGCCTGTTTTTTCCTGTGCTCTTAATGATTATCTCCTTTGCACTGGGCTATTTCATGCTGCATCACATCTTCCGAGATAATCCGGATAAAGATTTTTTCCAGAATTACACCATTAACCGAACCGAAAACGGTTGCCACTATTTCTCGCAAAGTGATGATATTAAAAGTATTGGTAATTTCTCGCGCTTTATTAAAATTATCATGAAAACCGGGCTTGATTGTAAAAAGTATCCGTGGATTTATTTCTCTTCTTCCAGCAATGCGCCTGCCCTGTCCGTGCTCGCCTGCAGAAAGCCTTATGAAGCAGAACCCAATGCAGAATGCACGGCATTGTATTTCAGGGGGTATATGCAATGAAGAAACGGACGATAGTGTTACTGTGCCTGATGTTTTTTGCCGCGGGCGCGCTGATTTCCTGGCTGTATCATTTACGTCTGGAAAAGCGGGAAAACACAGAGGCCTGCTCAGCGTCAATCGTGGTTTATCACGAGGATGCCCGCGCTCACATTACGCTCGACTTCATGTACACGATGAAGACGCAAACCGGCATCGTTGCGGTAAGTGGTACGTATTATAAGAACGATAAAGTGGCAGGCGTTATCCGCAGGGATGTCTCCTACGTCTGGACGGAAAATAAGGACTCCTTCCACTTTACGTCGCTCAATATCCTTCATGTGAACGATGATGAATCACTACCCAATGACGTTATCAGCGATGTTCTGCCTGACTTCTTTGTTTACCCCAATAAAAAATTAAATTATTCAATTACAAAACAAGGGCCTAAGGGGTTTATGTTCTCCGTGGGTAAGCGCCCAATATTCTTCTGCTCGCGCTGACTGGCCGGGAATAGGTGATGTCGCCGCCTGCACGGCGGCATGGTCATTTCCCGTCTTCTTCCACCAGCTCAATGATGATTTTCCCCTGTTCGACGCCCACTCTGACCCGCGAATGGGTTGTAAAGCCCGCTTTCTCTAGCCAATCACCTTTCAGGCTCAGGGCGGCATGCATGCTATAGCGGCGCGGGATCTTGGTTTTACGATCTTCATGGCGCTTTCTAAAATAGCCGACTTTTAAATGACGGTACGTTTTTGTAGCGGTAATCGCTTGCATAGGCACTCCTCTTGGCTGGCTAACAGGGGAACGTATTGGCTGTATAAAATACCAGTAACCCTGGCTTCGCGCTGGCTTAATAGCGGAAGGCGTCTTCAGAAAGCGGAATGCAACGACTGAAAATCACTGTGTAAAGGAGTATCATGAATGCAATTTATGAGAGGGTGATCTCCCATGTCCGGTAAACGCATCGCAAGAGAAAAAGTGACGATCGCCAAAATGATCGCCTTATATGAGAAAAAATGTCCTCAGGCTTCAACAGAGGAGGGGCATTATCAGGCGCTTAGGGCCTATGCCGATAAGCGTCTCGATAAATGTGCGTTTGGGGAAGAAAAGCCGGCCTGTAAACAGTGTCCCATTCACTGCTACCAGCCCGCGAAGCGAGAAGAGATGAAGCAGGTGATGCGCTGGGCGGGGCCGAGAATGCTGTGGCGTCATCCGATTCTGACTCTTCGTCATCTGATTGACGATCGTCGTCCAGTACCGGCGTTGCCGCAAAAGTATCGTCCGAAAACGTAACGTATTTATTACCGAAGCGGTCGACAGATAATATTCAAGGCGACAGCGCTGCAGAGTGGGAAAATGGCCAGCAGCAGCCAGGGATAAACGGCCTCCAGCGAGGGCACCAGCGCGCGATCCAGCAGGCTGCCAAACAGCAGGTTTCCTGCCAGTACCGCAATGCCCCCGGCGGTTGAGAGTGCGCCATAGTGGGCCCCAAGCGTCGATTCCTCGGCGAAGCGGGGGATGAGATCTTTTGCAGACGGCACCAGCAGCATCTGCC
The DNA here is from genome assembly GCF_019219165.1 of Enterobacter sp. ENT02. NCBI lineage: Bacteria > Pseudomonadati > Pseudomonadota > Gammaproteobacteria > Enterobacterales > Enterobacteriaceae > Enterobacter > Enterobacter sp. ENT02. The sequence continues at coordinate 595,606 of NZ_JAHUWD010000003.1, forward strand.
CCAGCGTTAACAGCGTGACCATGCTCGCAGAGGGCAACAGCCGCAGCCAGCCTTCCGGCGGCTCCTTTGCGGCAAACAGCGCCACGCTGGCAAAGGCCGCGGAGAGCAGCAAAAAGCCCACGGGCAAAATTCTGACCGCGCCGATCCGCCTTGCAACACGCGCAAGGGGGAGTTGAAACGCGACGATCAGCACCGAGGCCAGCATAAACAGTGGGCCCAGATCTTTCTCGCTGCCTCCGGAGCGCTGGATCTCCACCGGTAGCGCCAGGTAGAGCTGGTTATAGCTCAACAGCCACGAGCTGTAGGCGATGATAAAGGCGACGAATCGCGTCTGGCGAAATGTTGTCCACCAGGGCTGTATAGCGAGCGGACGCTGGCTATGGCGGGCAGCCGGCAGGCAGAAGAAGAGCACCGCGAGCGCGACGACAAACACGCCGGCGCCAGCCAGCGCAACCTGACGAAAGCCAAGCCCCGTCAGCAGGGCACCCGCAATCGGGCCCAGCACCGCGCCCAGTTCCCCGCAAACGGCAAAGAGCGCAAACCATTCTGCGCGGCTCCGTTTACCTTTTGCCTCACTTTGTGTTCCCGCTTTCGCCAGCAGCGCTTCAATGGCGGGCGAGAAGAGCGCGCCGCCGATGCCGGTCAGACACGCCCCGAGAATAATAGGCCACAGCGATTGCCCGAAGGCCAGCAGCAGATAACCCGCTACGCGGATGACGCAGCCGCTCAGGATAACGATTTTCGCGCCGTAGCGGTCCGACAGCGCGCCGCCAACGATAAACATCCCCTGCTGCGAAAACGTGCGCAGACCAAGCACCAGCCCGATCAGCCCGCCGGAGAGCAGCAGGTCATCGCGCAGGAATATCGCCAGGAAGGGCACAACGGCATAAAAGCCAATGTTGAAAACAAATTGGCTGCCCAGCAGAACGGGCGGCCAGAGGGTGGCGGCAGGGCGCAATGGCATGCTGTTTACTCGGCTCTACACAATAAAGTGAATGTGCTTTTTACCATGGTACGGCGAGATCTCAATTTTGGTTTTCACTCTGAAAACGTCCCATAGCAGCTTCTCCGACAGGATCGCCTGCGGGGTGCCGGTTGCGACGATCTGCCCTTTTTGCATAACGATCAGCGAATCGCAGAACATCGATGCGTGGTTAAGATCGTGGATGGCGACGATGCTGGTCACCGGCAGCTCGCTGATGAGATGCATCAGCTGCATCTGATGGTGAATGTCCAGGTGGTTGGTGGGTTCATCCAGCAGGATTTCGGTTGGTGTTTGCGCCAGCGCGCGGGCGATATGCACCCGCTGCCGTTCTCCTCCGGACAGGCTCATCCAGCCCTGCTCGCTGCGGTCCAGCATATCGACACGCTGCAAGGCGGCAGTGACGGTTTCGTCATCCTGCGCGCTCCAGTTCGAAAAAGGGGAGTGGTGCGGAATGCGCCCGAGCTTCACCACGTCGCGCACGCGCATGTTGGCATCGGTCATGCCGTGCTGCTCAACGAACGCCACGCGGCGCGCCAGCTGCTTTTTGGCGATGCGGGAGATGTCCTGACCGTCCAGGGTAACGCTGCCGCTGTCCGGGCGACGCAGGCCTGCCAGAATGCGCAAAAGCGACGATTTTCCGCAGCCGTTAGGGCCGAGCAGTCCTACCGTTTCGCCGCGTGAAACCTTCAGCGAGACGCCGTTGACGATGACCTTTTTGCCTACCTTCCAGGTAATATTTGCAGCGCAGATACTCATCACTTATTCCTTGAACGGTAGATAATTACGGCAAAGAACGGCACGCCCACCAGCGCGGTGACTACGCCGACGGGCAGGCTCTGTGGGGCAATCAGCATGCGCGAGGCGATATCGGCCAGCACCATCAGGATCGCGCCCGCCAGCGCGCTGGCAATCAGCAGCGTGCGGTGCAGCGGCCCGAACAGGAAGCGCATGACGTGCGGCACCACCAGACCCACAAAGCCAATTGAGCCCGCCATGCTGACGATGGTCGCGGTAATCAGTGCGGTGGTGGTGAACAAGGCAAGACGCACCCAGGGTACGGCAATGCCTAAAGAGGCGGCGGCATCGTCACCGAAGGTGAACGCATCCAGCGCCCGGGAATAGTAAAGACAGACGGCCAGGCCCGCCAGCACGACCACCAGCGCCAGCTGGAATTCCGGCCAGCGTACGCCGCTGAAGCTGCCCAGCAGCCAGAACATCACGTCGCGCGCCTGCTGCGCGCTGGCGGAGGTGCTGATGGTATAGGCGGTAATGGCGTTGAACAGCTGTGAGGCGGCTACGCCCGCCAGAATAGTGCGTTCATTGCCGCCGCGCGCGCCGTTCGTCAGGAAGGCGACAAACGCAAAGGCGGCAAACGCCCCGGCAAACGCGCCCGCAGAGAGCGACACCGCGCCGGTACCCATTCCTAATACGACGACCGACACCGCACCGGTTGACGCACCCGCCGACACGCCGAGCACGTAAGGTTCCGCCAGCGCGTTCTTCAGCAGGCTTTGCAGCACGGCGCCGCAGATGGCTAGCCCCGCGCCGCAGCAGGCCGCCACCAGCGCGCGGCTCAGGCGAAAGTCCCAGATCACGCTCTCATAGATGCGGTTGAGCGGAACGTCGGTCAGCCCCAGCTTATTGCCAATAGCGTAAAAGACGTTGGACAGCGGAATCGACAGCTCGCCGACGCTGACGCCGAGGGCGATCACCAGCAACAGCAGGACGACGGCAAGCAGAGCAGAGGTGGTCAGGAACAGGCCCTGTCGGGCCTGAAGTACGGCTGCCGTCATCAGTTCAGCCCCAGCTTTCTGAGCTGCTCGCCCACCTGTTCAGCGCCGTAAATCGTGCGGATTGTCGGGTTCATGGCCTGGCCGTCCATCACCACGATATGGCCTTTCTTCACCGCGTCCAGCTGGCTGACGGCGGGATCGCTTTTCAGGAATTTGATTTTCTCTTCCGCGTTATCCAGCGCCCAGCGGTTACGATCCAGGCTGGAGACAACAATCACGTCCGGGTTCGCGGCGATAATGCTTTCCCAGCCAACGGTTGGCCATTCGGTCTCAGCGGTAATGGCGTTATGGCCGCCCAGCACGTTGGCAATAAAACCGGAGGCGCTGTTTTTCCCGCCGACATAGGCATCCGCCGAAGGCGAGGCGCTTGAGAACCAGAAGACAAACGAGAGATCTTGTTTGTTTTTACCAAATTCCTGACGCAGGTCGGCCTCGCGTTTTTTGAAATCGGCAATGACGGCCTGGCCGCGCGCTTCAACGTTGAAAATCTTCGCGAAATCTTCAATCTCTTTATAAAGGTACGTCATATCCCACAGCGTCTGGCGGCTGCCGTACATATCGCCTGCGGCCTTTTTGGTGGCGCACATGCCTGGTGATAAATAGCTGTTCACGCCGACGGTGGCCAGATCTTCACGTTTTGCGACCTTACTTTCCGGCCCGAGCAGCAGAGGAAGCTGGGCTGGAACAAAATCGGGATTTTGCGAAAGGATGGATTCCAGCGTCGGGACTTCTACCGTCAGGGTTTTGATTTTTGCATTCTTTTCAGCCAGCTGCGGCAGCACTTTTGTCGGCCAGAAGGCGCTGGCCTTCACCTTATCTTCCAGGCCCAGCAGGAGCAAAATTTCGACGGTGTTCTGACCCAGGGCCACGACGCGTTCCGGCGCTTTGGTGAACGTCTCTTTATAGCCACAGTTTTCAATCGTCAGGGGATATGTGGTTGCCAGAGCAGAACCGACCGACGCAATCGCCAGGCCTAACGCGCAGATGACCTTTTTCATTAAACGCTACCCTTCATTAATATTATTGTTGTTGCAAATGAAACTCATTATTAAGGCGGAATTTTATACAGAGGAAACGATTTGGTGTCAATGAGGGACAATTGCGCAGGGTAACGAAAGGCGGTGTCAGAAAACACCGCCGGAATGCGGACTTAAACCAGGCTCTCTTTATCAATCCCAAGCCGCTTCATGCGCGACAGCAGGGTAGTGCGTTTTAACCCCAGGCGCTGGGCGGCACCTTTAGGCCCGGCTACCACGCCGTTGGTCTCTTTCAGCACGCGCATAATCAGCTGATACTCATCTTCGCCGTTCTGCGCCACTTCTGCCGCAACGAGGGTTTCGTCCGGCAGGGAGATTTCGGGCAGAGAAAGCTGCAGCACGTTCCCGCGCGTCAGCAGCACCGCGCGCTCGATAACGTTTTCCAGTTCTCGCACGTTGCCCGGCCACTCCATTGACGAGAGGGTGCGTAACGTCTCGGCTGGGATGCTGTCGATATTTCTCCCCATCCGCCGCGCAATCTTTGCGGTAAACGCTTTGACCAGCAGCGGGATATCTTCCGGGCGTTCACGCAGCGGTGGCAGGCAGATCGGGAAGACGTTCAGGCGGTAATAGAGATCGCTGCGAAATTCGCGATCGGCGACCATTTTTTTCAGGTCACGGTTGGTGGCGGCAATCAGCCGCACGTCGGTCTGAATCAGCTTGTTGCTGCCAAGCCGCTCAAACTCTTGCTCCTGCAGGACTCGCAACAGCTTCGGCTGCAGCTCCAGCGGCATATCGCCCACTTCATCGAGGAACAGCGAGCTTTTGTCCGCCAGCTCAAAACGGCCCAGCCGCTGGCTGCTGGCCCCGGTAAAGGCCCCGCGTTCGTGGCCGAACAGATCGCTTTCCAGCAGTCCCGCAGGCATCGCGGCGCAGTTCATCTTCACCATCCGGCGGCTGTTGCGGTTGCTCAGGTTATGGATAGCGCGGGCAATCAGCTCTTTACCCGTACCGGTTTCGCCGAGGATCAGCACCGTGCTGTCGCTCTGCGCCACCATCTCAACCTGCTTGAGCACGCTGTACATGGCATCGCTGCGCCCGATGATTTCGCCAAACTCGCTGTCCACGTTATTGAGCTGTTCGGTCAGGGCGAGGTTTTCGTCCACCAGCCGCTCTTTCAGGCGGTGGATCTCCTGGTAGGCGAGGGCGTTATCCAGCGCGATGGAGATACGCTCGGCAATCTGGCGCAGCAGCTTCAGGTTGGCGGTGGTGAATACGCCTTCCTCACACTGCGCCAGCTTCAGCACGCCCAGCATGGTGTTGCCGGACATCAGCGGCAGCAAGCACAGAGTCTGAATTTTGTTGCCCCAGGTGTTGAACAGCATTCGCTCGTAAGGGGCCACCGGATCCTGTTCGTTCAGGTTGAGTAGCAGGATCTCTTTGCTTTTAAACACCCGCTCGGAGAGCGTACCGGCCTCATCGACTTCGCTCTGCTCGTGTGCCGGATTGGCCTCATCAAGATAGTGGGTGGAGTAGATGTTCAGCTTGCCCTTGCGATGGCCGCGAAGCGCAATGCTGATGGCATCGATTTTGAAATAGTGGTGGATCTCTTTCGAGACTTCGCTGACCAGCTCATCCATGTCGAGGCGCGACAGCACAGCGTTGGTGATGGCGACCAGAATGCGGAAGTTGTCGCGCTCGCGGCTCAGCAGGTCGTAATCTACGTTGTTGGTGACGCGGCTCTGGATCTGCTCAGCCACCACGGCCACTATCTGGGTAAAGGTGTGCAGGCGCTCGTATTCCGCCTCGCTCCAGGGCTGGTCGGTCGTGCGGATAAACTCGCAGCCGCCAAAAATCTGGCCCTCTGCCGCCAGCGGCAACATGCAGTAATGCCCGAAAGGCTGATAGAGATTGCTCTCCGCCAGCCTTGGCCACGCCATCCTGAACTCCGCAAAATTGCAGTGCAGCACTTCAGGCCGGGAGAGTATACGGCGCACCGGGCCATGCGCGAGGTACGTTTCGTCCTCATACTCAAACGCTTTGCCGTTATCACGCGTTGAGTAGTAGCTCGCGCGATGCGTTCCGCTATGCCACAGCACAATCGCGGCGCTGTCCGCCAGCGCAGATTGCCTGACCAGCCGGGTCAGGGCATCGCTCAGCGCGCCGAGATCGGGCTGCTGTAAAAGTGTGCGCGTGATGTCAAACAGGCCCTGCTGTCCAAGATCGCTCATCGGTGTATACGGCATATTGCTTTCCAATAGAAACTGGCAAAAAAAGAGATTCAGTGCTGACCGCTTATGGCGCGGTTCTAGCAAATTCGGGGTAAGGGTTCCGCGTGCGGCAGATCCAGCGTGCGTTTAACGCCATACAGCCCCGCCAGGCGCACCCCTTTGCGCTTAACCACTTCGCCAATGATAGCGGCGTTTTTTCCTGAGGGATGGGCGCGAAGCTGTTCCAGCACCGCTTCTGCAGCGGTACGTTCCACGCCGATCACCAGTTTACCTTCGTTTGCAAAGTTAAGCGGATCAAGTCCCAGCAGTTCGCACAGTCCGCGCACGGCAGGCTTGACGGGCAGATCGCGCTCGGTCAGCTCAATGCCGCATCCGCAGCTTGCCGCAAACTCGTGCACGACGGCATTCACGCCGCCTCGGGTGGCGTCCCGCAGGGCTTTTACGCCCGGAAGGGTACGCAGGGTTTGAATCAGCGGTGTGAGTACCGCGCAGTCGCTGCGCAGTTCGCCGTCCAGACCTAAGCCTTCGCGCAGGTTAAGAATGGTTGCCCCGTGGCAGCCCAGCGTTCCGGTCACGATCAGCACGTCGCCTGCGCCAAGCTGCTGCGCGCCCCAGTGAATATCGGCCGGTATTGCCCCCATTCCTGCAGTATTGATGAAAAGTTTATCCGCCGCGCCGCGCTGGACCACTTTGGTATCACCGGTGACGATAGCAATGCCCGCTTCGCGTGCGGTCTGCGCCATGCTGCTGACCACCGCGTTAAGCGTTGCCATCGGTAAACCCTCTTCGAGAATAAACCCGCAGGAGAGGTAGCGCGGAACCGCGCCGCTGACGGCGATATCATTGGCCGTACCGCAAATGGCGAGCTTGCCGATATCACCGCCGGGAAAGAACAGCGGGTCGATGACGTAGCTGTCGGTCGAGAACGCCAGTCTGTCACCGTGAGCGGTGAGCGTTGACAGGTCAATGCGCGCCTGGTCTTCCTGTTCGGCCAGCCAGGGGTTGTTGAATGCTTCCATAAACAGCTGATTAATGAGCTGCTGCATCGCCTGACCACCGCTGCCGTGCGCCATTTCAACCGTGTTCATGCTTCACACTCCTGATTGCGGAACTGATACCACGCGGCGCAGGCTCCTTCGGAGGAGACCATCAGCGCGCCAAACGCGGTTTGCGGGTTACAGGTGTTGCCATATAACGGGCAATGATGAGGTTTGCATTTGCCGGTGAGTACCTCACCGCAGCGCGCGCGCGGATCGTCACACACCTGCTGCGGCTGCGGGCGAAAATGCGCCTCTGCGTCGAAGGATTGATACGCGGGCGTCAGGCGCACGCCGGATTCGGCAATCACCCCCAGACCGCGCCATTCGCTGTCGCCCTCAACGCTAAACACGTCGGCTATCGCCTGCTGCGCTCGTTCATTACCCGTATCGGGCACCACGCGGCGATACTGATTTTCCACCGCGCTCAGAGCCGCTATTTTCTGCTCAACCAGCATGGTTACGCCTTGCAGTAGATCAAGCGGTTCGAAACCAGCCACCACTAACGGACGATTGTACTGTTCAGCGATAAAACCATAGGCGTCTGTGCCAATCACCATGCTGACGTGGCCCGGTGCCAGAAAGGCGTCAATGCCGTTTTCCGGCTCCTCCAGCAGGCTGCGCAGCGTGGGTATGAGCGTGATGTGCTGGCAGAAAAAGAAAAAGTTCTCGACGCTGCGCGCTTTAGCCTGCTGCAGTGTGATGGCGGTGGCGGGCATGGTGGTTTCAAACCCCAGGCCAAAAAACACGACCTTGCGCGCGGGGTTATCCGCTGCCAGCGTCAGGGCATCCATCGGCGAATAGACGATCCGGATGTCGGCCCCGCGCGCTTTCGCCTGCAGCAGCGAGCCATTTTTCCCCGGCACGCGCATCGCGTCGCCAAAGGTGCAGAAAATAACGTCGGGCTGGCTGGCAATCTCGATGCAGCTGTCGATACGCCCCATCGGTAAAACGCAGACCGGGCAGCCGGGGCCGTGGATAAACTCGATGTTTTCCGGCAGCAGCTGGTCGAGGCCAAATTTGAAGATGGCGTGCGTGTGTCCGCCGCACACCTCCATGATCCGCAGCGGTCTTTCTTTGGTGTAGTCCAGCAGCGCCGCGCGCATTTTCAGGTGCCCGATAAGCTGCATCACCTGTTCCGGCGCGCGGTATTCATCAACGTAACGCATGTGCTATCGCTCCTCGCCGTACAGGAGCGCGCCCACGTCAGGCTCCACGTCGAACATGTTTTGCAGGGCGTCGAGCGTGTCGCGGGCTTCCGCTTCGTTAATCACGCTCATGGCAAACCCAACGTGGACCAGCACCCACTGGCCGAGACGCGATGCGCCCGTTTCATCGCTGCTGCCCACCAGCGTGAGATCGACATCGCGCAGGATACCGCAGACTTCAACTTTGGCCTGGTTACCGTCGATGGTGTGAATTTGTCCGGGGACGCCTATGCACATCGTTCGCTCTCCAGCCAGTTCAGCCATGCATCCATCCCGTCGCCGCGCGTGGCGGAGACCAGCAGGATCGTAATGTCCGGGTTCACTTCCCGGGCGCAGGACAGGCATTTATCCACGTCGAAATTCAGGTACGGCAGCAGATCAACTTTGTTCAGCAGCATGATGGAGGCGGCGGCAAACATATGTGGGTACTTCAGCGGTTTGTCTTCCCCTTCGGTGACGGAGAGCACCGCGACTTTATGCTGTTCGCCAAGGTCAAAGCTCGCTGGACAGACCAGGTTACCGACGTTTTCAATGAACAGGATGCCGTTATCCGCCAGCGGCAGACGCGGCGTGGCGTCGGCAATCATCTGCGCATCCAGATGGCAGCCTTTGCCGGTGTTGACCTGAATTGCTGGCGTGCCGGTTTCGCGAATGCGCGCCGCGTCGTTAACGGTTTGCTGGTCGCCTTCAATGACGGCGCAGGAAACGCGTTCGTTCAGGCGTTTGAGGGTTTCGGTCAGCAGCGTGGTTTTGCCGGAGCCGGGGCTGGAGACCAGGTTCAGCACCAGCTGTTGACGGGCGGCAAAGCGGGCGCGGTTGCGGGCGGCAATCTGGTTATTTTTGTCCAGCACGTTGATTTCCACCTCCAGCATCTGGCGCTGGCTGATGCCCGGCGCGTGGGTACCCGCTTCGCCGTGGCCGTAGTGCAGATCGCCCGCAGAGGATTGCTGCGGCGCAAAGGCGATACCCGTCAGCGTCGCCGCAGGACGCGGGGCCGGTGAAAAGGGCGCGGAGCGAAACGCGGAATGAGGACGATGTTCATCCCCTTCGATATACAGGTTGCCTTCGGCGCAACCGCAGGTGCTACACATACATTACTCCTTCTCAATTTCGAGGCGTTGGATCTGCATACCGTCATCCGCCACGATCCGCAGGCCGGTATTCTGGCACTGCGGGCAGCGCTGAACCTTTGATGACAGCAGGGTTACGTACTGCTGACACTGCTCACACCAGCACTCCGCCTGCTGCTCTTCAATATGAAGCTCGCAGCCTTCTGCCAGCGTGCCGCGACACACCAGCTCAAAACAGAAGGCCAGGGCGCTGGTCTCGACGCAGGAAAACGCCCCGATCTTCAGCCAGACGCCGGTGACGCGCTTCGCGTGGTTTTGCACTGCCTGCTGTTCGATAAGCTCCAGAGCCCGCTGGCAGAGGGTGATTTCGTGCATGACGCCTCCTCAATGAATTGCGCCATTGAATGCAATAACGGTGCCAGCTTGATTTTTGTTAGGGCGTGACGGTGTCAACACTGTCGAAATGACACGTCGACACCGCCCGGTTGACAGTGTGATAAGAGTTAAAAATCATATAAATCATAAACTTAAAAATTGGCATGGAATCTGCTTAACAGCCGCTATCTCCATTAACCGGATACCTTTTATGACTATTTGGGAAATCAGCGAAAAAGCGGATTACATCGCGCAGCGTCATCAGCAGCTCCAGGATCAGTGGCACCTCTACTGCAACTCTCTGGTTCAGGGGATCACCCTGTCAAAAGCTCGTCTGCACCATGCGATGAGCTGCGCGGCGCAGGGCGATATGCGCTTTGTCCTTTTTGGCCACTTCACGGTCTTTGTCACCCTGGCGGACAGCTTTAACAGCCACACCATTGAGTACTTTGTTGAGAACAAAGAGGGTGAAAAACAATGTATTGCGCAAGCGCAGTTGATGGCTGACGGCATGGTCGATGGCTACGTCAGCAACCGCGATCGCCAGCAGGTGCTCGAGCACTATCTGGAGAAAATCGCGCCGGTTTATAACGGGCTTTATACCGCGGTTGAGCACGACCTGCCGGTCGATCTGAAACAGCTGACGGCGGGAAATGCCTCCGCAAACGTTGCCTGATCACCAAGTGTCGAAAGTGTCGATAAGACAGTTTTTCTTCGTCAAAAATGACCATCACCTGAGGATTGCCCGGTGAACCGTTTTGTAATTGCTGACTCGACGGTCTGTATTGGCTGTCGAACCTGTGAGGCGGCGTGTTCGGAAACCCACCGCCTGCACGGGCTGCAGTCCATGCCGCGTCTGCGCGTCATGCGTAATGAAAAAGAGTCTGCTCCGCAGCTCTGCCACCACTGTGAAGATGCCCCCTGCGCGGGTGTCTGCCCGGTGAATGCCATCACCCGCGTTGATGGCGCTGTCCAGCTCAACGAAAGCCTGTGCGTAAGTTGCAAACTGTGCGGCATTGCCTGCCCGTTCGGTGCGATTGAATTTTCCGGTAGCCGCCCACTGCATATTCCGGCAAACGCAAATACCCCGAAAGCCCCGCCCGCGCCACCCGCACCGGCGAAGGTGAGCACGCTATTGGACTGGGTGCCCGGCATCCGCGCCGTCGCGGTGAAATGCGATCTGTGCAGCTTTGACGAACAGGGTCCGGCCTGCGTGCGCACCTGCCCGACCAGGGCGCTGATTCTGGTCAACATTCGCGACATCGCCCGCACCAGCAAGCGCAAGCGCGAGCTGACCATCAACAGCGATTTTGGCGATCTTTCGCTTTTGCAGGCGCTTAACGAGGGGGCGAAATGAACGCGATATTCATGATTAACAGCGCCGTGGCGTGCTTCACTGCCGCCGCCGTGCTGGCGCTGGTGTTCTCTTTCCATAAAACCCTGAGCGGCGGGATTGCCGGGATCGGCGGGGCGGTCGGTAGCGTGATGACGCTCGCTGCGGGCGGTGTCGTTCTGATCGGCGGGCAATCTGTGGAAACACTCATGCCGCTGATTCGTCATACCGTGGCTATTACTCCGCTGAATGCCATCTGGCTGGTGACCTTTGGCCTGTGCGGACTGTTTATCAGCCTGTTCAATATCGACTGGCACCGCCATGCGCACGCCAAAGCCAACGGCCTGCTGGTTAACCTGCTGATGGCAACGGCGGTCTGTACCGTTATCGCCAGCAACCTCGGCGCGCTGGTGGTGATGGCGGAGATCATGGCGCTGTGCGGCGTGTTCCTGACGGGCTGCAGCGCCTCCGGCAAGCTGTGGTTTGCGCTCGGTCGCCTCGGCACGCTGCTGCTGGCGCTGGCCTGCTGGCGGGTGTGGCAACGTTTCGGCACGCTGGACTTCGCTGCGCTTAACGGTCAGCCACTGGGAAACGACGTCTGGCTGCTGGGCGTGGTGGGCTTTGGCCTGCTGGCCGGGATCATCCCGCTGCACGGCTGGGTGCCGCAGGCGCATGCAAATGCCTCTGCACCTGCCGCTGCATTGTTTTCCACCGTCGTCATGAAGGTAGGACTGTTCGGTATTCTGAGCATCACGCTGGCTGGCGGCCAGCCGCCGCTGTGGTGGGGTGTCGTGCTGCTGATTGCCGGTATGATCACCGCGTTCGTCGGCGGGCTGTACGCGCTGATGGAGCACAACATCCAGCGCCTGCTGGCGTACCACACGCTGGAAAACATCGGCATCATCCTGCTCGGAATGGGCGCGGGCGTGACCGGGCTGGTACTCAATCATCCTGCGCTGATCGCGGCCGGGTTTATCGGCGGTCTTTATCACCTCGTCAACCACAGCCTGTTTAAAAGCACCCTGTTCCTCGGCGCGGGAAGCGTCTGGTTCCGCACCGGCCATCGGGATATCGAAAAGCTCGGTGGGATTGGCAAAAAGATGCCGGTGATTTCACTGGCGATGCTGGTCGGGCTGATGGCAATGGCCGCGCTGCCGCCGCTGAACGGCTTTGCCGGGGAGTGGGTGATCTATCAGTCCTTCTTCGCGCTCGGGCAGAGCGATGTCTTTATCGCACGCCTGCTCGGCCCGCTGCTGGCGGTCGGGCTGGCGATTACCGGGGCGCTGGCGGTGATGTGTATGGCGAAAGTCTACGGCGTGACCTTCCTCGGTGCGCCGCGCACCCGCGAAGCGGAAAACGCCTGCTGCGCACCGGTACTGATGGGCGTAAGCGTGGTCGCGCTGGCGCTGTGCTGCATCGCGGGCGGGGTCGCCGCACCGTGGCTGCTGCCGCTGCTGGGTAACGCCATTCCACTGCCGCTCGCGACGGCACATACCGTCGTATCCCAGCCGATGATGGCGCTGTTGCTGATTGCCGCGCCGCTGCTGCCGTTCGTGCTGATGCTGTTCTTCAGGCGCGACCGCCTTGCCTCCCGCTCTCGCGGGGCGGCGTGGGCCTGCGGCTACGAACACGAACAGTCGATGGTCATCACCGCCCACGGTTTCGCCATGCCGGTGAAGGAGAACTTCGCCGTCGTGCTGAAGCTGCGCCACTGGCTGAACCCGAAGGGTTGGGTGCCGGGCTGGCAGAGTGCCGCCGCGCCCGCGCTGTTCCGTCGTCTGGCGCTGATCGAACTGGCGGTGCTGGTGATCATTGTGATTTCACGAGGAGCCTGACATGAGTTTGTTACTGGCCATTCTTCAGGCGCTGGTGCTGTTCGCCGCTGCGCCGCTGCTGTCGGGCATCACGCGCGTGGCACGCGCCCGAATGCATAACCGTCGCGGGCCCGGGGTGCTCCAGGAGTATCGCGATCTCTTCAAACTACTTTCTCGTCAGAGCGTGGCCCCGGATGCCGCAGGCTGGGTCTTCCGCCTGACGCCGTTCGTGATGGTGGGCGTGATGCTGACCATCGCCACCGCGCTGCCGGTGGTCACGGTGGCGTCGCCGCTGCCCGTGCTTGGCGATCTGATTACGCTTATCTACCTCTTCGCCATCGCCCGCTTCTTCTTTGCGATTGCGGGCCTGGACACCGGGAGCCCATTTACCGGCATCGGTGCCAGCCGCGAGGCAATGCTGGGCGTGCTGGTTGAGCCCATCCTGCTGCTGGGGCTGTGGGTTGCCGCGCAGGTCGCGGGTTCAACCCATATCAGTTTTATCACCGACACCGTTTATCACTGGCCTGTGGCGCGCTCGATCCCGCTGGTGCTGGCGCTCTGCGCCTGCGCGTTCGCCACCTTTATTGAGATGGGCAAACTGCCGTTCGATCTGGCAGAAGCGGAGCAGGAGCTGCAGGAAGGGCCGCTCACCGAATACAGCGGCTACGGCTTTGCGGTGCTGAAGTGGGGCATCAGCCTCAAACAGCTGGTGGTGCTGCAGATGTTTGTCGGCGTCTTCTTCCCGTGGGGGCAGATGACGCACTTCTCCGCGGGCGGTCTGGTGCTGGCCATCGTGATTGCCGCCCTCAAGCTGCTGGTCGGCGTGCTGGTGATTGCCCTGTTTGAAAACAGCATGGCGCGCCTGCGTTTTGTCGAAACGTCGCGCATCACCTGGGCCGGTTTTGGTTTTGCATTTTTAGCGTTCGTCTCCTTGCTGGTGGCGTGATTAAAGAGAGTTTTTATGTCTGAAGAAAAGAAAGGTCAGCAGTATCTCGCCGCGTTGCATCAGGCCTTCCCCGGCGTAGTGCTGGAGGAGTCCTGGCAAACCAAAGACCAGATAACCGTCACCATTAAGGTGAACTACCTGCCGGAAGTGGTGGAGTTCCTCTATTACCAGCAGGGCGGCTGGCTGTCGGTGCTGTTCGGCAACGACGAGCGTCAGCTGTGCGGCAATTACGCCGTGTACTACGTGATGTCGATGGAGCAGGGCGAAAAGTGCTGGCTCACTGTGCGCGTCGAAGTTGACCCAAATAAGCCGGAATATCCGTCCGTCACGCCGCGCGTGCCTGCCGCCGTCTGGGGCGAGCGCGAAGTGCGCGACATGTACGGCCTGGTGCCGGTCGGCCTGCCGGACGAGCGCCGCCTGGTGCTGCCGGACGACTGGCCGGACGAACTCTACCCGCTGCGCAAAGACAGCATGGACTACCGCCAGCGTCCGGCGCCGACCACCGACAGCGAAACCTACGAGTTCATCAACGAGCTGGGCAGCAAGAAGAACAACGTGGTGCCGATTGGCCCGCTGCACGTCACCTCCGACGAACCGGGCCACTTCCGCCTGTTCGTCGACGGCGAAAACATTATCGACGCCGACTACCGCCTGTTCTACGTCCATCGCGGCATGGAAAAGCTGGCGGAAACCCGCATGGGCTACAACGAAGTGACGTTTCTTTCTGACCGCGTGTGCGGCATCTGCGGCTTCGCCCACAGCACCGCCTACACCACCTCGGTGGAGAACGGCATGGGGATCGTGGTGCCCGAACGCGCGCAGATGATCCGCGCCATTCTGCTGGAGGTGGAGCGCCTGCACTCGCACCTGCTGAACCTCGGCCTGGCTTGCCACTTCGTCGGTTTTGACTCCGGGTTTATGCAGTTCTTCCGCGTGCGCGAGGCGTCGATGAAGATGGCGGAGATCCTCACCGGGGCGCGTAAAACCTACGGTCTGAACCTGATTGGCGGGATCCGCCGCGACCTGCTGAAGGACGACATGATCCAGACCCGCCTGCTGGCGCAGCAGATGCGCCGCGACGTGCAGGAGCTGGTGGACATGCTGCTCAGCACGCCAAACATCGAGCAGCGCACCGTGGGCATCGGCCGTCTTGACCCGGAAATCGCCCGCGACTTCAGCAACGTCGGCCCGATGGTGCGCGCCAGCGGTCACGCCCGCGATACCCGCGCCGATCACCCGTTTGTCGGCTACGGCTTATTGCCGATGACCGTGCACAGCGAGCAGGGCTGCGACGTTATTTCGCGCCTCAAGGTGCGTATCAACGAGGTATTCACCGCCCTGAATATGATCGACTTCGGCCTCGATAACCTGCCGGGCGGCCCGCTGATGGTGGAGGGCTTCACCTACATCCCGAACCGCTTTGCCCTCGGCTTTGCCGAAGCGCCGCGCGGGGACGACATTCACTGGAGCATGACCGGCGACAATCAGAAGCTCTACCGCTGGCGCTGCCGCGCGGCCACCTACGCCAACTGGCCAACCCTGCGCTACATGCTGCGCGGCAACACGGTTTCCGATGCGCCGCTGATCATCGGCAGCCTCGACCCGTGCTACTCCTGCACCGACCGCATGACCGTCGTGGACGTGCGCAATAAGAAAAGCCAGGTGGTGCCGTACAAAGAGCTTGAGCGCTACAGCATCGAGCGTAAGAACTCGCCGCTGAAATAAGGACTCGCCATGTTTACCTTTATCAAAAAAGTGATCAAAACCGGCACGCAGACCAGCAGCTATCCGCTGGAGCCGATGCCGGTGGATAAAAACTTTCGCGGCAAGCCGGAGCACAATCCGCAGCAGTGCATCGGCTGCGCGGCCTGCGTCAACGCCTGCCCGTCGAATGCCTTAACGGTGGAAACGGATCTCAAAACCGGCGAGCTGGCCTGGCAGTTTAACCTCGGACGTTGCATCTTCTGCGGCCGCTGCGAGGAGGTCTGCCCGACGGTCGCCATTCGCCTGTCTCAGGAGTACGAGCTGGCGGTGTGGAAGAAAGAGGATTTCCTCCAGCAGTCGCGCTTTGACCTGTGCAGCTGCCGCGTCTGTAGACGCCCGTTCGCCGTGCAGAAAGAGATCGACTACGCCATCGCGCTGCTGCAGCACAACGGCGACGCCCGCGCGGAGCATCATCGTGAAAGCTTTGAAACCTGCCCGGAGTGCAAGCGGCAGAAGTGCCTGCTGCCGTCCGACCGCATTGATATTACCCGCCATATGAGAGAGGCCAGCTGATGGACAATTTACTCGGCCCGCGCGACGCAAACGGCATTCCGGTGCCGATGACGGTGGACGAATCCATCGCCAGCATGAAGGCGTCGCTGCTAAAAAAAATCAAACGCTCGGCCTACGTCTACCGCGTGGACTGCGGCGGCTGCAACGGCTGCGAGATTGAGATCTTCGCCACCCTGTCACCGCTGTTTGATGCCGAGCGCTTCGGCATCAAGGTGGTGCCGTCTCCGCGTCATGCGGACATTCTGCTGTTTACCGGGGCCGTCACCCGCGCCATGCGCTCCCCCGCGCTGCGCGCCTGGCAGTCTGCGCCGGACCCGAAAATCTGCATCTCCTACGGGGCCTGCGGCAACAGCGGCGGCATCTTCCACGATCTTTACTGCGTCTGGGGTGGCACCGACAAAATCGTGCCGGTTGACGTCTACATTCCGGGCTGTCCGCCAACGCCCGCCGCGACGCTGTACGGATTTGCCATGGCGCTCGGCCTGCTGGAGCAAAAAATCCACGCCCGTGAGCCGGGCGAGCTGGACAACCAACCTGCGGCCATCCTGCACCCGGACATGGTGCAGCCGCTGCGGGTGAAAGTGGACCGCACGGCGCGCAGGCTGGCTGGCTACCGTTACGGGCGTCAGATTGCCGACGATTATCTGCGCCTGCTGAGCCAGGGCGACCATCAGGTGGCGCGCTGGCTGGAGGCGGAAAACGATCCGCGTCTCAATGAGATCGTGGCAAACCTGAACAGCATCGTGGATGAGGCGCGTATCCGATGAGTGAAACGGTGGTGTTCAGCCAGCTGAGCCGTAAGTTTATTGATGAGAACGATGCCACCCCGGATGCGGCGCAGCAGGTGGTCTATTACAGCCTGGCGATTGGGCACCACCTCGGGGTGATCGACTGCCTGGAGGCGGCGTTAAGCTGCCCGTGGCCCGAGTACCTGACGTGGATCGCCACGCTGGAGGAGGGCAGCACGGCGCGGCGCAAAATGGAGGGCGTGCCGAAGTACGGCGAGATCGTCATCGACGCCAACCACATTGCGATGCTCGCCAACGCCTTTGACGCGGCGCTGAGCAGGCAAACCCCCGAGCAGCAGGCGTGGAGCAAAACGCTACTTAGCATGCTGCACGATATTCATCAGGAGAGCGCCATCTACCTGATGGTGAGGAGATTACGTGACTGACGTTTTACTGTGTGTCGGCAATAGCATGATGGGCGACGACGGCGCGGGTCCGCTGCTGGCAGAGATGTGCGCCGCGAAACCGCAGGGCGGCTGGGTAGTGATTGACGGCGGCAGCGCGCCGGAAAACGACGTGGTCGCCATTCGCGAACTGCGTCCTGACAGGCTGTTAATCGTCGATGCCACCGATATGGGGCTCAACCCCGGTGAGATCCGCCTGATTGACCCGGACGACATCGCCGAGATGTTTATGATGACGACGCACAATATGCCGCTGAACTACCTGGTAGATCAGATTAAAGACGACGTGGGCGAGGTGCTGTTTTTAGGCATTCAGCCGGACATCGTTGGGTTTTATTACCCGATGACGCCGCCGGTGAAAGAGGCGGTGGACGTGGTCTATTCACGGCTTGCGGAGTGGGTTGGGGACGGGGATTTCTCCCGGCTCTGAGCAGTGCCGGGTGGCGGCTTCGCCTTACCCGGCCTACCAAACCCATCTCCCTCTCCCTGTGGGAGAGGGCTGGGGTGAGGGCAACAGGCTACTCCAGATCCGCCCCGTTACTCGCAATCACCTTCTTGTACCATCCGAACGATTTCTTGCGCTTGCGGTCCAGCGTGCCGTTTCCGGCGTCGTCCCGGTCAACGTACACAAATCCGTAGCGCTTGCTCATCTCGCCCGTTGAGGCGGCCACAAGGTCGATGCAGCCCCAGGTGGTGTAGCCCATCAGCGGCACGCCGTCCTCAATCGCGTCGCCCATCGCGCGGATATGCTCGCGCAGGTAGCTGATGCGGTAGTCGTCGTTAATCTCGCCATTCGCGTCGATCTCGTCCTTCGCCCCGAGCCCGTTTTCCACCAGGAACAGCGGCTTCTGGTAGCGGTCGTACATCATGTTCATGGTGATGCGCAGGCCGAGCGGGTCAATGCCCCAGCCCCATTCGCTCACCTGAATATGCGGGTTACGCAGGGACTTCACGATGTTCGCCGCGCTGGTATTGCCCGCGTTCATGTCCGCCGACGCGCAGCGCGAGGCGTAATAGCTGAACGAGACAAAGTCGACGGTGTTTTTCAGCAGGTCGTCGTCGCCCGGGTCTTTCACAATCACCACACCTTTTTCGCGGAACACGCGGGCGGAGTAGGCCGGGTAACTGCCGCGCGCCTGCACGTCGATAAAGAACAGGTTCTCGCGGTCTTTCTCCAGCGCCATCCACACGTCTTCCGGCTTGCAAGAGTACGGGTAGAAATTGCCGCCCGCCAGCATGCAGCCGACCTGGTTTTCCGGGTTCACCTCGTGGGCGATTTTGGTCGCCAGCGCGCTCGCCACCAGCTCGTGGTGCGCGGCCTGGTACTTCACCTGGTCCTCGTTTTCACCTTCCTCAAACACCAGCCCCGCGCCGGAGAACGGGCTGTGCAGCATGATGTTGATTTCGTTGAAGGTCAGCCAGTATTTCACCAGCCCGTTAAATTCTTCAAAGCAGGTGCGGGCGTAGCGGGCGAAGAAATCGACCATCTTGCGGTTGCGCCAGGAGCCGTACTCCGTTACCAGGTGCATCGGCACGTCGAAGTGGCACAGGGTCACCAGCGGCTCAATGTTGTACTTTTTGCACTCCTCGAACACCGCGCGGTAGAAGGTAATACCCTCTTTGTTCGGCAGCGGCTCGTCGCCGTTCGGGTAGAGGCGGCTCCAGGCAATCGAGGTGCGGAACACCGTAAAGCCCATCTCCGCCATCAGGGCGATGTCTTCTTTATAGCGATGGTAAAAATCAATCGCCTCGTGGCTCGGGTAGAACTCGTCGTCACGCAGCGAGAAACGCTTTTCCTTACCGACCTTCACCGCCAGGCGATTCGCGCCGTGCGGGATCATATCGACCGTGGTTAGCCCTTTGCCGCCTTCACGGTAAGCCCCTTCACTCTGGTTGGCGGCAAGCGCGCCGCCCCATAAAAATCCTTGTGGAAAAACAGACATTCTTACCTCGCTTTCAATTTATGCTTCTGCTGCTTTGTTCTGAACCGGTGCGGTCTGCAGGGCGCGCGCTTTTTCAGCCTCGTCTTCGACCGGGATATCCTCAAAGCCGAGTATCAGAGTCAGAACAAACGACAGCACCACTGCCAGCCCCATCACGCCAAACACCCATACGATGCTCATCGGGTTGGCCGGGTCGAAGAACTGCACGCTGGTGAACAGCCCCGGTGCCGCCATCGAATGGCTGGCAAGACCAGCCATGCCCGCCACCGCGCCGCAGATAAAGCCGCTGATCAGGCTCGCAATCAGCGGACGTTTCAGACGCACCGCCACGCCGTACAGCGCCGGTTCAGAGATCCCCGCCATGATGGCGGAGGCCGCCGCCGCTAGCGCAGTCTGGCGCAGCTCCGGGTTTTTCGTTTTCCACGCCACCGCCAGCGACGAGCCGCCGAGCGACAGGTTGGCGCCGATTTCCGACGGCATCACCATCCCTTCCTTGCCCGTCTCGGCAATGGTCTGAATGATGGTCGGCGTAAACACGCGGTGCATCCCGGTCATCACCAGCAGCGGCCACAGCGCGCCCATAATGGCGACGGAGAGCCAGCCCAGATAGCCGTGAATGGTGTAGACCAGCGCAGAGATGGCGCTACCGATCCAGATGCCCAGCGGGCCAATCAACACGATGGCGAGCGGAGCGGCAATCAGCACGATCAGCATCGGCTTGAGGAAGTTTTTGGTGACCGCCGGGGTAATGCGATCCACCCAGCGTTCGATGTATGACAGGCACCAGGTCATGACCAGAGCCGGGATGACGGTGTAAGTGTATTTCACCGCCGTCACCGGGATAAAGGCGAACTCAACGTGCTCGCCCTGCGCGGCTTTCGCCATCAGCTCGATAAAGCTCGGGTGCACCAGCACGCCCGCAATGGCAATCGCCAGCGACATGTTAGTTTTGAACTTCACCGCCGCCGAGGCTGCCACCATCAGCGGCAGGAAGAAGAACGCGCCGTCGCCAATGACCGTCAGGATGGTCAGCGTGGGATCGCCCTTGCCCAGCACGCCGGTCATCTCGAGGATCATTGCCAGCAGCTTGACCATCGAGCCGCCAATGATCGCCGGGATCAGCGGGGACATGGTACCGATCAGCGCGTCGAGGATCCCGGCGCCGATGCGGCGTAATGTCAGTTTCTGCGGGCCTTCCGGTACGGCAGGCTGCAGGCTGCCTGGCAGCAGGCTCAGCACTTCGCGGTACGCCTGAGAAACGGTGTTGCCAATAATGACCTGACACTGGTTGTCATTGCGTACCACGCCGAGCACGCCGCTGATGCTTTTCAGGCGCGCGGCATCGGTAAGGCTTTCGTCTTTCAGGGCGAAGCGTAGACGCGTCATGCAGTGGGTGACGGCGACAATGTTCTCTTTGCCGCCCAGCGCGCTGACAACGTCGTTCGCCAGCGCGGCGTAATTTTTGGCCATCGGATGTGATCCTGTTATCGTTGTGAGAAATGTAGGAAACCGGTTTCACATAATCATCATGAGTTTCTTTGAATGAAACAAGATCGCTTTTTGTACATTTTTCACATTCGTGATGACGATCACCTATCGTCAGTCAAAGCGTGATTTCGCCGCTGCGACAATTTTTTTGCAGTGCAGTACACTGCGCTCATCAGTTTCAAACGGAATAACAACATGACCACGATGCTGGAAGTGGCGAAGCGGGCAGGCGTTTCGAAAGCGACGGTCTCCCGGGTGCTGTCGGGAAATGGCTACGTTAGCCAGGAGACCAAAGACCGGGTGTTTCAGGCCATTGAAGAGAGCGGCTATCGTCCGAATTTGCTGGCGCGCAACCTGGCGACCAGGCGTACCCAGACGCTGGGGCTGGTGGTGACGAACACCCTTTACCACGGAGTTTACTTTAGCGAACTGCTGTTCCACGCCGCGCGCATGACGGAAGAAAAAGGGCGGCAGCTGATCCTCGCGGACGGTAAGCACAGTGCCGACGAGGAGCGCGAGGCAATTCAATATCTGCTCGACATGCGCTGCGACGCGGTGATCATCTATCCGCGTTTCCTGAGCGTCGAGGAGATGGACGAGATCGTCGAAAAGTGCGAGCAGCCGATTATGGTGCTCAACCGACGACTGCGGAAAAACAGCAGCCACAGCGTCTGGTCCGATCATAACGCCTCCTGCCAGGATGCGGTGTCGAAGCTGATTGCGAAAGGCCACCGGGATATTGCGTTTATCACCGGCTCACTCGATTCCCCGACCGGCGTTGAGCGTCTTTCCGGTTACCGGGCAGCACTGATGCAGCACGGCATTCCCCTGCGCCAGGAGCTGATTGCGCAGGGGAAATGGAACCCGGCCAGCGGTGCGGCGGCAGTGGTGGAGCTGTTATCCCGGGGCGAACGCTTTACGGCGCTGGTGGCGAGTAATGACGATATGGCGATTGGTGCCATGAAGCAGCTGCACGACAGCGGTGTCGCCACGCCGGACGCGGTGTCGGTGATTGGTTTCGACGATGTGGCCATCGCGCCGTATATGGTGCCGTCGCTCTCCAGCGTGCGCATTCCGGTGACGGAGATGATCAAGGAGACCATCAGCCGCCTCATCTTCATGCTTGACGGCGGTGAGTTCAAATACCAGCAAACCTTCTCCGGTGAGCTTATCCTGCGCGACTCAGTGATCGACGGTCCGCATCGGTGACGTCGACAGCTGTTATCGTCATAAGTGACGATGACAGCACCACGCTCATTTTTAAAATCATTAAAAATCATAGAGTTAATTATTGGCACGGTTTATGAATATCTCCGCGCATAACTGTAATGCTGGAGAAGCATATGAACCGTTTTATTATGGCCGATGCCAGTAAGTGCATAGGTTGCCGTACCTGTGAAGTGGCGTGCGTGGTTTCCCATCAGGCGGAGCAGGACTGCGCGTCACTGACGCCTGACACGTTCCTGCCGCGCATCCACGTCATTAAAGGCGTGAATATTTCTACCGCCGCCATCTGTCGCCAGTGCGAAGACGCGCCGTGCGCGAACGTCTGTCCGAACGGGGCGATTAAACGCGAGAAAGGCTTTGTGCACGTGATGCAGGAACGCTGTATTGGCTGCAAAACCTGCGTGGTCGCCTGCCCGTACGGCGCGATGGAGGTGGTTGTCCGTCCGGTCGTGCGCAACAGCGGTCTGGGGCTGAGCGTGCGGGCGGAGAAAGCCGAAGCCAACAAATGTGACCTGTGCTACCACCGCGACGCTGGCCCGGCCTGCATGGAAGCCTGCCCAACGCACGCGCTGGTCTGCGTGGATCGCGACAAGCTTGAGCAGATGAGCGCCGAAAAGCGCCGTCGTGCGGCGTTCGATACGTCAGCATCACTGCTGTTCTGATCCGCCATGAGCAGTAACGGCGTACAGCTGCGCGTGCGCGGCAAGGTGCAGGGCGTGGGGTTTCGGCCCTTCGTCTGGCAGCTTGCGCATCAGCTTCAGCTAACGGGCGATGTCTGCAACGACGGAGAGGGCGTGCTGGTGCGCCTCGCGGGTAATGGGGGGGCCTTTACCGCGAGGCTGCATCAGGACTGCCCACCGCTGGCACGCATTGACCACGTTGAAACGCAGCCGTTCACCTGGACGAACCTGCCGCACGCGTTTGTTATCCGCCACAGTGCGGGCGGCGCGATGGACACCCAGATTGTGCCGGATGCCGCCACCTGTCCGGCGTGTCTGGCTGAAATGCGCGACCCTGGCGAGCGCCGTTATCGCTACCCGTTTATCAACTGCACACACTGCGGGCCGCGGTTTACCATTATTCGCGCCATGCCCTATGACCGTCCGGCCACGTCGATGGCCGCATTTTCCCTGTGCGCACCCTGTGAGACGGAGTACCGCAATCCTGCCGACCGACGTTTTCACGCCCAGCCGGTGGCGTGCCCGGACTGCGGGCCAGCGCTGGAATGGCGTGCGGGCGACGTTGTTGCCACCCGCGAAGCGGCACTGCGTGCGGCGGTGGCGACACTCGAGGACGGCGGTATCGTCGCGGTTAAAGGGCTGGGCGGTTTTCACCTCGTCTGCGACGCGCTCAACCCGCAGGCGATAATGACATTGCGGTCACGCAAGCTGCGTCCGTCGAAGCCGCTGGCGGTGATGATCCCGCAGGCGGATAAGCTGCCTGAGTCGATTCAGACGCTGCTGCGCTCACCCGCTGCACCTGTCGTGCTCACGCCAAAAGCCTGGCTGCCGGTGTTCCCCGAGGCAATCGCGCCGGGTCTGGATAGCGTGGGCATCATGCTTCCCGCAAACCCGCTGCAACATTTGCTGATGATGGACTGCCAGCGCCCGCTGGTGATGACCTCCGGCAACCTCAGCGGCAGGCCGCCTGCCATCAGTAATCAACAGGCGCTGGATGAACTGGGCAACATGGCGGACGGCTTCCTGATGCACAATCGCGATATTCTTCAGCGGATGGACGATTCGGTGATGGATCGGGACGGTGCGATGCTGCGCCGGGCGCGCGGTTTTGTACCAGATGCCATCACGTTGCCTGCGGGTTTTGAGAATATCCCCGCCATGTTATGCACCGGTGCGGAGATGAAAAACACCTTCTGCCTGGTGCGTGGCAACCAGGCGGTGCTGAGCCAGCATTTTGGCGATCTCGGCGACGAGGGTGTCGAAGCGCAGTGGCGCGGCGCGCTCTCGACGATGCAGGACATCTACGCCTTCCAGCCGGAGCGTGTGGTGTGCGACGCCCATCCGGGCTATCACACGCAACAATGGGCGCAAGCGCAGGCGCTGCCGGTCGAAACCGTACTGCACCATCACGCCCACGCGGCGGCGTGCCTGGCGGAAAACGGCTGGCCGCGTGAGGGCGGAGACGTTATCGCCCTCACGCTGGACGGGATCGGCATGGGCGAGAACGGTGCGCTGTGGGGCGGGGAGTGCCTGCGGGTGAACTATCTCGCGTGCGAGCATCTGGGCGGGCTGCCTGCCGTTGCGCTGCCGGGCGGCGATCTGGCGGCGCGGCAGCCGTGGCGCAATTTACTCGCCCACTGTCTGGCATTTGTCCCTGACTGGCAGCAGTATCCGGAAACGCGCGCGGTGCAGCGCAAGAACTGGCCGCTGCTGGCGACGGCGATCGGGCGCGGCATCAACGCGCCGCAGGCCTCGTCATGTGGTCGCCTGTTTGATGCGGTCGCCTGCGCGCTCGGTATCGACGCGCAGTCCTGGGAGGGGGAAGCCGCCTGCAGGCTGGAAGCGCTGGCCTCGCAGTGCGCGGGTGTCGACCATCCGGTGACCCTATCTGTCGACAACCTCGCGCTTTTCTGGCGGCAGTGGCTGGCCTGGCAGGCTGAGCCCAGCGCGCGCGCCTGGGCGTTTCACGACACGCTGGCAAAAGGGTTGGCAGAACTCGCCGCGTTCCATGCCCGACGCTTATCGCTGTCGACAATCTGCCTCAGCGGCGGCGTGGTGCACAACCGTCTGCTGCGCGCGCGCCTGCGTCATTATCTTTCTGACTTTACGCTTCTTTTTCCTTCGCACCTGCCCGCAGGTGACGGAGCGATCTCCTTCGGGCAGGCGGTGGTCGCCGCCGCCCGGTCATGTTCACAAAGGACTTAAAATGTTACGACTCTTACGCAATGAACCTCGCGCCGCGCTTCTGCTGCTGGCTCTGGTAATGGCAAACCTGCTGGCCTGGGGATGGGCATGGCACGCCTTTAGCGGCAGCACGGCGCTGATGGCCGCCAGCCTGCTGGCGTGGTGCTACGGGCTGCGTCACGCGGTGGACGCCGACCACATCGCGGCCATTGATACCGTGACGCGTAAGATGATGCAGCAGGGTAAACGCCCGTCCGGCGTCGGGGCGTGGTTCTCGCTGGGGCACTCCACCATCGTGGTGCTGGCCTCGATTGCCATCGCCGCTACCGCGACGGCGTTTCAGAAAAACATGGAATGGTTCCACGAAACTGGCAGCCTGATTGGCACGGCGGTGTCGGCGACCTTCCTGCTGGCGATGGCGCTGGTGAACATGGTGATCCTGCGCGGCGTCTGGCGCAGTTTTCAGGCGCTGAAACACGGCAGGCCAGTGCAGGGCGATATCACGCTACCTGCCCAGGGCGGCGTTATGAACTGGCTGTTCGGCAAAACCTTCCGCCTGGTGAATAAAAGCTGGCAGATGTACCTGGTTGGTTTCCTGTTTGGCCTCGGCTTTGACACGGCCACCGAGATTGGCGTGCTGGGGATCTCTGCTGCCAGCGCCTCCAGCGGGATGTCGGTGTGGTCAATCATGATCTTCCCGGCGCTCTTCGCCAGCGGCATGGCGCTGGTGGATACCCTCGACAACCTGCTGATGGTCGGTGCCTACGGCTGGGCGTTTAACAAGCCGCAGCGCAAGCTCTACTACAACATGACCATCACCGGCACCTCCGTGGTGGTGGCGCTGTTTATCGGCGGGCTGGAAGCGCTGGGCCTGCTGATGGACAAATTCGCCCTCAGCGGCGGCGTCTGGGATCTGATTGGTGCGGTAAACGATAATCTGGGCAACGCCGGGTTTGTGGTGGTCGGGCTTTTCGTTGCCTGCTGGCTGATCTCCATGGTCAACTACCGCTGGCGCGGCTACGACGCGCTGGTCGTGCGTTCCTGAACCGGCGGCAGCCAGGCGCGGGTAAAATCAAGCCAGCCGCTGGCGGTCAGCACAATGTCCTGCACGTTTTCGAGGGTGTTAAGACGATAGCGGTAGTGGAACAGCGGCGTGCAGGCGCCGCTTTCCAGCAGGTGCTGAAAGAAAGCGGGCAGGTGTGATTTTAGCGTCTCCTCGCTTTCGCAGTATGTCATCAGTGTCTGCTTTTCTTTTTGCCAGGCGGTCTGCCCCAGCGCGGCGGCCCACGCTGGCTCTTCAGTAAACCACTCTGCCAGTGCAAATACCGGTACTTCACCCGCCAGATAATCCCCCAGCAAGATATCTCCCTGCGCCAGCGCGTCGGGCGCATGCCACGCCTCGCGGTCTTTCCGCTGGATGTTAACGTCACAGCCGCGCTTTTTCAGGCGCGTTTGCAGCATGCTGGCCAGATCGCACAGCCCCGGCGTGTCGTAACAGATCAGAGAAAGGGCCGCGGGGAGCGCCACGTCGGGGGCATCCGCAAACGCGGGCGTTGTGATGCCGGGCAGGATCTCCGTGCGGGTATCGACATCCTCCCGGCGGAGGTGCTGCTGGTTAATGTGCTGAATCTCCTGACGCAGCCACGCGGCCAGCGGCTGCGGCAGCCCGGCGTTCAGCATCAGCCAGGCAAACCCGCCGCTGGTGGAGGTGACGGCCTCCCGGGCATTGTCGCCTTTACCCACGGTGATCCACGCGGTTTTTTCCGCCTCGCTGCGGGTGCGCCAGAACTCAATCGCGTGCAGCAGCGGGTGCGCGGCAAAGTACCAGGGCTGACGCTCAAGGCGCAGGTAATGCGAGTGGTGATGGGCAATCGCAAAAGGGCCCGCGCCGATATCAGGCTGCTGCGGGTGCGGCAGACGACAGGCGTGATGCGCGAGACGATGCGCCAGCATGGCATCGGGCACGTTCAGCGCAATCTCCAGGCACCAGGGAGCGACAAGCGACACCGTTTGAACGTGCGCGAGCCCCGCGCTGCGCGCCGGATCGTCCAGCACCTGCTGCATCGCGCTGAGAATATCTTCGTCGCTGATGGCCTGACCGTTATGCCAGTGCGCGCCGCTGCGCAGGTAAAAGCGCCAGCGAAGCGTGTCTTCGGAGGCATCCCAGTGATGGGCTAAATCTGCTACCGGCTGCGCGTTACCGGGTGCATAGCGTGTCAGACCGGCGTGAACCGCGCAGATAATATGCTGTTCGGCGCGGCGACGCTGAAGGGCAGGATGCAGCGAGGTCAGCGGGCGATACCACGGAATGCGCAGCGTCGGCTGGTGCTTAAGCCATTTGCCGCCTAAAAACGGGGTGATGATGTGGTGCAGGCTGGCCGGATCGCCGTCGGCCAGCTGCAGCGCGCTCTGGTAATCGCCTTTTTCCAGACAGGCGTGCATCAGCGGCGCGCTCAGTTCGCTGGTGGTTGTCAGGCAGTGCAGGGTGGCACGGTGCCCGCGCCCCGGCTGCGCGTCCCAGCTTAGCCAGCCGCTTTGCGCGAGCTGGCGCAGCAGGGTGCGCGCATGACGTTCGCTGCACAGCGCAACCTCCGCGACTTCCGCGATAGTCGTGGACGCTGGCGCTGCGCCGTAGTGCTGATAAAGCCGTTGATACTGACGGATTTTCTGAAGCTGGCGCATAGCGGCATACCGGTGAAAAAGGGATGCTGAGAGTGTAGGTTTTTTTTGCGGAAGAAAAAGTGCTGGTATACGTAAAGTGTTCCGGTTTTGCCCGGCAATCACCGCTCAGGTTCACTGACCGGCATCATCAGCTCGCGCAGACGCTCAATGCGCGCCTCCGGGCTCAAATAAAGCCAGCGAAATAAAATGTGCTCAGCATGCTTCGCTTCTTTGAAATAACGAGAAAGATATTTGAGTTCGGTATTAAAAGTCGCCATGATTTGTCTCCGCCTGATTAATTAATTATCAGACTAGTCCAGCGGCGAATAATAAAACAGGGTGATGTTTTTCACCTGTTCCGCATTTAAGTATTAATGGAAATAATAAATAAGGGATTGATAGCGATGATATACCTGCTTTGCATTTATTTGATGAATAGAATGCGTAAAAAAAAGCCCCGGGACATCGGGGTGGTGGATAATTAAATCCAAAGGTTAAGTAAGCGTGGTCATGCTGTAGGCCGGGTAAGCGAAGCGCCACCCGGCAAAAAGAGGGTCAGGTAGGTAACAGTTTCAGCAGAGCGAAAGCCTCCTTCATTCGGTCTTCACTGACGACAAAAGCGCGTAGTTGACCCTCATTATCGGCACCGCGTGCGACCATTCCCTGCGGTTCGAGGGTAATTTGCCAGTTCAGATCCTGACGCTGCGTTTCACCGGCAAGGTGCAGCGGTAATTCCGGCGTTTTGACTTTAATCAGCATGGCAGGTAATTTCAGCGGCGCGCTGCCGCCGAGCAGGTTTTTCGCCAGATACATCGCGCTTAATTGAATTGGCTGTAAAAAAGGCAGCACCTGACCGTTAATTTCAGCGCAGTCGCCCAGGGCGTAAATATCCGGCTGCGTGGTCTGCAGATAGCTATTTACCTTCACACCACGGCCTGTTTCTGCCCCTGCACGATGCGCCAGCGAGGTTTCCGGGCGCAGGCCCGTCGCCGCAATAACCACGTCCACCTCAACGCTGCGGCTGCGGTCGAGCGTGGCACGAATGCCGCCTTCGGTTTTGCTCAGGCTGTGCAGCTGCGATTTCAACAGCAGATGCACGCCCATGTCGGTCAGGCGATGCTGCAAGCGACTGCTTACTTCTGCGGGCATCAGCGCCGACAGAATGCTCGCCGCGTGGTCAACCAGGGTGACGGATTTGCCCGCCCGGCAGAAATCCATCGCCAGCTCGGTGCCGATCAGCCCGCCGCCGACAATCATTACCCGCTGAGCGTCGCGAAGCCCCGTTTCGCTGGCCTGGTACTCCTGCTGGCTGTTGAGGGTGATCATCAGCTCGCGGCCTTCAATCGGCGGCACAAAGGCAGAGGCACCTGTGGCCAGCACCAGCTTGTCGTACTGCCAGGTTTTCTCTTTTGCTTTCACTACGCGGGCATCGGCGTCGATATCGGTGACCCAGGTGTACGGGAACAGACGCAGGTTAAACTGCTCTGCGAACTCCCCCGCCGTCTGGCGGGTGAGGTCTTCGGCGCGCTGATTCTGGCTAATGACGTGGCTTAAATCAGGCTTGTTGTACTCGTCCATGCTGTCGGCGGCAATCACCGTCAGCGGCACGCTGGCATCCTGCTTGCGGATGTTTTTCACCAGCTGGCGGGCGGCAAAGCCCGAGCCGATGATGACGATACCGTTGCTCATTTTGCCTCCGTACCCAGTTCGTCAAAGACGTCCTTACCGAGTGAACATTCCGGGCAGAGGAAGTTGTCCGGCACGTCTCGCCACGGCGTGCCCGGGGCAACATCCTGCAGCGGTTCGCCCAGTTCAGGATCGTAAATCCACTGGCAGACGCTGCACTGCATGCGCGGGCCGAGATCGGCGGCTGCCGCGGCGGCACAGGCGCAGGCTTCCTGCTGTTCGGTTGGTTTTGCCGTCTCTTCCGGCAGCGGAGCGAGCGCCCACTGACGGGCAATGTCGCGGCCATGTTGGCGACAGATCTCCAGGGCGTCGATATCCGGACGCCATTTCGCCTTCAGGCTCAGGGACATTTCGAAACCGGCATCCTGCAGACGCGTAGACAGACGGTCTACCGCGCCGCCGCTCCAGCCGTGGGAGCCAAAGGCGCTGGCGCGCTTGTTGCGAAAACGCAGGCCGGTCATCTCTTCCACAAGGCCGGCAATTTTCGGCATCATTACGTTGTTCATGGTGGAGGTGCCCACCAGCACGCCCTTAGAGCGGAACACGTTGGTCAACACCTCGTTCTTATCGCTGCGCGCCACGTTGAAGATTTTCACCGCCACGTTCGGGTCAACTTCGTTGATGCCCTGGGCAATGGCGTCCGCCATCATGCGGGTGTTGTTGGACATGGTGTCGTAGAAGATCGTGATGCGGTCTTCCTGATAGTCCGCCGCCCACTTCAGGTACAGCTCGACGATCTGGGTCGGGTTCTCACGCCACACCACGCCGTGGGAGGTGGCAATCATGTCCACCGGCAGGTTAAAGCCGAGGATTTCGCTAATTTTTGGCGTCACCAGGCGGCTGAACGGCGTCAGGATGTTGGCGTAGTAGCGTTGGCACTGCTCGAACAGCTCGGTCTGGTCCACTTCGTCGTTGAACAGGCGCTCGTCGCAGTAGTGCTGGCCGAAGGCGTCGTTGCTGAACAGCACCGCGTCGCCGGTCATGTAGGTCATCATGCTGTCCGGCCAGTGCAGCATCGGGGTTTCCACGAAGATCAGCTGTTTGCCGTTGCCGATATCCAGCGCGTCGCCGGTTTTCACGGTATGGAAGTTCCACTCCGGATGGTGGTGGTGGCCGTTGATCGAGTCGATGGCGTTGGTGGTGCAGTAGATCGGCGTGTTCGGAATGTAAGACATCAGCTCGGTCAGCGCGCCGGCGTGATCTTCTTCCGCATGATTGATGATGATGTAGTCGATGGCGTCCAGGTCGATTTCACTGCGCAGGTTCTGCACGAACTCGCGGCTGAACTTGTGATCGACGGTATCGATCAGCACGTTTTTTCCTTCGCGGATGAGATAGCTGTTGTAGCTGCTGCCGCGCAGCGTTTTGTATTCCGTCCCGTGGAAATCGCGCACTTCCCAGTCACGTTGACCGACCCAATGAATGTTATTTTTAACCAGAATAGACATAGCAACCTCTACGTAATACAGCATTTTCAAATAAGATGGTTTGCCTATATCAAGTTGCGTGCCAACTTTTAATATATTGATTTTGTTTGATAAAAATTCTTATAATCCGTAAAGGGTAGTCATTATGACTATTAAAATCAGTGTCAATATGACAACATGTATTGTCAAAATGACAGCGAGGTCACTATGAGCTTTTCCGTCGACGTGCTGGCGAAGATCGCCATTGAGCTGCAAACCGGTATCGGCCATCAGGACCGCTTTCAGCGGCTGATCTCCACGCTGCGCCACGTGCTGGCGTGTGACGCCTCGGCGCTGCTGCGCTATGAAGGGCGGCAGTTTATTCCGCTGGCTATCGACGGGCTGGCGAAGGACGTGCTCGGACGGCGTTTTACCCTTGAAGGCCATCCGCGTCTGGAAACTATCGCCCGCGCGGGTGACGTGGTGCGCTTCCCGGCGGACAGCGACTTGCCCGACCCGTACGACGGGCTTATTCCCGGACAGGAGAGCCTGAAGGTGCACGCCTGTATCGGCCTGCCGCTGTTTGCCGGACAAAATCTGATCGGAGCACTGACCCTCGACGGCCTGTCGCCGGACCAGTTCGACACCTTTAGCGACGAAGAGCTGCGCCTGATTGCCGCCCTGGCCGCTGGGGCGCTGAACAATGCCCTGCTGATTGAACAGCTGGAGAGCCAGAACATTCTTCCCGGCAGCCCGGCGGCGTTTGAACAGGTAACGCACACGGAGATGATCGGCCTTTCTCCGGGCATGGCGCAGCTCAAAAAAGAGATTGAGATTGTTGCCGCCTCAGATTTAAACGTGCTGATCTTCGGGGAAACCGGCACCGGTAAGGAGCTGGTGGCGAAGTCTATTCACGAAGCCTCGCCGCGCGCGGTGAACCCGCTGGTGTACCTCAACTGTGCCGCGCTGCCGGAAAGCGTGGCGGAAAGCGAGCTGTTTGGTCACGTAAAAGGGGCGTTTACCGGGGCCATCAGCAACCGCAGCGGCAAGTTCGAAATGGCCGATAACGGCACGCTGTTTCTGGATGAAATTGGCGAGCTGTCGCTGTCGCTGCAGGCCAAGCTGCTGCGCGTCCTGCAGTACGGCGACATCCAGCGCGTGGGGGATGATCGCAGTCACAGAGTGGACGTGCGCGTGCTGGCGGCCACCAACCGCGACCTGCGTGAAGAGGTACTGGCCGGGAACTTCCGCGCTGACCTGTTCCACCGCCTGAGCGTGTTCCCGCTTACGGTGCCGCCGCTGCGCGAGCGCGGGGACGACGTGGTGCTGCTGGCGGGCTTTTTCTGCGAGCAGTGCCGTCTCAGGATGGGGCTTTCCCGCGTGGTGCTGAGCCCGGGGGCGAGGTCGCATCTGCTGAGCTACGGCTGGCCAGGCAACGTACGCGAGCTGGAGCATGCGATCCACCGCGCGGTGGTGCTGGCGCGGGCGACGCGCTCGGGTGACGAGGTAGTGATCCACGCGCGGCATTTTGCGTTTCAGGATGAAACCGCACCGGCTGTCGCGCAGGCGGCACCAGAGATAGCGAATGAAAATCTGCGTGAAGCCACGGAGGCGTTTCAGCGTCAGATGATTACCCGCGCGCTGGACCAGAATAACCGCAGCTGGGCGGCGTGCGCGCGGGCGCTGGAGATGGACGTCGCCAACCTGCACAGGCTGGCGAAGCGTCTGGGACTGAAGGGCTAGATAATTCCGGCCTGATAAAAATCCTGCAGGTTGATAGCACCGCACAGCCTGCCGGCATCATCCACCACCGGAGCGGCGGTGATTTTGCGCTTCATCAGCACCTCTTTGGCTTCAATGGCGCGGCTCTCGGCGTTGAGCGTCAGTCCGCCTTTGGTCATGGCGTCCGACACTTTTGTTTCCAGCCTGCCGCCGCCCACCAGCCAGCGGCGCAGGTCGCCGTCGGTGAACACGCCCTTGACGCTCCCGTTGTCATCGCAGACCGCAACCAGCCCCAGACCGGTGCGGCTGAGCTCCAGCATCGCGTCCATGACGCTGGTATCGAGTTTGACCTGCGGAATGGCATCGTCGGTGCGCATCAGGTGGTGAACCTTGTTGAGCAGGCGTGCGCCGAGCGCACCTGCCGGATGCGAACGGGCGAAATCTTCTTCGTTAAAGCCGCGCGCCTGCATCACCGCCATGGCCAGCGCGTCGCCCATCATCAGGGTGTTAACGGTGCTGGAGGTCGGGGCGAGGTGCATCGGACAGGCTTCACGCTCAACGGAAATATCCAGCGTCGCTTTGGCGGCCAGCGCCAGCGGCGAACGGGATTTCCCGGTCATCGCCAGCAAGGCGACCGATTTTTCCTGCAGGCGTGGAATAATCAGGTCCAGCTCTTTGGCCGAACCGGAGTAGGAGATAAACAGCATCACGTCGCGGCTTTCAATCATCCCGAGATCGCCATGCAGCGCTTCTGCCGGATGCACAAAGAACGCCGGGGTGCCGGTGCTGGCGAGCGTCGCGGCAATCTTTTTGCCGATATGGCCAGATTTACCGATGCCCGCCACGATCACTTTGCCTTCGCAGTGGATAATGGTGTTGGCCGCGCGGACAAAATCCTCGCCCAGACGTTCCGGCAGGCGGCTGGCTTCCTGCAGTTCCAGCATCAGCGTCTGGCGGCCCGTTTCTAACAGAAAATCACTCATCTCTTTCTCCGGTTACGATCACGTCGATTCCTTTCTCTTCCAGCGCTTTCTTGAACGCCGGGTCGATACCCGCGTCGGTAATCAGCTTATCAACGCTTTCAAGGCTACAGACAATGTTGGGGCTTTTGCGGCCAAACTTCGACGAGTCTGCCATCAAAATCACTTCCCGCGCGGCGTTGCACATCGCTTTACTGACGCTGAACACCTCGTTGAACGTCGTAACGCCCGCGTTCAGGTCGATGCCGTCGGTGCCCATAAAGAGTTTATCAAAGCTGAAGTGGTCGAAGGCATTCTCCGCCAGCTGGCCGTGAAACGACGCCGATTTTTTGCGGAAGGTGCCGCCGGGCATCAGGATGGTCTGCTCGCTGTCGAACTCCGACAGGGCGTTGACGATGTGCAGGCTGTTGGTCATCACCGTGATGTTGTTAAAGCGGCTGAGCAACGGGATCATCTGCAGGACGGTACTGCCTGCATCCAGAATGATGGAATCACCGTCCTGGATAAATTTTACGGCAGCTTCGGCAATGAGCGCTTTCTGGTGGGTATTGATCAGCGTTTTGTGATCGATAGGCGGGTCCGCTTCGTCCTTATTGAGCACCACGCCGCCGTAGGTTCGAATGACGGCGCCAGAGTTTTCGAGCAATACCAGGTCCTTGCGTATTGTCGTGCCGGTGGTGTCAAAGTAGTGGGCCAGATCCTCTACCGAACATTTTCCCTGCTTTTGCAGATGTTCGAGAATGGCCGCCTGCCGCTGACGAGGTTTCATAGGCGCTTCGTTCCTTAGGTTGCGAAATGATAATTTCGCAAGTCTATAGCTTTCACAACGAAATTATCCATGTTTCAGATTAAGCGCTAATGATAGTGCATTCTGACAGAGTGGATCATGGGGAAAGATCACATCAGGCCGTAATTCCTGCAGCGAAATGCCGTTGATTGCCTGGATTTTCACCGGCCGGGCGAAGACGGTCATGCCGCGCATGATGAGCGAATCGCAGACGTTATTGTTTTCGTCCAGCGCAACGGCGACGACCACGCGCGGTTTGAAGCGTCCGCCGGAACGTCCGACGCCCACGCGGCCTTTCTGACACAGGGCGTCAAACGCGCGGTTAAACTGGTGGATCTGCCAGCCGCCAAACGCCATCTGGCAGATCCAGGCGAGGGCGGCAACGGTGATGAGTGCGGTGACCATAATGGCTCCTTAACTGCCGGGTGGCGGCTGCGCCTTACCCGGCCTACGGGGATTGTAGCCCCGGTAAGCGCAGCGCCACCGGGGAATGAACTCAGAACATTACCTGCCCGCCGGTGACGTTAATCGACTGCCCGGTGCAGTAAGACGCTTTCGGGCTGGCGTAAAACAGCAGCATGTTCAGCACGTCCTGATAGTCGCACCCGCGCTTCAGCGGCACTTTATCGATGTAGTACTGCTCCACCTCTTCCGCTTTGATGCCAAGCTTGGTGGCGTACTGCGGCAGCAGGGACTGGAACATCGGCGATTTCAGCAGGTTGCCCAGCATCAGCGAGTGAACGGTAATCCCGTATTCGGCCAGATCCAGCGCCAGAGACTGCGTCAGCCCCACGCCGCCAAACTTCGCCGCGCTGTAGCCGGAGTTGTGCTTGCTGCCCACTTTCCCTGATTTTGAGTTGATCTGAATGATGCGTCCCTGAATGCCGTCGCGGATCATCAGACGGGAAAACTCGCGGGCGCAGAGGAAATAGCCCACCAGGTTTACCTGCAGCGAGCGGTCAAAATCCCCCAGCGCGAAATCGCTGATAAAGGCCGCTTTCGCAATTCCCGCGCTGTAGACCAGCAGATCGGTACGCCCAAAAATCTCGTCCACGCCGCGGGCCAGCGCCATCACGCTCTGCTCGCTGGTGGCGTCGGCACCAAAGCCATACGCCATCCCTTCGCCAAACTCGGTGTTGATGGTATCCGCTACGCGGGCGGCTTTTTCACTCTGAATGTCCACTACCGCCACGCGGTAACCTTCTGCGGCAAGCCCACGGCAGAGGAACTCGCCTAAGGTTTGTCCCCCACCAATGACAACGGCAACCTGACTCATGTGTATCTCCTTAATTACGCAACAAATTTTAACGTGCAGCCTGGGGTGACAGCCTGCGGAACCGGGCCCGCGACGTGAACCGTTCCGGGATACTCCGCCTGCGGCTGGCCGTCGAAACGCAGGGTGATGTGGCCCAGCTCGCGCAGGTTTTGCTCGGCCACGTCGCCAACGGCGGTGACGGCATAGCGCGCTTCGCCCAGCTCCAGCTGGCTTCCTGCCTTCAGCTCACCGTTCAGCTCGCCGTGGCAGTGGATAAAACAAAACTCTTCGATATCTGCCGGGGCGCCTTCGCGGAAGGTGATCAGCATCTGGTCGTTCAGCGCGTCGGCTGCGCTCTGACCGATGCGGGTAATGGTGGTCTGGTAAATCACGGTCATCGCAGGAACCTCTTATTGATAAATAAAGCCGGAGACAAACCAGGCAATCAGCACCGTCGGTGCGCCCGTCAGGAAGCGGCTAACCAGCACGGACGGCACGCCTACGCGCACGGTGTCCTGGCGCGCTTCGGCCAGCGACAACCCAACGGGGATAAAGTCGCACGCTGCCTGGGCGTTAATGGCAAACAGGGCGGGCAGGGCGAGGTGCGGAGGGATGTTCCCCAGACCAATCTGCACGCCAATCAGCACGCCGATGACCTGGGCAATCACCGCGCCCGGGCCGAGGAACGGCGACAGCAGCGGGAAGGAGCAGATCAGCGCCAGCGTGACCAGCCCGAGCGGGTGGCTGGCGAGTGGGGCGAGGCCGTGGGCAATCCAGTCGCCCAGGCCGGACGCCATGATGATGCCGATCAGCGCCGAGACGAACGCCATAAAGGGCAGGATGGTTTTCAGTACCGTGTCGATGGTGTCGCGCCCGGACTGGAACAGCACCGCCACAGCGGACCCCATGCCCATCCCGACCTTCGCCAGCAGGCCGTCGCTCTGCTCGGTGATTTTCTTGCTGGTGTCGTACTCGCGCGGGGCCGCTTTTTGCGGTGCAGGCGTCCCATTCACCAGCGTGATGTTGTCCTCTTTCACGCCAGAGACGTAAATGTCCTCAAGGATGTACTGCGCCAGCGGGCCGGATTTTCCGGTGGAGTGAATATTCACCGTCGGAATTCGGCGCTTCGGATAGATACCGCAGCGCAGCGTGCCGCCGCAGTCGATCACCGCCACACCGATTTCCGCCTCCGGCGGTTCGCCTTCCTTAAAGCCGTCGACCGCTTCCCAGCCGGTCAGCTCGCGCAGCCTGTCAACGATCGCCGGGCGCGTGCCCGCGGTGATGTAAACGATCTTTTTGCCTTCGGTGGCGTCGAACTCCAGCGGGCCGCCCCAGCCGCCCGTGCCTTTCTCAATGCGGATCCGGTTCATGCTGTGGCTCCTGAAAGATGGACTTTCTGTTCAAGCTGGATGCCCATTTTTTTCTCAAAAATGGTGGTGGTGAGGTCCGTCACCCAGCCGCGGAAGAAGTTGGTGACCAGGCCGACCAGCAGATAGCTCACCGCCAGCGGGCCGAGCGGCAGGCCAAGGGTGGTGAGACCGCTGGCGATCCCGAGATAGACAAACAGCTCTCCGGGGTTAATGTGCGGGAACAGGCCGTTCATGGAGTGGCAGCTGTAGGAGGCGGCGGCGTAATAGCTCGGCTTGTACTTTTCCGGCATGAAGCGACCGAGGCTTAAGGTCATCGGGTTACAGAACACGAAGGTGCCGATGAACGGTAATACCAGGTAGCGGGACAGCGGATTCCCGGCACAGCGCTGGGCGAAGCGTTCAATGCGCTGCTGGCCGATAAAGTTGATCAGCGCGTTCATGATCACCAGCAGGCTGATCAGCAGGGGCAGGATCCCGGTCACCATACCGGTGAACACTTCTCCGCCTTTCTGAAACAGCCCGATGAACCACTCGGCGCCGTGGGTGATGGTTTCTATCATTCTTCTCTCCTGTGGGGCTTTTTTGTTTTTGTCTGACAGGCTAATAATAATCACTTTGAAAGGTTTTAAAGTGTTAGTCAGATCTCACAATGAAAGAAAAATAGATTATTTTGAAAGTTTATTGATGAGGTCAATGGTTTTCGGTGGAAAAAAACGCGGATTTGCGTTGGGGGAGTGCGTACCGCTTCCTTGAGGTGTTGCGGATGCTTTACCATACTGGGTTCTTATCGAACCCGTTAAATGGATGTCTCATGTTCAAGCGTCGTTATGCAGCGCTGTTGCCTGCGCTTATTCTGCTGTCTGCCTGTAGTAGCAAACCTAAGACCGAAGCCGTTCAGCAAACGGCGGGTGCGCCTTCCGGAGGATTCCTGCTGGAGCCGCAGCATAATATGATGCAGATGGGCGGCGACTTCGCCAATAACCCGGCGGCCGAACAGTTCATCGATAAAATGGTGAGCAAACACGGCTTTGACAGACAGCAGCTGCACGAAATTTTGTCGCAGGCCAAGCGTCTGGATTACGTGCTGCGCCTGATGGACCGCCAGGCACCGACGGCACAGGTGCCGACCGGGCCAAACGGCGCGTGGCTGCGCTATCGCAAACAGTTTATTACCCCGGACAACGTGCAAAACGGCGTGGTGTTCTGGAATCAGTATGAAGATGCGCTCAACCGCGCGTGGCAGGTGTACGGCGTACCGCCTGAAATCATCGTCGGGATTATCGGCGTGGAAACCCGCTGGGGCCGAGTGATGGGTAAAACCCGCATCCTGGACGCGCTGGCGACGCTCTCCTTTAACTACCCGCGTCGCGCGGAGTACTTCTCTTCCGAGTTGGAAACCTTCCTGCTGATGGCGCGCAGCGAACAGGACGACCCGCTGGATCTGAAAGGGTCGTTTGCCGGTGCGATGGGTTACGGTCAGTTTATGCCGTCTTCCTATAAGCAATATGCCGTCGACTTTAACGGTGATGGTCACATCAACCTGTGGGATCCGGTGGATGCCATCGGCAGCGTGGCGAACTACTTCAAAGCGCACGGCTGGACGCCGGGTGGGCAAGTTGCGGTGCAGGCAAACGGCGAGGCGTTTGGTCTGGAAAACGGCTTCAAAACTAAATACAGCGTTGCACAGCTGACGGCGGCAGGCTTAACGCCAACGCAGCCGCTGGGCAATGTCGAGCAGGTGAGCCTGCTGCGTCTGGACGTGGGAACCGGGTATCAGTACTGGTACGGCATGCCGAACTTCTACACCATTACCCGTTATAACCACAGTACCCACTACGCAATGGCGGTGTGGCAGCTGGGGCTGGCGGTGTCTCAGGCCCGCGTCCCGGCGGCGTCACCGTTTAGTCAGTAAGTTATTCTGACGGGTAGGCCGGGTAAGGCAACGTCGCCACCCGGCATGGCTGCATGCACGGTGCGGCCTGATACCCTCACCCTGACCCTCTCCCACGGGAGAGGGGAATTTTGCAGAAACATTTCGCCACACTCCCTTTTCAAACCCGCCATTTACATCTTAACCGCCTTTCATTATTGTTATGTTATAACATTTAATTTGGTGTCAAAATGTCAACGTCCCTTTTTTCTCTGTCTGCTCTGGTTCGGCTGTTGCTGGCGCTGGTGCTTGTTGTCTTTATCGGGCTGGCCGTGCGCTGGGCGGTGGCATTGCCATGATCGTGATGAACGAACTGGTCGCGGGCTATGACCGCCAGCCCGTTACGCATCCTCTTTCGGGGGGGATCGAACGGGGGAGCATGACCGCCATTATCGGCGCTAACGGCTGCGGGAAATCGACGCTGCTGAAAACGCTGGCGGGGTTTATTCCTCCAGTCAGCGGCGGCTTCCGCTGGCAGGGTAAGCGCCCGGTAATCGGCTGGCTGGCACAGCGTCACGCGCTGGAGGCACAGTTTCCGCTGACCGTACAGGACGTGGTAAGCATGGGCTGCTGGCCGCGCATATCGCTTTTTACCGGTTTTCGTCGCGAGACGCGGTTGCGGATTGCCAGCGCGCTTGAGCGCGTCGGGCTGGGATCCATGGCGTTATCCACCATCGATGAACTCTCCGGCGGACAGTTTCAGCGCATGCTGTTTGCACGCGTCCTGGTGCAGCAGGCGCCGCTGGTGATGCTGGATGAGCCCTTTACCGGGGTCGATGAAGCCACCTGCAACGTGCTGATGGACCTGATGCTGGAGATGTATATGCAGGGGCAAACGCTGCTCGCGGTTTTACACGACAGCGAGCGCGTGTCGCGCCACTTCCCGCAAACCTTACGGCTGGATGCTGACGTTCCCCAGTGGAAAACCGAACGGGTGAGGGTGGCATGATCTGGCATACATTTTTCCAGCCGTTTATCGAATACGGGTTTATGCGCCGCGCGCTGGTGGTTTGCCTGGCGCTCTCCGTCAGTACCACCGCGCTCGGCGTGTTTCTTCAACTGCGTCGGATGAGCCTGATGGGGGATGCGCTTTCTCACGCCATTTTGCCGGGTGTCGCCGTGGGGTATTTGCTCAGCGGAATGTCGCTGCTGGCGATGAGTATTGGCGGTTTTATCGCGGGAATTACCGTGGCGCTGGTGGCCGGTCTGGTCAGCCGCCGCACGCCGCTCAAAGAAGATGCCAGCTTTGCCGGTTTCTATCTTGGGTCGCTGGCGCTGGGCGTCACGCTGGTCTCGCTGCGCGGCTCGAACGTCGATCTACTGCATCTGCTGTTTGGCTCCATTCTTGCGGTTGACAACGACGCCGCGCTGTTCGTCACCGGCGTATGCATCGTCACGCTTATCACGCTGGCGATTTTCTATCGCGGGCTGGTGACAGAGGCCTTTGATACCGCCTGGCTGCAGGTGAATGCTCGCGGGTTACCTGGCTTATTGCATGGACTGTTTCTGGCGCTGCTGGTGCTTAATCTGGTGGCCGGATTTCAGGTGCTTGGCACGCTGATGGCCGTCGGGCTGATGATGCTCCCCGCGGTGGCAGCACGCTGCTGGGTACGCACGTTACCCGGGTTGTTATTGATGGCGGGCATCAGCGGTATTTTCTGTGCGTGGCTCGGGCTCAGCCTTTCCTGGGCGGCGAGTTTGCCTGCAGGGCCATCCATCGTGCTCACCGCCAGCGCGCTGTTCTTTATCTCTGTTTTATTTGGTACGCGCAGCAGGCTGGCTGGCAGCCTGCGGGCGCTTTTTTAACGCAAGGGGAAATGATGAAACGTACAGGGTTAGCTGTGGCGCTCGCGCTGGGGATGATGTCGCACGGTGTGATGGCGAAAACGCTCAACGTGGTGACCAGTTTTTCAATATTGGGTGACATGACTCAGGAAGTGGGAGGAGACCACGTGAAAGTGACGACGCTGGTAGGGCCGGACGGCGACCCGCATACCTTCGAACCGTCACCGAAAGACAGCGCGGCGCTGAATAAGGCCGATGTGGTTGTGGTCAACGGCCTGGGGCTGGAGGGCTGGCTCGACCGGCTGGTGAAGGCCTCAGGATTTAAAGGCCAACTGGTGGTGGCGTCGACCGGGGTGAAAACCCACACGCTTGAGGAAGAGGGCAAAACCGTGACCGATCCGCACGCATGGAACAGCGCGGCGAACGGGGCGCTGTATGCACAAAATATTCTGGACGGGCTGGTGAAAGCTGACCCGGAAGATAAAGCTGCGCTGGAAGCTTCCGGAAAACCCTATATCGCACAGCTTAACCAGCTGGACAGCTGGACCAAAACACGTTTCAGCGCGATCCCGAAGGATAAGCGCAAGGTGCTGACCAGCCATGATGCGTTCGGCTATTTCAGCCGCGCCTACGGCGTAACGTTTATGGCCCCGCAGGGGCTGTCGTCAGAGAGCGAGGCCAGTGCGGCGCAGGTGGCTGAGATCATTAATCAGATTAAAGCCGACGGCGTAAAAACCTGGTTTATGGAAAACCAGCTTGACCCGCGACTGGTGAAACAGATTGCCAGCGCCACGGGTGCGCAGCCGGGCGGCGAACTCTACCCGGAAGCGCTGTCGTCAAAAGGCGGCGTAGCAGACACCTACGTTAAGGCGTTTCGTCACAATGTC
Source organism: Enterobacter sp. ENT02 (assembly GCF_019219165.1). Classification (NCBI taxonomy): domain Bacteria; kingdom Pseudomonadati; phylum Pseudomonadota; class Gammaproteobacteria; order Enterobacterales; family Enterobacteriaceae; genus Enterobacter; species Enterobacter sp. ENT02. The sequence goes on from NZ_JAHUWD010000003.1 coordinate 636,835, forward strand.
GATACGATTGCGAACAGCATGAAATAACATGCCCAGAGCCGGTGCGCCTGCATCGGCTTTTTTCTGAAGCTCCCTCGTAAAACCGCAAGCGCATCCCCATATCTAACGAGAAAGTGCTATCTTGTGCAGCACGTTTTTCCGAAGCCTGGAGCGAGAATGACTGACCATGAATTGATGCAGCTTAGCGAAGTGGTAGGGTTGGCGCTTAAACAGCGTGGTGCGACCCTCACAACGGCAGAGTCCTGTACTGGCGGTTGGGTTGCCAAAGTGATTACCGACATTGCCGGGAGTTCCGCCTGGTTTGAACGCGGTTTTGTGACCTACAGTAACGAAGCTAAAGCACAGATGATTGGCGTGCGTGAATCGACGCTCGAACAGCATGGCGCGGTGAGCGAACCGGTGGTGATTGAGATGGCCATTGGCGCGCTGAAAGAGGCGCGGGCAGATTACGCGATTTCCATTAGCGGCATTGCGGGCCCGGATGGCGGCAGCGACGTGAAGCCTGTCGGCACAGTCTGGTTTGGTTTTGCCACCGCCAAAGGCGAGGGGATCACCCGCCGGGAGTGCTTCAGCGGCGACCGCGAAAGCGTACGTCGGCAGGCAACGGAATACGCATTGAAAACGCTCTGGCAACAATTTCTACAAAATACTTGATACTGTATGACTATACAGTATAATTGCACCAACAGAACAGAAATCCACGGTGAAGCGCAGTCGCTTCTCCCGGCATGACAGGAGTAATAATGGCTATCGACGAGAACAAACAGAAAGCGTTGGCGGCAGCACTGGGCCAGATCGAAAAGCAATTCGGTAAAGGCTCCATCATGCGCCTGGGTGAAGACCGTTCCATGGACGTGGAAACTATCTCCACCGGTTCGCTTTCTCTGGATATCGCACTGGGCGCTGGCGGTTTGCCGATGGGCCGTATCGTAGAAATCTACGGACCGGAATCCTCGGGTAAAACCACCCTGACCCTGCAGGTTGTTGCAGCGGCGCAGCGCGAAGGTAAAACCTGTGCGTTTATCGATGCTGAGCACGCGCTGGACCCTGTCTATGCCCGTAAATTGGGTGTTGATATCGACAACCTGCTGTGTTCCCAGCCGGATACCGGCGAGCAGGCACTGGAAATTTGTGACGCGCTGGCGCGTTCTGGTGCGGTTGACGTGATCATCGTAGACTCCGTTGCGGCACTGACGCCAAAAGCGGAAATCGAAGGTGAAATCGGTGACTCTCACATGGGCCTCGCGGCACGTATGATGAGCCAGGCGATGCGTAAGCTGGCCGGTAACCTGAAGCAGTCCAACACGCTGCTGATCTTCATCAACCAGATCCGTATGAAAATTGGTGTGATGTTCGGTAACCCGGAAACTACTACCGGTGGTAACGCCCTGAAATTCTACGCCTCTGTCCGTCTGGATATCCGCCGTATCGGCGCGGTGAAAGAGGGCGAGAACGTGGTCGGTAGCGAAACCCGCGTGAAGGTTGTGAAGAACAAAATCGCCGCGCCGTTTAAACAGGCTGAGTTCCAGATCCTCTACGGCGAAGGCATCAACTTCCTCGGCGAGCTGGTTGACCTGGGCGTGAAAGAAAAGCTGATTGAAAAAGCGGGCGCATGGTACAGCTACAACGGTGACAAGATTGGTCAGGGTAAAGCGAATGCTATCTCCTGGCTGAAAGAGAACCCGGCTGCAGCGAAAGAGATTGAGAAGAAGGTGCGTGAGCTTCTGCTGAATAACCAGGACTCCAAACCTGATTTCGTGGTGGACGCCGCGGATGCTGAAGAAACCAACGAAGACTTTTAAGTCTCTCGTGTAAAGATGAAGGGCTGCTGATGCGGCCCTTTTTGCATTTCTGAATCTGCAGGTTTTTTATGAGTGAATCCACATCACGTCGACCCGCGTATGCACGCTTACTGGACCGCGCGGTGCGCATCCTTGCCGTGCGTGACCACAGCGAACAAGAGTTACGGCGAAAACTGTCTGCACCCGTGATGAGCAAAAATGGGCCGGAAGACATTGATGCCACAGCAGAAGATTACGACCGCGTGATCGCCTGGTGCTATGAGCATCACTATCTTGACGACGAGCGCTTTGCTTCCCGCTTTCTCGCCAGCCGTGGCCGCAAAGGATACGGGCCCGCGCGCATTCGGCAGGAGCTTAACCAGAAAGGGGTTGCCCGTGAATCGATTGAAAAAGCGATGCGCGAATGCGATACCGACTGGTGCGAATTGGCAAAAGAACAGGCGATTCGGAAATACGGCGAACCGCTGCCGCGTGAATATTCAGAAAAAGTCAAAATCCAACGCTTTTTGCTCTACCGCGGCTTTCTGATGGAAGATATTCAGGATATCTGGCGTAATTTTGCCGATTGAACGCATGCGGGATTTTACTTCCCACCCAAGAAAACTTATCTTATTCCCACTTTTTCCAGTAGCTGGTCTGTCCAACGGTTTACCGATACAGACCTGCTGCGACATTTCGTTAGCTTGATTTCAGGATAATTATGAGCAAGAGCACCGCTGAGATCCGTCAGGCGTTTCTCGACTTTTTCCATAGTAAGGGACACCAGGTTGTTGCCAGCAGCTCCCTGGTACCGAACAATGATCCGACTCTGCTGTTTACCAACGCCGGGATGAACCAGTTCAAGGATGTTTTCCTTGGTCTCGACAAGCGTAATTATTCCCGCGCCACAACCTCACAGCGTTGCGTGCGTGCGGGCGGTAAACACAACGACCTGGAAAACGTCGGTTACACCGCGCGTCACCATACTTTCTTCGAAATGCTGGGTAACTTCAGCTTCGGCGACTACTTCAAACACGATGCTATCCAGTACGCATGGGAACTGCTGACCGGTGAAAACTGGTTCAACCTGCCGAAAGAGCGTCTGTGGGTTACCGTTTACGAAACCGATGACGAAGCGTTCGAAATCTGGGAAAAAGAAGTCGGTATCCCGCGCGAACGTATTATTCGCATCGGCGATAATAAAGGCGCACCTTATGCGTCTGACAACTTCTGGCAGATGGGTGATACCGGTCCTTGCGGTCCGTGCACCGAGATCTTCTACGATCACGGCGACCACATCTGGGGCGGCCCTCCGGGAAGCGCTGAAGAAGATGGCGACCGCTACATTGAGATCTGGAACATCGTCTTCATGCAGTTCAACCGACAGGCTGACGGTACCATGGAGCCGCTGCCGAAGCCGTCCGTTGATACCGGTATGGGTCTGGAACGTATTGCCGCAGTGCTGCAGCACGTTAACTCCAACTATGACATCGACCTGTTCAGCACGCTGATCAAGTCCGTCGCAGAAGTGACCGGTGCGACCGACCTCAGCAACAAATCGCTGCGCGTTATCGCAGACCACATTCGTTCCTGCGCATTCCTGATTGCCGATGGCGTTATCCCGTCGAATGAAAACCGTGGCTACGTGCTGCGTCGTATCATTCGTCGTGCCATCCGTCACGGCAACATGCTGGGCGCGAAGGACACCTTCTTCTATAAACTCGTTGGGCCACTGATTGGCGTGATGGGTGCTGCCGGTGATGAGCTGAAACGCCAGCAGGCGCAGGTCGAACAGGTACTGAAAACCGAAGAAGAGCAGTTTGCGCGTACGCTTGAGCGCGGTCTGGCGCTGCTGGACGAAGAGCTGGCGAAGCTTAAAGGCGACACGCTGGATGGCGAAACCGCTTTCCGCCTGTACGACACCTACGGCTTCCCGGTTGACCTGACGGCAGACGTCTGCCGCGAGCGCAACATCAAAGTTGACGAAGCGGGCTTCGAAGCCGCGATGGAAGAACAGCGCCGTCGTGCGCGTGAATCCAGCGGTTTCGGCGCAGACTATAACGCGATGATCCGCGTTGATGGTGCATCAGAATTCAAAGGCTATGAAGCACTGGAACTGACCGGCAAAGTGACCGCCCTGTTTGTTGACGGTAAAGCCGTGGACAGCATCAGCGCGGGTCAGGATGCGGTTGTCATTCTGGACAAAACGCCGTTCTACGCGGAATCCGGCGGCCAGGTTGGCGATAAGGGCGAACTGAAAGGCAACGGCTTTAGCTTCAGCGTCAGCGACACCCAGAAATACGGTCAGGCGATTGGTCACCAGGGCAAACTGGTTTCCGGTTCTCTGAAAGTGGGCGAGGGCGTACAGGCTAACGTTGATGAAGCACGCCGCGCGCGCATTCGTCTGAACCACTCTGCAACCCACCTGATGCACGCTGCCCTGCGCGACGTGCTGGGCACCCACGTTGCACAGAAAGGTTCTCTGGTTAACGACAAAGTGCTGCGTTTCGACTTCTCGCATTTTGAAGCGATGAAACCGTCTGAAATCCGCGCAGTGGAAGATCTGGTGAACGCGCAGATCCGTCGTAACCTGCCAATCGAGACCCACATCATGGAGCTCGAGGACGCGAAGAAAAAAGGTGCGATGGCGCTGTTTGGCGAGAAATATGACGACCGCGTTCGCGTGCTGAGCATGGGCGACTTCTCTACCGAGCTGTGTGGCGGTACGCACGCATCGCGCACCGGCGACATCGGCCTGTTCCGCATTGTTTCCGAATCAGGTACGGCGGCAGGTGTGCGTCGTATTGAAGCGGTGACCGGTGAAGGCGCAATCGCCAGCCTGCATGCGCAGAGCGATCAGCTGCACGACATCGCGCAGCTACTGAAAGGCGATAGCCAGAACCTGGGCGAGAAAGTGCGTGTTGCGCTGGATCGCACGCGTCAGCTGGAAAAAGAGCTGCAGCAGCTGAAAGAGCAGGCTGCGGCGCAGGAGAGTGCAAACCTCTCCAGCAAGGCTGTAGACATTAAGGGCGTCAAACTGCTGGTCAGCGATCTGGCTGGCGTTGAGCCTAAGATGCTGCGCACTATGGTCGACGATCTCAAGAACCAGCTTGGTTCTACCGTTATCGTGCTGGCGACAGTGGCAGAAGGTAAGGTTTCTCTGATTGCGGGCGTCTCTAAGGATGTGACCGACCGCGTCAAAGCAGGGGAACTGATTGGTATGGTCGCCCAGCAGGTGGGTGGCAAAGGTGGCGGTCGTCCGGACATGGCGCAAGCCGGTGGTACGGATGCGGCGGCACTTCCTGCGGCATTGGCCAGCGTTGAAAGCTGGGTAAGCGCGAAACTGTAATAACTACAAAGCACAAGCAGACGCCATAGCGGTAACGTTATGGCGTCTTGTTCACTGCGCTATCGATAACGATAAAGTCAGGTTGAGTTTGTGTATATCGGCTAAACTTACGTTTAACAGAATGTGATGCCGTGACTGCTTACACTTTACGTGTTTGTCATCGCTTACTTTTTGGCGTTATATGATGGATAATGCCGGGATACAAGAGACCCGACTCTTTTAATCTTTCAAGGAGCAAAGAATGCTGATTCTGACTCGTCGAGTTGGTGAGACCCTCATGATTGGGGATGAGGTCACCGTGACAGTTTTAGGGGTAAAGGGTAACCAGGTACGTATTGGTGTTAACGCTCCTAAAGAAGTATCTGTCCACCGTGAAGAGATCTACCAGCGTATCCAGGCTGAAAAATCCCAGCAGTCCAGTTACTGATATTGTCGCGTCTCGCTGTCGGGCGAGACGCAACCCTCCTGCCATTTTTCCTGCATAAAGTTACCGTTCTATTTCAATCGCTCTGTTTTTAACCACTCCCTCACTCTTATCTCGTCCTGACTGCGTGTTTCTCACAAGAGTTTTCTGTGAAGATGTCTGCAAAATCCGCTTATAAAACACCCTCTTTGCGGCTTTTACATGCGAATTGCGTGCGATTTGTGCAAACGATAAAAGGTTGTGGAAAATTGTTTGACTTATAAGTCCCAGAAAGTAATATATGCGCCACGCAGCGACGAGAAGCTCTTAACGAGTTACTCGAAGCACTCGAAAGAGGCGTTGTGTGGTGAGGTGGCCGAGAGGCTGAAGGCGCTCCCCTGCTAAGGGAGTATGCGGTCAAAAGCTGCATCCGGGGTTCGAATCCCCGCCTCACCGCCATTTTGCATCCGTAGCTCAGCTGGATAGAGTACTCGGCTACGAACCGAGCGGTCGGAGGTTCGAATCCTCCCGGATGCACCATCTATTACTTCATATTGCTTTAGAAGTGATATGAATATCGAGCAGTACAGTAGTAAATCCCGATGCATCCGTAGCTCAGCTGGATAGAGTACTCGGCTACGAACCGAGCGGTCGGAGGTTCGAATCCTCCCGGATGCACCATTTACTATTTCTGAAAGCAGTTCCCTGATGCATCCGTAGCTCAGCTGGATAGAGTACTCGGCTACGAACCGAGCGGTCGGAGGTTCGAATCCTCCCGGATGCACCATCTTTTACTTTGTGTTGCTTTTGAAGTGATACCGAGTATCAGCAGTAACAGTAGTAAATCCCGATGCATCCGTAGCTCAGCTGGATAGAGTACTCGGCTACGAACCGAGCGGTCGGAGGTTCGAATCCTCCCGGATGCACCATATTCTCCGAGATAATAGCCACGCTGTTGTTTCAAGGTCTGCGAGTTAATCGCAAGCACCAGGGAGGATAACGTTGCTTCAGCAACAGCCCGCAGGGCGAGGCGCAGCCGAGTAATCCTCCCGGATGCACCATCTTCTCCTTCTTTGTTTATTCCTTCGACGTTCCGTCAGCTATCACACTCTCAATCAGCGACAAAAACCACCATTTACGATAAAGTAATGCTTTGTTAATCGGTTAGCGAGAGCACGATGTACGCACAGTATGACGGTTTGATCTTCGATATGGATGGCACTCTCCTGGATACCGAACCTACGCATCGTAAAGCCTGGACTGACGTTCTGGGCCGCTACGGTATGCGTTTCGACCTTCAGGCGATGATTGCCCTCAACGGATCCCCCACCTGGCGTATTGCGCAGGCCGTGATTGAACTGAATCAGGCCGATCTCGACCCGCACCTGCTCGCACGTGAAAAAACCGATGCGGTAAAAGCCATGCTTTTAGATACCGTACGCCCTCTGCCGCTGATTGACGTGGTAAAAGAGTGGCACGGGCACCGCCCGATGTCGGTAGGAACAGGCAGCGAAAGTGCGATTGCTGAAGCATTACTCAACCATCTTGGCCTTCGCCACTATTTTTCTGCCGTAGTTGCCGCCGATCATGTTAAACATCACAAGCCCGCACCGGACACCTTCCTGCTCTGTGCAGAGTTAATGGGCGTCCCAGCGGCAAAATGCGTTGTGTTTGAAGATGCCGATTTCGGTATCCAGGCCGCGCGTGATGCCGGAATGGACGCGGTGGATGTGCGCTTACTGTGAGTGACGCGCTGTCACTCGCCTCATTATTCGCCAGCAGTTTTTTAAGCGCCACGCTGTTACCGGGAAATTCGGAAGTGGTACTGGTGGCGATGCTGTTGTCCGGCGTGAGTCAGCCCTGGTTGCTCGTATTAATAGCAACAATGGGTAATAGCCTTGGGGGGCTGACTAACGTTATTCTTGGGCGTTTCTTTCCGCTGCGCGAAAAGTCGCGCTGGCAGGAAAAGGCAGTCGGCTGGCTAAAACGCTATGGCGCTGCCACGCTGTTATTAAGCTGGATGCCTGTAATAGGCGATTTACTGTGTCTGCTGGCGGGATGGATGCGCATCTCCTGGGGACCGGTGCTCTTTTTTTTGTGCCTTGGCAAGGCGTTGCGCTATGTTCTCGTGGCGTGGGCAACACTACAGGGTATGACGTGGTGGCACTAATTGGTGGAATGAATACGCGACCTTCAATCGTCAACCATTACAATTATGCTGAGTAACATTACTTTGACAGGCGGGAGGTCAATTTGATCCCGGACGTATCTCAGGCGCTGGCCTGGCTGGAAAACCACCCTCAGGCTCTGAAGGGTATTCAGCGTGGTCTTGAGCGTGAAACGCTGCGCGTTAACGCGGATGGTAGCTTAGCGACGACGGGTCACCCGAAGGCGTTAGGCTCGGCGCTGACACATAAATGGATCACAACCGATTTTGCTGAGGCGCTGCTGGAGTTCATCACGCCGGTGGAAGGTGATGTTGATCATATGCTTTCCATTTTGCGTGACATTCATCGCTTTACTGCCCGCAACATGGGCGATGAGCGCATGTGGCCGCTCAGCATGCCGTGCTATATCGAGCAGGGGCAGGAGATTGAACTGGCACAATACGGCACGTCCAATATCGGTCAACTGAAGACGCTTTATCGCGAAGGGTTGAAAAACCGTTACGGCGCGTTGATGCAGACGATTTCAGGCGTGCATTACAACTTCTCACTGCCAATGGCGTTCTGGCAGGCTAAATGCGGCGAAACCGATAAAGACGCGATCTCAGCGGGCTACTTCCGCCTGATCCGCAACTATTATCGTTTTGGCTGGATCATTCCGTATCTGTTTGGTGCTTCTCCGGCGATCTGTTCTTCCTTCCTGCAGGGAAAACCGACCACGCTGCCATTCGAGAAAACCGAGTGCGGGATGTATTACCTGCCGTACGCGACCTCTCTGCGCCTGAGCGACCTTGGCTATACCAATAAATCGCAAAGCAATCTCGGTATTACGTTTAACGATTTGCACGAGTATGTGGCAGGATTGAAGCGGGCGATCAAAACCCCGTCCGAAGAGTACGAGAAAATCGGCCTCGAAAAAGACGGCAAACGCCTGCAAATCAACAGTAATGTGCTGCAGATTGAAAACGAGCTGTATGCGCCGATTCGTCCAAAACGCGTTACCCGCAGCGGTGAAACGCCGTCGGACGCGCTGCAGCGCGGCGGGATTGAATACATTGAAGTACGCTCGCTGGATATCAACCCGTTCTCGCCGATTGGCGTCGACGAGCAGCAGGTTCGCTTCCTCGATCTGTTTATGGTCTGGTGCGTGCTGGCGGATGCGCCGGAAATGAGTTCAGACGAACTGCTTTGTACCCGCACCAACTGGAATCGCGTGATTCTGGAAGGGCGCAAGCCTGGCCTGACGTTAGGCATCGGCTGTGAAACGGCACAGTTCCCGCTCGCTAAGGTGGGTAAAGATCTGTTCCACGACCTGAAGCGCGTGGCCCAGACGATGGACAGCGTATACGGTGGTGAAGCGTATCAGGCCGTTTGCGACCAGCTGGTTGAAAGCTTTGATAATCCTGAACTGACGTTCTCAGCACGCATTCTGCGTTCTATGATTGATCAGGGCATTGGCGGCACGGGGCGTTCACTCTCAGCGGAGTACCGTGAGATGCTGATGCAGGAGCCGTTAGAAGTGCTGAGCGAAGCGGATTTTGTGGCGGAACGCGATGCGTCCGTTGTGCGTCAGAAAGAGGTCGAGGCGGCGGATACCGAGTCGTTTGAGGCGTTTCTGGCGAAGCAGGCTTGAGCTGAAAAAGAAAAAGGCCACATCGCTGTGGCCAAAATATACATCTCTGAATTCAGGGATGATGATAACAAATGCGCGTCTTTCATATACTCAGACGCGCATTCTGTAGAAGAGTTCAGTTTATTTTAAAAAAAATCACTATCGGAGGTGACGTATGCCGTTATTAGATAGCTTTACTGTCGACCATACCCGTATGGAAGCACCTGCAGTCCGCGTGGCGAAGACCATGCACACCCCGCACGGCGACACGATCACCGTTTTCGATCTGCGTTTCTGCGTGCCAAATAAAGAAGTGATGCCAGAGAAAGGCATTCACACGCTGGAGCACCTGTTCGCCGGTTTCATGCGCGACCACCTGAACGGCAACGGCGTTGAGATCATCGATATCTCTCCGATGGGCTGCCGTACCGGTTTCTACATGAGCCTGATTGGTGTGCCTGACGAGACGCGCGTTGCAGATGCGTGGAAAGCGGCGATGGAAGACGTGCTGAAGGTGAAAGAGCAGAACCAGATCCCTGAGCTGAACGTTTACCAGTGCGGGACTTACCAGATGCACTCTCTGGAAGAAGCGCAGGAAATCGCGCGCCACATCATCGAACGCGACGTTCGCGTGAACAGCAACGACGAGCTGGCCCTGCCAAAAGAAAAACTGCAGGAACTGCACATCTAGTGCACCTTTTCCCTCTCCCTCAGGGAGAGGGTAGGGTGAGGGTGGTTTAACCTCATGACCACAACCGCAACCTTCTCCTTTACCCATCGCCCCCTCGTTCCGTTTGCCCATGATTACGTTCACGGCGACAGCGAGCCGTGGCACCAGCACGACTGCGCTCAGCTGTTGCACAGCCTGACTGGCGTGGTGCGGGTCGATACCGCATCCGGCTGCTGGGTGGTGCCGCCCGGTCGCGGCGTCTGGCTCCCTGCGGGGACACAGCACTCTCTTCGAATCACCGGCAATGTCGCAGCCCGCACGCTGTTTATCGATCCGCTGGCGCGCGCCGATCTCCCGGCCACCTGCCAGATCGTGCAGATCACGCCGCTGTTGCGCGAGCTGATCCTCGTCTCCCTTGCTTTACCTGAATCGTACTCACCCGGCAGCCGGGATGAACGTGTCTATGAGCTGATCCTCGATGAAATCCGCATGATGCCGGCATTGCCGTTTTATCTGCCGGAGCCGGAAAGTGAGGCATTACGCCATCTGTGTCTGCAAATCCGGCAAAAAGCAGGGGAAAGCTGGAGCAGCGTGCAGGCCGCGAGCATGGTAGGGATGAGCGAGCGTACCCTGAACCGCCATTTTCAGCAGCAGACAGGATTAAGCTACGGTGAGTGGTTGAGAAGGGCGCGCCTGCTGGAAGCCTTAGTGCGGCTGGCGCAGGGCCAGCCGGTGCTGCGTGTGGCGCTGGATCTGGGTTATGGCAGTCACAGCGCCTTTACGGCGATGTTCCGCCGGGTGATGGGAACTTCACCCAGCGATTACTTTAAGAACGACTGACGGCGTTGAACAGCGCCTGAAGCGACGCGCGCGCCACGTCGCTGTCAATGCCCACGCCCCAGCGGCTGCTGCCGTCCTGGAACAGGCAGCGGATGTAGGCCACCGAGCGGCTGTCGCTGCGTTCGCCTAACGTATGCTCGTGGTAATCCTTAATCACGAACAGGGCGTTGACCCAGCGGCTTAAGCCCTGAGCGGCGGCAGAAAGCAGACCGTTACCCTGACCCTCAAGCTGGCGCGTTCCTCCCTGCGTATAGATGCTTGCCGTTAAGTGCAGCTGGCCGTCCTGCTGGCTGTCGCTGCGGTAGGATTGCAGCGCATACTGCGGTGTCGCTATCAGGCCGTAGCGGGTGCGGAACAGCTGCCACAGCGCATTTTGCGTCATCTCTTTCCCGTGGCGATCGGTTTCCTGCTGCACGTGCTGGCTGAAATCCTGCTGCAGGGCGCGGGGTAATTTCAGGCCATGGTTCTGTTCGATGAGCCACGCGCTGCCGCTTTTGCCCGACTGGCTGTTCACGCGGATCACCGCTTCATAGGTACAGCCGATATCCTGCGGATCGACGGGCAGATAGGGCATCTCCCAGCGCTCGCCAGGCTGACGGGCATCAAAGCCTTTTTTGATCGCGTCCTGGTGCGAGCCGGAGAACGCGGTATAGGCCAGCCGTCCCGCCCACGGATGGCGCGGGTGCACAGGCAGCTGGTTACAGGCTTCCACCACTTCCACTACCCGGTTCATGTCGCTAAAGTCCAGATTCGGGCTAACGCCCTGGCTGTAGAGATTCATCGCCAGCGTCACCAGGCAGACGTTGCCCGTGCGCTCGCCGTTGCCAAACAGGCAGCCCTCCACGCGGTCTGCGCCTGCCATCATGGCCAGCTCCGCGCTGGCGACGCCGGTGCCGCGGTCGTTATGCGGATGCACGCTGATGCAGACATCGCGGCGGCGGCTGAAGTGGCGGCAGAAATACTCGATCTGATCGGCGTAGACGTTCGGGGTGCTCACTTCGACGGTTGCGGGTAAATTAATCACCATTGGCCGCGCATCGCACGGCTGCCAGATCTCCGCCACCGCTTCACAAATCTCCAGCGCAAACGCTGGTTCGGTAAAGCAGAAGGTCTCCGGGGAGTACTCGTACTGCCAGCGGGTATCCGGGTTCTCTTCACACAGCTGACGAATAAGGCGCGTGGCGCGCGTTGCCAGCTCGACGACTTGCGCTTTCTCCATGCCGAACACCAGGCGGCGGAACAGCGGGGCGGTGGCGTTATACAGATGGACGGTGGCCTGTTTCGCACCGCGCAGGGATTCAAAAGTGCGACGGATGAGATCTTCCCGCGCCTGGGTTAACACCTGAATCGTGACGTCATCCGGAATGCGGTTTTCTTCAATCAGCTGACGCACAAAATTAAAGTCGGTCTGGGAGGCGGACGGGAAGGCCACCTCAATCTCTTTGAATCCGCAGCCCAGCAGCAGGTTCCAGAACTGCAGCTTGCGTGCGCTGTCCATCGGCTCGGCAAGCGCCTGGTTGCCGTCGCGTAAGTCGGTTGAGAGCCAGCGCGGCGCGTGGGTGATGCGTTGCTCCGGCCAGCGGCGGTCGGGCAGGGAAAGCGTGGGATAAGGTTGGTACTTGTCGGCGGGTGTGTTCAGCATGATGCGCTCCTGTTGTCTTTTCACTATCGTGAATCGATTTCAGGCGCGCTGCTTTATCGAAACTGACAATTGCTGTCGCGTACTGGACAGCCGGGGCGGTTGCCCGGTGGCGCTACGCTTACCGGGCCTACGAATGATGGCCCGGTTATCGTAGGCCGGGTAAGGCGTAGCCGCCACCCGGCATCCTGCGCACAAGACTAGTGCGCGCCGCCGCCGCCGCTACCGGCGCCAAACGGGGGTTTAGCAAACCACACCAGCCCCAGCAGGACGATAAAGATCCCCGCCGATATCCAGAAAATCTCGTTTGCGGAGATAATCAGCCCCTGGTTGGTGATCTGCTGAGCAATCCAGCCGGACGCCTGTTGCTCCGTCATCCCCATTCCCTCCAGCTGGCTATACATCTGCTGAGCATTCGGGTTGAACGGGTTCACCGCTTCGGTCAACTGCGCATGGTGCAATGATTCCCGGTTGGTCCACAGCGTCGTGGTGATCGACGTCCCGATGGAGCCCGCCAGCGTTCGGGTAAAGTTCGACAGGCTCGACGCCGCCGCCATGCGCTCAGGCGGTAAGCCGGAAAGCGTAATGGTGGTCAGTGGCATAAAGAAGCACGCCACGGCAAAGCCCTGAATAAATTGCGGCCACGCGGACGCGCCAAAGTCCATTCCCGGTTCGAACGTATACGCGCGCCAGTAGAAGCAGACGGCGTACATGATGAAGCTGAACGTGACCAGCCTGCGCATGTCGAGCTTATGGGCGAAACGACCAATAATCGGCGACAGCAGAACCGGTATTAACCCCACAGGCGCAGAGGCCAGCCCCGCCCAGGTCGCAGTATAGCCATATACCTCCTGCAATAGCTGCGGCAGCAGAACGATCGCGCCGAAGTAGAGCATATAGGCGAGGCTGATACACAGACAGCCGATGGTGAAGTTTCGCGACTTAAACAGCGACAGGTCAACTATCGGGTTGTCGTCCGTCAGTTCCCACACAATCAGGAAGCTGATAGCGACCACGGCAACGACCGTGAGGACGATGATTTCCGACGAGGCAAACCAGTCCAGCTCTTTACCCCGGTCGAGCATGATCTGCAGGCTACCAATGCCGACGACCAGCAACGCCAGCCCCACGCCATCAATTCGCCGCTGCTCGGTACGCGTTTCGCGACCGCGCAGAGACTGCAGGGTCATCAACACGACCAGCGCACCAATCGGTACGTTGATAAAGAAGATCCAGCCCCAGTGGTAGTTATCGCTGATGTAGCCACCGAGAATCGGTCCGCAAATCGGCGCGACAATTACGGTCATTGACCACAGCGCCAGCGCAATGGAGCGTTTGGCGGGCGGGTAGTTGTTCAGCAGTAAACTCTGCGACAGCGGAATCAACGGCCCTGCCACAATCCCCTGAATGACGCGGAAGAAAATCAGCATCGTCAGGCTGTTGGACATGCCGCACGCCCAGGAGGCGAGAACGAACAATACCGTTGACCACAGGAACAGCTTCACTTCACCGACGCGCTTCGCCAGCCAGCCGGTGATGGGAATGGAGATGGCGTTTGCCACCCCGAACGAGGTAATGACCCAGGTTCCCTGGCTCAGCGATGAGCCAAGGTTCCCGGCGATAGTAGGGATCGCCACGTTTGCGATGGTGGAGTCCAGCACCTGCATGAATGTCGCCAGAGACAGCGCAATGGTCATAATGACCAGTTGCGCGCCTTCCAGCGGTTTTTGCGGCTTTTGCTGTTGCATAACGCTCACCTTCGGATTAACCGGCGTTTGCCTTCACGATGTCATCGATCAGCTTGTTGACCGGATCGAGGCTAATTTCACGGGCGTTACTTTCATAAGCCGGGCTGCTGCGCACCTGGCTTGCGAGGATCTGACCGTCGCGGTTGGCGGTGTCGACCGTCACCAGCGTGGAAAGACCGATACGCAGCGGGTGATCCGCCAGCTGTTTGGCATCCAGCTCGATACGCACTGGCAGACGCTGCACCACTTTGATCCAGTTACCGGTGGCGTTCTGCGCAGGCAGCAGGGAGAAGGCGCTGCCGGTCCCCATGTCCAGACCGACCACTTTACCGGTGTACTTCACGTCATCGCCGTAGATGTCACTGATAACGGTTGCGGTCTGGCCGATACGCATATGCGCAAGCTGCGTCTCTTTGAAGTTCGCATCCACCCACAGATTGTTCGCGGGAACGACCGCCATCAGTGGCGTCGTGGTGCCAATCTGCGCGCCTGGCTGCACGGAACGACGGGAGACGTAGCCGGTCATCGGGCTGACGATTTTGGTACGCTGCAGGGCAAGCCATGCGTTACGCACTTCGGTCGCCGCCTGCTTAACGGCTGGCTGGTTTTCCAGACTGGTGCCCAGCACCATCGCCTGGTTGGCGTTGTACTGTTGGATCGCCACGTCCAGCTGAGCCTGCGCGCTGGCAACGGCGTCGCGGGCGTGCTGCAGCTCTTCACGGCCAATCAGGTTGGCGGTGCCGAGAGGAACACGACGATTGAGGTCGCTCTGCGCCTGCGCCAGTGCGGTTTTCTGCACGTCGATGCTGGCCTGAAGCTGTTTGCTGTTGATCATCAGTTGGCGAGTTTGACGGACGCTGGAGGCCAGCTCTGTCTGTGCTTTTTCGAATGCCTGTTGGGCGTCGGTCGGATCGAGCGTGACCAGCACATCCCCTTTTTGCACAAAGTCGGTATTGTCAGCCCAGACTTTCGTCACGCTGCCCGACACCTGCGCCATAATTTGAACCTGGTTCCCTGCCACGTATGCATCGTCAGTCTCTTCAGCATGACGCAATACTAAAAACCAATAGATCCCATATGCCACGGCAATAATAATAAAGAGCAAGGTCAACAGAAGAAGGGCGCTCTTACGTTTGCCTTTCTTGTTGGCCGGTTGCTGCGGGTTGGTATTCTCCGCATTTGCGCTCATTGTTGTTCTCCACGATCTTCTTATTTTCACATCGGCTGAGCCGACCTGTTGTCAGAAAGGCCAGCAGTTTGACGTGCTGGCCTGTCAGTTTTCTTTTTTAAATCAGGATATTCGAGCGTGTCGTCGCGTTAGCGCAGCGCCTCAAGGATGGCGCCGTCTTCATCCATCTGGTCCAGACGGGTGAGCAGCTTGCGAGTGATGTGCTCAAGCTGGTCTCGCTCGGCGGTGCTGAGGACAGACCAGAGTTTGTGCAGGCAATTGTGCTGAGGTGGCAGCACCTCACGCAGGAATTCGTGACCTTTATCGGTCAGTTGCAGATGCAGACAGCGGCGGTCGTTGTCGCTTTCACGGCGCTCAATCCAGCCGCGTTTTTCCAGTTCATCAGCGATACGGGTCGCATTGGTGCGGGATGAACCCAGCGCGCAGCTCAGCTCAGACGGTTGAATGCTGTGGTTTTCCTGAGACTGCAGCGTAATTAACGCCATAAACAACGTCTCGTTAATCCCTTGAGCTTTCAGCATTTTATTACGATTTTCCAGCAACTTACCCTGCATGTGCATGCACAGGCGAGTCAGCAGGATTTCCTGATAAGGGAAGTCCTCATGACGACTGGCGCGGAATTTAAGCATTTGTTCAATGGGCGTAAACGAACTATCCATTTTGGGCATAACCTCATTAATTACAGCCGATATAGTAACGACAGTGACAAATAATGTAAATGAATTATTTGTGCGGTTATATCCGCCAAACGTATGTCACCATCAGAAAGCGCCGGGTAAGTCCGTGACCCGGTGAGCACAGAAAGCGTAGGGTATGAACCCGTTGAAGAGGGGAGGTGAGGATGGGGGTCTGAGCTATTCATGCGTATACTAAATATGTCACCCACATTAAAATTTCTGGAATAAATAATTGCGTTAACATTAACAGATGCAGGCCCCCTTTACACCCCAGGAGGCCTAAAGCAGTGTAAATCTTAGTGAATTGCTTCCTGGCGGTGATAGCCACGCCACCAGACCAGCAGATTCAGCACCGCCATGATGGCGCCGATGGCGCACACGCCTGTCCAGCCCGCATGCTGCCATGCGGAAGCAGAAATCAACGAACCTGCAGCACCACCGATAAAGTAGCTGGTCATGTACCCGGCCGTGAGGCGGTTTCGCGCTTCTGGCTTCACGCGGTAAATGACGGTCTGGTTGGTGATATGCACGCCCTGGACGGTCAGGTCGAGCACCAGAATACCGACGATCAGCGCCAGCACGGAGACGTGCCCATACCAGATAGCCGCCCAGGAGAGCAGAAGTAAAACCAGCCCGGCAGTCGTGGTCATGTGCGATTTGCCTTTGTCAGCCAGCCCACCCGCCGGTCGTGCGCCCAGCGCGCCTGCCGCACCGGCCAGACCAAACAGACCAATCACCCCTTCGGAATAGTTAAACGGCGGTGCGGCCAGCAGAAAGGCCATCGACGTCCAGAGAATGCTGAAGTTGGCGAAGGTGAAACACCCCAGCAGAGCGCGGGTGCGTAGCAGTTTATCCTGCGTGAACAGGCTGAACACGGAGGCCAGAAGCTGAGGGTAGTTAAGATGGTTCTCTTGCTTCACTTTCGGCAGCCCGCGCCACAGCGCCAGTGCCATCACTACCATCAACACGCTCGCCACCCAGTAAACTGTGCGCCAGCCGCCGAGGCTAGCCAGCAGCCCGGCGACGGTTCGCGCCAGTAAAATCCCCAGCAGCAGGCCGCTCATGATGGTGCCTACCACTTTGCCACGCTTTTCCGGTGAAGCGAGCGTTGCCGCCAGCGGCACCAGAATTTGCGCCACCACGGAAAACAGTCCCGTCAGGGCGGTACCGATAATCATCATCGTCAGCGACTGGCTGCTGGCGGTGATCAACATCCCACCGGCCGCCAGCAGGGTCATGGAGACGATCAGCATCCGGCGTTCAAACATATCGCCGAGCGGCACCAGGAACAGCAGTCCGGCGGCATAGCCAAGCTGGGCGGCAGTGACGATAAAGCCTGCGGAGCTGGCTGAGAGATTGAACGCGCGGGCGATGGTGTCGAGAAGAGGCTGCGCGTAGTAGTTGCTGGCGACTGCCAGACCCGTTGCCACGGACATTAAAAGGATGAGTGCGGGGCTAAGCCCCTGAGTTGTTTTTGTCATTAGTTTCAGGAATCGTTAGTTGAGTGATTATATTTCCGGAAACCATAATAACCAATGATGGTGAATGTTGGGGGATTGTTATGTGTGTGTTTGTGCGGTTTAACCCCTCACCCTAACCCTCTCCCGAAGGGAGAGGGAACGCTAACACCCTCTCCCTTCGGGAGAGGGCTGGGGTGAGGGAAAATGTTTTACTTCTGCGCGTCAAGCGCCTCTTTCACCCAGCCGTCAAACTGCTGCTGGTGGGCTTTGATCCAACCGTCCACGTGGCCTTTCACATCCGCTTCAGACGATTTGCCCGCATGCATCATGGCGTTCTGGGCATTGATGTCCGCCAGCGGCAGCTTCATCACCGAGAACAGCTTCGCCGCCGCCGGGTTTTTCTCTGCCCAGGCTTTGTTGGCTACGATATGCATGGTGTTCACCGGGAAGCCGTAGTTCATGCCGTTCGGCAGTTTGGTATCTATGTCTTTCTGCTCGCCCGGCAGGGAGGAGAACGGCACCTGCAGCCACACCACGTCTTTACCCGGCTTCAGCACGTCGCTCACCCAGTACGGCGTCCAGGTGTAGTAGATCACCGGTTTACCCTCTTTGAAGCGGGCAATGGTGTCGGCCATCATCGCGGAGTAGTTGCCGTGGCTCACGTCGACAGTTTTCGCCAGATCGAAGGCTTTGTTCTGGTGGTTAATCACCGCTTCACAGCCCCAGCCCGGCGAGCAGCCCATCATGTCGGCTTTACCGTCACCGTTGGTATCGAATAGTGTGGCGATCTTCGGATCTTTCAGCTGTTCAATATTGGTGATGTGGTACTGATCGGCAGTTTTCTTGTCGATCAGATACCCTTGCGCTGCGCCCGTGACGAAGGTGCCTTCGCGGTAGAACTTCTTGTCACCACCGGCGGCGGCATACATGTCGTCGTGCAGCGGCTGCCAGTTCACCGCGGTAAAGGTGGCGTCACCGGAGGCAATCGAGGTGTAGCCCACGTTGTAATCCACTTCACTCGGCGTGTTGACCGTGTAGCCCAGCTTCTCCAGCGCGCGGCTGACGATCTGCGTCTGGAAGCTCTCTTCCGAAATGGTGCTCTGCACCGGCTGTACGGTAATGCCTTTGCCAGGCAGCTCAGCCGCAAACGTGCTGGTGGAGACAAGGGTGGCAAACGCTGTGGCAAAAAGGACGTTATGTCGCATCGTTGTTCCTTATTTTGACTTCGTGAAAGGGCGGGTGAGTAACCCGACGGGGCCGGTGGTATACCAGCGACGGTTGCCGCGACTGCGTGAATCACGACCGACGGCCTGAGTCAGGCGGTCAAGAATAATGGCGAGGATCACGATGCCGACGCCGCCGACGGTAGCCAGCCCCATGTCGAGACGGCCAATACCGCGCAGCACCATCTGGCCCAGTCCGCCAACGGCGATCATCGAGGCGATCACCACCATCGACAGGGCCAGCATCAGCGTCTGGTTAACGCCCGCCATGATGGTCGGCATCGCCAGCGGAAGCTGAACTTTGAACAGCATCTGACGCGGGCTGGCGCCGAAGGAACGTGAGGCTTCGATCAGATCCGCTGGCACCTGGTTAATCCCCAGAATGGTCAGACGGATAATCGGCGGCAGGGCGAAGATAATGGTCACCACTACCCCCGGCACGTTGCCGATGCCGAACAGCATCACGATCGGCACCAGATAGACGAACGCCGGCGTGGTCTGCATCGCATCCAGCAGCGGACGAATAATCTTCGCGGCCCGCGGGCTGCGCGCCAGCCAGATCCCCATCGGTAAGCCGATGACAACGCAGAAGAGCAGGGCGGTCAGCACCAGTGCCAGGGTAATCATTGCCTGCGACCACGCGCCAATCGCGCCAATGGCAATCAGCGAGATCAGCGTGGCGACCCCCATGCCCGCGCTACCGAACTGCCAGGCGATCAGGGAGAACAAGATAATCGCCACCGGTGCTGGCATGCCCAGCATCAGCTGCTGGAAGCCGTTCAGAATGTAATCCACCGGGACGCGGATCCCCTGGAAGACCGGACGGAAGTGGGTGACCACCCAGTCGATCCCCTCCGTAACCCAGCTGTCCAGCGGGATCAGCGTTTTGTGGAACGGATCCATAATGTTGAAGTGTTCTGGCGCAGGCGCGGGCGCGCTGTTCAGCCAGTCTGCCGCACCGCCGCCATCGGTCGGCGCTGGCGTGGAACCCCACGCGTCGGCAGATTGTGCAGCGCTGTCCGCTGCTTCAGTGGTACCCCACGGGTTAGATTGATCAGCCATTGTTTGCTCCCTCGCGATCTAAAGCCTGCAGCAGCATCCGTTTTGAGATGATGCCGACGTACTGTTGTTCCTCACTAACGACCGGTACGGCGCATGGCGCCTGACCCACGTGAGAGAGCAACTCGCTGAGCGGCGTTTCTGCGTCCACGGCGAGCGGAGCGTCAATTAACGCCGCATCGATCCCCTGGTTCTCAGTGAGAGCCGTTTTCAGGGAGTCGATGGAGACAACGCCGACAAATTTATTGCCGCGTTCAACCAGATAACCGTATTCACGGTCTTCATCCTGCAGCAGCTTCAGCGCCGAGCGCGGGCCGAAGCCTGGCGTTTTACGGATAATGCCGTTCGGAGTTCGACGGGCAATATCTTTGGCGCTAAACACCTGGCTAATATCCACGCCGCGGAAGAAGGTGCGGACATAATCATTCGCCGGATTATTGAGAATTTCATCCGGTGTTCCCACCTGCACGACTTCACCGTTTTGCATAATAGCAATACGGTCGCCAATACGCATGGCTTCATCGAGGTCGTGGGAAATAAAGACAATGGTACGTTGATGTTTAGCCTGTAATTTTACCAGCTCATCCTGCATCTCGGTGCGAATTAACGGATCGAGCGCCGAGAAGGCTTCATCCATTAATAATATGTCTGGATTAATGGCTAACGCGCGGGCTAATCCTACACGCTGACGCATACCGCCGGAAAGTTCATCCGGATACGCGTGGGCATAATTTTCCAGCCCGACCTGACGCAGTGCATCAAGGGCTTTTTCCTGCCGTTCCTGAGCGGGCGTACCGGCTAATTCCATGCCGAAGGCGGCATTATCCAGCACCGTCAAATGCGGCATCAGCGCGAATGACTGAAACACCATCGCAATCTTCTTTCTGCGCACCTCGCGAAGCTCTGCGTCTGATATTCTGGCGATATCCACGCCGTCAATCAGCACCTGCCCGCGGGTGGGTTCAATCAGGCGATTGAGAAGGCGAACCATAGTGGATTTACCCGAACCGGATAACCCCATGATGACAAAAATCTCGCCTTCTTCAATGGCCAGACTGGCGTTTTTAACGCCAAGCGATAGCCCGGTTTTTTCCAGAATTTGCTCTTTCGAAAGGCCTTTCTCAATA
Source organism: Enterobacter sp. ENT02 (assembly GCF_019219165.1). Lineage (NCBI taxonomy): Bacteria > Pseudomonadati > Pseudomonadota > Gammaproteobacteria > Enterobacterales > Enterobacteriaceae > Enterobacter > Enterobacter sp. ENT02. The sequence goes on from NZ_JAHUWD010000003.1 coordinate 657,777, forward strand.
TATTTGAATGCGCGCTGCGGATGCTCGCCAAATACTTTATAAAGATTTTTCACTTCTAATTTAATTGCCATGCAATAGAGAGTGTCCTGTTATTAGTTTATGTCGATATGATTACCATGGTAAATTGTTAACGGGCATAACCCTAACATACTGAGAATCTGAGACAACCCTGAGATGGCCTGAAGTCTTAATTTTGACGCAAGCGAAACGGCTGAATTTCCCATGGGTAAAGGGCTGAGGGCTTATTGAATTTTTCTCAATTTTTTGTTGCTGCATCGGGAAATTTCGCCTGAATCGGTATGATTCAGGCGAATATGACGTGGAAATTACAGTGTAGTGCCTGGTGAAATATTGGTATGGAAATAATGAGATTTATATTTAATTAATGAACGTTAATTCATACATTAAAAATCCCAGTCCTCATCTTCTGTCTCCACCGCTTTGCCCATCACGTAAGACGAGCCAGACCCGGAGAAGAAGTCGTGGTTTTCGTCGGCGTTAGGCGACAGCGCTGCCAGAATCGCCGGGTTCACCTCCGCCATTTCAGGCGGGAACAGCGCCTCGTAGCCCAGGTTCATCAGCGCTTTGTTGGCGTTGTAGCAGAGGAACGCCTTCACGTCGTCCTCCCAGCCCGTTCCTGCGTACAGCTCTTCGGTATAGCTCAACTCGTTGTCGTACAGATCCATCAGCAAATCGAGGGCAAAATCGTTGAGTTCCTCGCGTTTCTCCGGACTGACTTTCTCCAGTCCTTTCTGATATTTATAGCCGATGTAATACCCGTGCACCGCTTCATCACGAATGATGAGGCGGATCAGGTCGGCGGTGTTGGTGAGCTTGCCCCGGCTCGACCAGTACATCGGCAGCCAGAAGCCGGAATAGAAGAGGAAGGATTCCAGGAACACGCTGGCGATCTTCTTCTTCAGCGGCTCGTCGGCGCGGTAATACTCCAGCACCAGCTCCGCCTTGCGCTGCAGTGACGCGCTCTCTTCGCTCCAGGTATAGGCCGCGTCCACGTCTTTGGTCTGGCACAGGGTGGAGAAAATCGAGCTGTAGGAGCGGGCATGTACCGCTTCCATAAAGCTGATGTTCGACATCACCGCCTCCTCGTGCGGTGTCAGCGCGTCGCTCATTAGCGCTGGCGCACCGACGGTATTCTGAATGGTGTCCAGCAGCGTCAGGCCGGTAAAGACGCGGATCGTCAGCTGCTGCTCGGCGTGGCTCAGCGTTTGCCAGGCCGGAATATCGTTCGAAAGCGGCACCTTTTCCGGCAGCCAGAAGTTGCTGGTCAGGCGGTTCCATACCTCCAGGTCTTTATCGTCCTGGATTTTGTTCCAGTTAACGGCACTCACGCGTGACAGTTTCATCCTTTCTCCTTACAGCGCGCAGGACACGCAGCCTTCGATTTCGGTGCCTTCCAGCGCAAGCTGGCGCAGGCGAATGTAGTAGAGCGTTTTGATGCCTTTCTTCCAGGCATAGATCTGCGCCCTGTTGATATCCCGCGTGGTGGCGGTATCCGGGAAGAAGAGCGTCAGCGACAGCCCCTGATCCACGTGCTTCGTCGCCTCGGCGTAGGTATCGATGATTTTTTCCGGGCCGATCTCATACGCGTCCTGATAGAGCGCCAGGTTCTCGTTGGTCATAAACGGGGCAGGGTAGTAAACGCGCCCCGTTTTGCCTTCTTTACGAATTTCAATTTTCGACACAATGGGATGAATGCTCGACGTGGCATGGTTGATGTAGGAAATCGATCCGGTCGGCGGCACCGCCTGCAGGTTCTGGTTATAAATGCCGTAGCGCATCACCTCGTCACGCAGCTGCTGCCACATCTCGCGCGTCGGCAGAACGATCCCCGCGCGGGCAAAAAGCTCGCGCACTTTTTCGGTTTTCGGCTGCCAGTCGCCTTCAAGGTACTGGCTGAAATACTCTCCGCTCGCGTAGCGTGACTGCTCAAAGCCCGCGAAGCGCTGGTCGCGCTCGCGCGCCAGCATCATCGAGGTGTGCAGCGCGTGCCAGGTGACGGTGTAGAAATAGAGGTTGGTGAAATCCAGCCCCTCCGGACTGCCGTAGGCGATGCCTTCCCGCGCCAGATACCCGTGCAGGTTCATCTGCCCCAGGCCGATGGCGTGGGACGCGGCGTTGCCTGCTTCAATAGACGGCACGCTGCGGATGTGGCTCATGTCGGACACCGCCGTCAGCCCACGAATGGCGGTCTCCACCGTGCGGCCAAAGTCTGGGGAATCCATGGTGTGGGCAATATTCAGCGAGCCGAGGTTGCAGGAGATATCTTTCCCGATGTCCGCGTAGTCCAGGTTTTCGTCGTAGGTGGAGGCGCTGTTGACCTGCAAAATCTCCGAGCACAGGTTGCTCATGTTGATGCGCCCGGCAATCGGGTTCGCGCGGTTCACCGTGTCCTCGTACATGATGTAGGGATAGCCGGACTCAAACTGGATCTCCGCCAGCGTCTGGAAGAAATCGCGGGCGTTGATGTACTTTTTACGGATGCGTTCGTCGGCCACCAGCTCGTCGTAGAGGTCGTTTATTGCCACGTCGCCAAAGGCTTTGCCGTAAATACGCTCGATGTCATACGGCGAGAAGAGCGCCATCTCGGCATTCTCTTTGGCGAGCCGGAAAGTGATATCCGGGATCGTCACGCCGAGCGACAGGGTTTTGATGCGGATTTTTTCGTCGGCGTTTTCGCGCTTGGTATCCAGAAAGCGCAGAATATCAGGGTGGTGCGCATGCAGGTAAACCGCACCCGCGCCCTGACGCGCGCCGAGCTGGTTGGCATAGGAGAAGGCATCTTCCAGCATCTTCATTACCGGGATAACCCCGGAGGACTGGTTTTCGATGCGCTTGATTGGCGCGCCCGCTTCGCGCAGGTTCGAGAGCAGAAACGCCACGCCGCCGCCGCGTTTAGAGAGCTGCAGCGCCGAGTTCACCGCTCGGCCAATCGACTCCATATTGTCTTCGATGCGCAGCAGGAAACAGGAGACCAGCTCGCCGCGCTGGGCCTTGCCGCAGTTGAGGAAGGTCGGCGTGGCGGGCTGGAAGCGGCCGGAGAGGATCTCCTCCATCAAGCGTTCAGCCTGCGCTTCATCCCCTTGCGCCAGGGTTAACGCCACCATCACGGTGCGATCTTCAAAGCTCTCTAAGTAGCGTTTGCCGTCAAAGGTCTTCAGGGTATAGCTGGTGTAGTACTTCCACGCGCCAAGAAACGTCTGGAAACGAAAACCGCTGGCATGCGCGCGTTCAAACAGCTTCACCACAAAGGTGCGGTCGTAGCGGGTCAGCACGCGTTCTTCGTAGTAGCCTTCTTTAACCAGATAGTCGAGACGCTCATGCTGGCTGCCAAACGTCACCGTGTTAGGCCGAACATGGGCGGCAAAAAAGGCGTCCACCGCATCATGGTCTTTACCAAACTGGATGCGCCCCTCGCGGTCATAGAGGTTGAGCATCGCATTTAATGCGTGGTAATCAGGCGTTGCCTGCATTACGCGTTCTGCGGTTGTCGTTGCCAAAATTCGTTCACTCCTTTACGCACGTTTTCTACGTCCTGCTGTGTCCCCATCAGTTCGAAGCGATAGAGATACGGCACGCCGCATTTTTGAGAGATGACATCCCCGGCGCGGCCAAAGGCATCGCCGAAATTGCGATTCCCCGCCGCAATAACGCCGCGGATCAGTGCCCGGTTATGGGGATCGTTGAGAAAGCGGATCACCTGACGGGGAACCGCCCCCGCCGTACCCCCGCCGCCATAGCTGGGCACCACCAGTATGTAAGGTTCGTCTACCTGAATTCGCTCCCGCTCGTTAAGCGGGATGCGGGTCGCAGGCAGCCCGAGACGCTCGATAAAGCGGAGCGTGTTTTCCGAGCTGCTGGAGAAGAACACCAGCCCACTCATGCACCGGCGGCCTGAGCGGCGAGGCGGTTGATCATGTCCGGGCGAAAGCCAGACCAGCTGGTTTCTCCGGCAACGACCACCGGAAGCTGCCGGAAACCTTGCGCGCGCAGGGTATCGGCGGCATCGGGCACCAGGTCGATATTTACCATCTCAAACGCGACGCCGCGGCTCTCCATTGCACGTTTGGTTGCGTGGCACTGAACACAATCGTTACGAGTGTAAATAATAATGCTCATGATTCGTATTTCCATTTAGAATAAGAAAACGGCGCGATTGAACGCGTCAGGTTGTGTCTCTGTTGCTAAAGGAATACTAGATGTAGTTGTGATAATTATCAACCATACAAGATATGGGAAATTTAGATTGATAATGCCCGTGTGATGAGCACAACGGGGCAGGGCGTGCTGTACGGGTTTTACAGGCGTTCGGACAAAGAAAAGCCCCGGAGCCTGAGGCAACCGGGGCTGATAAGTCGTGTTTACTTACGCAGGCTGAGCAGGGCACCAACAAAAATACCGACGGCGGCAACCGTACCCAGTGCACAAAGCGGTTTTTCACGGACGAAGGTATTGGCACAGCTCACCGCGTCGCAGGCCGCCTGCGTGGCGCGAGAGCGACCATGCATCCGGGCACGGGTTTCACGCAACAGAGACTGAGCCTTACGTTTTGCGGCATCTGCTTCATCCTTCGCGTCACTTCCCCAGGACTTCAGCACTTCCTCTAGCGTGTCCGCTAATTGGCTGACATCATTACGAATATCCTGGGCATCATCATTAATATCGTTTCGGTTCGGTCTGTTAAACATAGGATCCTCCATAATTTTGCGTTCCCGTTTAGTCTAGTTCAGAAATTTAATATCTGAAGCGAGTCACGGCTTATTGAACAGTTTATGGAATATTCTGAAAGCCCTGCTAATGCTGAATACTGTAAGGTTGCCGGGCAGGAAAAGATAACGAGGAAGAGATATGTATTTACGACCCGATGAGGTGGCGCGCGTTCTTGAAAAAGAGGGATTCACCATGGATGAGGTGACATCTAAAGCGTATGGATATCGCCGTGGCGAGAATTATGTTTACGTAAACCGTGAAGCGAGAATGGGGCGCACCGCTCTCATTATTCACCCGACCCTTAAAGACAGAAGTTTGTCCTTTGCTGAGCCTGCCTCGGATATTAAAACCTGCGATCATTATCAGCAATTTCCGCTCTATTTAGGCGGTGAGACGCATGAGCATTATGGTATTCCGCACGGTTTCAGTTCACGGATGGCGCTGGAGCGTTTTCTGAAGGGACTGTTTGGCGACATTCAGTAAGTCTGCGACTGGCATGAGCCAGTCGCCCCACCTCATGCTTTTGCCAGGCTGTACTGGCTGACTTTAAACAGACGGCGGCAGTAGTCGAGAAAGTAGCCGTAGACCGCACCCATTAACATCGAAACCACGATATTTGAGCTGACCGCCGCCGCGATTTGATGCCAGTCTGCGCCCACGGTCAGCAGAATAGCCACATAAACCGGTGACTGGAATGTGACATACGCCAGCACATCGGCCAGATTTTTAACCCAACCTGCCGGGCTAATGCGACGGGCAAAGCGCATAATCGCATCGCGATATAATCCATAAGGCCAGGCAATAACGATGTTGACCGGTATGGCCACCAGACGAGATGAAAGTGACTGCTCAAAGGTCATTCCAGAGAGGAAAATTTCAATCAGCATGTTGACGACGGAACAGTAGACGACCATCGCGAAGGTATCCGCTACCGCATGGCGCAGGCGTGATTGCGGTGAGAACATGTCTGAACTCCTTGAGAAGCACAAAAGGTGATGTTTTATCGGTAAATCTTAGTGATTTAGATTGGTTTGTTTGACGCGTATAGCGTATCTCTCTGGCTTTGAACTAACAACTAGTGATAAATTTTTATTTGTTGGCGTTTATTCCACAAAATGCTCTAAATTTGTCTGTTTTTTGCTCGCTTCGTTATTTTCTCTTCTTCATGTATTTTTGTATTTATAAATCAATTAGTTATGTTGAGTCCTTTCAGGGGCCGTAACCGCGTCTTTGAGAGCCGCGTGATATTCTACAATTTGGCTCAAAGGTAACCGTATATTTTGATGCGGCAATTAATTCCCGAGACGCATGCGGTTCTCTCGGCAGATATATAAATTATTTATTTTAAAATATTTACAAAATTGTCCTGTCGCGCTGATGGGTAGATATTGCGTGCAAAATGAATTATTCTGTCGGCTGATTTCCGGTTTACTCCAAAGAAAAGGTTTTTAATTATTATGTCTTTGACGTTACAGAATCTTAATAATATCCGTACGCTGCGTGCAATGGCACGTGAATTATCCGTCGACATTCTTGAAGAAATGCTTGAGAAGGTCAGGATCGTTGTTGAAGAAAAACAACACGAGCAGTCGGAATTCGAGCAGCAACGTGCAGAGCAGCAGGATAAAATTAATGCGTTGCTGGAACGGATGAAAGCCGACGGTATTTCACCTTCCGATCTGCTCGGTACTGAACGCGTGCAGGCGGGCAAACCGGTGAAAAAACGCAAAGTGCGTGAAGCGAAATATCGCTTTATCGATGTGAATGGCGAAGAGAAAACGTGGACCGGCCAGGGCCGCACGCCAAAGGCGATTGCCAATGCGCTGGCAAACGGTAAAACACTGGATGATTTTCTGATTTAAGTCTTGAGCCGGGCGGACGTATCCGCCCGGTTTTACAATCAGCAGACGCCAAAATCACCGGCTTCGGTATATAACGTCACCTCTGCGGCTTTCAGGGTAAATGTCTCGCCCTGTTCATTGCTGGCCTGCACGACCACAATGCTGTCGTCCTTCACGTCGAGCACTTTCAGTTTTGGACCGCCCTGACGCGGCTGCACATAATCACCAACAGAAAACATAGTACCTCCTCTCATTTAGCGATCTTCACCTTAGCCCACGTCGTGCAAAGGGTACAGCATTAAACGGTCTGGTACTGCTTACGAGGTACGACGGTTCCACGGCATGATCTTCAGCAGCCGCGCCATGCCGCAAAAACCGGTCAGACCGGCAAACAGCAGGCCCGCCCCCACAAAACCACTCAGCAGGAAAAAGCCGCCTGAGAGCGTGTAGCCCAGCACCACGCCGAGCAGGATCAGCAGCCCCGCTGCAATTTGTACCTGCCGCATCAGGGGCAGAGGCTGTGATTTATCTTCGACGGTCAGCAGCCCGGCCTGTTTCCAGCCCTGAATGCCACCCTCAATGATGTATGCCTGCGCGGGAGAGGCCGCCTGTACCAGACGCGCGGCGTTGTTCGACGTTCTCGCACCGGACTGACAGTGGAAAATCACCGTTTCTCCTGCCTGAGCCTGAAGTGCGCCGGGTAAGGAATCCAGCGGGACGGAGTGGGCGAGGGCAATATGCTCGCGGGCATATTCATCAGTATCGCGAATATCAATCAGTTTAGCGCCCTCAGCAATAAGCGCAGTTGCCTGCTGTGGCGTAATCAGAGGAAGAGGCATGGCGGCTCCTTACGGGCAATAGAGGTGTTTGAGGGTGCTGATAATCTGGTATACAGCGTCATTCTTAATGGCGTAGAGAATGCGTTGGGCATCCCGCGTACTGCCTATCAAGCCTTCCTCACGCATGCGCGCAAGATGTTGGGACGTGGCGGACGCGCTCAGCCCTGTCGCGCGCGCCAGATCGCCCGCGCTGGTATTCGGTGAGCCGCAAAGTGTGCAGAGGATCAGCAGCCTGTGCGGGTTGCTCATCGCTTTCATTAATGCTGCGGCCTGCTCAGCGCTGGCCTGTAGCTGTTCAAGTTCAGTCATTTTGTTTTAGCGTTTCCTTAATTAAGTAAATGCTAAAGTAAAAGTGCGCGTTAAGCCAGTGTCAAAATCGTAAAAGAGGGTAAAAGAACGGCGGGGCAATGGCACAGCCGGGTAAACTGGCTACGCTTAGAGAGTGTTCTCTTTTTATTCAATTAGTTAGCTTGCACGGAGTCATTATGGGTTTTTGGCGCGTTGTTTTTACGATTATTCTCCCGCCGTTGGGGGTGCTGCTTGGTAAAGGATTTGGCTGGGCATTTATTCTGAATATCCTGCTGACCATTCTGGGCTACTTCCCCGGCCTTATCCACGCGTTCTGGGTGCAAACCAAAAGCTAAGCACGCCAGAGTAAATCGCTGTAGATCCCGGTCAGCACACCTTCTGGACTAAACTGCTGTTTGATCCAGCGCGTCACCTGACCGGTCGCGGCATGCTGCGTGGCGAGCAGCATGCGCGAATCCTGGCGCGGGTTGTTAATGCGTCGCGTCGCCAGGAGTCCATCCTCCACCGCCTCTCTCGCCATGTATTCCGGCAAAAAGCCAATCCCTTCCCCCAGGATCTGACACTGGCATTTGGTGTTGAAATCCGGCACCAGAATCGCCTCCTGCCCGTGCAGCAGCCAGCCAACCTTTTTGTTAATGGTATGCGCGGTATCTTCCACCATGATGTTCGGATACAGGCGCAGCTGGCTCTCCGCTATCGGTTCGGGAACAAAGGCGAGCGGATGTTCCGGCGCGATGGCAAAGACCCAGCGAATAGCACCAATTTCCGTGTAATCAATCCCGCCGCCGTCGAGCAGCGTGTCCGGTGCGCCAATCGCGATATTGGCCTGGTTGTTGATAATAGAATCCCAGACGCCGTTGTAGACCTCTGTAGTGACGGTGATCTGACAGGTCGGAAACTGTTTTTTCAGCACCTGCAGCAGCCTGGCGGTGTGGCGCGGCGTATACAACAGCTGATTAATACAGATGCGCACCCTCGCCTCAATGCCCTGCGAAATGGTATCAATCCCGCGCTTGATGGCATGGAAGTCGTTTAGCAGGTCGGTGGCCTTGCGGTAAAAGTAAAAGCCGGACTCGGTCAGTTCGATGCTGCGCGTGTTGCGCACAAACAGCACTACGTCCAGCCCGGTCTCCATGCGCTTAATGGTGTAACTGATGGCGGAGGTCGTCACGCCCAGTTCGGCGGCGGCTTTGCTGAAGCTGCCAAAGCGCGCCGCGGTGGTGAAGGCCAGCAGGTTCTCTTCGGTAAAGATGGAATTCATATCTCACTCCCGTCAGCCATCAGTTTTGAACATATTTTAACAACGGTGTTACAACGCATTTGAAGCCGGTCACAGTTCTGACTATTTGCTGCAGGCCGCACTCGGTAAGGCTTCGTCAGGCATAAGCATAATGCAGCTTCGCGCGCTAAAACGCGGTTAAACATAAGAAAAAGGTTGCACAGACGCACGTTTTAACCGGTTTATTGAATTTAACTCAACAATGAATTGACTGTCGATGAATCATTTTTAAGCGGATTCTTTTATGACCAGGCTGTTGCTATTCTCAGGTCAACAGAAATAAAAAACATCGGAGTCTGAATATGTCTGAAACTGAACTCGTTACTGAATTTCTGCTGGCGGCAGAAGAGGGCAATAGCGATGCGCTAAAAGCCTGTCTGGAGAAAGGCGTGGATATTAACGCCACCAACCGTCAGAAAAGAACCGCGGTTATTATTGCCAGCCTGAAAAAGCATTATTCCTGCGTGGAGCTATTAATTGCCGCCGGTGCGGATATTGATAAACAGGACCAGACCTGCTTTAACCCCTTCCTGATTAGCTGCCTGACCAACGATATTACCCTGCTGCGCCTTGTGCTTCCGGCAAACCCGGATCTTGACCGCCTGACGCGCTTTGGCGGCGTGGGCATTACCCCTGCCAGTGAAAAAGGGCACGTGGAGATCGTGCGCGAGCTGCTGGAAAAAACGGATATCAACGTCAACCACACCAATTTTGTCGGCTGGACGCCGCTGCTGGAAGCGATCGTGCTTAACGACGGCGGCGCGAAGCAGCAGGAGATCGTCAAGCTGCTGCTGGATCACGGCGCGAACCCGCACATGACCGACAAATACGGCAAAACCCCGCTCGAGCTGGCGCGGGAAAAAGGCTTCGATGCGATAGCCGAGCTGCTGCTGGCGGCAGGCGCATAACGCATTCGGCCAGCCTTTTCCGGCTGGCCGTTAATTCAAAAGTATTTTTAACCGACGTGCATTTTGCACGACGGCGGCCCCCTTTTATCCGCTTTCAGGAGAAAATAATGCCAACGAAAATTGTGATTAAAAAGAATACGTATTTCGACTCCGTATCATTAATGTCCGTTTCCACCAAAGCCAATAAATTGCCGGGCGTCGAGCAGGCGTTTGTGGCCATGGCAACGGAAATGAACAAAGGCGTATTAAAAAACCTTGGGCTATTAACGCCAGAATTAGCCGAAGCCAAAAACGGCGACCTGATGATCGTGATTAAAGGCGACGCGGCGAATGATGAAACACTGGCGGCCATCGAAGCGCTGTTCACCCGTAAAGAGAGCGCAGGCTCCCATGACGCGCGCTACGCCACGATTGCCAGCGCCAAAACCCATCGTCCTGACGCAAACCTTGCGGTGATTTCCGTCAACGGTACCTTCGCCGCCCGCGAAGCGCGCCAGGCGCTGGAAAACGATCTTAACGTGATGCTCTTTTCCGATAACGTGTCGCTCGACGACGAGCTGGCGCTGAAGCAGCTCGCGCACCAGAAAGGGCTGCTGATGATGGGGCCGGACTGCGGCACCGCCATCATCAACGGCGCGGGACTGTGCTTTGCTAACGCGGTGCGCTGCGGCTCGATTGGCATCGTCGGCGCTTCCGGCACCGGCAGCCAGGAGCTGAGCGTGCGCATTCACGAATTCGGCGGCGGCGTGTCGCAGCTGATTGGTACCGGCGGGCGCGATCTCAGCGAGAAAATTGGCGGCCTGATGATGCTCGACGCCATCGACATGCTGGAAGCCGACGAGGGCACCCAGGTTCTCACGCTGATCTCCAAACCGCCAGCGCCAGCGGTGGCAGAAAAAGTGCTGGCCCGCGCCAGAGCCTGCCGCAAGCCGGTGGTCGTCTGCTTCCTCGGCCGCAGCGAACCGCCCGCCGATGAAGACGGCCTGCAGTTTGCCCGCGGCACCAAAGAGGCGGCTCTGAAGGCAGTCCTGCTTACCAGCATCAAAAAAGAGTCCCTGGACCTGCATCCGCTCAACTGGCCTTTGATTGAAGAGGTGCGCACCCGCCTGACCCCGCAGCAGAAGTACATTCGCGGCCTGTTCTGCGGCGGCACCCTGTGCGACGAGGCGATGTTTGCGGCGCTTGCGAAATTCGACGACGTCTACAGCAACATTCAGCCTGATCCGGCCAGGCGCCTGAGTGACATCAGCGTCAGTAAAGCCCACACCTTCCTCGACTTTGGCGACGACGACTTCACCAACGGCAAGCCGCACCCGATGATCGACCCGACCAACCGCATCAGCCGCCTGCTGCAGGAGGCGCGCGATCCAGAGGTGGGCGTCATCGTGATGGACTTCGTGCTGGGCTTCGGCGCGCATGAGGATCCGGTGGGGGTGATGCTTGATGCCATTAAGGAGGCGCAGGCCATCGCGAAGGCGGATAACCGTCCTCTGGAAATTCTCGGCTACGTGCTCGGTACCGACCAGGATCCGCAGTCGCTGGCGCAGCAGTGCCAGCTGCTGACCGACGCAGGCGTTATCTGGGCCAGCAGCAGTACCAACACCGGATTACTGGCACGCGAATTTGTCTGCAAAGGGGAGAAAGCATAATGACGACCTTATTCAACCAGCCGCTGAACGTCATTAACGTCGGCATTGCGATGTTCAGCGATGACCTCAAAAAACAGCACGTTCCCGTCACCCAGCTCGACTGGACGCCGCCGGGGCAGGGCAATATGCAGGTCGTTGAGGCGCTCGACCAGCTGGCCGAAAAACCGCTGGCGGAGAAAATCGCCACCGCCAACAAGCTTGCGCTTGAGCGCATTATTCAGTCCCATCCGGTACTGGTGGGCTATGACCAGGCCATTAACGTTGTGCCGGGCATGACCCGCACCACCATTCTGCACGCCGGTCCGCCCGTCTCCTGGGAAAACATGTGCGGAGCAATGAAGGGTGCGGTCACCGGGGCGCTGGTGTTTGAAGGGCTGGCGAAAGATCTGGACGATGCGGCAAGGCTCGCCGCCTCCGGAGATATTACGTTCTCGCCGTGCCACGAGCATGACTGCGTGGGCTCGATGGCGGGCGTCACCTCCGCGTCGATGTTTATGCACATCGTTGAAAACAAAACCTACGGCAATCGCGCGTTCACCAACCTCAGCGAGCAGATGGCGAAGATCCTGCGCATGGGGGCCAACGACCAGAGCGTCATCGACCGCCTGATCTGGATGCGCGACGTGCTCGGCCCGATGCTGCGCGACGCGATGAAGATTATCGGCGAAATCGACCTGCGCCTGATGCTGGCGCAGGCGCTGCACATGGGCGACGAGTGCCACAACCGCAACAACGCGGGCACCACGCTGCTGATCCAGGCGCTGACGCCGGGGCTGATCCAGGCGGGCTATCCGGTGGAGCAGCAGCGCGAGGTATTTGAGTTTGTCGCCAGCAGCGACTACTTCTCCGGCCCGACGTGGATGGCGATGTGCAAGGCCGCGCTGGACGCCGCTCACGGCATTGAGTACAGCACCGTCGTCACCACCATGGCGCGCAACGGCTACGAGTTCGGCCTGCGCATTTCCGGCCTGCCGGGGCAGTGGTTCACCGGCCCGGCGCAGCAGGTGATCGGTCCGATGTTCGCGGGCTATAAGCCGGAAGACTCCGGGCTGGATATCGGCGACAGCGCCATCACCGAAACCTACGGCATTGGCGGCTTTGCGATGGCGACGGCCCCGGCGATTGTCGCGCTGGTGGGCGGGACGGTGGACGAAGCCATCGACTTCTCCCGTCAGATGCGCGAAATCACCCTCGGCGAAAACCCGAACGTCACCATTCCGCTGCTCTCGTTTATGGGCATCCCAACCGCCATCGACATTACCAAAGTCGCGGGCAGCGGCATTCTGCCGGTCATTAACACCGCCATTGCCCATAAAGACGCGGGCATCGGCATGATTGGGGCGGGCATCGTTCACCCGCCGTTTAGCTGTTTTGAAAAGGCGCTGTTGACCTTCCGCGATCGCTACTTTTTATAAGGCAAGCATCCATGAAAAACATGAAACTGGAGTGGAAAAGAGGTGACTGGGCGGCGTATTTCGGGTTGATGACCAACAACCTGACCAATTTGCTGACCATGATGGGGCTGCTCATTTTTGTCGTCGGCATCCCGAAGGAGATTGTTTATGGGCGCATCGCGCCAGCCTTCGGGCTGGCGGTGCTGGTCGCAAGTATTTGCTACGCCTGGTTCGGCATGCAAATGGCGCGCGCCACCGGGCGAACGGATGTCACCGCGCTGCCGTCCGGCCCCAGCGCGCCGTCCATTTTTACCGTGACCTTCCTGGTGCTGATGCCGGTGTATCAGCAAACGGGCGATGCGGAGTTCGCCATTCAGATTGGCCTGGTGTGGTGCTTTGTTGAGGCGATGATCCTGGCGGGCGGTTCGTTCCTGGGTGAGACTATCCGCAAGATGATCCCGCGCACCGTGCTGCTGTCGTGCCTCTCCGGTTTGGGCCTGCTGCTGCTGGCGATGAACCCGATGCTGCAGGCGTTCGAAGCGCCGACCGTGTCGTTTATCGTGCTGCTGCTGATCTTTATTAACTGGTTCGGTAAAAAGCCCATTTTCGCCAAAATCCCGACCGGTCTGCTGTTGCTGGTTGCAGGAACGGCGCTAGCGTGGCTCTCGGGTCTGCAAAGCCCGGAAGCGATTAAAGCGTCCATGTCATCCTTCGGCTTTAACCCGCCGCAGGTGCACGTAGAAGGCTTCCTGCAAGGCCTGCCGCACGCGCTGCCGTATCTTGCCTCTGCCGTACCGTTGGGGCTGGCGAACTACATCTTTGACCTGGAAAACATCGAAAGTGCCCACGCGGCGGGGGATGAATACCCGACCCGCAAGGTGATGCTGGCGAACGGTCTGGCGTCGATGCTCGGCTGCCTGATGGGGAACCCGTTCCCGGTCACGGTCTACGTCGGCCATCCCGGCTGGAAAGCGATGGGGGCCAGCATCGGTTACACGCTGGCCTCGGGCGTGACCATGTTCATCGTGCCGCTGTTCGGGCTGGGGGCGTTTATGCTCGCCATCATACCGATGACCGCCATCGTGCCGATTCTGGTGTTTATCGGCGTCGTGACGGCCAACCAGGTAGTGAGGGAAACGCCCAAAGTGGAGGTGCCCGTCATCTTCATCTGCCTGTTCCCGTGGATCGCCAACTGGGCGCTGACCATGATGAACAGCGTGATGAGCGCCGCAGGCACCAGCGCGGGGAAAATCGGCACCGACGTGCTGCACAGCAAAGGGATCTACTACGAAGGGCTGATGCATCTCGGCAACGGCGCACCGCTCGCCAGCATGCTGTGGGGCTGTATCGCCATCTTCGCCATCATCAACAAACCGCTGCGCGGGGCTGTCGCCGCGGCGGGCGGGGCGCTGCTGGCGCTGTTTGGGGTGATCCATGCCCCGGTGGTGGGATTTGCCGAAGGCAGTTCGCTGATGTTCGTCACCGCTTATCTGATGATGGGCGGCATGTTTGTGGTGAAACATGTGCTGGATATCTCTGTTAATCCCCCTCTCCCTGTGGGAGAGGGCCGGGGTGAGGGCACCAGAACGCACCTTCTAAAGGAAACAAAATGAAAGAGCTTATGGTCGTCGCCATCGGCGGCAACAGCATTATCAAAGACAACGCCAGCCAGTCGGTTGAACATCAGGCGCAGGCGGTGAAAGCGGTGGCCGAGTCGGTGCTGGAAATGCTGGCCTCCGACTATGACATCGTGCTCACCCACGGCAACGGCCCCCAGGTGGGGCTGGATCTGCGCCGTGCCGAAATCGCCCACGAGCGGGAAGGGCTGCCGCTGACCCCGCTGGCAAACTGCGTGGCGGATACGCAGGGCGGCATCGGTTACCTGATCCAGCAGGCGCTCAATAACCGGCTTGCCGCGCGCGGCGAGCAAAAAGCGGTCACGGTCGTCACGCAGGTAGAGGTGGATAAAAACGATCCCGGCTTTACGCACCCGACGAAACCGATCGGTGCGTTTTTCAGCGAGGCACAGCGCGACGAGCTGCAGCGCGCGCACCCGGACTGGCATTTTGTTGAGGATTCCGGTCGGGGCTACCGTCGCGTGGTGGCTTCACCCCAGCCGCTGCGCATCGTTGAGGCCGACGCCATCAAGACGCTGACGCAAAAAGGCTTTGTGGTAATCGGCGCGGGCGGCGGGGGGATCCCCGTTGTTCGCAGTGAGCAGGGGGATTATCAGAGCGTCGACGCGGTGATTGATAAAGATCTCTCCACCGCGCTGCTGGCGCGCGAGATCCGCGCCGACGTGCTGGTGATCACCACTGGCGTGGAAAAGGTATGCGTCAACTTCGGCAAGCCAAACCAGCAGGCGCTGGATGCTGTAAACGTGGCGCAGATGGCGCGCTACATGGAAGAGGGCCACTTCCCGGCGGGCAGCATGCTCCCCAAAATCGTCGCCTCGCTGGAATTTTTACACCATGGCGGCAAGCGCGTGATTATCACCTCGCCGGACTGCCTGCCCGCGGCGCTGCGCGAAGAAACCGGTACCCATATTGTTAATGAAGGAAGTTAAGATGAGTGAAAATAAAAGCCGCCGCGAATTCATCAGCCAGAGCGGTAAAATGGTCACCGCCTGCGCGCTGTTTGGCGCTACCGGCTCCGTCGCGTATGCTGCGGATACCGCAAAGCCAACCTGCGAGACGGGCAAACTGATGAACATCACCGCTAAGCATTACTATCTGGACAACGTGCTGCTCGAAGCCGGGTTTAACGTTGACGGCAGCGTGGCGACAAGCACCCGCACCGAGCTGAAAACGCTGGAAATCAAAGACGGCAAGATCGTCGCCCTGCGCGACAATAAAAGCCATGCCGACGCCACGCTGTCGCACTATGACGCGGGCGGCAAGCTGATGCTCCCGGCGATGCGCGACATGCACATCCACCTGGATAAAACCTTTTACGGCGGCCCGTGGCGCTCGCTGAACCGTCCGGCGGGTACCACGATTCAGGACATGATCCGCCTGGAACAAAAAATGCTGCCGGAGCTGCAGCCCTACACCCAGGAGCGCGCGGAAAAGCTGATCGACCTGATCCAGTCGAAAGGCTCGAGCATCGCCCGCAGCCACTGTAATATTGAGCCGGTTTCCGGCCTGAAAAACCTGGAAAATCTGCAGGCGGTGCTGGCGCGCCGCAAAGCGGGGTTTGACTGCGAAATCGTCGCCTTCCCGCAGCATGGGCTGCTGCTGTCGAATTCTGAAAAGCTGATGCGCGAGGCGATGCAGGCCGGGGCGCACTACGTGGGCGGGCTGGACCCGACTAACGTTGACGGTGCGATGGAGAAATCTCTCGATCTGATGTTCCAGATCGCGCTGGACTACGACAAAGGGGTGGATATTCACCTGCACGAAACCAGCCCGGCGGGCGTGGCGGCGGTGAACTACATGGTCGAAACCGTGGAGAAAACGCCGGCGCTGAAGGGCAAACTGACCATCAGCCACGCCTTCGCGCTGGCGACGCTCAACGAGCAGCAGGTGGATGAGATCGCCACCCGCATGGCGGCGCAGCAGGTGACCATCGCCTCCACCGTGCCGATTGGCACCCTGCATATGCCGCTGAAGCAGCTGCGTGAGAAGGGCGTGTTCGTGATGACGGGGACCGACAGCGTGATCGACCACTGGTCGCCCTACGGTCTGGGGGACATGCTGGAAAAAGCGAATCTTTATGCGCAGCTCTACATCCGCCCGAACGAGCAGACGCTCTCCCGCGCGCTCGGTATCGCCACCGGCGACGTGCTGCCGCTGAACGACAAAGGCGAGCGCGTGTGGCCGAAAGCGCAGGACGACGCCAGCTTTGTGCTGGTGGATGCCTCCTGTTCCGCCGAAGCGGTGGCGCGCATTTCACCTCGTACCGCGACGTTCCACAAGGGCAATTTGGTCTGGGGCGTTGTGGGTTGACGTGCATTTCTCCCTCTTTCTGTGGGAGAGGGTTGGGGTGAGGGCATCAGGCCGCACTTTTGTACGTCGGGTAAGGCGAAGCCGCCACCCGACGTTACAGATGATACCCCGACAATCGCAACTCCCGGTCAATCCACTCGACAAACTGCTGGATTTTCCACGCGCGTTCGTTCATGTGCGGCATCACCAAATGGTGCGCGTTAATGGCGATCCCCATCTCATCCGGCAGCACCTGCACCAGCGAGCCATCTTTCAGGTGATCGGTTGCCATCATTTTACTCTCCAGAATAAACCCCAGCCCCATGCGCGCCGCTTCAAAGCTCATATAGGAGCGGTCAAAGCTCAGGCTAAAGTTCAGCCACGGTCGGTCAATGTTGTGCCAGGCAAACCATTTTTCCCAGTTTACCAGGGTGCTGGTGGAGGAGATGAGCGACTGTTGTAGTAAATCGGCGGGCGTGACGATGGGATGTTTTTCTGCATACTCCGGTGAGGCCAGCACCACCAGCGTGTCGTTTTTAATGGTCATCACCCGATAGGCATCCCAGTCCGGTATGCCGTGGCGGATATCAATGTCGATATTGTCTCTGGCGAACTGCAGGTTTTCATACGAGCAGGTGAGATTGATGGTGATATCGGGATACTCGGCGCGAAACTTACCCAGACGACGCAACAGCCATGACAACCCGAAGGTGGGCGAGGAGTGCACGCGAAGCACGGCGTTATCTTTCTCTTTGACGATCTGATCGGTAGCACGGCCGATGGCGCTCATTGCCGCTGAGACTTCCCGCAGATATTTTTCTCCCGTCGGCGTTAGCTGAACGCCTTTGCCGCTGCGGATGAACAATTTCTTGCCCATCCAGGACTCCAGCGACGCGATCTGATGGCTCACCGCCGAGGGCGTGACGTTGAGCTGTTCAGCGGCCTGATGGATGCTCAATGCGTTAGCGACGGCGATGAAAGCCTGCAGATTTCTGAGCGAGGGCAGAGATAACGTCTGGCGGTCCGGCGCGGACATGGCCTACTCCTTCTATGATTACTGATAAAAAACATAACATTGAGCCTACCGGCGGGCAATTTTATCCCGATGTTATTTTTTGAGCTGTATCGCGAATCAAATTTATCTCAGTAATAAATGAGTTTTATTGCATGGCGTTTCATTCGTGAGCCGATATATTGACGTTGAACATATAAATAAAACGACTCACGTTGTTCGAATGATGAGGTAAAATATGTCTCGTATAGAACAAGCTGTCCCCTACATAAACACTAAAAAAACCAATTATCGTTTCGTTGTGCTGGCACTGATTTTTATTGTCTATGCCATTAACTATGCCGACAGAACAAATATTGGTGCAGTATTGCCGTTTATCATTGACGAATTTCATATCAATAATTTCGAAGCCGGCGCTATTGCCAGTATGTTCTTTTTGGGATATGCCCTGAGCCAAATTCCGGCAGGCTTTTTTATCGCCAAAAAGGGTATTCGCGGCATGGTGGCACTGTCGATATTCGGCTTCTCCGCGTTTACCTGGCTGATGGGCACGGCGACCTCTGTTCTGGGGCTGAAGTGCATTCGTCTGGGGCTGGGATTAACGGAGGGGCCGTGTCCCGTCGGACTGGCCTCCACCATCAATAACTGGTTTCCGCCAAAGGAGAAGGCCACGGCCACGGGCGTCTACATCGCGGCCACCATGTTTGCGCCCATCTTCGTGCCGCCGCTGGCGGTGTGGATCGCCATGACCTGGGGCTGGCGCTGGGTCTTTTTCTCCTTCGCGATCCCCGGGCTGGTCATCGCCGTCCTGTGGTATCTGCTGGTGCGTACAAAGCCCTCCGAGAGTGCTTTCGTCTCGAAAGCGGAGCTGGAGACCATTACCGCCGGTCAGGAGACGCCGGATGCCAGACGAGACAATATCGTTATTTCACCAGGCTTTGCGCGCCTGGATCGCCTGATCCGCGTACGGGACTTAGCCCCGGTAAGCACGGTTAAAGGCCTGTTCACCTCAAAGAATATTCTCGGTGATTGTATGGCCTATTTCATGATGGTCAGCGTGCTGTACGGCCTGTTGACCTGGATCCCGCTCTATCTGGTGAAAGAGAAAGGCTTTACGTTTATGAGCATGGGGCTGGTCGCCAGCATGCCGTGCATTGGCGGATTTATCGGGGCAATTTTTGGCGGTTACGTCTCCGATAAGCTGCTCGGCCGTCGTCGCAAACCGACCATGATGTTTACCGCCGTCAGCACCGTCTTAATGATGGTCATTATGCTGAATATTCCGCAAAGCACCGTAGCGGTCTGCATCGGCCTATTTTTTGTCGGTCTTTGTCTGAATATTGGCTGGCCCGCTTTTACGGCTTACGGCATGGCCGTTGCGGACAGTAAAACCTATCCGATTGCTGCGTCAATTATCAATAGCGGCGGTAATCTCGGCGGATTTGTTTCACCGATGCTGGCGGGGTATCTGCTGGATAAAACAGGCAGCTTTAATTCTGTCTTTATTTATTTCGGTATTTGCGCAGCGATTGGCTTAGTGCTGATTATGCTTCTGGAAGAACCGAAATAATAAATTAAATCCCTCTTAAAAGAATGGAGTAACGATATGCTTCTGAAAGATAAAGTCGCCGTTATTACCGGCGCGGCTTCCGTACGCGGGTTGGGTTTCGCCACGGCAAAATTATATGCCGGGCAGGGCGCGAAGGTGGTGATTATTGATTTAGATGCCGAAGCCAGCCGGGCAGCAGCAGCGAGCCTGGGGGACGAACATCTGGGCCTTGCGGCGAACGTCAGCAACGAGCTTCAGGTCAACGCCGCCATTGAACAGGTGCTGGGAAAATACGGGCGCATCGACATTCTGGTGAATAACGCGGGTATTACTCAGCCGATCAAGCTGATGGAGATTAAGCGTGAGAATTACGATGCGGTGCTGGACGTGAGCCTGCGCGGTACGCTGCTGATGTCCCAGGCGGTAATCCCGACGATGCGCGCGCAGAAGTCGGGCAGTATTGTCTGCATCTCTTCGGTGTCTGCCCAGCGCGGCGGCGGCATTTTTGGCGGACCTCACTACAGCGCGGCTAAAGCGGGGGTGCTGGGGCTGGCAAAAGCGATGGCCCGCGAGCTGGGGCCGGATAACGTGCGCGTAAATTGCATCACGCCGGGGCTTATCCAGACGGATATTACCGCAGGCAAGCTCAGCGATGAGATGAAAACCGCCATCCTGGCGGGGATCCCGCTTAATCGCCTCGGCGACGCGCAGGATATCGCCCGCGCCGCGCTGTTTCTCGGCAGCGAACTCTCGTCTTACTCCACCGGCATCACGCTCGACGTGAACGGCGGCATGCTGATCCATTAAGGAGACATGAAGATGACGGATACGACAGTTCAACAGGTCGCCGCAGCCGCCTGGCGCATTCGCCGCTACGCGTTGCGAATGGGCGAAGTGCAGGGACAGGGCTACATCGGTCAGGCGCTGGGCTATGCCGACGTGCTGGCCACCGCGTTTGCCCACGCTATGAACATCAAACCGGGCGAGCCGGAGTGGGAAGGGCGAGACCGCTTTCTGCTCTCCCATGGCCACTACGCCATTGCCTGTTATGCCGCGCTGATCGAAGCGCGAATTATTCCGGAAGAGGAACTCGAAACCTACGGTTCGGATGACAGCCGCCTGCCGATGTCCGGCATGGCGACCTACACGCCGGGCATGGAGATATCCGGCGGTTCGCTGGGGCAGGGGTTAAGCATTGGTGTCGGCATGGCACTGGGGATGAAGCACAAGCAGAGCGCGGCATGGGTCGTCAACTCCATGTCGGACGGTGAGCTTGACGAAGGGTCCACCTGGGAAGCGGCGATGTCTGCGGCACACCATGGCCTGTCGAACCTGATCGTACTGGTGGATATCAACCGCCAGCAGGCTGACGGCAATTCGCACACCATTCTCGGTTTTGAGCCGCTGGAGGATAAATGGACCTCCTTCGGCTGGTACGTGCAGCGCGTAAACGGCAACGATGTCCCTGCGCTGGTGACGGCGTTTGACAACGCCAAACGCTACCCGGAAAACCAGCCGCGCGTCATTTTGTGCGACACCCTGATGGGCAAAGGCGTGCCTTTCCTCGAACAGCGAGATAAAAACCATTTTATTCGCGTGGACGCTGACGAGTGGCAAAAGGCTCTCGCCGTGCTGGATGCGAACAAACCAGAAGGAGTGCAGTAATGAGCCAGACCACGGAGAAAAAACCGCGTTTAACCACGTCGGCCATGATTGCCTCTATCGCGGAAGAAGGGCAGGAGACGCGCGCCGCACCGTTTGGCCACGCGCTGGTAAAGCTGGCGGAACAGCGCCCGGAGGTGGTTGGCATGACGGCGGATCTGTCGAAATACACCGATCTGCATATCTTTGCTCAGGCTTACCCGGAACGCTTCTTCCAGATGGGTATGGCTGAGCAGCTGCTGATGGGAGCCGCGGGCGGCATGGCGAAAGAGGGCTTTATTCCTTTCGCCACCACCTATGCCGTCTTCGCCACCCGCCGCGCCTACGACTTTATCCATCAGGTGATTGCAGAAGAGCACCTCAACGTGAAGATCTGCGCGGCGCTGCCGGGACTGACCACCGGCTACGGGCCGAGCCACCAGGCAACGGAAGATGTTGCGATTATGCGCGGTATTCCGGGCATGACGATTATCGATCCCTGTGACGCGATAGACACCGAGCAGGCGGTACCGGCGATGGCGGCGCACGATGGTCCGGTCTATATGCGCCTGCTGCGCGGCAAGGTGCCGGTGGTGCTGGATCGGTACAACTATCAGTTCAGGATTGGCAAAGCCGCGCTGCTGGAAGAGGGGCGCGACGTGCTGATCATCGCCTCAGGATTGATGACTATGCGCGCGCTGGAGGCGGCGAAACAGCTGCGTAAGGATAATGTCAGCGTGGCGGTACTGCACTCGCCCACGATTAAGCCGCTGGATGAAGAGACGATCCTGGCACAGGCCGCGAAGCCGGGACGGCTGGTCATTGTGGCGGAAAACCACAGCAGCGTTGGCGGGCTGTGTGAGGCTGTCGCGTCGCTGCTAATGCGTAACCGCGTGAATGTGGATTTCGATACCGTCGCACTGCCGGACGCATTCCTTGATGCGGGGGCGCTGCCCACCCTGCATGACCGCTACGGGATCTCAACCACCGCCATGGTGGAGAAAATCCGACGCAGGCTCTGATTTATCAGACGGATACGTTGTCAACGGGCGAGGGGTGTTTTACCCTCGCCCCAGTTGCGATAAAGGAGTCCGTCATGGCACAAAACATCTACGACAACCCGGCATTTTTCGAAGGTTACGCCCAGCTTCCGCGCTCGGTTCAGGGGCTCGACGGCGCGCCGGAGTGGCCCGCGCTTAAAGCCATGCTGCCGGATTTAACCGGCAAATCGGTTGTCGATCTCGGCTGCGGCTACGGCTGGTTTTGCCGCGCGGCGCGCGAGCTGGGCGCTGCTGACGTCACGGGCGTTGATATCTCCGAAAAGATGCTCGCCCGCGCTGGGGAGCTTACCGCTGACCCACAGGTTCACTATCAGCGTAGCGATCTGGAATCACTTGAGCTCAACGAGAACAGCCTCGATCTGGTCTACAGTTCGCTGGCGCTGCACTACCTGCCGGCGCTGGATGCCCTGTTTGCGAAGGTTCAGCGCGCGCTTAAGCCCGGCGGCAGCCTGGTCTTTTCCATGGAGCACCCCATTTACACCTGCGCCACCCGTCAAGGCTGGCTGACCGACGACAGTGGCGAGCGGTTCTGGGGCGTGAACCATTATCAGGAAGAAGGCAAGCGCGTCAGCAACTGGCTGGCGGACGGCGTTATCAAGTATCACCGCACATTGGGCACCACGCTGAACGCGCTGATAGGCGCCGGGTTAACGATAAGCGAGGTCAACGAGTGGGGGCCAACGCAGGCGCAGATTGACGCCTGGCCCGCGCTGGCCGAAGAGGCAGAGCGCCCGATGCTGGTGCTGATCGCCGCCCGTAAGGCTCAGTAACCCACCTTATACACGCGTCCGCTCTGCACGCCTTCCACGCTGCGACGGTAGGCCTGCGCCACGGTCGCGGCGGGAACACTCTCAAACCCCGGGAAGAAGCCGTCGTACGCTTCGACGGATTCGGTGAGTACCGTCGGGCTAATCAGGTTGATGCGGATCCCGCGCGGCAGTTCGCAGGCTGCAGCGCGCACAAACCCTTCCAGCGCCGCATTTACCGTGGTGGCATTCACGCCCTGCGCAATCGGCTCGTGCGCCACAATCCCGCTTATCAGCGTAATCGAGCCGCCTTCGTTCAGGTAGTGCTGGCCGGTCAGCGCCAGGCGCACCTGCCCCAAAAGCTTATCCTGCAATCCCCGGTTGAAATCGCTGTCCTTCATGGTCGCGAGGGGGCCAAAGTGAAGGCTGCCGCTGGCGGAGACAATCGCGTCCACCGGACCGATTTTCTCAAACAGCGCCTGGACGCTCGCCTGCGAGGTGATATCCACCTGATAGTCGCCCTGCGTGCGACCCACGCGGATGACTTCGTGACGACGACTCAGCGCTTCCGTTACTGCACGACCGACTGTACCGCTGGCACCAATAATGACGATTTTCATAGCAGACTCCTTATGTTGTGAGACTTCATTCTTTAATAAATAAAAAGTCAGATAAACTGGGCTAACGTTAGAAGATTGCTAACCAGAGGTTCGGAATATGGATAAGCTTCGCGGTATGGAGACGTTTATTGCGGTGGTGGAAAGCGGTAGCTTTACTGGTGCTGCATCACGTCTGGAGATGTCGGCGGTGATGGTGGGGAAGTATATTGCCCTGCTGGAAACCCAGCTCGGCACGCGACTGCTGGAGCGCAACACGCGCCGTCAAAGCCTGACCGACGCCGGGCGCGTCTATTTCGAGGAGGCGAAGCGGGTGCTGGAGCAGGTCTCCATTGCTGAAAATGCAGTCGAGCGGCTGCGTGCGGCGCCTGCCGGAACGTTGCGCGTCACGGCACCGACGTCGTTTGGTGGCTGTGTGATTGCACCGCTCACCGCCACCTATTTACAGCGGTATCCGGAGGTGCGTGTGGAGCTGGATCTCACCAACCGGATGGTCGATCTGGTGGATGAAGGGGTCGATCTGGCCATTCGCATTGGCGACATTCAAAACGACGATCTGGTAGCGAAGTATCTCTGCCCCTACCGGATGGTGATCTGCGCCGCGCCGGACTATTTAGCGCGCTACGGCACGCCACAGACGCCTGCCGATCTGGTGAATCATCTGTGTCTATCGCACACGGTGTGGACCGCGCGTAATGAGTGGCGGCTACCGGGCATGGAAGGAGAAGTGCGCTGGAAGCGGGATGCGATCTTAAGATGCAACGATGGCTATGGATTACGCATGGCGGCGCGGGCAGGTGCAGGATTACTGCTGCAACCGGAGGTGCTGGTGGCGGAAGAGCTGGCAAGCGGCAGGCTGGTGCGGGTGCTGGAGCAGTACACGCCCGCGCCGAGGCCGGTGCATTTATTGTGGCGTCAGGATTTACGTCAACTGCCTAAGCTTACGGAATTTATCGCCCATATTCTGCTAAGATTGGGCACAATATAAAAAAAGAAGGTAATCAAAGAATGTCTGCAAACAAACTCGCCAGCAGCGCGCAGGGCCTGCAATCTTCTGCCATCCGTGAATTATTAAAACATAGCAAAATGGCAGGGGTGATTTCGCTGGGCGGTGGTATTCCTAATCCCGAGCTGTTCGATCACGAAGGGCTTAAAATTGCTGCCGATTCCGTCTTATCACAGCATTTTGGCGAGGCGTTCCAGTACGGCCTGACGGAGGGCGTCCCGGGGCTGCGCGAGGAAATTAAACGCATCTGCGAGGGGCGCGGTATCGCCTGTAAGGCCGATGATGTCGTTATTACTTCCGGCTCGCAGCAATCACTGGACGTGCTGGCGCGTGCGTTAATCAACCCGGGTGACACCGTTGTCGTTGAGCGTCCAACCTATCTCGCCGCGCTGCAGGTCTTCGGCCTGGCGCAGGCCAACTTTGAATCCGTCGGCACCGACGGCGACGGTATGAAGGTGGATGAGCTTGAAGCGCTGGTGGCAAATAAAGCCATCAAAGCGGTCTATATCGTTCCAACCTTTGGTAACCCCGGCGGCGTGACGCTTTCCGAAGCGCGCCGTAAACAGCTGGTGGAATTATCAAAACGTTATGATTTCGTGATTATCGAAGACGACCCGTACAGCGAAATTAATTACACCGACGAAGTGTTCCGCCCGTTGATTGCTCACGCCAAAGATATCGGCAATGAAGAGAACGTGGTGTACACCTCCACCTTCTCTAAAATCCTCGCACCGGGAACCCGCGTGGGCTGGGTGCTGGTCCCCGAGTGGCTGAAACGTGCGGTGGTTAATCTGAAGCAAACCACCGATCTGCACACCAGCACGCTGTCACAGCTGATGACCTATGAGTACCTGAAAACCGGTCGTCTGGCGGGGCAGATTAAGATGATCCGCGAAGCCTATCGCCAGAAATACCAGACGTTTGCCACTGAACTGGAGGCCGAGCTGGGCGATGTGATGTCGTTCCACAAGCCGAAGGGCGGCATGTTCCTGTGGGCGAAAATGAACAACGGCATGAACACCACGCGCTGGCTGGAGAAGACGTTAAGCAACGGCGTGGTGTTTGTACCAGGTGAGTTCTTCTACTGCAATGAACCGGACCATACGACGCTGCGTATGTCGTTTGTGACGCCAACGGATGAGCAGTTGAAAGAAGCGGTTCGACGTTTGAAAATCTCGCTGTAAAAGACCTGCGCATAATGGCGCTCCTGCCGTTATGCGCAAGCCTTTCTTACAGCAGCCCTTTCTGGGCAAATGTCATACGAGTGGCTTCATTCAGATCCAAATCTTGTAAGGACGCCGGGCGAACCCAGGCAATTTCCTGAAACTCTTCGTTGAAGGTCACCTCACGGTTGGCGCTGATGCAGTCGAAGATCAGGTAAATCATATAAATTTCTTCCGTGGTGCCGTCGGCGTAGGTTTTCACCCGAGTGTCATCACGAAATGCCCAGGGTTTTACCTCGGTAATCTCCAGCGCGTCGCCAAGTTCCTCGCGGATTTCCCGGCGCAGCGCCTGTTCCATCGTTTCACCCGGCTCCATCCCTCCACCGGACAGCGCCCACTGGCCGGGAAATACGCCGCGATCGTCGGCCATTTTGCACAGCAGATAGGCCCCGTCGTTCTGAATGATGGGGCAGACAATGGTACGTTGGCGCATGGTTTCTTCCTGAAAATGAGTTTGAGCTACTTTAGCAGATTGGGGGGTGATGGTTATGTTAGAGGTGTTCGATTCTCGCTCCTTGGTTTTCTGCATTTTGTGATGCCCTCACCCCAGCCCTCTCCCACAGGGAGAGGGAGAAAATCATAGCGAATTTTTACTCCATGCGGATGTAGGCCGGGTAAGGCGGAGCCGCCACCCGGCGATTGACTACCGCTCCCTCAGCGCTTCTTTCGCCCGGTTAAACGGCTTGATCATATAATCCAGCACCGTTTTCTCTCCGGTCTTAATGTCCACCGTCGCAATCATCCCCGGCACAATCGAGAAGTGCCTGCCCGCCTTATTCACCAGGTAATCCTGGCTGGTGCGGATAAATACCCGGTAATAGAACACTTCTGGCTTAGCTTCGTCCTGGATGGTATCCGGCGAAATGGTCTCCACCACGCCATGCAGTCCGCCATAAATCGCGTAATCGTAGGCGGTGATTTTGACCAGCGCTTCCTGATTAGGGTGGATAAAGGCGATATCGCGCGGCGACAGGCGGGTTTCAATCAGCAGGTGATCGTCCACCGGTACGATCTCCATCAGCTCGCCGTTGGGCGGGATCACGCCGCCGATGGTGGTCACTTTGATGTTTTTCACAATGCCGCGTACCGGGGATTTCACCGTCAGACGCGTCACCGAATCTTCACGCCCTTTGAGAATGGCGGAAACCATATCCACCTCCGCGTTGGCTTTGGAGAGCGCCTCGCGCGCCTGGACGTAATACTGCGAGCGCACGTCGGTCAGCTTGAGTTCCAGATCGCTTTTCTGCCGCTGCAGACGCAGCACTTCCACGTGGCTGGCGGCACCGGTTTTGACCAGCCGCTGGGTGATCGCCAGCTCTTTATTGGCGAGATCTAATGCCGAGCGCAGCTCGCGCTGGGTATCTTCAAGCTGTGCGCGACGTGAGTTATAAAGGCGCGTTTCGGCCCCGATCAGATCCGTCCATTTCGCCAGCGAAGGCGGGAATTTCAGCGGCAGATCGTTCACTTCGGCATACAACCGGACGCTGGAGGCGAGTGATGCCCGGTAGCGCGCCGCGCTTTCGCCGACGTTCGATTCCGAACGCGTCGGATCGAGTCGCGCCAGTACCTGCCCAGCCTGAACCTGATCCCCTTCGTGCACGTTCAATTCCGTCAGGATTCCGCCGTCGAGCGACTGTAAAACCTGCTCGCGCGAGCTGGGGATCACTTTGCCGGTTCCGGTGGAAACTTCATCAAGAATGCCGAACCACGCCCAGACGCCAAGCACCACAAACAGCAGCAGAGAGAAGATGACAATCCGCCGCGCCCCGGTGTAGCCGCTTTCGGAGTCGAGGGCGTTATCCAGATCGTCCATTGCGGCAACGTCACGCTGACTGATTTTCATTTTTCCACTCCCGTCCGGTTGCTGCCTGCTGTTGCTGCATACGGCTGTTGCTCAGGGCCTGCGCTTTTGGCGCATCCATCACCAGCATCCCTTCTTTCAACACCACCACACGCTCCACCAGCTCCAGCACCGGGACGCGGTGGGTGGCGACAACCAGCGTGCGGTTGCCGAGCCAGGCGTTGAGGCGCTGGATAAATTCCCGCTCGGTATGCTCGTCAAGCGACGCCGTGGGTTCGTCCATCAGCACGATATTCGGATCGCGCAGAAGCATGCGCGCCAGCAGAATGGACTGCCGCTGCCCGCCGGACAGCCCCACGCCATTCTCCATAATCGGGTAGTCCAGCCCCTTCGGCAGCTTCTGCACAAAGCTCGCCGCGCCGCACATCTCCAGCACTTCAAAAATCTCTTCATCGGTGGCGCGCGGCATACCCAGCGTGATGTTCTCGCGCAGGGTGCCGTAAAACAGCCGCGCGTTCTGGGTCATAAAGCCGACGTTACGCCGCACGTCCGCCACGTCGAGATGGGGCAGGCTGAAGTTGTCGAGCCGCAGCTCGCCGCCCGCCAGATCCATCCCGCCCGCCATCGCCTGCAGCAGGGTGGACTTGCCCGCGCCGTTGCGCCCGAGGATCGCCACTTTCTCGCCAGGTTTGATCTCCAGACGGTTAATGCGCAGCGCCATGCGCGGATCCTCCGGGTGATAGCGGAACTGCGCCTGCTCGAAGAGGTAATGGCCGCGCAGCACGTCCTGGCGGATCGGTGTCTCTTCGCGCTGGTTTTCGGTGGGAAGCTGCATAATGCTGTCCAGCCCCTCTTTGGCGGCTTTCACCTGTTGCCAGCGGGCCAGCACACCGCACAGCGTCGCCATCGGAGCGATCATGCGGGAGGCCAGCATAGAGGCGGCGACCACCGAGCCGGTGGTTAACGTTCCGTCGATCACCATCGGTGCGCCCACCACGATCACGGCGGCATACACCAGGCTCTGAATGGTCATCCCCCAGTTGATCAGGTTCTGCGTCAGCTCGCGGGTACGCAGGCCAGATTCCGCGGTGATCTGGATATAGCTGTTCCACTGCTGCAAAAAGCGGTTTTCCGCCTGCATCAATTTGATGTCCTCCAGCCCCTGCACGCTCTCCACCAGCACCGCGTTGCGCAGGGTGGATTCGTGTGCCGACTGCTTCGCCAGCTCCGCCAGCCGCTTTTGCAGCAGCAGGCCCGGCAATACCATGATCACCGCCGCGACCGGGGCGATCCACGCCAGCTGCGGCGCGATGATCGCCAGCACCACCACAAACAGGAGGAAGAAAGGCAGGTCAACAATGGTGGAAATGGTAGAGGAGGTGACCATTTCGCGGATCTGCTCCAGCTCGCGCAGCTGGGAAATGAAGCTGCCGGTGGAGCGGGGGATGGCGCTGTTGCGCAGGCGTAGCGCATGGCCAAAGACGCGATCCGACACGCGCAGATCCGAGCGCTTGCCCAGCAGATCCATAATGTGCCCGCGCGCCACGCGCAGCACAAAACCAAACAGCGTGGCGATCAGCACCCCGATAGTCAGAACGTACAGCGTCGGGTAGGACTGGGCCGGGATCACCCGGTCGTAGACCTGCATGGAAAACACGATCCCCGAAAGCGACAGCACGTTGATAAACAGCGCGGCGAGCATGACCCAGCTGTAGGGGCGCAGATCGCGCATCACCAGCCGGTAGAGCCAGTCCGGGCGATATTTAGAGATATAGGCATCCACCCGGCTGTCCTTCAGGGCGGCCAGGGGACGCAGGGCGATTACATGGCGGATGGCCGGGAGCATGGCCGTCATCGACAGGCGGTTGGTGTGCGTGTTGTCGTCGAAAAAGCTGACCTCAAGCGTGTCCTCGCCGTCGAAATGTTCAATAACGCCGATTTTCCCCTCGCTCAGCTCCACCACGACGGGCAAACGCCAGCTATTGATGGACTGCCGATCTGCCGTCAGCAGCTCAAATGACAGTCCGGCCTCGCGCGCAAGCTGGGTGAGGGCAGGCACCATCGGTTTACCTTTCAGCCACGGCGCACCCGCCATCAGCGCGCCGGGTGAACAGGCTACGCGATAACGCGTTGCCACGTAGCCAAACGCCTGTGCCCACTGTTCCAGCGCATCATCCGTCATGTTTTCACCCTGTGGGATATCGCGTTGCTTCATGGCTGGATCTCCACGGTCTGGATGGTACGGTTATCAAGATCGAACGCGTGACGTAAGCGCCCGGTGTTGTACAGGCAGTTGAGCTGAAGCTGATGCAGCTGTCCGGCGGTTTGCTGCTGGGTGAAACGCGCCTGATAAACCTCCTGTTCGGCGTTTAACACGTCGAGCAGTGGACGCGAGCCGAGGTCGAGATACTGCTGTTGATATAGCTCGCGGGTGCGGGCACTGAGCGCTTCCTGACGCCCTTGAATTTGCAGCGTGGCCATCAGGCTCATTACCTGGCTGCGCGCTTCGAGCAGTTTTTGCCGCACGTCGAGGCGGGTGCGCTGAATGGTGGACTGCGCTGACTCGACCGCATGTCCGGCCGCATTGCGTCGGGCGGTCAGGCCGCCGCCCTGATAGAGCGGCATCTGCACTTTGACCCAGGCGGAGTATTGGGTGCGATCCCGCGTTTCGTTGCCCGCATAGCGGTCGTTAAGGTAGTGGCGCACTTCCGGCTCAAGCGAAATGGTCGGCGTCATCTGCGCGTTGGCATTGTCAAGGTTGGCCTGCGCGGCGTTGGCCTGCGCCCAGGCCGCTAACACGGCGGGCACCAGACGATCGTCCGGCTCGGCGATGTCGCAGCTGCGGGCCAGGCTCTGGGGAAAGTCGTTACTGACGACGTTCAGGCTGTCCCAGCCCAGAAAACTCATCAGCGTGGCGCGGGCGCTGTCGAGGCTGGCCTGGTACTGCATCAGCTGGGCGCGCGCGCCTTCGATACGGGCATCGGTCTGCACCACGTCAGAGAGAGAGGTGGCCCCTTCGTCATTGCGCAGCTTTGTCAGCTTTCCGATAGAGGAGAGGGCATCAAGCTGCTCTTTGGCGGTGTCTACCATCTGCTGCAAGGTCTGAACCTGCACCATGGCGATGGCGGTATCGTGGGCAATGGTGTCAATGCTGACCAGCACGTTAGCCTGCTGCTGGGCGACGCCCGCGCTTTCGGCGCGCACCTGGCTCGCCACTTTGCCGAAGTCGTAGAGCATTTGCGAGAGGGAGAGCACCAGCGATGGCGTGAAGCCGTTGTCGTCACCGTCGTGGGTATAGCCGTTCTCCATTCCGGCATTGATTTGCGGATAGTATTTCGATTTGGCGACGTCCACGTTTTCGCTCTGCTGGTAGAGTTTACCTACCGCTTCGCTGATGGCCGGGTGCCAGGTGACGGCACGGTTTACGGCTTCGCTCAGCTGCAGCGTGCCGGGCGCGGCTTTCGTGGCCACCGGGGCCACGCGGCCGTTCAAAGAGGGGAGTTCCTGCGTTTCGCTGAGTTGTTCGGCATTGATCGTTCCCGCCGGGTTGGCAGCTAGAGCGGGCACAGATATCAGGCAGCACGAGAGCCACCAGTAAGGCATCTTCTTTCCCATGTCTTGTCCCTAATAAAATGGTACAGCTTTATTGTTGTGCCCGGGCGCTGTGCGCCCGGGTCAGGTGGTTCTGCTGCTATCAGGTAATGATGTGCTGCTGGTTAACAAGCTCGTCGTAGGTGGTCTGAACGTTATCCAACGTAACGAGTGCAGATTTAGTGTAGGCGGCCCCTGTACCGTCACGGTCGATGGAGATCACAGTATTGCCACCGCTTTGTGAAACAGTGAGATAGTTACCCAGCGTCGACGCGCTGCCGTTCCAGCCCACCAGCAGATCGCCAATGTCGATCTTGTCTCCCTGCGCCAGTGAGAAGTTGGTCCAGTGGTCGCCCGCGCTGTTCCCCGCCGTTGCGTTGCCTGCCGTGCTGTTCAGCACCTGGTAAATCAGCGTATCGCCGTAAGCCGTACCGGTAATGACGTCGTTGTGTTCAGAGCTGATGAACTGCGGCGCCATATTAATGGTCAGCGAGGCGGTATCCGTTTTACCGGTCGCGTCGGTCAGGGTGTAGTTAAAGACCTCCTTCGAGGTGATGGTTGAGAGCGATACCCCGGCGTTGAGGCTGTAGGTGTAATGACCGTCTGCCGCAATCGCCAGCGTGCCGTAATGGCCAACAATGTTCACCGCAGTGCTGCCGGTGTAAGGATCCAGGGTGGTGGTCACGCCGTTGTAGCCGGTGATGCTCAGGCGAGTATCCACCGAGTGCAGTTGATCCATTGCCCCGGCGGAGTCGGTGCCGTCAAAGATGTTGCCGTTGACGGTATGACCGCTGGTGGAGTCGAACTGGGTCAGGGAGTAGGCGGTGCCGCTGACGCTTGGGGTAATGGTGATATTTCCCGCAGCCAGTGGGCCCATTTTGCCGGTATAGCTGAGCGTATAGGTACCTGCATCCAGATCCAGTCCCGTCAGGTTGATGGTGGCTGTGCCGCCCAGCAGCAGCCCGCCGTTGAATGAACCACTTCTTACGGTGGTCGCGCCATTGGTTATCGTCCAGTCCACCGTCAACCCGCCCAGAGAAAGGAGCGATGCGACGTTAAAGGTCAAGACCACGTTGTGCAGGGCCGTATTCGGATCCACCACGAAGGTACCGTTTCCGCTACCCTGGGTTGATGCCAACAGCGCGGCGTTCCAGCTCGCCGTCCCTACGGTTGTATCCGAGTAGGCCGTCGTATGGTGTACCGAGGTCACGTCCATCGCGGTGCTGACATCGTTCACCGCATCCATCGCCCGCGCGGTTGGGGTGATGTTGAGCGAGGCCGTATCTTTGGCACCGTTCGGCGCGGTAATGGTGTAGACGAAGGTATCCGGCGTGCTGATGTGGTCAGCGCCAACGCCGCTCTTCAGGGTGTAGGTGTACTGACCGGACGCGTTAATGGAGAGCGTGCCGTATTCCCCCACGATGGTGGTGAGGCCGCTGCTGTTTACCGCCACGCCGTTTACTTCCGTCACCAGCGTGCCGGATGGCGCGACGTCATCCGCCAGCACATCCCCGGTGGTGCTGGTACCGACGCTTGCCACGCTATAGACGTGGTCTTCCAGCACGTTCAGCGTGTAGGCCGTCAGCGCGGTGATCCCCGCCGCCGTGTTCAGGAGGAAGAGGTACTCCCCAGACGGCAGATTCAGCGTCAGCGTGGATGAGGTGCCGCCCAGCAGCGGCGCGCGCAGCCAGCCCGGCTGAACGCGCATCTGCTCGAAGGTTTGGGTCGCATCGTTGAACTTATAGATGTACAGGTCAAACACCGAGGCCAGCGCTACGCCCCCCACGGAGGCCTGAATGGTCATGGTGCGGGTGGTGCCTTCCTCCACGCTGTAGATGATCGGATTGCTCAAATCATCCAGCAGATTCAGGCCCAGGGTATTACCGAGGTTAATCCCGACCACGGTAAAGCCGCCCTGCGACGAGGTGCCGTTGTTAATGGCGCTCACGGTGGTGTCAAAGGTCAGCGATGCGGTGTCATCTACGGCCACGATGCCGCTGGTGGCTGTGCCTGTTCCCAGCGACAGCACCAGGTTCGCCGAGGCGCTGGTTCCGTTGTGGGAGATGGTATAGGTGAAGTTCTCCGTACGGCCAATCACCGAGGCGCTGGTATTCGTCAGGGTATAGGTGTAGCTGCCGTCGCGGTTGATGGTCAGCGTACCGTACTGCCCCTGAATTGCCGTGCCGTCGGCGGTGACGCTGGTGGTTACCCCCAGGGCGTTAGTGACGGCGGTAACCGTGGTGCCAGCCGGAGCGTTATCGCTACCGGTAGTCGGGTCAACGTCGAGGATGACGTTGCCGCCCAGGCTGGTTTCGCCGGTGACGGTGCCTGCGCTGGTCTCTTTCACGCCCACATCAATGCTGGTGTAAGAGCCCGTCGCCAGCAGGTTGGTGTTGTAGCTCAGGACGCGATACTGCCCGTTAGCCAGGCCGTTCAGGTTCAGCGAAACGCCGGTCGCCCCGAGCGTGAGCAGATCGGCAAACTGTGGCTGGCCGGTATCCACCACCGTTGTCCAGGTGTTGTTGACGCTGTCGAACCGCTGCACCACCAGTTCAAGGGTATTGAGCAGCGACAGCACCGCACCCGTGGCGTTGGCGTTGACGGTGATGTCCGCGCTGCCGCCGCTGCCCACCGTAAAGCCGACCTGCGCGGTGTCATTGCCGAGCAGCGTCAGCGCGTTACCCAGCGCGCCCACCAGCAGGAAGCCGTAATCGCTGTACTGCGAGTTGGTGACCGTTGCGGTTGTGGTGAGGTCCAACTCTTCAACGTTGCTACTGGCCGACAGCGGCACGACCGGGGCGAGGGCCGATCCTGGCAGCGAAACGTTACCTGCGGCATCGGTCGCGGTGACCTGCAGCGTCTGACCTTCGGTCTGTTTATTGAGGAAGGTATAGCTGTAGGTACCGTTGCTGCCTGCCGTTGTGGTCACCGTGCTGCCATCTGCCAGACGGATGGTGACGGTGCTGCCCGCTTCGGCGTTACCCGTCAGGACGCTACCGTCGGCGTTAAAGCTGCCGGTTGGCGTGTTTGGCGCGGTGAGGTCGACAATCACCGTCGTGGCGGAAGAGAACGGACCGGTTCCCGAGCCGTTACTCGCGGTGGCAGTAAACGCATGGGAGCCTTCGCTCATCGCCGGAGTGGTGAAGGTCCAGTTGCCTGATCCGTCGGCGACAACGCTGCCCATTGCGACGCCATTATTGTAGAGCGTGACGGTAGCGTTAGGCTGCGCCGTTCCGCTCAGGGTTGGCGTGGTGTCATCGGTCGTTTTACCGTTGGTCAGATTACCGGTGACCGTACCGACGTTGTCGGTAATAGTGGCGATTACTGGCGCGTTCGGCAGCGTCGTGAACGGCGCGGTAACCGATGCGCTCACACCGGCGTTTCCGGCTTTATCGGTGGCGTAGACCACCAGCGACTCTCCTCCCGTCTGCGCGGGGGAGATCGTGGCGTTAAAGTTGCCGCTACCGTCTGCTACCGCCGTACCGAGGACCGTACCGGTGCTGGTGGTGATGGTAACCGTGCTGCCCGCTTCGGCGGTGCCGGTGACGTGCGTCCCGTTGGTGATCACCGCCAGGCCGGCAGGAACCGCTGGCGGCGTCAGGTCAACGGTGATGGTGGTGACTGACGATGGCGCGCTGGTGTTGCCTGCGGCATCGGTCGCCGTGGCGGTGAAGTTATGTTGCCCCTCCGCCAGCGTGGTGTTGGTTTGCGGTAGCGTCCAGTTCCCGTTGGCATCCGCCGTCACGGTACCCACGAGCGTCGTACCGTCATAGATGCGAACGGTGGCGTTGGCTTCCGCGGTGCCGTTGAGCGTAGGGCGCGTGTCGTTGGTCGGGTTGCTGCCCGTCACCGGACCGGTGACGGTGCCCACGTCATCGACAACAGAGCTGATAACCGGCGCTGTTGGCGCGGTTGCGTCAACGTTAATCACATATCCAGTGGTTTGCGCACTGGCGTTACCTACCGGATCGGTCGCCGAGAAGGTCAGGCTGTGCGAGCCGTCGCCCAGCGCCGGAGAAGGGGTAAAGCTCCAGTTTCCGCCGGTCGCAACGACGCTGCCTATCTGCACGCCGTTATCGAAGATTTTCACCGTTGAGCCCGCTTCTGCCGTGCCCGTGAGCGTCGGCTGCGCATCGTTGGTTAAGCCACCGTTGGCGATTGGCGTGGCGGCGTTACCGACGTCATCCGTGATGCTTGTCAGCACCGGCAGCGCTGGCGGCGTGGTGTCGATGGTCAGCGTGAAGGTGGCTGATGACGCGCTGGTATTGCCAGCCGCATCGGTGGCTTGTGCCGTAAAGCTGTGCGGGCCAGTCGCCAGCGTCGTGTTGAGCAAGATACTCCAGTTGCCGCTGGCGTCTGCAGTGCCCGTGCCGACAAGCGTTGTGCCTTCATAGATGTTCACCGTAGCAAATGGCTCGCTGGTGCCCACAAGACGCGGTACGGTGTCGTCGGTGCTTTGCCCTGAGCCAAGCGCGCCCGTCACCGTGCCGACATCATCGATAGCCTGCGAGATAACCGGTGCGTTCGGTGGAGTGGTATCGACAATCAGCGTAAAGGCCGGTGAAGCCGGGCTGACGTTGCCTGCCGCGTCGGTTGCCGTGGCGGTCCAGGTATGGCTGCCGCTGCTGAGCGGGTTAGCAGGCGTGAAGCTCCATACGCCACTGCCGTTGGCCTGAACGGTACCGACCTGCTGACCATTTTCATAAAGGGTAATAGTGGCGTTGGCCGCTGCGGTTCCGTTCAGCGTTGGCGTAGTGTCGTCGGTACTTTGCCCCGAGGTGAGTGGGTTGAGAACGGTACCCTGGTTATCCGTTGCTGGCGTAAAGACCGGTGCCAGCGGTGCGACGGTATCCACCGTCAGGTTAAACGCTGGCGAGGTGGCGCCGGTGTTACCCGCCGTATCGGTGGAGTTGAAGGTGATGGCGTGCAGCCCTTCACCGAGCGCCGTGCCCGGGGTAAAGGTCCAGTTCCCCTGAGCATTCACCACGGCGGTGCCAATTTCAGTGCCATCCACAATCACGTGAACCGTCGCACCGACTTCGCCCGTGCCGTTGAAGGTTGGGCGCGCATCGTTGGTGCTGTTGCCGGTGAGGAGCGTCCCGGTGACCGGCCCGACATCGTCAATGACAGTCGTTACAACCGGCGCGTCAGGGCCTGCGGTATCCACGGTGAAGGCGAATACCGGAGAGTTAGCCGAGACGTTGCCTACGGCATCCGTGGCGTTGACGCGAATGTTATAGTTGCCATCGCCAAGCGCAGTGCCAGGCGTAAAGGTCCAGTTGCCGTTGCTGTCTACCGTGGTGGTACCAATCTCCACCCCATTATTCAGAATGTGGATTGTACTGCCCAGCGCACCTGTCCCGCTCAGCGTCGGCGTATTGTCGTTGGTGACCTGGCCGGCGGTCAGATTACCGGTCACGCCGCCCGCCACGTTGTCGTTAACCGTATCGAGCGTCGGCACCGTTGGCGCCGTCAGGTCGATGTCAACGCTCCAGGCGTTGGAGGTCTGGCTCACGTTGCCCTGCGGATCGGTGGCTTTGACGGTGAAGGAGTGAGAGCCTTCCACGAGGGCGGTTTCAGGCGTAAAGGTCCATGCGCCGGTGACGCTGTCTGCTGCCACGATACCGATCTGCGTTGTGCCATCATAAATAACGACGACACTGCCCGCTTCCGCCGTCCCGGTCAGGGTTGGCGTGGCGTCGTTGGTTGGCGCACCGTTAGGTACTACGGTCGCGGCATTCCCCGCGTCGTCGGTCACGCTGGTGATCACCGGCGTCGTGGAGACGGTGTCAACGGTGATGGTGATGCCCGTAGAGAGTCCGCTCGCGTTGCCCGCCGGATCGGTGGCCCGGACCGTCAGGGTATGATCGCCATCAGCCAGCGCAGGCGGGGTGTAGGTCCATGTGCCCGTTGAGCCGACGACCACGCTGCCTAACGGAGTACCGTTATTGTAAATGGTAATCGTATCACCCACGTTCCCCACGCCGTTCAGCGTTGGACGGTTATCGTTGGTGGTCTGGCCGTCGCTCAATGGCCCAATGCCCGGACCGACGTCATCGATGATGGAGCCGATAGCCGGTGTGTCGGGTGCGGTCAGGTCAATGGTGACGGTTGCGGCAGGAGAGCGTCCGCTGGTTTGTAAATTCAGCGTGGCGGTGACTTCAAAGGTGTGTTCTCCTTCAGTAAGTAGAACCGGCGTATAGCTCCAGTTACCGTTCGCGTCCGCAACCACGTTAATCAGTGGGATCTGTACCCCGTCCTGATAGATGGTGATGATACTGCCTGCTTCAGCTGTGCCGACGAGGGTTGGTGTGGTGTCGTTGGTCGTTTTGTCTTTTACATCCCCCGTGACCGGGGAAACATCATCATTGATAGCGGTGATGATCGGCACGTCAGGGAGATTAGGTAAAGTGTTGGTGACGGTGTAGGAGGCATCAGGACTTAAGTTACCCGCGGCATCGGTAGCCGTCACGGTCAGCACTGCACCATTTGGCTGAGCAGGGCTGAGCGCAACAGAGAAACTGCCGCCGCCGGCAGCAACGCCAGTGCCAACCACGTTGCCGTCAGCATCAGTTACGGTGATGGTGGAGCCTGCTTCCGCGCTCCCGGTCATCGGGGTACCCTGAGCGGCCACGCTGATCCCCGTCGGCGCGGCGGGATCGAGGGTATCGACCGTGACGTTCAGGGTTGGAGAGCTGCCGGAGCTGAGGCCGGCAGGATCGTTCGCGGCGACCGAGAAGGTATGCGGGGCATCCGTTAATGTTACAGGCGAGGTCCACTCCCATGTACCGTCAGCTTGTACCGTCGCGGTCACCGTTGAGGCGGAGCCATCCACGGTGACGGTGATGATCGTTCCGGGCTCACCTGTTCCTGAGAGCGTTGGCGTGCCGTCGCGTGAGTACAGAGTGCCGTTGGTGAGCTGGCTATCAGAAACCGCGTCGATAGCTGGCGTCGCGGGAGCCTGCGTATCGATCGTCACGGTAAAGACCGGGCCTGGCGCACTGACGTTACCTGCGCTATCCACTGCCGCAACGGTAATATTCAGCGGGCCGTCTGTTTGGGCCGTCGGAAGCGTGTATGTCCATTGGCCATTGACGATATCCACGCGCGCCAGTTCAACACCGTTGTTGTAAATGATCGCCGTTTCACCGTCAGGACCGGTTCCGCCGATCGTTGGGGTGTTATCCGTCGTAAAACCACCGTTTTGTGCACCACCGATGGCCGAGATCGCCGGTGTATCGGGCGCGAGCGTGTCTACCGTAATGGTGATGCCGGTTGATGGATCCGATTCGTTGCCCGCCTCATCGGTGGCCGTGGCGGTATATTCATGCGTGCCTTCCCCAATGTTGCTATCAGGGCGCCAGCTCCAGTTGCCGTTTCCGTCTACCGTCACCGTGCCTACGGCTGTCGTCGTTGTGCCGCCATCGCGGCTGTCATAGATGGTGATCACATCGTTTGGCGTACCTGTTCCGCTCAATACCGGGCGCGGATCGTTGGTGGTTTCGCCGTCGGCTACGGGGCCGGTGATCTGGCTCACGCTGTCGGTCACGACCGGCACCGTTGGGGCCAGAGGGGCTTCAGTATCAATGGTGATCGTCACCGGGGTGGACGGGGCGCTTTCGTTGCCTGCGCCATCCTGATTGGTGACCGTCAGGGAGAGATCGTAGGTCCCGTTACCCAGCGGTGGGTTCGGCGTCCAGGTCCAGTTACCGTCACCGTCCACCAGAGATTCACCGATTTTGGTCGTGCCATCATAAATATTCACCACGTCACCCGGGTTGCCCGTTCCACTCAGGGTTGGCGTGGTATCGCGGGTCGTTTCACCCGGGTTCAGTGCGGTACCCGGCGTGCTGCCGTCCGGGTTTACGGTGATATCCGGTATCGCCGGTGTATCAGGCGCGATGGTATCAATGGTGAGCACGAACGGAGGCGAAATCGTCGTATTACCGGCATCATCCGTGGCGTGCACCGTCAGGGAGTGTGGGCCGTTGGTTAACGGGGTGGTTGGCGTGAAGGTCCATGTTCCCCCCGTTACAGTCGCCGTGCCGAGCAGGGTATTACCGTCATAAAGCGTGATGATGGTGTCCGCCGGTGCCGTCCCCTGCAGCTGAGGCTGGGTGTCGTCCGTCGTATCACCGTCCTGAAGCGGGTTCTGCACCGGACCCACGTTATCCAGCGCTGTCTCAATAGTGGCCGCCACCGGTGGCGTAACGTCGACCGTCAGCGTAAAGCCGCCGGATGACGGGCTGGTGTTACCCGCCGCGTCGGTGGTGACGGCGGTCAGGGTATGCGGCCCCTCGCTCAACGGCGTTGTGGGCGTGAAGGTCCACGCACCGTTGCTGTCGACCAGCACGGTACCAATGGCGTTGCCATCAAGACGAATGGTGACCGTTGAACCCGGCTCGGCGGTACCGTTGAGCGTCGGGGTGGCGTCGTTTGTCGTTTCACCGGTATCGAGCGGGCCGGTGCGTCCAGGGGCATCATCCACGACCTGCGTAATGACCGGTGCGACCGGCGCAGTGCCATCAACGGTGATGCTCCAGGGATTTGAGGATCCGCTCGGGTTACCTGCTCCATCGACTGCCGTTGCCGTCAGGACGTAACCGCCATCAGGCAGCGGTGCGGTTGGGGTAATGCTCCATTCGCCGGACGCCGGAACGGTCACGGTACCGATGACGGTGCTGCCGCTGGTAACGGTAATGGTTGTACCGGGTTCACCCGTCCCGTTGATGGTAGGCGTCCGGTCGTTAGTGAGGCCATTCTGGGCGACAGGACCCGTGGTGGCCTGCACATCATCCACCACGGAAATAATCACCGGCGTTTGCGCAGGCGTGATGTCCGGCGCAACGGTAGGGGTTGTTGGCCCCGTGTTGCCTGCGGCGTCGGTGGCATCTGCGGTCAAACTTTCGCCGTTGGCTTTTGGCGGCGTGAGCGTGACGCTGAAGCTACCGTCATCATTGGCTTTGCCTTGACCCACCGTGACGTTACCTTCACGAATAGTCACCGTACTACCCGGTTCAGCGGTGCCCGTGACCGTTGTGCCGTCACCGGACACGACGACGTTATCCGGCGCGAGAGGTGGCGTCGAATCAGGTGCAGTGGCCGTAGCCGGCAGGCTAACGTTACCGCTGTCATCGGTTGCGATAACTGTCAGCACTTCGCCGTTTGTCTGGGCCGGGCTGATTGGCGTGCTAAAGGTCCCGTCGCCATTGGTTGTCGTTTCGCCGATGACTGTGCCATCCGGGGCTTTAATGGTGACGGTACTGCCCGGTTCTGCCGTCCCGCTGACGCTTTGACCATCGTCGGACACCACGAGGTTGCCGGGCAGGGCTGGCGGGGTGGTATCGGCCGCGGTAGCGATCGCTGGCGTGCTCTGGTTACCTGCAGCGTCAGACGCCACCACGGAGATCAGCTGGCCGTTGGTTTGCGCAGGGGTAAGCGTGGCAACAAAGTTACCGTTGCCGTCCGTGGTCGTACGGCCAATGACGTCTCCGTCGCTGTTGGTGATCACAATGCTGCTGTTGGGCTCGGCGGTGCCGGTAATCTGCGTGCCAGCCGGATTCAGAGAAATGACGGGTTGATCCGGCGGTGTGGTGTCAACGATGAAATTAATCGGCTGAGACAGGCCGCTCTGGTTGCCTGCCGCATCGGTTTCACGCACCGTAATCGAGTGCGCGCCTTCTGCAAGAGGTGATGTCGGGGTCAGGCTCCATGTGCCGTTAGGCTGCACCGTGGCAGTTCCTACGAGCGCGCCGTTATCGTAAACGGTAATGGTGCTGCCAGGTTCACCTCTGCCCGTCAGACGCGGCTGTGAGGCATCCGTAAACTGTCCTGCGCTGATGGCACCTTTGAGGCCTCCGGTATCATCATTAACCACGAATGCAGACGGCGTAGACGGGGCAGTGAGATCCACGGTAAGGGTAAACGCCGGGGAGGCTGGGCCGATGTTGCCTGCGACGTCGGTGGCACGCACGGTCAGCTGATGGCTGCCTTCGCTGAGGTTCACGGAGGGCGTAAACGTCCAGCTTCCGTTAGCGGCTACCACGGCGGTACCGATCGCGATGGTGCCGTCATAAATGGTGACGGTCGAGCCTGCTTCTGCGGTACCGGTGAGCTGTGGCCGCGGATCGTTGGTACTGCTGCCATTGCCCAGCGTACCGGTAATGGGGGCGACATCATCAACAACGCTGATGACGACCGGCGCCGTCGGGGCGACGGTATCGACGATAAAGGTCACGGCGGTCGATGGCGCGCTGGTGTTGCCCGCCGCATCGGTTGCCGTGGTCGTGATGGTGTGGCTTCCGTTGGCGAGATTGCCTGCTGGGGTAAAGCTCCAGTTGCCGTTAGCATCCACTTTGGTGGTGCCGATCTGGGTGCCGTTATCGTAAATGGTGAGGGTGGTTCCGGCTTCGCCAATGCCGCTGAGGGTAGGGCGGGCGTCGTCAGTGCGCTGGCCATTGTCCAGCGGGCCCGTTTCCGTGCCGACATTATCGTTTACGATGAGAAGGTTTGGCGCATCTGGCGCGGTGGAGTCTGGAGCGGTGACCTGACCAGGCTGGCTGGTGTTGCCCGCGGTGTCCGTCGCGGTGGCGGTAAGCTGCTCGCCGTTGGTCAGCGGTTTACCCAGTTCAATTGTGAATGTGCCATCGCTGCCTGCTTTCCCGGTGCCGACCACGTTGCCGTCGGCATCTTTTAACGTGACGGTGCTGCCCGGTTCAGCGCGACCCGTGACGGTGGTGCCGTCATCCGATACCTGCAGATTGGTGGGCGCATCCGGTGCGGTGGTATCGGGCGCGGTGACGTGCCCGGCCTGGCTGGTATTACCGGATGAATCCGTCGCGGTAGCGGTGATCACCTCGCCGTTGGTCAGGGGCTTATCCAGCACGATGGTAAATTTGCCGTCATTGCCCGTTTTTCCGGTGCCGACCACGTTACCGTCGGCATCTTTTAGCGTGACGGTGCTGCCCGGCTCCGCGGTACCCGTGACGGTTTTGCCATCGTCGGAGAACTGTAAGTTGGTTGGCGCGGTTGGCGCCGTGGTATCGGGATCCGTCGGCGTGCCCGGATTGCCGGGGTTGCTGTTGTCATCATCGTCACCGCCACCTCCTCCGCCGGTGCCCGCCGCGATGGCAATCCCACCCGCTACCGCAAGACCACCCAGCA
Source organism: Enterobacter sp. ENT02 (assembly GCF_019219165.1). NCBI lineage: Bacteria > Pseudomonadati > Pseudomonadota > Gammaproteobacteria > Enterobacterales > Enterobacteriaceae > Enterobacter > Enterobacter sp. ENT02. The sequence continues at coordinate 700,060 of NZ_JAHUWD010000003.1, forward strand.
CCCATGGCCAGACGGCGGCACCGCCTGCATCACTCCCTGACGCGGCAAGTAATACGTCCGTGGAGGCGATTAATTCGTATGTGGCGGCCCCGGTAGGATCTTCAATCCACCACAGCGCGCCGTCACTCTCCTCCAGGACCAGCTGGCTCACGCCCTGGGCATCCGTGACGTAGAAGTTTTTCAGGGTGATCACCTCGCCGGAGTGCAGCGTTACCACCAGATCGTTACCGCTACGGGCGAAATGAGAAATATCGGTTCGCTCTACGTGTAGCTCCACGATAGAGGAATGGCTCAGCGTAACCTGGGTGCCCTCTGTGGTGGTTTCCACGCCAGTAAGTTTCGATATAACAGAGATTTGGCTCATTTAGTCATTACTCCAGACGAGTTGTCGTGAACGGCGTGCAAGATGAGCCATCTGTTTATGAAGGGAAAAGCGCGCCCCCGGCGGAGTCACTGCAATTAAGCAGTACTCACCGTATTTTTTTTAGAGCGAACGATGCCCGCCAGGATATAGAGTGGCAACATCAGAGCGAATCTATTTATTTGATGGAAAATATTGCGTATTCTTTTTTTTGTGCTCTAGATAACCCTGTAATTAATAGAGGAATTAATCCGAAACGGTATGAAAATGATATAGTCAGAAAAGTCTCGATATGCAAATTAAGCTGCTGTAAATACTGGTGGGTATTGTGAAGTTGGCATTAATATATTGATGTTAATTATCGGTGCAAATAATTAACGCTCTGTTTTTGAAGGTTTTTTATTAAAGCCTGATATCTTTTTGAACGTTTCTTAAGAAGTAAAATAATGCGGCAGAAAGAAAGTCACCCTTTATTTTAAATTATATTATTTATGGTTGCTTAATTCGTGTTTAAGTTAGGGTAACATTTTTGATGTAAGATATATTATGTTTTTGAAGTAGTAAAATATATTCTGATGCGCAGACAAATTTCTGCTAATTAGAGAGCGCTAAACGTCGTTGAGAGAAGGGTAAATACATTCGGTTGATAGCAACACCGATCTTTTTCTGCGCGCCACGCGGGTATCTTGCGTCTTTGTTCGGAGAGACAAAAAAAAGGCCGCTAACGCGGCCTCTTTGGGGATTACTCAGTGACTTTCTTTTCTAACTCACTGGCACCCTGTTTGGTTTTATTCCAGCCTTTCTCAGCACCTTCTTTGGTGGCATCCCACCCCTTTTCGGTGCCTTCTTTGGTTTTATGCCAGGCTTTCTGGGAGTCTTCGCTGACCTTGCTGCCAAAGCTTTCGCTTTTACCTTCTGCGGCATGCTCGTTTTTCAGCTTCAGTTCTTCACCTTTGTTCTGCTCTTCGTGCAGTTTTTGCTTCGCGTCGTTGGCGTTTGCTTTCGCCGCGGCGACAGTGTCGTCAGTTGCATGTGTGGTCGCAGCAAAAACGGGGGAAGCCAGCAGAATGGCAGATAATGCGATAATTGTTTTTTTCATAATATCCTCATTTAACGTTATCGGTTATGAGCGTGATTCAGCATGTCACAGACGAAGCGAAGCGGCTTTAGGAAAAAACTGTAAAAAGGGAGATGCCATGACGGGGCTATTATTTCCGGGGCAGCAGAAATAATCATGGATGCCGCTCACCTGGCGTGAGACGGCATTTTATTAGTCACGGTGATTAAATATTTTCCAAATCGATACCACGCGTGTTGGGGCCAAAAATACCAATGGTCAGCATCACAATCAGCATACTTATTACAATGAAGGCAATAACCGCCGTCGAGCCGCTATATTGCAAGATAAGACCGATAATTATACTGCTGAATACGGTGGATAAACGGCTAAAGGAATAACAAAAGCCGACCGCGCGAGCCCGAATACGGGTGGGGAAAATCTCAGACTGATAGGAGTGGTAGCTGTAGGTCAGCCAGGCATTGGACCAGGTAATAAAGAAGCCGCAGGCAATCAACAGCAGCGGGTTGCTTTGAAGCGCGAACAGCGAACCAAAGATGACCGTGGTCAGACAGGACAAGACGATTTGCCATTTATTTTCCATCCGATCGGCATAGCGGCTACAGATGAGCGCACCGAGAGGATAGGCCAGCGTGATGAAAAAGGCATACAGCAGGCTGTGCGTGACCGATGTCCCATTGCCGGACAGCAGGGCAGGGAGCCAGTTTCCGAAGCCAAAAAAGCCGATCGCCTGAAAGATATTCATCACCACCAGCATGACAACCCGGCCACGGTAGCGCGGGGACCAGATGTCTTTAAATCTGCCCTTGATGGAAGGCTGGTCGCTGTGCTGCCCGGCACGGAGAGGGAAATCAGCCTGCTCGTCGGCACCGCAGCGTTTTTCCATCTCATGCATGACGTTCCTTACCTCCAGATAGCGCTTTTGCTGCAGCAGCCAGCGTGCCGATTCCGGCAGCCCCTTACGTACAAGCCAGATGACGATGGACGCCAGCGCGCCGGCAATCACCACGAACCGCCATCCGCTCAGGCCAAACCACGTCTGCGGGACCAGCCACCACGACATCAGCGCCACGGCAGGAACGGAGAGAAACTGAATGAAAAAGGCGAAAGCAAATGCGCGGGTGCGAAGGTGAGCGGGTACCCACTCTGTCAGATAGGTATCAATGGTCACCAGTTCAACGCCGAGCCCGATCCCCACCATAAAACGGAAAAAGATCACCCATTCCGCCTGATGCTGAAACGCCATGACGAGGGAAAACAGCCCGTACCAGAGCAGGGCATACATAAAGGTCGCGCGTCGGCCAATGCGGTCAGCATAGGGGCTCAGCAGGCTGGCACCGATAAAGAGCCCCAGAAAGGTCGCGGAAGCAAATGCGGCCTGGTCGGCCATACCGAACACACCCTGCTGCCCGGTATGAAAGATCCCATCAGCAATGAGCCCGGCGCTGATATAGCCAGTTTGAAACAGATCGTAAAGCTCAAAAAAACCGCCAAGAGACAGCAAGGCGATGAATCGCCAAAGCCCGGCGGAAGCCGGTAAGGCATCGATCCTTGCCGCAAGATCGTCCTCGCGGATGGGGTTTTGTGCCCCCCACTGTGTTCCTGAAACTATGCATTCACTCACTGTTAACCCTCTAGTAACATTCACCCTGAGTCGTTATGCTAGTGGGAAATTAGCGGATTTAAATATTTAATTCGTATTCAGAAGCAATAAATAAAGCATAAAAAACCAGATATTTTTCTTTTAGTGCGTGGATATTCACCTGTCGGCTTCTCTCATTTTTCGACGAAAATATATCCTTGCGTCGATGAGAAAAAATATCAACACGCCCTCTTTGCGTTAATAAAAAACGCACAAAGGGCGGCACGCTGGAAATTTTTCACTTGACGCTAGTAAGGACTTTTGCGACTAATTGTCGGGTGACGTTTGCTGATCGGGTGCAGATTGTAGAATGGAAAAAATCGAGAATTTAATTCCGATGGTGGTTTTCGCGCGTGTCGTCGAAACCCTGAGCTTCACCGAGGCCGCACTCTCTTTGGGAATGTCGAAGTCGTCAGTTAGCCGGGATATTTCAACGCTGGAAAAACGTATTGGTGCAATGCTGCTTAAGCGTACCACCCGGAAAATAGAGATTACGGAGCTGGGGTTGAGCTACTATCAGCACTGCTTCAAAATATTGAATGAGCTGCGTTCTGCAGAACGGTTTATACGGGATTATTATGAGGAGCCGGCGGGGACAATAAAAATACTGGCCCCGGTGACGTTCGGAAAAGAGTATGTTGTGCCAGCTTTAAATGCTTACTTAGAACGAAATATTATGGCCAACGTCGATCTCGATTTATCCGATAAAGCGGTGGATATCAAAGAGAGCCCGTACGATTTGTCCATCATCGTGGCTCAGGACACGCCAACGCATGAGCATACCAAATTTTTATGCTCCATCCAGTGGGGGCTGTATGCTACCCCTGACTTTATCTCCCGGATGCGTCCTGTCCAGACCCCGAGCGATCTCCCCGCCCATAACTACATCCTGTTCCGTGGTGTGGCACGTACGGTTTCGCTGCCGTTCAGAAAAGAGAAACAGAAGGTCAATATTGACGTCCATAGCCGCTTCAGAAGTAATAACAGCGTGGCGCTGATCAGCATGGCACTTTCCGGTCTGGGCATTGCCTACTTGCCCAATTACATTGCGCGAGAAAGTCTCGCCACCGGAAAACTGGTCCGGCTTTTACCCGGCTGGCAGATGGATGAATATAAAGTCTGGCTGCTGTCAAAAAATAAAAATACGATGACGTCAGGCATTAAGCGTTTTAGCGACGAACTTCAGCAGCTTATCACCGGAGCTGAGGTCAAAGCAGGCTACTGATATCCAGCTCACCATGACGAAGGATCGAGACGTTGTCATCCAGCAAAGAGATATGCGTGGTGGCGGTACGGCTGGGATTTTTGCAGTTGGACGGGACGACCAGATCGACGCGGTCTCCCATGTCTTCCCGGGCGAGCGTAAAACTCACAAGATCGCCCTCAGCCTGCGGATATCCTGCCGGGATGACCGCCAAAGGCCTGCCTAACCGGCTGATGATGGTTCGCATCTGACTGTTTTTCACGCAGACGACCGGAAGAATATCGCCTGCGCCGGGAAGAAAACCGGCTAGCTGTTTCTTTCGCAGGCTGATTTTCAGGGTGCCGGGCCAGCAGGCCCGGCTGAGCATTTCAATTTTGCTTCTTTGCCACGGGCTGACATCCACCCATTCCCATATATCAGCCAGTTCGCAGAAGCAAAACGTCATCTCTCTCGTACCGGGCGATCTTTTTAACAGCGTCAATTTTTCCATGGCGTCCAGGCTGTAAGGATCGGCCGCCAGTGCAAAATGGGTATCGGTAGGGATCAGTATGATCCCGCTATTACGCAATACGGTAATGGCCTTGTCTATAAATGACATAATTATCGATATCCCTGTGACGTGGTTAAACCCGAAATATTAATAATAATCGCCGTGGCGATAGTCCCAGGTATTAAACTGGGCTGACATGAAGTTAATAATTTTATTGACGTCGAGACCTTTGCGAATTAATACCGGGCAAGGGGTCACTTTTCGGGCGCTACCCTGTTCAGGAACCAGTTTCCCTTCACTGTCTACCATTGACACCATGACGCCTTGTTCATAGCGACTCTCCTGGGTTTCATCAGGCTGAATAGACTTAACGTACTCGTTGGCACAAATAATTACGTCTGCACGCGCTTCGATGCGTTCCCCAATGAACTCCACCATGCCGCGGTTGCCTTTGCCTGACGGATTCGCCGAGCTGGCAAAAGAGAATTTTTGATGTTTTTCCCACAGCTCTTTGGCAATCATTTCACCGGGTTTGCCAAATTTAATCACGAAGCAGCTGGTTTTTCTGCCGTCCATCATCAGATCTTTCAGGCCGTTATCAGGCAATCTGGCGATGGCATCTTCTCGCCACGGCAAAATACAGCCCAGTAATACGTCTGCATCCCAGTGTGCCTGATAAAATGCCTCAATTTCCGGGTTCATTTCCGCCAGCGATTTCAGCTGTTCCATACTGCCGCACAATACCACGCCGGGTTTATTACGGTTTCGCTGTTTCGCTTCGAATTTTCTCTCAAGCCCCTCTTTATCCGAGGTCATAATGATATAACCCACTTTCGTAGGGCAAACAATCATTCCGCCTTCCGCCGATAATACGTTAATCGCTTCCGGCTGAACCTGACCATTCCACGCGACTTTCTTATTCATCATTCATTCTCCCTGCACCACACTGGTGTCATAAATTTAGGGCAAGGATGTCGTGTAATAAGAGGCTTCGCAATCGGCAGAGAAATTTTCACCGCATTGTTTCAGTGTTGGAACAATATCGCGTTATTCCTGGGCAATTCGCCGGGTTGGCGAATTCTGTTACCGGTTTTGCTTTCAATCGGTTACCAATAGAACAACCCACCGGCAAATGCCAACAATCAAGCAGAGGTTAACGCTATGAAATTATCTATTGCAGGTTTATACGACTATGGTTTTCTTACTAAAGCGAACGAATATCATAATTTTGGCGGAAATGGCGATAATGTCTCTCCCGCCTTGTCCTGGGAACATGTCCCGCAGGGGACCAAAAGTTTTGCCGTCACCGCTTACGATCCTGATGCGCCAACGGGCAGCGGTTTCTGGCACTGGGTGGCCTATAACATTCCTGCCAGCCTGACCGCACTTGCGGCGGGAGCGGGAAACCCGGCGAACACACCCGACATCACACATGCGCAATCAGATTTTGGCGCGCCTGGCTACGGCGGTTGCTGCCCGCCAGAAGGCGATATTCCGCACCGCTACATCTTCACCCTGCACGCCCTGAGCTGTGATGATCTGGGCGTGACGCCGGATCTGCCCAACGCGGTGATACGTTTCCTCATCAACATGCATACCCTTGAGAAAGCCAGCATCGTCACGCTGTATAAGCGTTAATGAGGCGTGTGTGATTAACCGAATCAGAGCGGTTTTCGCCCGGCATAGCCTCCTCAAATGGGGCGTGGCGGGTGGCGTGCTGGCGGCCATTGTTCTGCTGTTTTTCGCAGGAATGGGGGTCTCCAGCAAGGAGGCCTTTATCAATGGTCGAATATCCACGGTGCTCTCCCCGCTGCCGGGACAGCTCGTGCTGGCGAAGAACATCGCGCCGGGCCAGGCGGTCCAGGCCCGACAGTCCCTGGGCAATGTGGTGACCACACAGGCAAACGATCAGATCCCTGGCCTGGTGGCCCAGCGCAGCGCGCTGGAGATCCAGCTTGCTGAGCTCGACAAGCACATTTCGGGGATCGATCAGCGACTGCAGGTTTATCAGCAGCAGCGACAGCAATACCTCGCAGAGAGCAGGATGCAGCAGCAGTTAGGTGAGAAACAATCGGCAGCCACGTTTGTGCAGCTGAAGGAGGAGCTGAGCGCGATTACGGCGCAAACCGCATTCTCCCGACAGCAGCTTCAGCGCTATAAAAACCTCTACCAGCAGCGTTTTATCAGCCGCATGGAGTATGAAGAGCGTAAGAACAACACGCAGGTGCTACAGGCCAGCCAGGAGGCGAAAGCGGCCGAGCTGCGTCAGCGTTTACTTGACGTGAATGCCGCGAAATCCGGCCTTCAGCTGACAGGGCCAAGAACGCTGGATGCGCCACAGCAAAATCAGCGCGATATGTCGCTCACGATCGAGAATATGCAGCAGGAGAGGCTGCAGCTGATTGCCCGCAGGCAGGCGACGACGCAAAGCATTCAGGAAGTTGCCGCGCTCCTTCACTCTCGTCAGCAGGCGACGCTCAGCAGCAGCACGGACGGCGTGATCTGGGACGTCACCGAGGAGAATGGCGCAAGCGTTCAGAACGGCTCGCCGATTGTGCGCATTCTGGATTGCCGCACCCGCTGGGTTGAGGCGTTTTTTGATGAGTCTGATGCCGATCGTCTGCGTCCGGGGATGGCCGTCACGGTTCGCCTGAGCACCTCGTCAGCCATGCGCTGGAAAGGAACAATAAGAACCCTCCGCGCGGGGAGTGGACGTGTGGCGGTAGGGGAAAGGGACGTTCAGCCCCCACCTGAAATCGCGCGGCGCCAGTTGCCCGTGAAAGTCCTGACTGCACATATCGATATCGACTGGAAAGACGTGCCGGATCCCGCCAGTTTCTGTCTCGCGGGCCGTAGCGTAACCGTCAACATTTAAACAGGAAAAGAGATGCAGCATATACACAATACGGTCGCCGCCCTCAAGCGCGGTGAGGTGGTTCTGGTTCCCACGGATACCAATTACGCCCTGGCGGCAGACCCGTGGAATATTGACGCCTGCCAGAAAATTTACGATCTCAAAAAACGCGAACGACAGAAACCGCTGACGCTTTTTGTCGCGGAACCGGCACAGGCGTGGGAGTACATCGCTGTTGATAAGCTTCAGCACCGCGCTGCGCTCGACAAGCTGATTGGTGCCATGCCCGGCGCGCTGAATGTGGTGGTTCCGGCATCGGATAAAGTACCGCAGAACCCGTATCTGAAGCCTGAATCTGTTTCTCTGGTGTGCAACCATCAGAGCGTGTTGCGAGAGGTCATTGCGCTGTTTGGCCGCCCGCTGGGGATGAGTTCAGCCAATCTCTCCGGTGTGGAGTCTGACTGCCTGATCGACATTGATGCCGCCCGCCAGACGTTTGGCGACCGTGTGGGTTATATTCTGCCCGCAGCCCAGCGCCCTGTGACAACGGTCTCGAGCACCATCGTCTCGCTGCTGGAGAAGGAGATTAACATCCTTCGTGCGGGAGATATGGACATTATGGCGATGCTGTCGTCATGACGACGCGCCGGTTACATCCCGGATCTGGCAACCATGGCCTGTTCCTGGCCTACCGTATTATTTCCCGTTGCTATTTCCATCTTCCCGTCTTGTTACTCTATTTCTGGACGATAGATATGGGGATGTACCGGATTATTTTCCTGCTGGCGCTGTATGGATTAACCAGTACTTTCAGCAGCGGCATACCCGGCTGGCTGCTGCGCTTCTGGTCTCCCAGACAGACGGTGGTTGCAGGCGAACTGTTGAAGGCGCTGGGAATGGCGCTGATGCTGTGGAGTACCCGGCAAAGTGAGGTCAATCTTACTTTGCTGGTGGCGTCGCAGCTGCTTGGCGGCGCGGGGTTTACCATCGCGCTAACCACGGATGCGGCCCTGCTGCGCCAGCTCACCGCAGGCGATCAGCACCGGTTTATGCAGATCCAGACCACGTCGCAAAGCGGGATGTTTATTGCCACGCTGGTGGCAGGCTCGCTGGGGAGCATTCTGTTTGACTATAATCCCCAGTGGCCGTTTATCGCCGCCATTCTGGTGAGCGTTATCTCCTCCGGATGCGTATTGCTGATTCGCGTGCAGGAGTCAGAGCATGAACCTGCGCGGCCTGTTGAGCGGGTCTCTTTTTCGCCCAGAGGGGATCAGCTCTTCTGGATGCTGTTCTATTCCATCTCAAGAGCGTTTACGCTGGCGCCTTTCATCGGCTTTATTCCGTTCTACTTTATTATGGTGAACGTCGACCCTCTGCTTTTCGGGGCCGTGCTGAGCTGCTTCACGCTCTCGTCCTGGGGGGCAATCAAAATAGCCGGACCTTTCATCGCCCGGTTTGGGGTAACGGCGTTGCTGTCGACGACCAGCCTTTTCATGACGGCGGCGCTGGGGCTTTTTGCCAGCAATGAATGGCTTGCAGCGAAAGGCATGGACTATTTTATCTCCGGGCTGCTGGCGCTGGTGCTGCTGGGGTTTGGCTCAGGGACGATTCGGCCCGTCACGCTTGCTAACCTCGATCTCTCTGCCAATACCCCGGATGAGCGCATGCGCGTGTTTGCACGCATGGAGCGTGATTTCGGGCTGGCCAATGCATTTTTACTGGCCGTCGGGGCGTGGCTGCTGGTGAGCAGGGACTTTACCACGCTGATGCTGATCTTCTGTCTGATCTATATTTCGGTGGTATGCATATCTGCTCTTCTTTACTTAAAGAATCTACGCTGCGGGGACCACAGTTCCACCTGAGGAACAATTCACACGCAAAATGAAACTAACCTGACTAATAACGGATTCCCGTTGAAAGACCCTTCTCTGTACGGTGTAATTTCCTCATCAGATAATAAGGAGAAAAAAATGAATATTCACGAAACTGATGATTATGCGTCGGTAAATATCAATCAGGGGATGACGTTAACCGAAAAAATTATCGCCAAAGCCAGTAACAGAACGCATGTTTCACCGGGTGAAGTTCTTTTCGTGAATGTTGATGTATTGATGTCCCACGATCCCTGCACGCCTGGCGTCGCCAGCGTATTTAAAAAAGAGTTTGGTGAAGAAGCAAAAGTCTGGGACCCGGATCGTTTTATTATGATCCCTGATCACTTTGTTTATTCCGCAGACCCACAGGCGAATCAAAATATTCGGGTGATGCGGGAATTCGCAAACGCGCAAAATATTACGCATTTTTATGATGTGGGTACTCCAGACTATAAAGGTGTGTGCCATATCGGTCTGGCGGAAGGGGGACATACCCGGCCGGGAGAGGTGCTGTTGGGGACCGATTCTCACACCGTGACCGCTGGCGCCTTTGGCACTTTCGCCATTGGCGTGGGGATCACTGACGGGGCGTATGCCCTGGGCACGGGGGCGATCCCGCTGATGGTTCCCGCCACCATAAAAGTGAATTACTACGGAAAGAAAGCGAAAAGCGTCCAGGCGAAAGATTTAATTCTGGTGTTGATGAAAGAACTGGGTGTGGAAGGGGCGACCTATAATGCCATCGAATTTACCGGAAACGTCATCGACGAATTATCGGTCGAAGAGCGGATGACGATGTGCAATATGGTCGTGGAGTGCGGGGCTAAAAACGGCATTATGGTGCCAAATCAGGCCACGCTGGATTATCTGGCGACCAGAACCCGCATCCCGTATACCGTGATGACGCCTGATGAAGATGCTCAATACGTTCGCACGATCGATATTGACGTATCGGGATTAACCAGCGTTATTGCACGGCCACACTCGCCTGATAATGTGGTAGCGGTAGCGCAGCTGGAAAACATTGCTATTTCACAAGCCTATATTGGCTCCTGCACGGGCGGTAAAACGGATGATTTTATTGCTGCTGCAGAAATACTCTGGCAGCGCAAGGTGACCATTCCAACCTATGCCGTCCCTGCGACCAAAGAGGTATTTCATAATCTGATCACCACCCAGGTGAAGGGCCGTTCCGTATACGAAATTCTGACCCGTGCTGGCGTCAAATTATCGTCTGAACCCGGCTGCGCGGCCTGCTGCGGCGGACCCGCGGATACCTTTGGCAGAGTCAGGGATCCGATAAGCGTGATTTCAACCACCAACCGTAATTTTGTGGGGCGAATGGGAAATAAGGGCGCGATGATTTATCTGGCCTCACCTTATGCCGTGGCTGCCGCAGCAGTATCCGGTTTTATTACTAATCCAGAACGGTACTTAACTAATGACTATTAATAACGTAATGCGCGGTACGGTTTATGTGTTAGGCGACAATATCGATACCGACCAGATATTAACGGCGGAATATTTGAAAATTAACCCGGCCTCTGCCGAGGGGCGTGAGGAGCTGGCAACGCTTGCCATGTGCGGACTGCCGGAAGGGGCGCTGCCGTTTATCAATTCGCAGACGCAGCGTGCCGGTTATGACTTTATTGTGGCCGGGAAAAATTTTGGCTGTGGCTCTTCGCGCGAGCATGCGGTAGTGGCACTGGGAGCATCCGGCGTGAAGGCCGTCGTCGCGCAGTCGTTCGCCCGTATTTTTTTCCGTAACTGTGTATCCACGGGGCAAATCATGCCCGTCACGCTGAATGAAGGCTGCGATATCCGTGCGCTGAAAACGGGGGATACCATTGAAATCGATTTAGACGCTCATCAGATCGCTACTGCTGATGGGATTCTGAAAACCGCTCCGGTAGGGGAACTTGCGAACATTGTCGCCGCGGGTGGCTTGTTCGCTTACGCAAGGCAAACAGGAAAGATTTAATCCATTACAACCATAAGACTCAAAACAAGACGCCTTACTTTCTCAGGGTGCAGCGTCTGTTTTGAGCGTACATAAGGCAATCAAACTATGATCACCCAGCTAGAGTTTAACGATCTTCAAAAAGATGAGCTATCAAAACTTATCAGCCGCGTCACCATCAGCCCTTATACGGACTACAAACTTTTCAAGCAGTCCATCACCGAACTCATTGAAAATGGTTTGGTTCCTACTTTTTTTGTACAGGCCTGCGAGCGCGTCAGGCAAGAACGCAAGGATCAGGGGATTAACGCGCATTTATTAAAAAACGTTCCACTCGACACCATCATTCCTGAATTTGATCAGACCAATCCCGTTAACGATAAGTACGCCAAAAAGCTGACCTTTGTTGGAGAGGCGCTGCTGGAGTTGTTCGCTCAGCTCACCGACTCCCCGTTACTGGCCTACCGCACGCGCAACAACGGTGATTTTTTCCATGATGTTTATGCCGACAAAAAATACAGCAACACACAAACGCAAAAAACGGACGGCGAACTTTACTACCACAACGATCGTACCGCTCACCCCGTGCGCGCTGATTTTCTCAGCTTATTAGGCATGCGTTGCAGCGAAGAAAACCTGATTTTTACTGGCTACCTGGACGGTAAAGCGATTCTGGATAACCTGAAAGCTGAATCCCAGGAGTGGTTACGAAAGCCGCTTTTTATTACCCCTTTTGATGAATACTCTCGCGATTCGAACGCCAGCCAGATTGATTCTGAACTGCATCCGATCCTGGAAAATATTCATACTTTCCGCTACTACGACACACGAACGACTTATTCTCCGGACGCGCCAGCAGAGGCGATCAAAGCATTGATTGACCTTAAGGTGTCGATCACCAAAGCGGCAAAAGGCCGCGTCGCGATTAACAAAGGCGACCTGTTCTCCTTCGCCAATCAGGACTCTTTGCATAACCGGGAAATCATCCAGGTGCGAGATCCTTACTCCGCGGAAAAACGCTGGCTGCTGAAAACCTACAGCTTCCGCAACCCTGAGGTGATGAATATGTATCACAATTACTTCGATGCCGAGCTGCCGGGGTTTGTGGTCGCCGAGTAAGGTTGACCTGACGGGTATATAAATACCGCATGCCTGAGGTGTGCGGTTTTTGTCTGTGCGAGAAGACCTGTGCTATTAACATCCTTTAGTTATCATCTCGCTTTCTAACTTATTACACCTTTATCCAGCTCAGCGGATAGCCTGTTAAGTTCCTTGCTGATGTGTTTACGCCGTTGTTTTAACAGTAGCCGGGCAGGAATGATGCGTTCGATAATTGTCGGCTTTCTTTTCAAATACGCTGTGACAAGCCGTTTGATGTCTTCCTCTGACCAACCGTCCATCACCGGCGTTGGGTTGTAAAGCAGATTAGCCTGTAGAGCAGGGGCGACTTCCTCATCCACAATTCTGAAGATCTCTTCCCGGTTTAATCCGGATTTTTTCAGCACCTCTGCCATCCATTGATAGTCATACTCCTGGAGTTCGCGGCCGGTAAAGAGTTCTGATAAGGCGTGCCAGACGGGGACGCGGGCGATCAGCTGAGTTTCAGTCAAATGCATTTTAATTTCTCCCTTGCGGTGAAACATACACGGTTCCGAACAGGAGGTCTGTTCCAATCGACGCAAGAATTCCGCCCACTAATGCCGCAACACCAATACAAACGGGTGCAGTTGCTGCGCACACACCCGTGGCTACCACCGCTGCACCCGCTCCCCATCCGCCTGCAATACCCGCAGTAACTATAGCGCCCTGGTGCATTGTTTCGGTGCTTTTATCTTCTGCCTGATAAATTTCATACGCGGCGACCGCTAAAGAAACGAAGATAACCCGTTTACCAGCCTTACCCAATGTTTTAGCAATACCTGATACCACGCCCCTGTCACGTCCGGCCGACTGGATCATTTCCTTGAATACAGTGGCCTGCTGCCTTTCCGATAAAGACACAAAAGATTGCTGAAACATTTTAGTTGCATAATGTTCGGTAAGGTCAGCCATCGTGCGTCCCGATGGTTTTAGCTTTTTCGCATAGGCTTTGCCTACAGGGCTGTTTCTTAGCCGCGAAAGGTCGAGTATTTCGTTACGCGTTTGGGAGGCTAAAGTTGCTGCTTCTCGGGGAGACATTTTTCCACTCTCCACTGCTTGCACAAACTCAGCAGACATTTTCTGAATATCGCGCAAATATTGCTCTCTGACACGCGAGTCCTGTATACAATGTGCAGCAAAGTTTGACGCCGTTCCTTGCAGCGAAGCTAGAGCAGCAGAAAAGGCTCTCTGATCATTCTGCATTGCTCCAGCAACGGCGGGGTATGTGAATCCCATTCAGCACCTCATCATGACGAACAGCGTGGTTGAGATAATATCTCTGGCTAATTTTCTCCCTATATAAACACTATACAATTTTTTGAATGCAACATTCATTAGTCATCCCTGTAATTACAGAAATGTTTTTATGCTTTTTGATATTGAACGCATGAAAATAGTTTTTAATGTAACGCCTCATCGTATTTAATGACAGGGTCGGCATTGGCTATTGAAGGTAAAAAAATTAGCCCATAAACTTTATACAATTGGCAAACATATAATACCGATGAAAAAGAGTTTACTCGCCAGGCAGAAAGGAGGGTTACTCCTCCTTGCGTAAAAATTTCACCGCCTTCCATGAAACAGACAGCGGGGCCATTCCCAGTATAAAAAGAGATAAAACGATAATTGTTGCGAAATAAACCCAACCATTTCCATAATCATTAGTGATAGTGGTATAGGTGGCAAAAAAAAGTAAACCAATGACAATGATCCAGGACGTGTAGAGGCGTCTTTTTAGCTCAACTAAAAGTGAATACAGAGTCCGATCTTTACGTTTCGGGTCTTTAAGTACGGCACGCAAAGCTATCAGTAAACCCGTATGAACGAAGTTTCGTTTCCTGTTGCGCGTCTATCACTATTCACTCCTGAACGTTGAATGCTCCTGCTTAAATTATATAAAACAATAACAGGTATGGCTGATTAAAAACAGATTCAACAATCGCTGAAGTGATGAATTACGATATCGTGCCTGGCAGTCAGAACATAACTATGCCCTTCATATCTAAGAGATTGCTTTATGGCTAAGCGAGTAAACTCCTCAGGGACAAAACTGCTACTGCAAAAAATATCTGGCCCTTATTTAAAGAGCTCGATAGTCTGTAATGCTTTGTCTTTTTTGTGAACAGGAAAAAGGATGCTAAGTACATTACCCGATTTACACAGAAGTTTTGCAGAGCAACTCAAGCTTAAATTTCAGGCTGACTCGCGAATTCACTCTCTTCTTGCTGGCGGCTCGCTCGTTCATGGCGGGTTCGATAATTACTCCGATCTCGATTTTGTCGTTGTGGTAGACCCTCTCTGCTATGACGAAATCATGGCGCAGCGTACTGAGTTCGCCGGAACGCTGGGGCATCTGCTGCATGCCTTCACCGGGGAACATGTCGGAGAGCCTCGTCTGCTTATATGCCTGTATGGTCCTGAACTCCTCCATGTCGATCTGAAATTTGTCACACTGGACATGCTCACTCAACGCGTTGAGGAGCCTGCAGTGTTATTTACCCGCGATCACCTGGCTCTGGAACAACAACTGGCAAAATATAGTGCTCAATGGCCTGACATGACGCCGGAGTGGTTTGAGTCCCGAGCCTGGATCTGGCTTCATTATGCGGCGGTGAAACTGGGAAGAGGCGAACATTTTGAAGCGATTGGCATGCTGTCATTCTTCCGCGAGCAAGTGTTGGGACCTATGCTGTGCCGTCGTGCAAATCTGCCGCAACGTGGGGTTCGCCGCATTGAATTCCATGGCATTGATCCCGATGGCCTGCTTGCATCCACGCTGGCAACGCACGATCGTGAGTCCGTCAGCATGGCCATCAGAAAGGCTATTGACGCTTATATCAATCTGCGCGCTGATGCGCTGCCGAAAAATATCGCAGACGATGCGGCACGATGGGCGGTTCTTGCCATGCTGAAAGCCTGAACCCGACCCTAAAGGTTTCGGTCTGGTTCGCCCCCAAGTTCAGACGACGATTGCTAAAAAAATGGTCGTCTGAATTTCGGTTGTGACGTTCTTGCTTACTGCTTAGATTCATTTTCAATTTATCGAGAGGATATGGATATGAACTTTGCAGAACTCCACAACCAGCATGAGCCACTTCTTATCGCTAATGTCTGGGATGCAGCCAGTGCTGTCGCAGCGCAAGAAGCAGGTTATCAGGCATTGGGAACGTCCAGCGCAGCAATCGCGTCCACGCTGGGATATGAAGACGGGCAGGGAATGCCGTTTGATGCGTTATTTTATATGGTCACCCGTATCCAGGCTGTCAGCAAGCTGCCATTGAGCGTTGACATGGAAGCAGGGTATGGTGATTCAGCCGAAGAGATTACAGCCAATCTCAGGCGCCTTGCTCAGACAGGCGTCGCAGGCGTTAACCTTGAAGACAGCAGAGTCATGAACGGCGTGCGTCAGCTTGACGATGCCTCTGATTTTTCCTGTACCCTGAGAACAGTAAGCGATGCGCTGAGAAGCGAAAATCATAGCCTGTTTCTGAACATCCGGACTGACACTTACCTGCTCGGGCATGTAGATGCGTTGCAGGAGACGATATTACGGGGTCAAAGCTATAAAGCTGCAGGTGCTGACGGCCTTTTTGTTCCCTGCCTGACGTCAGAGAAACACATCAGCCTCATTGCAGAGGCAACGGGTCTTCCTCTTAATGTCATGTGTATGCCCGAGCTTTCGTCGTTCGACAGGCTGAAGATGGCCGGAGTAAGCCGCATTTCTATGGGCAATTTTGTGCATTCAGCCATGCAGTCAACGCTGACTGATATCATGCTTACGATCCGATCTCGTCAGACGTTTGAAGGACTTTTTGGTGATGAAAATAACCGATAAGAATTTATGTGATATCTGGTATCAGGCATTACTGGAACGTGCTTCAGAATATACTGGCGTGTTTTTTGTCGGCGTCAAAACCACTGGCGTGTTCTGCATTTCGGTATGTAGGGCGCGAAAGCCCAAACGTGAAAATGTCGAATTTTATAAAGATGCCAAATCTGCCCTTGCGGCCGGTTTTCGACCCTGTAAGGTCTGCAGACCCGCTGAGAATGCGCACAGCGCGCCATTATTTGTTGAACAGGCGCTTGAGCTTGTCAGGCGCGATATTAAATCCCGTGTTGCAGACGCGGAGCTTCGCCAGCATGGAATCAGTCCGGAGCGGGTAAGACGCTGGTTCCTGCAACATCACGGCATCACTTTTCAGGCTTTCCAACGAATGCAGCGGGTGAACGTTGCCCTGCAGGAGCTGAAAAGCGGACGAACGGCGACTGACGTTGCGCTGGACAACGGCTATGAATCCCTGAGCGGGTTTGGTTATACCTACAAGCGACTTACTGGTGCAGCGCCGACTCAGGCAACCCAGATGATTGTCATTCACCGTTTTACCACGACGCTTGGGCCGATGTTTGTCTGTGCGACAGAGCGGGGAGTTTGTCTACTGGAGTTTACCGATCGCCGGATGTTAGAAACAGAATTTCGCGATATTCAGCATTTATTTAACGCCAAAATCGTCACCGGAGAAAACAGCCATACCCGGCAGACAGTAAAGGAAATCAGTGAGTATTTTGCCGGAACGCGCCGACAGTTTGATCTCTCAGTAGATGCCCTAGGGAGTGATTTTCAACAATCCGTCTGGCGCGAGCTGCGGGCAGTTCCCTATGGACAGACCTCACACTATCAGGCCATTTCACTACGGATGAATAAGCCAAATGCTGTGCGCGCCGTCGCTGCTGCTAATGGTGCAAACCGGATTGCGATTGTGATCCCCTGTCACAGGATAATTGGAAAAGATGGCGCGATGACAGGTTATGGCGGCGGTATTTCTCGAAAAGAATGGCTCATTGAGCATGAGAGAAATAATGTTTAATGGCGTGATGCTCCAGTATGGTCGGGAAAATTTACGGACTTCGCGGGACAAATTGAGGGCACAAAAAAGCCCGCAGGGCTTGCGCCGTGCGGGCTCTCAGGACTTCATCGGATGACTCTGGTAATCATCGATGGAGAATTTTGGTGGAGCAGGCGGGAGTTGAACCCGCGTCCGAAATTTCTACATACCATTTTTAGTATAGTAAAAACAGCCATTTACTCTTAAAAACAGTGGGTTAGTATTATTCGGTATTCTTCCGTTTTACGCATTTTTAATACCCTGCCGCCAAGCAAAGTCTTACCTCCTACAACATTTGTGTAGGTGAACTACTAAATCTTACTCTGTTATTCACTGGATGGCTCAGTGAGAGACTTTGCAGGCTGTTCGCTTGAATGTTTATCTTCCTGCATAGAAGCTGTCTCAGCTTCATTTATAGAAGTTAAAACCCCTTTCAAGGGTTTTGAACGCGCTGGCAATGGTGTTTGATCTAAAATGAGCCTTGCTTCTTTAGCGCTGTTACGAAAGCTTTTCACTTTATTTATCAAGTCAGGATGGCTCTGTTTAGTAATTCCATATATATCAAGGATTTCTAATAGAACCACGCTAATTTTATGACAAATAAGTCTCATCCTTAACATAGTAATTATCATGCATAATTTTGGGCTTCGACTTTTTGTATCAATTACAGTAATATCTCTAACGTCATCATTTAAATATAAAAAAGCGCATAAAGTTAGCAGGTTTATTCTTATTGTTTTTAGTTCTTCATTGTTTTCATCAACGCCATTAGATATTGTGTTAATGTAATAGTTGCTATCTAATGCCTTGAATGCGTTTATATTTTTATCTAATAATATATTGATTTTTTTTATTGTTGAATTAGATGGTGTATATTGTGGCCCTAGTATTGGAGATGAGTCTGGGAATAATCTTTTATACAAGCTGTGAGGTTGGGCGACGGATATAATTAAATTGTTTGCTTGTTCTGTTTTCTCATTTTGAGATTTTACCACTCTCTTGCTATAATTAACCTTTCCAAGAAACTCTACGTGATACTTATTATGAGCATAATAACCATCTGTATGGTTTTTGGTTTCGGCAGTTTTTATTTGAGCTTCTACTTGATAAGTTCTATGAAGATTAGTGACAATAGCGCCGAGCGGTACTGATGATGCTAGCAAAAGTAATGGAAGTTTAGAAATCGCTATGAAATTATTCATTCCTTCGTTGTCAAGTTGTGGCAGATGGCCTATCCATGAAAAAATCCCAAAGTAAAAAAAACTAAAAAGAGGTGTTAATATTGCAAACCAAAAAATCTCCTGAGAGAATAAATTCCTATGATCTAGTTTGTACCATCGTTTAAATACTATAAGAGCAATAATTGATGCTAGAATGATTATGTATACTGCCAATATTATTATAGAGTTTTTAATGTCCATTTTAAAATCCATATAGATTATGCAAAGGGTTTTTTGTAACTGCATCTTCAAGATGAACAGGTGAAAAGTGTGAGTAAATCATTGTCATCTTTATATCGGCATGCCCCAAAATTTCTTTAAGGACGAGTATGTTTCCGCCGTTCATCATAAAGTGACTGGCGAATGTATGACGTAGCACGTGGGTGCATTGGCCTTCAGGCAGTTCAATACCAGTTCTTTTTACCGCCCGTTCAAGGGCTTTTCTGCACGGGGTGAATAGTCTCCCTCCGTTCTTGGGGAGTTCGTCATACGGCTCCTGAGATATCGGTACAGGTCGCTTTTTCTTGCCTTTGGTTTTGGTATAGGTGATCCGGTATTTTGATAACTGATGGCCTTGAAGATTTTCAGCTTGACTCCAGCGCGCCGGTAGCAAAGCATACTTTTGCGATCATCCACAGGCTGGGGCTTTGTAGTTTTGCACGGAGTCCTGACAGGCATTGGATTTCTTGCGAGGCTGAAAATATCTCTTCATCAGGATTAAAAGCCCACGTTGACATACCGGGCAGCGGATTTGAGATTTTCACTGGCTGCAAACTTATCGAATACATCGCCACATTCCGCTGTATCAGGTATCTGAAAACAATAATGATTTTTAACCTAGATGACAAGAAACCATAGTTGGTAGGGATATGATTTTGCTAGTGATTCTTTCGGAAACTGAGGGCACAAAAAAGCCCGCAGGGCTTGCGCCGTGCGGGCTCTTAGGACTTCATCGGATGACTCTGGTAATCACCGATGGAGAATTTTGGTGGAGCTGGCGGGAGTTGAACCCGCGTCCGAAATTTCTACATCCTCGGTACTACATGCTTAGTTTGTCTTTACATTCGCACGCCAGCTGCGGACAGACACGCCACTAACGAACTAGCCTGATTAGTTTTAACGCTTCAACCCCAGGCAGGGCTTCCACGCGATCTCTTTTGGGTTTGACCTCTCTTTGATCCCCGTCTTAAGAGCGGAAGCTAGGGAGAGAGGGCTCTTAGCAGGTTATTAAGCTGCTAAAGCGTAGTTTTCGTCGTTTGCGACTATTTTTTTGCGGCTTTTTACGAGGCAAACCGCCCCTCGGCATGCACCTTGGGTTTCGCAAATCCCGTCGAATCCAGAATCAGCCCCAATAGTGTTGAACTGAGTATACCAGATTTCACTTCCTGGATACCAGCCCGAAACGCTAACTTATTGAATAGTACAATAAGTGTGCAGAATCAACGTCCTGCGTTTTTCATGATACGCGCTTTATCCAACTGCCATTCGCGCTCTTTCAGGTCAGTACGTTTGTCGTGCTGTTTTTTACCTTTCGCCACGCCGATTTTCACTTTGCACCAGGCATTTTTCCAGTACATAGAGAGCGCAACAACGGTAAAGCCTTCACGGTTGATGCGCCCGTAAAGAGATTCAAGCTCACGCTTGTTCAGCAGAAGTTTACGCGTGCGCGTTGGGTCGCATACGTAGTGTGAAGAGGCGACGGTCAGCGGCGTGAAGTTCGCACCGAACAGGAAAGCCTCGCCGTCTTTCAGGATCACGTAGCTGTCGCCAATGTTCGCTTTACCCGCGCGCAGCGATTTTACTTCCCAGCCCTGCAGCGCAAGGCCTGCTTCGAATTCTTCTTCAATGAAATACTCGTGGCGAGCACGCTTGTTTTGCGCAATGGTCGCCGATCCTGGTTTATGTGCTTTTTTCTTCGTCATAAGTGTCGTAAAGCCGTCGGTAATCTGATTTCAAAAAGTCACCTCATTGCGTCCCGTGAGGTCTAACGCGCTATATTAGCACGAGATGAGGCTTAGCGTTTTTTTAACAGGTGATAAATGTTATTATTTGTCCGTTGTGTGACCATGGAAAATGCTATGCCTCAGATTAGCCGTACTGCGCTCGTGCCTTACAGCGCGGAACAAATGTATCAGTTAGTGAACGACGTTCAGTCTTATCCTGAATTCATCCCCGGGTGTACCGGAAGTCGTGTTCTGGAGTCCGGCCCAACGCAGATGACGGCGGCGGTGGATGTCTCCAAAGCGGGGATCAGCAAGACGTTCACCACCCGCAATACGCTGACCGATAATCAGAGTATTTTGATGCATCTGGTGGATGGTCCGTTTAAGACCCTGATGGGCGGCTGGAAGTTTACGCCGCTGAGCGCAGATGCTTGTCGTATCGAATTCCAGCTGGATTTCGAGTTTACCAACAAGCTTATTGAGCTGGCGTTTGGCCGCATATTCAAAGAGCTGGCGTCTAATATGGTTCAGGCGTTCACGACCCGCGCCAAAGAGGTTTACAGTGTCGCATAAGATTGCGGTGGAAGTGGTGTATGCGCTGCCGGAAAAGCAGTATCTGCAGCGCGTGACGCTGGAAGAGGGGGCCACCGTCGAGGCGGCTATTCGCGCTTCCGGCATCCTTGAGCTTCGCAGCGATATCGACCTGGCGAAGAATAAGGTCGGGATTTACAGCCGTCCGGTGAAACTTGGCGACGTATTGAAAGAGGGCGACCGGGTTGAGATTTATCGCCCGCTGATTGCTGACCCGAAAGAGTTGCGTCGTCAGCGCGCGGAGAAAGCGGGTAAGTAGCGCTTTCTTATCCCTCACCCTGACCCTCTATCCAAAGGGGCGAGGGAATCAACGGAAAACAAAAAAGGTGCTCATTGAGCACCTTTTTGCATTTCTGACACCTGATTACTTGGTCAGGGCAGGCTTGTTGTCGATGTTGGTTAAGACACCGGCGCTGCTGAAGGTCAACGTCAGGGTCTGCTGGGTCACGTCTTCGTGGCCTGGCTGCTGACGGAATACATAGAACCATGTATTTGTACCGAACGGATCGGACATCATCGGGGTTCCCAGTGCATAAGCGACCTGCTGTTGTGTCATTCCCACACGGATTTTGGACACATCGTTAGGGGTAAGGTAGTTCCCCTGGTTGATGTCAGGACGGTAAACCACTTTCTCCAGAGTGGAACAGCCTGCGGTCAACATCAGAAGAACCGCTGCGGCAGCGGTCAGCATTTTACAACGCATAGTGATTTGATTCCTTTTCGGGCCCGAGCAGAACGCGGCTCATATGTAATATGCCGATGATAATAGACCTTGCCCCACTTTGAAACCGGTCTGGCGGCGTTTTTGTTGTTCTCTATGACTCTGAGATCCCGAAAAAGTTTATGCCGCCAGCAGTTCTTTCGCATTCGCGAGCGTATTGCGGGTGACTTCGCTACCACCGAGCAGGCGCGCGAGCTCCTGCAGACGCGCGCGTTTATCCAGCGGTTTCATGTGCGTTTCGGTCATTTCACCATCCGTCTCTTTGCTGACGATAAAGTGATGATGACCATAGCCAGCCACCTGCGGAAGATGGGTGACACACATTACCTGAGTCGATTCGCCCAACTGGCGCAACAGTTTGCCTACAACGGCCGCTGTCGGACCACTGATCCCTACATCCACTTCATCGAAAATCAGCGCCGGGGTTTCCATTTTACGCGCGGTAATCACCTGAATCGCCAGTGCAATACGCGACAGTTCGCCACCGGAGGCGACCTTAGAGATGGCCTGCAAAGGCTGACCTGGGTTCGTGGTGACGCGGAATTCGATGCGATCCGCGCCTTCCGCAGTCAGGTGGCTCTCTTCGAAGCGAATATCAATACTGAACACGCCGTGCGGCATCGCCAGGGTGTGCATGCTGTCGGTGATGTGCTGGCTTAACTCCTGCGCATAGTGCTGACGGATATCGTGCAGCTGTTTCGCCGTTGCCAGCGCCTGCTGATGGTGCAGGTTTACCGCCAGAGACAGCGTTTCCAGTGAATCAGCCTGATCGTCGAGCTGGTGTTGTTCATCAAGGAGAGACTGATAAAAGGCTGGCAACTCCTCCGGCGTGACGTGGTGCTTACGCGCCAGTGAGATCTGACGGGATATACGCTGCTCAAGCTCAAACAAACGGTTCGGGTCGAGATCCAGACGTTCACAGTAGTGGCGCAGTTCGTCACCCGCTTCGGAGATCTGAATAGCCGCTTCTTCCAGCATATCCAGGACGCCAGAGAGTTTACTGTCCATCCCGACCAGTTCGGTAACCAGTTGACGGACGTTATACAACTGGCTCTGTAGATTTACGTCTTCGCCATCTGCCAGCATGTTGAGCGCATTTTGGCTGGTTGAAAGTAAATGACCGCTGTTAGCCAGACGTTTGTACTCTTCGTCGATTTGCTCAAACTCTCCCGCCTGCGGGTTGAATTCGTTCAGCTCTTTAAGCTGATACGCCAGCAGTTCCGCACGGGCTGCTCGCTCCTGACTTTGCTGCTGATGTTGAGCGAGTTCACGGCAGCTCTGATGCCACTGGCGATAGTGTTCCGCCATAAGCTGAGTAAGCGCGTACTCACCTGCGTAGCCATCAAGAAGGGCCTTCTGCTGCTCGGGTTTAATCAACTGTTGATGCGCGTGCTGACCGTGGATCTGGATAAGCAACTGGCCAAGCTCGCGAAGCTGGGAAAGGGGGACCGCTGTACCGTTGATAAAACCGCGGGAACGACCGTCGCTACTGATGACGCGGCGGAGTAAACACTCACGTCCGTCTTCGAGCTGGTTCGCTTCCAGCCAGCGCAGGGCTGCAGGGGTGTCTTTCAGGGAAAAACGGGCGCACAGGTCGGCACGGGTTGCGCCCCGGCGCACCATATCGCCCTCTGCGCGGCCGCCAAGGCACAAGCCGAGGGCATCAATGGCAATAGATTTACCCGCACCGGTTTCACCGGTGATTGCCGTCATGCCGCTGTGGAAGTCGATCTCAAGCTCACGAACAATGGCAAAGTTGCTGATGGTCAGTTGTGCCAGCATAATTGTTTTCCTGTATGAAAAACCATGACTGTGTTTTCATACAGTATAAACTGGTTTTTTATACAGTAAAGTGCTGGGTGCAAAATCAGAACAATTTTTTTGACCAGCCGAGTTTTGAGCTCAATGTATTGAAATAACTGTAATCTTTCGGATGAATCAGATTCAGATGGTAATCACATCGACGAATGAGGACATCTTCACCTTCCTGGATCGGCAGCGCTATCTGGCTGTCGCAGCTGATCTCCAGGTCATTACGGCGGTGTGAGAAGCGCAGACGAATCGTGCTGTCGCCGTTGATAACCAGCGGGCGGGCGGAGAGCGTGTGCGGGAACATCGGCACCAGGGTAATGGCATCCAGTGATGGCGTCAGGATTGGGCCACCAGCGGAAAGCGAGTAGGCGGTAGAGCCCGTCGGCGTTGAGATAATCAGCCCGTCAGAGCGCTGCGAAAAGGCAAAGATTTCGTCGATATACACTTCGAACTCAATCATGTGCGCCACTTTACCGGGGTGAAGAACCACCTCGTTGATCGCGGTGCTGATGCGCTTCTGGCAGTCCTGTTGGCACACCTGCGCTTCCAGTAAAAAACGTTTTTCGCTGATGTAGTGCCCTTCCAGCACGTCAGCAAGCTGTTGCTGGGCATTATCCGGGTCGAGATCGGTTAAAAAACCGAGATTGCCACGGTTGATGCCGATGACCTTAATATCATAACGCGCCAGCGTGCGGGCTGCGCCAAGCATGTTGCCGTCGCCGCCCACCACCACGGCGAGATCCGCCTGCTGACCAATTTCTGCCAGCGTGCCGGTTTTAACGCCCTTCAGCTGCAGCTCCTGAGCAATCTGCTGTTCGACCATCACTTCATAGCCTTTGCCACACAGCCAGCGATACAACATTTCATGTGTCGTCAATGCGGTAGGGTGACGCGGATGCCCGACGATCCCAATACACCTGAAATGATTATTCATTTTCTGGAGGTCCTTGTGCCTGATGAATGATGACAATCTGTCTTGTTCCCTTGAATCCCGGAAACTGATCCCCATAATAAGCGAAGTTAGCGAGATGAATGCAGAAAAACGCGGAGAAATTCATGAGTAGTAAAGAACAGAAAACGCCTGAGGGGCAAGCCCCTGAAGAAATTATCACGGAACAGCACGATGAAGTTGAGGCTGTAGAGCCAGAAGCGTCTGCTGAGCAGGTGGACCCGCGCGATGAAAAAATTGCCAACCTGGAAGCCCAGCTGGTAGAAGCGCAAAATCGCGAACGCGATGGCGTGCTGCGTATCAAAGCGGAAATGGAAAACCTGCGTCGTCGTACCGAGCTGGACGTTGAGAAAGCGCACAAATTTGCGCTGGAAAAATTCGTCAATGAACTGCTGCCGGTCATCGATAGCCTGGATCGTGCGCTGGAAGTGGCAGACAAAGCGAATCCGGATAACGCGGCAATGATCGAAGGTATCGAGCTGACGTTGAAGTCGATGCTGGACGTGGTACGTAAGTTTGGCGTGGAGGTGATTGCCGATACCAATGTACCGCTGGATCCGAACGTACACCAGGCGATCGCCATGGTGGAATCTGAAGAGATTGAAGCCGGTAAGGTGTTGGGTGTGATGCAGAAAGGTTATACCCTGAACGGCCGTACCATTCGCGCGGCAATGGTGACCGTGGCGAAAGCGAAAGCGTAACGTGCTGCCTGTAGTGCCGGGTGGCGGCGTTCGCCTTACCCGGCCTACATTTTATTCGGCAATACTTTCGCGTAGAGGCTTAACGGGCAGGACTTTAACCTGCTTAATCATATTGTCCTGCACGTCCAGGATATCAATATCATACTGTTCAATACGCACACGCGTTCCTGCTGCCGGGATCTCTTCCAGCGCTTCCAGAATCATTCCATTTACGGTGCGCGCTTCATCTTCCGGTAAATGCCAGTTGAACGCTTTATTGAGTTCACGGATGTTTGCACTGCCGTCGATTAGCACCGAGCCGTCATTTTGTGGGGTGACTTCTTCGGCAAGGGAAGGTGACATGGATGTGGTAAAGTCGCCGACAATCTCTTCCAGAATATCTTCGACCGTCACTAATCCCTGAATATCGCCGTACTCATCAACCACCAGACCGACTTTCTTCTTGTTACGCTGGAACTTCACCAGCTGTATGCTGAGCGGTGTCCCTTCTGGCACGTAGTAAATTTCATCTGCGGCGCGCAGCATCACCTCTTTAGTGAACTCTTTTTTCTCGGTCATCAGACGATACGCCTCACGCACGCGCAGCATGCTGATGGCATCATCCAGAGAATCGCGATACAGCACGATGCGCCCGTGTGGGGAGTGCGTCAGCTGTCGGACGATGGCTTTCCAGTCGTCGTTGATATCAATCCCAACGATCTCGTTACGCGGCACCATGATGTCGTCCACGCTGACTTTTTCCAGATCCAGTACCGACAACAGCATGTCCTGATTGCGCCGGGAGATTTGCGAGCGGGATTCATTCACGATGGTGCGCAACTCGTCTTTGCTGAGCGCGCTGCTGATGGTGACGTCTGCTTTGATGCCGACCATGCGCATCAGCAGGCGAGTCACCATATTCAGCAGCCAGACCAGCGGCATCATCAGTATCAACAGCGGTGCCAGCAGGAAGCTGCTCGGGTAGGCAACCTTCTCCGGGTAAAGCGCGGCAATGGTTTTGGGCAGTACTTCCGCAAATACCAGCACGACAAACGTCAGTACCCCGGTGGCAATCGCGACGCCAGCGTTGCCATACAGGCGCATCCCGACGATGGTGCCCAGTGCCGAGGCGAGAATATTGACGAGGTTGTTACCGATAAGCACAAGGCTAATCAGGCGATCCGGTTTACGCAGCAGCTTTTCGACACGGCGGGCGGCACGGTTACCCTGTTTGGCGCGATGGCGTAACCGGTAGCGGTTGAGCGTCATCATGCCGGTTTCCGAGCCTGAGAAATAGGCGGAGATGACCACCATGATGATCAGGGTGACGATCAGCGTGGTGGTGGAGATGTGTTCCAGGGGGAACTCCTTTGTTACTTAGCCAGCAAATTGCTGTATGAAGCGACTTCCAAAATAGGCAAGGGTAAGAATGCCCGCGCCCGCGACGTTGAACCAGACTACGCGACGACCGCGCCAGCCTTCATGATAATGGCCCCATAACAGGACAATATAGACAAACCACGCGATGATGGAGAGCACCGCTTTATCGATATTCTCCACGCTGAACAGGTTCTTCATGTAAAACAGACCGGTGCAGAGCGTGAGCGTCAGCAGCACCACGCCGACCTGGGTGATGTGGAACATCTTACGCTCAATGACCATCAGCGGCGGCATTTCGTGATTGAAGGCCAGCTTTTTGTTCTTCAACTGGTAATCAATCCAGGCGAGCTGCATGGCGTAAAGCGCCGCAATAATCAGCGTCGCGTAGGCAAACAGCGACAGGCCGATATGCACCAGCATCCCCGGCGTGGCTTCCAGATGGGTAATGAACTCATTGGGCATAAACGTGGCTAACGCCAGATTGATCAGCGCAAAGGCATAAACAATCGGCAGCAGAAGCCAGCCGCGGTTTTTGGACGCAACAATGGTCATCACCGTACAAATCATCAGGCTGACCAGTGAGCCGACATTCAATACGCTCAGGTTTTGCACGCTGCCGTCGCCAGGAATAATGCGAGATTCCAGTGCAAAAGCATGGCTTATCAGTGCTATCACCGCCGAAAGAACAGCCATGCGCCGCCAGCCGCTGTTTTTTTGCAGCAGGCCGGGAATGATCAGCGCGAGGCTGACAGAGTAGGCAACAAGGGCGATCAGTGCGAAAACAGGCATATAGGCGTCGACAGTTGTCTTAATAAGAAAGATAAGCAGTATAACGTTACGTGACGCGTGCTCCAACCGTTGCATAACAACAAAGCTGCCTTCATGTTATACTCCGGCAAAATTCTGTGTATGTGTCGCTTACGCGACCCAACGTTTCTACCCCAGGCGAGAGACAATGTTTGATAATTTAACCGATCGTTTGTCGCGCACGCTGCGCAACATCAGCGGCCGCGGACGCCTCACCGAAGAGAATATCAAGGAAACGCTGCGCGAAGTGCGCATGGCGCTGCTCGAAGCAGACGTTGCGTTACCGGTCGTGCGTGATTTTATCAACCGCGTAAAAGAAAAAGCGGTTGGACATGAAGTTAACAAGAGCCTGACTCCGGGTCAGGAGTTCGTCAAAATCGTACGTAACGAGCTGGTTTCGGCGATGGGCGAAGAGAACCAGGTGCTTAACCTGGCCGCTCAGCCTCCGGCCGTGGTGCTGATGGCGGGCCTGCAGGGTGCGGGTAAAACGACCAGCGTTGGTAAGCTGGGTAAATTCCTGCGCGAAAAGCACAAGAAAAAAGTGCTGGTGGTGTCTGCGGACGTCTATCGCCCGGCGGCGATCAAACAGCTGGAAACGCTGGCAGAGCAGGTTGGCGTGGATTTCTTCCCGTCGGACGTGGCGCAGAAGCCTGTCGACATCGTTAACGCGGCGCTGAAAGAAGCGAAGCTGAAATTCTACGACGTGCTGCTGGTGGATACCGCCGGTCGTCTGCATGTCGACGAAGCGATGATGGACGAGATCAAGCAGGTGCATGCCTCTATCAACCCGGTAGAGACCCTGTTTGTTGTTGACGCCATGACCGGTCAGGATGCGGCGAATACCGCGAAAGCGTTTAACGAAGCGCTGCCGTTAACCGGCGTGGTGCTGACCAAAGTGGACGGCGACGCCCGCGGCGGTGCGGCGCTCTCCATTCGTCATATCACCGGTAAACCAATCAAGTTCCTCGGCGTCGGTGAGAAAACCGAAGCGCTGGAGCCGTTCCATCCGGACCGCATTGCTTCCCGAATTCTCGGCATGGGCGACGTGCTGTCGCTGATCGAAGATATCGAGAGCAAGGTTGACCGCGCGCAGGCCGAGAAGCTGGCCAGCAAGCTGAAAAAAGGTGACGGTTTCGATCTCACCGACTTCCTTGAGCAACTGCGTCAGATGAAAAACATGGGCGGCATGGCCAGCCTGATGGGCAAACTGCCGGGCATGGGCCAGATCCCTGACAACGTAAAATCCCAGATGGATGACAAAGTGCTGGTGCGTATGGAGGCGATCATCAACTCGATGACGCTGAAAGAGCGTGCGAAGCCAGAAATCATCAAAGGTTCCCGTAAACGCCGTATCGCGGCCGGTTGCGGCATGCAGGTGCAGGACGTAAACCGCCTTCTGAAACAGTTCGACGACATGCAGCGCATGATGAAGAAAATGAAGAAAGGCGGCATGGCGAAGATGATGCGCGGCATGAAAGGCATGATGCCACCCGGTTTTCCAGGGCGTTAATCGCTTTTGAGATTGCTTTTTGCCCGAAAATGAGTAAAATTTTCGGGCTTTTAATATGACACCCGGGCTCCGTTCCTCGATGGGGCCCGGTTGTTTTATTCACACAAGAGGATGTTATGGTTACTATTCGTTTAGCTCGTCACGGCGCTAAAAAGCGTCCGTTCTACCAGGTTGTTGTGACTGACAGCCGTAATGCACGCAACGGTCGCTTCATCGAGCGCGTTGGTTTCTTCAACCCACTGGCCGCTGGCGCAGAAGAAGAAACTCGTCTGGATCTGGATCGTATCGCTCACTGGGTTGGCCAGGGCGCTACTGTTTCCGATCGCGTTGCTACGCTGATCAAAGCAGCAAACAAAGCAGCTTAATCTGTCACGGTGGTCATGATGAGCAATAAAGCACCTGTTGAACCGATCGTATTGGGAAAAATGGGTTCTTGCTACGGTATCCGTGGTTGGCTCAGAGTGTTTTCCTCCACTGAAGACGCTGATAGCATTTTTAATTACCAGCCCTGGTTTATCCAGAAAGGCGGTAAGTGGGAAGAGGTCGAGCTGGAAAGCTGGCGTCACCACAATCAGGACATCATCATCAAGCTGAAAGGCGTTGACGATCGTGATGCCGCGAATGCCCTGACTAATTGTGAAATTGTCGTGGATTCGTCGCAGTTGCCACAGCTGGAAGAGGGTGACTACTACTGGAAAGACCTTATGGGTTGCCAGGTAGTCACTACCGAAGGCTACAGCCTGGGGAAAGTCATCGATATGATGGAAACCGGGTCAAATGACGTTCTCGTCATTAAGGCAAACCTGAAAGATGCATTTGGCATCAAGGAGCGGTTGGTTCCGTTCCTCGATGGACAGGTTATCAAGAAAGTCGATCTCACTACTCAAACCATTGAAGTAGATTGGGATCCTGGTTTTTAAATTCTCCGGATAAACGGTAAAAGACGGCGCTATGTGGATTGGCATAATTAGCCTGTTTCCTGAAATGTTCCGCGCGATTACCGATTACGGGGTAACTGGCCGGGCAGTAAAGAATGGCCTGCTGAGCATCCAGAGCTGGAGTCCTCGTGACTTCACTCATGACCGGCACCGTACCGTGGACGATCGTCCTTACGGCGGCGGACCGGGGATGTTAATGATGGTGCAACCCTTACGGGACGCCATTCACACAGCAAAAGCCGCGGCAGGTGAAGGCGCAAAGGTGATTTATCTGTCACCTCAGGGACGCAAGCTTGATCAAGCGGGCGTGAGCGAACTGGCGACGAATCAAAAGCTGATTCTGGTCTGTGGTCGCTACGAAGGGATAGATGAGCGCGTAATTCAAACCGAGATTGACGAAGAATGGTCTATCGGCGATTACGTTCTCAGCGGTGGTGAGTTACCCGCAATGACGCTGATTGACTCCGTCGCCCGGTTTATTCCGGGGGTACTGGGCCATGAAGCTTCGGCAACGGAAGATTCCTTTGCCGATGGATTGCTGGACTGTCCACACTATACTCGTCCTGAAGTGTTAGAAGGGATGGACGTCCCGGCAGTGTTACTGTCTGGAAACCATGCCGAGATACGTCGCTGGCGTTTGAAGCAGTCGCTGGGCCGAACCTGGCTTAGAAGACCTGAACTTCTGGAAAACCTGGCTCTGACTGAAGAGCAAGCAAAGTTGCTGGCCGAGTTCAAAACTGAACACGCGCACCAGCAGCATGAACATGATGGGAATGCGTAATACGCTCCCGAATATCAGTTTACCCAGGATAAGAGATTAAATTATGAGCAACATTATTAAGCAACTTGAACAAGAGCAGATGAAGCAGGACGTACCTTCCTTCCGTCCAGGTGACACCGTGGAAGTGAAAGTATGGGTTGTTGAAGGTTCCAAAAAACGTCTGCAGGCATTCGAGGGCGTGGTTATCGCTATTCGTAACCGCGGTCTGCACTCTGCATTCACTGTTCGTAAAATTTCCAACGGCGAAGGCGTTGAGCGTGTCTTCCAGACTCACTCTCCGGTAGTTGACAGCATTGCTGTTAAACGTCGTGGTGCTGTACGTAAAGCTAAACTGTACTACCTGCGTGAGCGTACTGGTAAGTCTGCTCGTATTAAAGAGCGTCTGAACTAAGATTCGCTTAAGCGACATCCTGTTAGAAAGGGCTGGCCGAAAGGCTGGCCCTTTTTTTTGTAATCGCATCTCACGCATTAACTCTTTCGACATAAATCATTTACAATGCTTGCCTCTTCACCGGAGGGTAAGTGGATAACGTACTGCATCAGCATAATGGGAAACGCGCAGCGGCATTGACCGCGCTGTTTGCGATCCTGCTGATCGTGGTCGCGCCGCTTATCTCTGTCTCGCTGCAAAAAGATCCCATGAGCTCCATGCCGGGCATGCATCATGATATGAGCATGATGTCGATGGATGACCATCACGGCGATATGCAGCATTCCATGCCTGTTGACCATGCGGAGGCCTGCGGCTACTGCGTGCTGTTAGCGCATGTCCCTGGCGTGATGCTGGCGCTGATCGTCCTGCTAAGCGCGGTGCTGCAAAGGCTGCGCGTTAAGCCGCCGCGCCAGGCGGTCAGCCACTGGCACTTTTTTCCCTGGCTTTACCCTGATACCCGCGCGCCGCCGCGGCAGTCTGCTTTTTCCCTTTAAAAATAAATCGATAACTTACTGCCTTAAAAAGGAAAAGTATGACTACCTGCACGCCGCGCGCGGCATGGGGAAACCTGCTGCGTCGCCTTCATTTCTACGTCGGGCTGTTTGTCGGCCCGTTTATCTTCTTCGCTGCGTTGACCGGTACGCTGTATGTGGCAACCCCGCAGCTGGAGAATGCGCTCTACCGGCATGCGCTCCACACAAATTCTGTGGGTGAGTTGCAGCCGCTGGCGGAACAAATTGCCGTGGCGGAAAAAACCCTTGGAACAGATCTGCGTTTGCACGCCGTTCGTCCGGGGCTGGCTGAGGGTGAAACCACCCGCGTGATGTTTGCTGACCCGTCGCTTGGCCCGTCGGAGCATCGGGCTATCTTTGTCGATCCGATAAGCCTGGCGGTGCTGGGGGACATGACGGTATACGGCACCAGCGGGATTTTACCGCTGCGTCAGACCATTGATTATCTGCATACGTCGCTGATGCTGGGCGATGTTGGGCGGCTCTACAGCGAGCTGGCGGCCTCGTGGATGTGGGTCGCTGCGCTCGGCGGCATTGCGCTGTGGTTTTATACCCGACCCAAACGGCGCATTAACAACTCCTTTCAGAACCGGCGTCGAGTGCATGTGGCGTTAGGCTGGACGCTGCTGGGCGGAATGTTGTTATTCTCAGCAACCGGCCTGACCTGGTCCCAGTGGGCGGGGGGGAACGTTGATAAGCTGCGTGCTGAGATGAACTGGCTGACGCCGCAGGTCAATACAATGCTCTCCGGTACGCCCATGGTCATGGACGAACACGCCGAACATCACGGCCATCATGGGGGAATGATCGTGCCGGAGACGGCGATGGATCTGACGCAGTTTGATGGCGTGCTGAGTGCTGCGCAAAAGGCAGGAATTGATGCTAACAAGCTTGAGATCCGCCCCGCCAGTACGTCCGATCGAGCCTGGACGGTAACGGAAATCGATCGCAGCTGGCCAACGCAGATTGATGCCGTTGCGGTTGATCCCAATACGATGCAGGTCATGGACAGAACCCGCTTTAAAGATTTCCCATTAATGGCAAAACTGACCCGCTGGGGCGTGGATTTCCATATGGGGATCTTATTCGGGCTGGTGAATCAGCTGCTGCTCGTTGCGTTCGGACTTGCCCTTTGCGTGCTCATTATCTGGGGATACCGAATGTGGTGGATGCGTCGTCCGGCGAGGTCAGCTGCGAACCCGGTGCAGACGCTTTGTCAGAGCTGGCTGGCGCTGTCAATCTGGGGGAGGGCGGTCACGATAGTGGTTAGTGCTCTGCTGGGACTGGCGTTGCCGGTGATGGGCGTTAGTCTGGTCTTGTTTATCTTTGTCGACTGGCTACGCTGGCGAGCGGCGTCAGGCGTGTCGCTCGCCGGATCCTCCGTTAAATAACCTTATGGCGTGCTGATGACTACCGCGACCCGGCGGTTTTCAGCGCGCCCTTGCGAGGTGCTGTTGCTGGCAACAGGATATTTTTTGCCTAATCCCCGCGTGGTGAGGTTACTGCGTGGGATATTCGCACCCTTTGCCCAGGTGTCTGCAACGGCATTGGCGCGTTTTAACGAGAGCGCTTCGTTATAGCTATCCTCACCATAATTATCCGTGTGACCGTCCATCCGGGCGTGGTTCAGGCCGGTTGCCGCCAGACGCGAGGCCATGGTCTGGATCTGTGTTTCACTCTCCGGGCGCAGTCTTGCATCATTTTTATCAAATAAGATTTTATCCGACAGCCCCAGGGACCAATCGCCATTCAGTTCGTTAAAGCCGTAAGACTTCATCGCCGCAACTTGTTCTGGTGTAAATTTACCTGGCGGTGTCTGGCAGCCTGCCAGGGCCAGCGATCCGAGTAGCAAGGGCGCGATATATCGCTTTAACATAGTGCATTCCTTTCTAAGTTATTGTTTTTGTACGCTGATTTTTGACCAGGTACATATTGCGGTCGGCTTGCTCCAGTAATGCTTCCACGGAGGCATTTTCCCACGCCAGAGCGAAGCCAATGCTGAGTGACAATGATGCGGTTTGCCCGTTATGCAGATCAAACGGACGGATAAACTGCTGCGAAAGCGCAGCACAAATATGTTGAACTTCACGCTCAGAATGGACGCCGTACAGCACCATAGCGAACTCGTCGCCGCCGAGGCGGTATGACTGATGACGTTTATCACCAAACTCAACCATCCTGCTGGCGACTTCAATCAGCACGCCGTCACCTGCCGCATGTCCCCAGGTATCGTTGATAAACTTGAAGTTATCCCCATCGAGGAAAAGCAGGGCCGAGTTTGCCTTTGCCGATGAATCGTTCATCAGTGCCGCAATGCTATTACGAAACGCAGCGCGGTTAGCCAGCCCGGTTAACGGGTCGTGCATGGCAGTACGGAGTAACTGGGCATTCTTCGCCTGGAGCTTAAGCTGCCACTCTTCCATCTCATCCAGCAGGCTGTTGAAGTCTTCGCCAAACTGGTGGAATTCTTCAATACGGCCTTCCGTCACCCGACGGGAGAAATTACGGTTGGCGCGCACGTCATGGACGACGTCGGTAATATTCTGCATCTCCGTAACCATGCCGTGATGCAGGGAACGTGTAATGGTGAGCGCAACGGCAGAAGCTAACAGAATGCAGCCGGTCAGGACAGCAAACGACAGCCAGATAAAGTGGCTGATAAGGCTGTCTCGTGCGGTAAGGCGAATTTCGCCAATCACCGTGCCGTTATGCACGATCGGTTGTGCAACAGGGACAGGAAACAGCCAGCGACTGACCAGCGCACCCAGGGTGTCGGTGTTATCTTCCGGATCCCATGACCAGTAAGCGAAACGTTTTTGGTGGGCATTGAGAACTTCCGCCACGGCAAATTGCCCCTGTTTCCCAAGGGCTGCAAGTGTTTCATTGGCCGCGAGTGAATCATTGAAAACCAATGAGGCTTCAAGGCTGTGACTCATGGTTGAGCCGGTGAGTTCGAGATTCTTTTGCGCGTATTGCTTTAATGTCACCACGGAAGCGAAGCACAGCAATAACCATATAAATGTCATTGTAATGATGACGCTTATCATGCTGATCCGGCGCAACGTTCTTTTAAACGTCGGACGCGGTGTAGAGGCGAAATCCTTATTCATGCTTTTTATTCCGTGCAAGCATTAATACATCTGGATTGACGCGCACGCCACTGCGCGTCAATGCATCCAGATTGACGGAAAATCTGACCTGGTTCTGTTCTGTTATCAGGCAAAATGCACTGCCAATAACACATTCAGGATTTTGCTCTGAGATTAATAGCAACGCTCGGCCCTGATATTGACTAATTAATTCAAGTTGTTTTGCAGGCGATTCAGCCCCGAAATAAATAGCATCGCACGTCGCGGAGAGTGCTTCCTGATCGTTACGTACAATGACAGGAGTATAAGGTAACTGGCTTTGCGCATCTTCACTGCTGAGTATTTGCGTATAGTGAGATGAAGCATAAATACAGAGCTTAGGCTGCCCTGAGAGTGAAGGCCATCGGGTATAGCTCACAATACCGGAAACAATCGAACGTACCGATTTATCGGTATCTGTGAACGGAGCTGCCGTCGCTGAACCTGCCGTAAAGAACAGCATTATCACCAGAGTGAATCGGAACAAAGAGATCAAGAATAAATTTCTCACCAGATTCCGCCACACTGCTCTGGAAATAGTTGTTCTTAAGAGTTGTTGGCAGAATACCATTGTTTATCAACGCCGTCATTATGTCAGAAAAATCGCAGGCCAGACTTAAGCTAAATCCTACAATTACTTATATTTGGACATTAAAAGCCAGAC
Source organism: Enterobacter sp. ENT02 (assembly GCF_019219165.1). Lineage (NCBI taxonomy): Bacteria > Pseudomonadati > Pseudomonadota > Gammaproteobacteria > Enterobacterales > Enterobacteriaceae > Enterobacter > Enterobacter sp. ENT02. The sequence goes on from NZ_JAHUWD010000003.1 coordinate 735,615, forward strand.
TCAATTAAGTCTGCTGGTACTCATACTTTCATCCATCCCTTTTTGCCATGACTCATGCAGCTTTGCTGCATTTTCGGCAGTATCACAACTGGCAGGAAAAGATTTACCTGCTAATCCCCATGCGTGAATAAAACCCTCTTCACACACTTTCTTCTGACCGTCAGTATAACCCCGGAGATATTCACTCCGATCGACATGGGGGTCGTTAAAACTATCGGCCAGGGTTTGATTATCTTTAACCGGCAGGCCATTCATGGCGTCTTCTTTACCTGCATCAAACCAACTCGGGCTGGTCCAGTCAGGCTGGAAGGTGTAAGGATTGATCTGGCAACCTGATAAGAACAGTGACAACAGCGTAAGAGCAATTGAACGCATAGCCATTCTCCTTTTTCTTCAGCATAGCCTGGTAAATGAAAATTCGTCTGTAATTTAAAGTTTACGTTTTTATTGGCTGAATTTTGCAATAAATTGGCTTGTGTAAACTAATGTGTACGTATTTTGGATTGAAATGTTTACTTTTTATGGTATGGTGGTTTCACCTCTTCGAGGAAAACCAACTATCGCAAACGAGCTTGACAGGATCGCCATCATGCAAAAAGACGCGCTGAATAACGTACATATCACTGACGAACAGGTTTTAATCACCCCGGATCAGCTTAAAGCGGAATTTCCGCTGAGCATTGCGCAGGAAGCTCAAATCGAGCACTCGCGCCAGACCATTTCTGACATCATCGCTGGCCGCGATCCGCGCCTGCTGGTGGTTTGCGGTCCTTGCTCCATTCACGATCCTGAAACCGCCATTGAGTACGCTCGTCGATTTAAAGCATTAGCGGAGGAGGTCAGCGATAGCCTCTATCTCGTGATGCGCGTCTATTTTGAGAAGCCACGTACTACCGTGGGCTGGAAAGGGTTGATTAACGATCCGCACATGGATGGCTCGTTTGATGTGGAAGCAGGACTGAAAATTGCGCGTCGCCTGCTGGTGGAACTGGTGAGCATGGGGCTGCCGCTGGCTACCGAAGCGCTGGATCCGAACAGCCCGCAGTACCTGGGCGATCTCTTCAGCTGGTCTGCGATTGGTGCGCGTACCACGGAATCACAAACCCACCGCGAGATGGCGTCTGGCCTGTCGATGCCGGTCGGTTTTAAAAACGGTACCGATGGCAGTCTGGCGACGGCGATTAACGCGATGCGCGCTGCCGCAATGCCGCACCGTTTTGTCGGTATCAACCAGGCGGGCCAGGTGTGCCTGCTGCAAACGCAGGGCAACCCCGATGGCCATGTGATCCTGCGCGGCGGTAAAGCACCAAACTACAGCCCGGCTGATGTCGCGCAGTGTGAAAAAGAGATGGAACAGGCAGGACTGCGCCCGGCGCTGATGGTAGATTGCAGTCATGGTAATTCGAATAAAGATTACCGTCGCCAGCCTGCGGTTGCGGAATCGGTGATCGCACAGATTAAAGATGGCAACCGTTCCATTATCGGCCTGATGATTGAGAGCAACATTCATGAAGGCAATCAGTCATCGGAACAACCGCGTAGCGCAATGAAGCATGGCGTCTCCGTTACGGATGCCTGCATCAGCTGGGAAACCACCGATGCGCTGCTGCGTGAGATCCACAAAGATTTGAACGGCCAGCTGGCGACGCGTCTGGCTTAAGAGGGTAGTTATGGTTGCTGAATTGACCGCATTACGCGATCAAATTGATGAAGTGGATAAGGCGCTGCTGGACCTGCTGGCGCGCCGCATGGCGCTGGTTGCTGAAGTCGGTGAGGTCAAAAGCAAATACGGCCTGCCGATTTACGTCCCGGAACGCGAAGCCTCTATGCTCGCCTCCCGCCGTAAAGAGGCTCAGGCGCTGGGCGTTTCTCCGGATTTAATTGAAGATGTCCTGCGCCGCGTGATGCGCGAATCTTACTCCAGTGAAAATGACAAAGGCTTCAAAACCCTTTGTCCTTCGCTGCGCCCGGTAGTGATTGTCGGCGGCGGCGGTCAGATGGGCCGTCTGTTTGAAAAAATGCTGACGCTTTCTGGCTACCAGGTACGCATTCTGGAAAAAGAGGACTGGGAGCATGCCCCGGAACTCATGAAAGATGCCGGAATGGTTATTGTCAGCGTCCCGATTCACGTGACGGAGCAGATCATCGGGAAGCTTCCTCCTTTACCGGATGATTGCATTCTGGTGGATCTGGCTTCCGTCAAAAATGGTCCGCTGCAGGCAATGCTGGCTGCGCATACGGGCCCGGTACTGGGTCTGCACCCGATGTTTGGCCCGGACAGTGGCAGCCTGGCGAAGCAGGTAGTCGTCTACTGTGATGGGCGTCAGCCGGAAGCATACCAGTGGTTCCTGGAACAAATTCAGGTGTGGGGGGCGCGACTGCACCGCATTAGCGCGGTTGAGCACGACCAGAACATGGCCTTCATTCAGGCGCTGCGCCACTTTGCAACCTTTGCCTATGGTCTGCATCTGGCGGAAGAAAACGTGCAGCTTGAACAACTGCTGGCGCTCTCTTCACCTATCTATCGTCTGGAACTGGCGATGGTCGGGCGCCTGTTTGCTCAGGATCCACAGCTTTACGCGGACATTATTATGTCCTCCGAAAACAACCTGGCGCTGATCAAGCGCTACTATCAGCGCTTTGGCGAAGCTATTACGCTGCTGGAGCACGGAGACAAGCAGGCGTTTATCGACAGCTTCCGTAAGGTAGAGCACTGGTTTGGCGATTACGCCACGCGTTTCCAGAGTGAAAGCCGCACGCTGTTGCGTCAGGCAAATGACAGTCGCCAGTAATGCGATGATGTATATACTGAAAGCCAGCGTTGCTGGCTTTTTTCATTTTGGGGACTTGTCATGGCTGAACCGCAGCTGCTGTTGAATTACACCGGACATTTGCCAGAGTGCCCGACGTGGAGTGCGGAAGAGAATGCACTCTACTGGGCGGATATTCTGGAAGGGGAGATCCATCGTTTTCATCTGCCCACGGCAGAACACACAGTGCTCTCTTTTCACGAAGAGGTGGGCTGTTTCGCGCTGCGCGAGCGTGGCGGGTTTATTGTGGCGATGCGTACGGGGATCTGGCTGACCGATAAACACGGTCTGCTCCGGCGCAAGGTGTGCGATAACCCGTCCAACCCGCAGCTTGCTCGTTTTAACGACGGGGGTACCGACCATCTGGGACGGTTCTATGCAGGCACCTTCTGGGGGCCGGGAGATTATAACGGTGCCATGCTGATGCGTATCGATAACGACCTGACGCCGAAAGTGATCCAGTGTGATATTCACGGGCATAACGGCTTAGCGTTTAGTCCGGACAAGCAGTGGATGTTTACCTCAGACACGCCAAACGGCGTGATCTACCGTACGCCGCTTGATAAGCAGGGCGAACCCGGCAAGCGCGAGGCGTTTCGCCGGTTTAACGAGGGGGAAGGCATACCCGACGGTGCGGCTATGGATGAAGAAGGCTGCTACTGGAGCGCGATGTTTGACGGTTGGCGTATTGCCCGTTTTTCACCGCAAGGGGAGCAACTTGAAGAATACCGCATGCCGGTACGTTGCCCGACGATGGTCTGTTTTGGCGGTGATGACATGAAAACGCTGTTTATTACCACCACGCGGGAAAATATGGATGCGGAAGAGGTGGCGAAGTACCCCCTCTCCGGTGCCATCTTCACCCTGCCCGTCAGCGTGGCAGGGATGAAGAAAAGTCGATTTATTGAACATTAAGCCGGGTCAACCGGGACCACGTTCTCGCTCGGATAGCAGCCCAGCACTTTCATGGAGCGCGTGATCTCGCCGAGTTCGCGCAGGGCTTTCTGCATGGATGCAGATTCCAGGTTGGCCTGGATATCGAGGTAGAACATCTCTTCCCACGGATTACCGTGGATCGGACGTGATTCCAGCTTTGTCATGATCAGATTGTGATTACGCAGTACCAACAGCGCTTCAACCAGTGCGCCTGCCTGCTGACCGGTAGCCATAAGCAGGGTCGTTTTTGCCGGAACCTGATCCGAGACATCAATTGCTTTACGCGCCAGCACCACGAAACGGGTGATGTTTTGCGTCTGGTTTGCCAGATTGCGTTCAAGCACCTGCAGGCCATACAGCGCGCCACCCGCTTCGCTGCCGAGCGCGGCGACGGTTGGAGAGTTAGCCTGCGCCACTTTTTCCATCGCCGCCGAGGTGCTTTCAGTGTACTCAATTTTCCAGTTCGGATAGCGGTTCAGGAACTGGCTGCACTGTTGGAACGGTTGAGGATGGCTGTAAACCGTTTCGATCTTGCTCAGGTCGGTTGAGCCGGAGACCAGCACGCAGTGGTCGATTGGGATTGTCAGCTCGCCAACCAGCGACAGGCTGGTGTGCTGGAGCAGATCGTAGACATCATTAATGGCGCCGGAACTGGTGTTCTCAATAGGCACCACGGCGTAATCCGCCTGGCCGGTTTCTACCTGATTGAAAATATCAGCAAACTTCGCACAACCGCTCTCAATGAACTCTTCGAAATGGCGGGCTGCGTACTGGCGCGCAGCCAGGTGGGAGTAGGAGCCTTTTGGACCGAGGAACGCGACGCGTGCAGAGTGCGGGTTGGTTTTGTTCAGATGCTGCTGGAGCAACGCTTGCTGGGTCAGAACGGAATCTTCGATGATGAGCTGGAACAGACGGGTGATGTAGTGGGCATCAAGATGATGCGCTTTGCCGAGCTGAATCAACCGTTCCAGTAAATCGCGCTCGCGGTCGATATCGCGCACGGGGCGGTGAGAGTCCAGCTTGGCTTTACCCACCTCGACGGCGAGGGCACGGCGTTCGGCCAACAGCGCCAGTAATTTCTCGTCCAGCGCGCTGATTTTTACGCGCAGATCCAGTAACGGGTTTTCCGGTGTCATAGTGTTGCCTGTCTCGTTTTATCGTTATCAATAAAAAAGGCCTCCCGCTGTGGGAGGCCTTGTTGTTCGTCTTCGCATTCTTTATCACACGACGAAACGCCTCCCAGTCAGGGGAAGGTAAAAAAGAATGCGAAGAAGAACGGCGTAAGTTTCATAAAGTCATCCTGAAATTGATACCGTTAAAGTACCCGTACTGTTTTCACCCTGTCAATAAAAAACGCGCCCGAAGGCGCGTTGGCGGTACACTCAATTTAAAGGATTACTCTTCTTCAACTTCTTCCGCGAAGCTGGCGTCTTTCACCGATGTTGTGGCGCGACGGGCTTCACCTTTGTGTTGCACTTTATTGAGCTGCCGTTCCAGCTTGTTGATCAAATCGTTAATAGCGGTGTACATATCCTCATGTTTTGCGCTGGCGACCAGATGGCCGTTTGGAGTATTGATAGTTGCGTCAGCGATGAAACCCTGCGGTTCCTTGGACAGAATGATATGTGGGTTAATCAAATGTGTTTGCCATTTATCCAGTTTGGCGAGACGGTCTGCGACGTGCTGGCGAATTGCCGGAGTAATTTCCATTTGTTTACTGGTAATGTTCATTGTCATAAATTTTACCTCTTGTCTTTCCGTCTTGGTGATTCCAGCATACCCGACCTAATGTCAAAATGTGTGATTTAGATCACGTTATTTTGTCACTTTTTGTCAGGGAATCTTTTTTGTGAGGCAGGGCAGGAAGAGGTGAGATTTACCTTGTCGAAGACAAAAATTGGGGCCATAGTTGACGGGATGTGTTGAGGCTAAAGCGCTTCAGCGGGTGACAGAAATGAATAAAAAATCGGCAGCCCTGAGGCTGCCGATTTGCATTGACGCTTCTGTCAGGTGTTGCTGCTGTTCGCGGCGATGATTTTCGCGACCTTTTCAGCCTGCGAAGTCATCTGCATCTGACGATAGGCATTTTCCATCAGCTTCAGGCCATCGCGCGTTGCCTGAGTATCCGGATAGTCACGCAGCATACCTTCAACACGGTTAACCACGGCAACCCAAGCGCCACGGCGGGTGTAGTACTCAGCCACGGAGTATTCATATTTCGCCAGACGATCTTTCAGGAACACCAGACGCTTGGTGGCATCGGTAATGTACTGACTGTTCGGGTAGCCGCGCACCAGCTTGGAGAAGTCATTGAAGGCATCACGTGCGTGCTGCGGGTCACGGTCAGAACGATCCACGCCAAAGAAGCCCTGCAGTGCACTGTCATCCAACGCCATGTTGGTCAGTCCGCGCATATACATGACATAATCGATGTTAGGATGAGTTGGGTTCAGACGCATGAAGCGATCGATGGTGGCCTGAGCCAGCGGAAGATCGGCATTTTTATAGTACGCGTAGATAAGATCTAACTGTACCTGCTGTGAATAGGGACCAAATGGATAGCGATTATCCAACGCTTCCAGTTGCGTTATCGCCTGTTTCCAGTTACCGTCCTGCAACTTTTGTTGTGCAGTCGCATAGATTTCATTCGGCGGATTGTCAGGGACCTGTTCATTTGAACCGGAGCAGCCCACCAAAGCCAGGCTCAACGTGGCCGCTGCCACCAGATATTTCATGCGCGTCATGACGTTTTGACTTTCCTCAAATGTTTGTCCGGGAGAAACTCTGTTCCTGCTCCCGATTAAGACCAGCTACAATAGCACACTATATTAAACGGCAAAGCCGTAAAACCCAACGTTAAACGAAGAAGCAGTTTATGGCACAACGAGTAGAACTCACCGCAACAGTCTCCGAAAATCAGCTCGGTCAACGCTTAGATCAGGCTTTGGCCGAATTGTTCCCTGATTATTCGCGTTCACGCATAAAAGAATGGATCCTTGACCAGCGCGTGATGGTAAACGGCAAGATCTGGGACAAACCAAAAGAGAAAGTGTTAGGTGGGGAAGCTGTCGCCATCAATGCTGAAATCGAAGAGGAAATCCGCTTCGAGCCGCAGGATATCCCACTGGACATCGTCTATGAAGATGATGACATTCTGGTGATCAACAAGCCGCGCGACCTGGTTGTTCATCCAGGCGCGGGGAATCCTGACGGTACGGTACTTAACGCACTTCTCCATTATTATCCGCCAATCGTAGATGTACCGCGCGCCGGTATTGTGCACCGTCTGGATAAAGACACCACGGGTCTGATGGTAGTGGCAAAGACTGTTCCTGCTCAGACTCGTCTGGTGGAATCCCTGCAGCTGCGCGAAATCACCCGTGAGTATGAAGCAGTAGCCATTGGTCATATGACCTCTGGCGGCACGGTTGAAGAGCCTATCAGTCGCCACCCGACCAAACGTACCCATATGTCGGTGCACCCGATGGGTAAACCAGCGGTGACGCACTACCGCATCATGGAACATTTCCGCATACATACACGCCTGCGTCTGCGTCTGGAAACCGGCCGTACTCACCAGATCCGCGTGCATATGGCGCACATTACCCATCCGCTGGTGGGGGATCAGGTCTACGGTGGTCGTCCTCGTCCGCCAAAAGGCGCGTCTGATGAGTTCATTTCTGTACTGCGTAAGTTTGACCGTCAGGCACTGCACGCAACCATGCTGCGTCTTTACCACCCGATTACGGGGATTCAGATGGAATGGCATGCGCCGATCCCACAGGATATGGTGGAACTTATCGACGCCATGCGCGCTGACTTTGAAGAACATAAGGATCACGTGGACTGGTTATGACCAAACTGATTGTTCCGGAGTGGCCGCTGCCCGAAGGCGTGGCTGCCTGCAGTTCGACCCGAATCGGCGGTGTGAGCCAGGGTGCGTGGGAGTCGTTGAACCTCGGCGCGCACTGTGGTGACAACCTGGAACACGTTGAAGAAAATCGTAAACGTCTGTTTGCTGCGGGCAAGTTACCGTCTAAACCTGTCTGGCTTGAGCAGGTTCACGGCAAGGATGTGTTGACGCTGTCGGGGGAACCCTATGCGTCTAAACGTGCCGATGCCTCCTACAGCAACACGCCAGGAACGGTGTGCGCCGTGATGACCGCTGACTGCCTGCCGGTTCTGTTCTGTAACCGTGCGGGCACTGAAGTCGCGGCAGCTCATGCGGGCTGGCGTGGTCTGTGTGAAGGTGTGCTGGAAGAGACTGTCGCCTGCTTTAACGATGAGCCAGACAATATCATCGCCTGGCTCGGCCCGGCCATTGGTCCTCGCGCATTTGAAGTGGGCCCAGAGGTCCGCGAAGCCTTTATGGCAAAAGATCCGCAAGCAGTGGAAGCCTTCCTGCCTTCAGGGGGTAAATATCTGGCCGATATCTACACGCTCGCTCGTCAGCGCCTGAATAACGTGGGCGTAACGCAGATCTTCGGCGGCGATCGCTGTACCTTCACCGAAAAGGGTGATTTTTTCTCTTATCGCCGCGACAAGACGACGGGTCGTATGGCAAGTTTCATTTGGCTGATATAACCTAAAGAATCAAGACGATCCGGTACGTGCCGTTTTCTTTTCACATAATTCAGGTCATTAACCTTGAATAATTGAGGGATGACCTCATTTAATCTCCAGTAGCAAATTTGACCTGTAATGGGAGGAGTTATGCGTCTGGATCGTCTTACTAATAAATTCCAGCTTGCTCTCGCCGATGCCCAGTCTCTCGCACTGGGGCACGACAACCAATTTATCGAACCTCTTCATTTAATGAGCGCCTTGCTGAATCAGGAAGGGGGATCGGTACGTCCTTTATTAACGTCCGCTGGCATTAATGCTGGCCAGTTACGCACCGCTATCGATCAGGCGCTGAGCCGTTTACCGCAGGTAGAAGGTACCGGTGGTGACGTTCAACCGTCTCAGGATCTGGTGCGCGTGCTGAACCTTTGCGACAAGCTGGCGCAAAAACGTGGTGACAACTTTATATCGTCAGAGCTTTTTGTTCTGGCGGCGCTTGAATCACGCGGTACCTTAACCGACCTGCTGAAATCTGCTGGTGCAACCACCGCCAATGTGACTCAGGCGATTGAGAAAATGCGCGGAGGTGAAAGCGTGAACGATCAGGGAGCCGAAGACCAACGTCAGGCTTTGAAGAAATTTACGGTCGATCTGACCGAGCGTGCTGAACAGGGCAAACTTGACCCGGTGATCGGCCGTGACGAAGAAATTCGCCGTACTATCCAGGTACTGCAACGTCGTACCAAGAACAACCCGGTGTTGATTGGTGAACCTGGTGTTGGTAAAACCGCCATTGTTGAAGGGCTGGCGCAGCGTATTGTCAACGGCGAAGTGCCGGAGGGCCTGAAAGGCCGCCGCGTGCTGGCGCTGGATATGGGCGCGCTGGTGGCCGGTGCGAAATACCGTGGCGAGTTTGAAGAGCGTCTTAAAGGCGTGCTTAACGACCTGGCGAAACAGGAAGGCAACGTCATTCTGTTTATCGACGAGTTGCACACCATGGTCGGTGCAGGTAAAGCAGACGGCGCAATGGATGCCGGGAACATGCTGAAACCTGCGCTGGCGCGTGGTGAACTTCACTGCGTTGGTGCAACTACTCTGGATGAGTACCGTCAGTACATTGAGAAAGATGCTGCTCTTGAGCGTCGTTTCCAGAAAGTGTTTGTTGCTGAGCCAAGCGTTGAAGACACCATCGCGATCCTGCGTGGCCTGAAAGAGCGCTATGAGCTGCACCACCATGTGCAGATTACGGACCCGGCAATCGTGGCCGCAGCGACGCTTTCGCATCGTTATATTGCTGATCGTCAGTTGCCGGACAAAGCGATTGACCTGATCGACGAAGCGGCATCAAGCATTCGTATGCAGATTGACTCGAAACCGGAAGAGCTGGACCGTCTCGACCGCCGTATTATTCAGCTCAAGCTGGAACAGCAGGCGTTGAAGAAAGAGTCTGATGAAGCCAGTAAGAAACGCCTGGATATGCTGAACGAAGAGCTGGACGATAAAGAACGTCAGTACTCTGAGTTAGAAGAAGAGTGGAAAGCGGAGAAAGCGTCCCTTTCTGGCACCCAGACGATCAAAGCAGAGCTGGAACAGGCAAAAATTGCCATTGAGCAGGCGCGTCGCGTCGGTGACCTGGCGCGTATGTCTGAACTACAGTACGGCAAAATCCCTGAGCTGGAGAAACAGCTTGAGATTGCGACGCAGTCCGAAGGCAAAACGATGCGCTTGTTACGTAATAAAGTGACGGATGCAGAAATTGCTGAAGTGCTGGCGCGCTGGACCGGTATTCCAGTGGCACGCATGCTGGAAGGCGAGCGTGAGAAACTGCTGCGCATGGAGCAGGATCTCCACAATCGCGTCATTGGGCAAAACGAGGCGGTTGAGGCTGTTTCCAACGCTATTCGTCGTAGCCGTGCAGGGCTTTCCGATCCTAATCGTCCAATCGGTTCGTTCCTGTTCCTGGGGCCAACCGGTGTCGGTAAAACCGAGCTGTGTAAAGCGCTGGCTAATTTTATGTTCGACAGCGACGACGCGATGGTGCGTATCGACATGTCCGAGTTTATGGAGAAACACTCCGTCTCGCGTCTGGTCGGTGCGCCTCCGGGATATGTCGGCTATGAAGAAGGGGGCTATCTGACAGAAGCGGTCCGTCGCCGCCCTTACTCCGTCATCCTGCTGGATGAAGTGGAAAAAGCACACCCGGATGTGTTCAACATTCTGCTGCAGGTGCTGGATGATGGTCGACTGACCGACGGGCAGGGGAGAACGGTCGATTTCCGTAATACGGTAGTGATTATGACGTCGAACCTGGGTTCCGATTTGATTCAGGAACGCTTCGGTGAGCTGGATTACGGCCATATGAAGGATCTGGTACTCGGTGTGGTCAGCCATAGCTTCCGTCCGGAGTTCATCAACCGTATTGATGAAGTCGTGGTCTTCCATCCTCTGGGTGAGAAACACATCGCGTCGATTGCGCAGATTCAGCTGCAGCGTCTTTATAAACGTCTGGAAGAGCGTGGATATGAAATCCACATCTCGGACGAGGCGCTGAAGCTGCTGAGCGAGAATGGTTACGACCCGGTGTACGGGGCTCGTCCATTGAAACGAGCTATCCAGCAGCAGATCGAAAACCCGCTGGCGCAGCAGATCCTTTCCGGGGAGCTGATTCCTGGCAAAGTTATCCTTCTCGAAGCCAACGACGATCGCATTGTGGCAGTGCAGTAAATCACAAAACGCAAAAACGAGCCGCTTGCGGCTCGTTTTTGTTTAAAAACCAGGCGAAAATTGAGGTTCGGGAGGTGCTTTGCCTGGAAAGTGAGCAGTCAGTAAATAATTTTCACTTTATCCTTGCAGCTTCGGAATTACTCCCTATAATGCGCCTCCACTGACACGGAATAACGGCACACACGCCGCCGGGTCAGCAGAGAAAAGCGAAAATAAACGCTTGACTCTGAAGCGGGAAAGCGTAATATGCACACCCCGCGCCGCTGCGAAAAGCGAAGCGGCACTGCTCTTTAACAATTTATCAGACAATCTGTGTGGGCACTCAAAGTGACATGGATTCTTAATGTCTTCGGACAATAAATGAATACCAAGTCTCTGAGTGAACATACGTAATTCATTACGAAGTTTAATTCACGAGCATCAAACTTAAATTGAAGAGTTTGATCATGGCTCAGATTGAACGCTGGCGGCAGGCCTAACACATGCAAGTCGAGCGGTAACACAGGGAGCTTGCTCCCGGGTGACGAGCGGCGGACGGGTGAGTAATGTCTGGGAAACTGCCTGATGGAGGGGGATAACTACTGGAAACGGTAGCTAATACCGCATAACGTCGCAAGACCAAAGAGGGGGACCTTCGGGCCTCTTGCCATCAGATGTGCCCAGATGGGATTAGCTAGTAGGTGGGGTAACGGCTCACCTAGGCGACGATCCCTAGCTGGTCTGAGAGGATGACCAGCCACACTGGAACTGAGACACGGTCCAGACTCCTACGGGAGGCAGCAGTGGGGAATATTGCACAATGGGCGCAAGCCTGATG
>NZ_JAHUWD010000040.1:0-255 GCF_019219165.1 Enterobacter sp. ENT02
CCCTTCGTCTAGAGGCCCAGGACACCGCCCTTTCACGGCGGTAACAGGGGTTCGAATCCCCTAGGGGACGCCACTTGCTGGTTCGTGAGTGAAAGTCACCTGCCTCAGTATCTCAAAACTCATCTTCAGGTGACGTTTGAGATATTTGCTCTTTAAAAATCTGGATCAAGCTGAAAATTGAAACGACACACATGTTATGTGTGTTCGAGTCTCTCAAATTTTCGCAATTTGATGATGATTCGAAAGAAACATCTT
>NZ_JAHUWD010000041.1:0-255 GCF_019219165.1 Enterobacter sp. ENT02
AAGAGGAAAGCGTAATATACGCCACCTCGCAACGGTGAGCGAAAGCCGCGTTGCACTGCTCTTTAACAATTTATCAGACAATCTGTGTGGGCACTCAAAGTGACATGGATTCTTAACGTCGCAAGACAAAAAATGAATACCAAGTCTCTGAGTGAACATACGTAATTCATTACGAAGTTTAATTCACGAGCATCAAACTTAAATTGAAGAGTTTGATCATGGCTCAGATTGAACGCTGGCGGCAGGCCTAACACA
>NZ_JAHUWD010000042.1:0-255 GCF_019219165.1 Enterobacter sp. ENT02
TACTCGACTGTCCGGCCATGTAATGCAGTACAGCTGCAAGCCTGGTATGGAAAGGATATTTCATTGTTCTGAACCTCCAGATTTGGAATCTGGTGTCCAGGATCCGGGGTTCAGTGCAATCGCCACCCCCCTGGCAACCCGGGCTCCCGGCGGTAAATCGCCGCTTCGCGGTTCCCTCAGCTTATTCCTTCAGGCTATCGGGTCGGGCATGAGCCTGCATCCCTGCAGGCCACGCCCTCTCGGCGCATCCCTGCG
>NZ_JAHUWD010000043.1:0-255 GCF_019219165.1 Enterobacter sp. ENT02
GTCTGATAAATTGTTAAAGAGCAGTGCAACGCGGCTTTCGCTCACCGTTGCGAGGTGGCGTATATTACGCTTTCCTCTTTCAGAGTCAACCCGTTATTTCAGGATTTTTTCTCTTCAACCGACCCGGTTGTTTGTGAAGTGATTCACATGTTCCGTGTCGATGGAGGCGCATTATAGGGAGTTCTCCGCAGGCCGCAACCGCTAAATGACAGAAAAATGACTGACTGCTGCATTACACAGCAAAACCCCGCCTTA
>NZ_JAHUWD010000044.1:0-255 GCF_019219165.1 Enterobacter sp. ENT02
TCCGGCGTGCGGGCTTTTCACCCGCATTATCGTTACTTATGTCAGCATTCGCACTTCTGATACCTCCAGCAACCCTCACAGGCCACCTTCAACGGCTTACAGAACGCTCCCCTACCCAACAACACCTAAGTGTCGCTGCCGCAGCTTCGGTGCATGGTTTAGCCCCGTTACATCTTCCGCGCAGGCCGACTCGACCAGTGAGCTATTACGCTTTCTTTAAATGATGGCTGCTTCTAAGCCAACATCCTGGCTGTC
>NZ_JAHUWD010000045.1:0-255 GCF_019219165.1 Enterobacter sp. ENT02
TCGGATCCTTCGCCGTGGCGGTGAAGCTGTGCTCGCCGCGACCCAGATCCACGCTCGGCGTGAAGCTCCAGGTGCCGTCCGCGCCCGCGGTGGTGGTGCCCAGCACGTTGCTGCCGTCCATGATGGTTACGGTGCTGCCCGCCTTCGCCGTGCCGCTGATCTGCGGACGGGTATCGTCGGTGACCGCGTTCTGGGACAGGCTGCCGGTCACGCTGCCGACGTCGTCGGTCACGCCGGTGATTTCCACCTTGCCCG
>NZ_JAHUWD010000046.1:0-255 GCF_019219165.1 Enterobacter sp. ENT02
GCACCAGTGAGCCAACCGGCGGCTTCGGTATCGTGGTGGATACAAAAGCACCGGACGCGGCCTCTGACCTGCTGGTCACCGACAACGTCGGCGCCTACCAGGGCCCGGTCGTGAGCGGCGACACCACTGATGACAACACCCCGACCCTGAGCGGCAAGGCCGAGCCGGGCAGCACGGTGAACATCATCGACAACGGCCAGGTTATCGGCTCCACGAAGGTGAACCCGGACGGTAGCTGGAGCTTCACCCCGGATC
>NZ_JAHUWD010000047.1:0-250 GCF_019219165.1 Enterobacter sp. ENT02
GCATGAAGCTCTGGCGGGTGCAACGCCCGGAACGGTCTGGCACCCCTCGAACCGACACTGGGATGGCCGTGTTCCTGAATACGCGTATCCGGAAGGAGGTACGGTCTACAGGGTGAAATCGCGGGGGGACACTCTATATGGGGAAAAAGGGGACGGTGTTCCTGAGTGAAGCACTGACTGGCGAATACATCATGCTGGAAGAACAGGATGATGGCCTGGAGGCCATCATCTTTAATGGGATAACGCTTGC
>NZ_JAHUWD010000048.1:0-235 GCF_019219165.1 Enterobacter sp. ENT02
GTACTGGTTCACTATCGGTCAGTCAGGAGTATTTAGCCTTGGAGGATGGTCCCCCCATATTCAGACAGGATACCACGTGTCCCGCCCTACTCTTCGAGTTCACAGCATGTGTGCTTTCGTGTACGGGACTATCACCCTGTACCGTGCGACTTTCCAGACGCTTCCACTAACACACAAGCTGATTCAGACTCTGGGCTGCTCCCCGTTCGCTCGCCGCTACTGGGGGAATCTCGGT
>NZ_JAHUWD010000049.1:0-234 GCF_019219165.1 Enterobacter sp. ENT02
TTATGCGGTATTAGCTACCGTTTCCAGTAGTTATCCCCCTCCATCAGGCAGTTTCCCAGACATTACTCACCCGTCCGCCGCTCGCCGGCAAAGTAGCAAGCTACTTTCCGCTGCCGCTCGACTTGCATGTGTTAGGCCTGCCGCCAGCGTTCAATCTGAGCCATGATCAAACTCTTCAATTTAAGTTTGATGCTCGTGAATTAAACTTCGTAATGAATTACGTATGTTCACTCA